>DPRM01000149.1 GCA_003537645.1 Prolixibacteraceae bacterium
GAAACAAGTCCGTAAACCGTATCTTCCATCGTAATTGCCAGAAGAAATCCAATTAAGCCGACTGCCAGAATAAGCATTTTATTCAGCAGCAGCATCTTTTTCTCACTGATTTTCTTTTTCGACACCTGCTGGTACAAATCTTCGGTTGACGCGGTTGAAACAACAATCAACTGAGACGATGCCGTTGACATCATAGCCGAAACAGCGCCTGATAAAAGTATTCCGGCCAAAATCGGATTAACCAGTGTAACTACCATCGCCGGCATTATTTTTTCAGAATCAGCAGCAATCCGCGCTGTCATTTCACCCAACGCACCGGCTTTTACCAGTTCGTAACCAATAATACCAATCATAAACGCGCCGCCATAAGCGAGCAGTGTCCACAAAATTGCTACCCAACGACTTTGGCGTGTCTCCGCCTGGTTGCGCATCGCCATCATGCGTACCAACAACTGTGGTTGCCCGGTATAGCCAAAAGCCCAGCTTAATCCGTTTATAATCAGCAGTCCGCCGGTAAGCTGTCCTGCAGTCTGGTTCAATGGTACAGTATAATTTGCATGAATTATTGTATTGGCAATATCAATATTTAAAGCTGCAGCAGCAAAAAGTGCAACAATGGGTAGAACAACGCAGGTAAAAACCATAAGAATTGCCTGGAATGCATCGGTTGCAACAACGGTAATAAAACCACCTAACATGGTGTAAATAGTAACAAGCACCGCCCCAATAACCATCCCCCAGAACGGATCGATATGAAATGTATCGTTAAAAATTTTACCGGCGCCACTGAATTGCGCTGCAATGTAAAGGATAAAGAAAAAGATGGTGATAATAGCCGTCAGCACACCAAAACTGCGGCTGGTACCCTTGTAAGTTTCCGAGAACAAAGCCGGTACGGTGAGAGCACCGGTTTTCTCGGTGAGCTTCTGAAGTGGTTCAGCCAGAAAAATCCAGAGAAACAGGATTCCTGCAACGCAACCAGCCGCCACCCAAATAGCCGCCATTCCTTCTGAGTACGCCAATCCCGTCAATCCGAGCAACAACCAGGCCGATTCACCGGTTGCCCGCTCCGATAAAGCCAGCGAGATACCTGAAATCTTTTTTCCTCCTAAAATAAAATCGGTATTGGTTTTTGAACGCCGGGCCGAATAAACCACAATTAAAATGAGCGCCAGGATGTATATAATGAAAACAGTTATCATTTAAAACATGTGTAAATTTTTGCGATGTAAGGTAAGAAAATAAGAAGAATATGTTTAACAGAAATAATAAAGTTGAATCGCCTGAAAAATAAAGACTAAAATATCTTATATTGACGAAGATTTTATAGTGGAGTCCAGAAACCATTTAAAAAACGGGGCGTTACTGAAAAGCCAGATGAGTAGGAAATAAGTTTTAAAAACTATGCCAAAGTATCTGATTGAACGCGAAATCCCCGGTGCTGGTAAACTAAATGCAGAACAGTTAAAGGCAATTTCGAAAACTTCGTGCGGAGTGCTGGAGAAGTTAGGTCCGCAAATTCAGTGGATTGAAAGTTATGTAACCACCGATAAAATATATTGCGTGTATATTGCTCCAAATGAAGAAATGATTCGCGAACATGCGAGGCTGGGAGGATTTCCGGCTAATGTTGTCACAACGGTGTCAACAATTATTGATCCGGTAACATCAGAATAGAATCTTTAACTTATCTGAATCCCCGATAACCAGAATTTGTCTCTTTTGATTTACTAATTATAGCAAAGTGGCGTCTGAACTTGGTTTGCTTCAAATCAGTTTTGAGTCCACTTTTTTTCTTTTCAGATGATTTGATCTTCGCATATTTAATGATTTTAGCAGTGAAAATCCAGAATTTTCAAAAACGTAAAATAAGCAGGATAAAGTTGTAATCGGGAAAGACAAAAATTATCAATCAACGTCGAATTAAAAACAGCTTGTAATCTGATTACCGTCTTTTCATAAATGAATCTTATGAATATCAAATAATTGTAAATAAGGGATTAATATCGTAAATTTAATTCCTGTAAAAGACAATTAAACCTGGACTTTTTTGTTGATGCATAGAGATTTCATATATAAGCTAACTAATCTTGTTGAAGCCAACCTGGCAAACGAGAATTTTGGCCCCGAAGAACTGGCCAGGGAAGCTGGTATGAGTCACTCAAATCTGAACCGTAAACTCAAATCAATCTCAAATCAAAATGTCAGTCACTTTATTCGCGAGGTCAGACTGAAAAAAGCCAAAGATTTGTTATTGAATGAAGATTTAAATATTGCAGAAATAGCCTACGCTGTTGGTTTTGGCAGCCCAACGTATTTTATCAGGTGCTTTCATGAATATTTTGGTGTTACACCTCTCGAATTTAAAAATCAGGAATTGGTTAGTAAACCTGAAGAACAGCAGGTTGTAACACCTTTGAAAAAATCAAATCCAAAAAATTATCTGATTTTCCTTTTTATTGTATTAATTGTTTTGATTCCAGCTTCCATATTAATTACAAGGGAAATTTCAAAATCAGCAATTTATGAAAAATCAATTGCTGTACTGCCCTTTATATACCTGAGTCATGAAGCCGAATACAAGTATCAGTCAGATGCAATGATGGACGCAATATTGACTAATTTGTCAAAAATCAAGGATTTGCGGGTCGTTTCCCGGACATCGGTTGAACAATACCGAGAAAGCCACAAATCAGCAAAAGATATTGGACGGGAGCAAAATGTTGATTATTTGCTGGAAGGCAGCGTTCAACACGAAAATAACGAGGTCAGATTAATTGTGCAGCTGATTAACACTAAAACCGAAGATCATATCTGGTCAGATATTTATGATTATACGGCAGAAGACGTATTTTCAGTACAAAGCGAGGTTGCTGAAACTGTTGCCGACGAATTAAAAGCCGTAATCACCCCGGAGGAAAAGCAACTTATACAGAAAGTTCCTACAACCAACCTTACTGCTTATGATTTTTACCTGAGGGGAAATGATGAATATGAGCAATATTTTTTAAGCAACAACCGTGATACAGTTGCTATGAATAAAGCCTGGCATCATTTTCAGAAAACATTGGAACTCGATTCAACCTTTGCCCTGGCATACACAAAATTGGCAGATATTTATTGGGAGAAATATTATTGGAAAACTTATTTATCCGGAAATTTTCTGGATTCTGTTATCATCCTGACCAGTAAATCAATTGCTTTTGACAGTCAATGCGCGGAAGCTTATTATTTAAGGAGCGCCGGATATGTTCAATTAAACAAGCTAACCGAGGCAAACAAAGACCTTGACAAAGCCATCAAATACAATCCGAACAATTGGAAAGCATATTGGCTAAGGAGTTATATATCAGTCGATTTATTTCATGATTACGTTGGGGCAATCAGTAACAGACGCGAAGCGATTCTTCGTAACCATGACTCCGGACTACCCAGTTTATTAAACAACATGGGTCAATTATTTATTGACATGGGATTCCCTGAATCAGGGAAAAAGTATTATCTGCAAGCCTTGGAATTGACAGAAGATTCGACAGAGTATTTAAAACGTTTAAGGAATTTGGAGTGGACTTTTGGGAACTCTGAAAAAGTCTATCAATTAACGAAAAAAATTTACAAAAGGGACTCAGCAAGAGTGCCGACCTTTATTGCTGCCGATTGCTTAATTGCAGGTCATGAAAAGGAAGCGGCATATTATTTTGAGAAGCTAAAAAAACAGAAGGAAAAGTCTGGTGAAATTGATCTTTACAATTCAAAGGAATTTGGTTTATATCTTTGGCAAATTGGCAGAAAAAAAGAAGCTGAATTTTGCTTTAATCAGCAAATTAAAATTTGTGAGGAAAGCATCAGGCTGGGCCGTTGGAACTCCATTCAAAAAGGGGCACAATTCGATTTGGCAGAAGTATATGCTTTTATGGGCAACAAGGAAAAGGCTTACCATTACCTGGATGAAGTAAATAAAAACAATTCTTTTCCGTTGTGGTGGGTTACCCTATTCAAAAATCATCCATTATTGGATCCTATCCGCCATGAACCCCGGTTTCAGAAAATACTCAAGGATGTCGAAGCAAAATACCAGGCCGAGCATGAACGGGTGAGGAAATGGCTGGTGAGCCAGGGAATGTTATAATCTCAAAATCAATCTGTTTTCCAGACCAATTCAACTCAAAAAGCCAAATTGCACAATAATTTCTATTTTTTGTCAGATTTTTCTATTATCCAGTCAATAGCTGCTATAAAGTAATATCCTCTTTTACTTAAATTTAATAAAGGCGAGAAGTGAATACTGGTTCATTTTTCAAAACTGAAAAACATTTAATTTCTCTGTAAACTGCCTTGATAATAAGGTTTTAGTCACTGTTCCTTCAAAATATTAAAATTCAAAAAAATATTTATGAAATCAACAATTTTACTTTTCATCAGTTTGTGCTTCACGGTGATGCTGCAGGCACAGGTTTCGAAAACCATTCAGGTAACTGCAGGGAATCTATATTATTCGCTTACTGCTGAAGAACTTGCCACCGTTACGAGCCTCACGCTCACTGGCACCATTAAGGCTTTGGATTTTAGGACGTTTAGTATAATGCCGTCATTGACTGAACTCGATTTAAGCGAGGTCAAGATAGTGAGAGATGATGGTAGGGTAGAGATAAATGTTATCCCATCCAATGCATTTAATCGTAATGCCGCTTATCCAAATGATCACTTAAAATCAATCAAACTTCCGTTAATGTGTGAAATTATAAGTGGATATGCTTTCAGTGGTTGTACCGGATTAACTTCTCTTATTATTCCCCGATCGGTAGTTGAAATTGGAGATTCTACATTTAGTGGTTGTAGTTTGAAATCAGTTACATTTCTATCGAATTTTACATTTCAATCCTATGTTCCATCTCGTCAGAGAGTTTTTTTTGACCAGTCGTATAAAGATGTTGAATTACCTTATCTTGAACCAACTGAATACAACGTTTCCCTGGGTGCGATAAAAGAACTAAGCTCCACAATTGGTGTTACTACTGATTCTGCCTGGACAGTCAGTTCCAACAGATCCTGGCTTACAGTAAATCCAGCTTCAGGCAGAGGCGAACAAATGATTACGGTTACTGCTGATGTTAATCATCTGGAAACCTGTCGCACAGCGCAGTTGACTTTTAAAATAGATACTGTTATCGTCAATTCGGTTGTGGTAAGTCAGTCCGGGGCAACTAAACAGATGAATGTATCGGCTGGTGATTTTAGTTACTTACTTTATGAGGAAACTCAATTGTTAAACAGCATTCGCTTAACCGGGACTATTGATAAAAGTGATATGGATGTAATGAGTCGTATGCCCTGGCTCAGCGAAATTGATATGCGTGAAGTTGACATTCTGGCTTATGACGCTGGTTACTATGTTTATCCTGAAAATACAATCCCTGATAATGAATTTGGAAATCGCTATATTGAAGGGCCTGTTTATAATCTTTATCGTAAACTCAAATCTATATTACTTCCTTATTCATGCACTTCTATTGGAAACCATGCTTTCGAAAATTGTGCAGGTTTAACTTCAGTAATAATTCCATCATCTGTTACTTCTATTGGAGATGGTGCGTTTTTTCGTTGCACTGGTTTTACATCAATTACAATTCCATCGTCTGTTACTACTATTGGATATGGTGCGTTTTCAGGTTGTACTGGTTTAACATCCATCTTTGCACATCTAAATTCCCCGGATCACTTTAGGAGGGATATTTGGGGGGAAATTACATATTATGAAGTGGATAAATTTAAGTGTACATTATTTGTTCCTTATGGATTAAAACAGAAATATGCTACTGACGATGGATGGCGTGATTTTATCAATATTGTCGAAATTCCATTCGTCGAAGTTTTCAAAACCCAGTTAAACCTTGCCGCTTCAGCGGGAAGCACTGCTACCACAAAGATTGTTTCCGATTTAAGCTGGAAAGCCAGTTCCGACCAAACCTGGCTCACACTAAGCAAAAATACAGGAATTGGAGAAGATAAGCTGACTTTCACGGCTGATGCTAATCCCACAGCTTCTCCCCGGACAGCAATTGTCACGGTTTCAGCTGTTGGCGTCGAAACACAAACCATCACAATTACCCAGGAAGGCGGACCAACCGCTTTGCCTGACCTTGTTGAGAACTCCACCAAACTGAATTGCTACCCCAACCCTTTTAATTCGGTTGCCACAATCTGTTGGCAAATGGAAAAAACCAGCCGTGTAACACTCAAAGTGCTTGATATTGTAGGAAGAACAGTTGCAACACTGGTCGATGAACAACGACCACAGGGAAAATATGAAACCCAATTTAATGCAGGTACGCTGCCAAAAGGAATTTATTTCAGCCAGTTAAAAGCAGGTGAATTCATGCAGACAAGGAAAATGATATTGGTGGAATAGTTTACAAAACCAATCATTAATAATACCTTACTGAAAGAAGGGTAAACATAGCTTTCGAAAGTTAAATAAACAATAAATCGAGTATTATGAAAACGATTAAAATTCTTTTGATTCTTGGAGCACTAAACACTGGCATTTTTAGCCAGTTGTTATCCCAGACTGCCCCTTTTAGCCTTGATTCATACAAAAAATTCCTGTCGGATAACAAGGATATGTCTCCGACAAATCTCCTGGAAAAGTACCCTTCAGGATATTTTTTGAATGAATTAAATATGGAGTACAATGATGCCTTGTACCTCGATAGTATTGATGCTGAATACAATATTACGAGAGATGAGAAAGAACTAATCAGGAAAAACGGTTTTGTTGTAACCGAGAGGTTACGGCAGGAATCCTTTAACGATCACTTCAAAGTAATCTATAAAAAGGATTTGCCTGTTTTTGTTTCCACCGATGCCATCCTGCATGCCTATCATGCATCCTATGATGCTATTTTAAAGGATGTTGAAAAGGATTTCCTTTTTGACAACATTCAATTGCTTCTGTTTAAAATGAGCCGCTCCATGTCTGATTTGGCAAAGAAGTATGGGAATAATCCCGGAATGGAAAAAATGTTAAAAGACGTGGATGTGTATCTGACAGTACCCTTAAAATTAATGGGAGCATACGTATCCCCTTACTATCCATCCAATAAAGGAACTATCGATACCATTTTGTCTTTTATTGATGGCTGCCAGATGGAAAAATACAACTTGTTTTCAGCGGTATGTAAACGGGAAATTGATTTTAGCCAGTTTACTCCACGAGGGCATTATTTGGATGAGGAAAACCTTACAAGGTATTTTAAGGCCATGATGTGGCTTGGCAGGTCAGAGATTTATCTCAGTTTACCCAAGTCTGATTTAAGTTATTATGAGTGCTCAGAACAACAGTTAAATGATATGGTTGTCAGACAATCGGTTGATGCCCTTTTATTGGTTGAACTGCTGGAGATGTCGGGGGCAAATATATATTATGAGCTAATTGAAGATGTAATTTCAATCTTTGTAGGGGAACAGGATAATGTAACCTATCCTCAGCTTAAATCCTTATTGACCGAACTGAATATCAAAGATGCCTCTGCATTATTAAATCCTGATACTTTGGCACAGTTCCAAAAAACGTTAGGCACAAAAACTTATTCCAGTCAGCAAATAGTTTCGCAATTGCTTTTTAACGATCCATTATCACCGGAGGCTGCAAAACCAGCATCAGCATTTATGTTGTTCGGCCAGCGTTTTGTAATCGATTCCTACATTACCGGGAATGTGGTCTTCGACCATATATTTTATCAGGGGGATAAGATCTGCAGGTTATACCCTTCAACTCTGGATATCATGTTTGCCTTCGGCAATGATGCCAGTACTCAGTTGTTAATTCCAGAATTGCAGAAATATTCCTATTCTTCAAACCTTGCCGGATTGCGCTATTTGATAGATCAATACGATGATAGCTTTTGGGAAAGTTCACTTTATTGCTTGTGGTTAAAGGCCATAAAAACACTGAGTCCCAAAAGCCCCGGCGAAAGGGAAAATCTGCCTCCATTTATGCAGACTGGGGCCTGGGGGCTTGAAAAACTGAATACCCAACTTGCCTCATGGACTGAATTAAGGCACGACAACATGCTTTATGCCAAACAATCATATACTACCGGGGGCGCCTGTTCGTTCCCCTGCGGTTATGTGGAACCTAATCCGGAATTTTACCAGGTTATAAACAAATCAGCTCAAATCGCAATGGACAGGTTAGTTTTTAGTGGAATTCTTTCATCTGAAAATGACAAAAAATTATTTACTTATTTGCAACGCTTGCAGGGTGTTACCGATACTCTTACTTCCATTTCCGAAAAAGAATTGGGCAATATCAGTATAGATGATGAAGAAAATACATTTATAAAAAATCTATTTATTAGAGAGGGGAGACATGGCAGCGGATATTGGCCGCCAACTGGGTGGTATCCTGAATTATTCTACAATATCGAAGATGTTGAAAAAAATGACTTTTTGGTAGCCGATTACCATACCACCCCAACTGACTGTATCGGTAACATGATTGGGGCGGTATCACACGCTGGAACCGGGTATATTGATATGCTGATCACAGTGATTAATATGCCTGATGATCAAAAGATCGCTTTTGTTGGCCCGGTAATGAGTTACCATGAATACGTAACCACCAATTTTTTGCGGCTAAATGACACCGAATGGAAAGAATATTATTTCCAGGAATCTTTCAGGCCGGAATGGGTCAATGGTTATTTGGCCGACAAGTACGGTTCTTCCAAACCTTCGATACTCAAGCTTGCTGCAAATAAACAGGAAATTGAACAAATGCTGGGAACCAATTATACTGCAGTAAAGGAAATACCAAACAATTTTAAAACATGCCCAATTTCAATGGTAAGCAGCCCGAATCCAATAAAAGATTATACAGCAATAAGTTTTACCGTCCCTGAAATTTTAAGAAATTCTACTTCAACGCTTTGTATATACGATTTGCAAGGTAAAGTCATCAATACCCTTGTCAGCGAAGTTCTTCCACCGGGTCATTATATTACGAAATGGGACAGTCGGGATTCTGCGGGAAATCAGGTAAAGTCAGGGATTTATTTTATAAAAATAGTTGTGGGAATTGTAGACGAAACGCAAAAAGTTATGGTTGTGAGATAGTTGATTCAGAATTAACGAAAAATGCAATTATTCAGAAATTAAAGAGAATGAAGAAATTCAAAATCTCGAAATTTATCTCTGCCGGTTAACAGCGGGGAATTCAGCCCGATAAAGAAGATGATTTTGATGGAATAATTTCAATTTCTTTCTGATTGAAGTTTCTTTGCCCCCAATACACTTAATTGTCTGTCAAAGCAGAATTCGTAAATTCTGGATCTTCAACAGGATTTTCAGGATAAATTGTTGTTGAGAATATTTAACCGAAATACATTGGCCTTATTTTTTGTATTTCCAAAACCGGTTGCCTGAGTGTTCTTGTTGCAACACTTTCTGAAATGTATGAGGAGAAAAATAATATTGTCACCAATTGTTTTTTTCTGTACACATCTCCTCAATAACTCATTCACCCATTCAAATCGCTCCCCTTATTTCTTCCGTTTTTCCTTTTATCCTGAATTCAAGTTTGGCTGCTGGTTCTTTTTCAAAAGAAGAGAAATTACAATCGAAAACAACAGAATGACTGCCTTTTCCCAACATCAGTTTTGAAGAATCAACAGGAATCTCTTTTATTTTTTGAAGCTGGTTGTTAAAAACGGCTGCATTTTCTCCTCCTGAATATCTCACCGATTCGCCGGCATTCAACATAACGGGAATTTTTAACTCACAGCAATTATCAAATTCGAAACGAATGGCAGAAATGGTAGCATCCTGCGCTGTGATTATGAAACTGAGCGTGGAATTTACTTCGGGAGCTTCAAATTTTAAAATTGAATACTCTGGTTCTCCTGGTTGTTTCTCTGTTTTGGTATGCTTCAGTTTACACGAAAAAATCTGGCTGAGATTCCAGTTGCCTGTCGCCGGTAACAAATGCATACCCGGCATCAAAAGCAGCCGAACGTGCCAACATCCATTCGATATCTTCAACCGGTGTGTTTGCTCTCATACTGAACCAGCCCAGCATTCCGGGCATCAGGTTGCGTTGAAAATAGGCCTGGTTTTTCATCCTGTATTCGGTCTGACTTTCACGAAAACCCGCATACCAGGGTTCGCCCCAGTTCATGCGGCTGTAGATGTGCCAGAAATAATGGGTGGT
>DPRM01000054.1 GCA_003537645.1 Prolixibacteraceae bacterium
AGTTTTGTCGTTCACTAATGATAAAAAATAGAAGATATTTCTATATTTGCATACGTTTAAAACTCCGAGTTTTATTGGCTAAGTGCCCTGCATAAGCTGGTAAAACCGACGGGTTGACGCGGAAACGCTTCAGCCTCCCGATTCCGCCGGTTGACGGATGACTTTGGAAAGGAGATCACCACTACCCGGATTCCCGGCTGTCGTCAGGTGTCTTCTCTCCGCAAAATAAACCTGGATGGCAGCAAAATTCGAAAATATGTTACTGGTTTCCGGCTCCGGACGAAATGTCGGGAAGACGACTTTCATTTGCCGGATCATCACGCAAAACACGGCGAAGAAGATCGTTGCCATCAAAATTACCCCGCATTTTCACAAAACTACTTTCGGATTAATTCCCCTTCATATTGCTGAAAATTATACCGTTTATGAAGAAATCGACCGCTTTTCAGATAAGGACACTTCTTTATTCCTGCAAGCTGGCGCCAAACGTGTATTCTTCATTCAGGCCAAAGACGATCAGTTGGAAGCGGCATTCGGCATTGTTTCAACGCTGATTGATCCTGAACAACCGGTCATTATTGAATCGGCGGCTCTCCGAAAAATCAGGGTTCCCAATCTGTACATTTTCATTCAGAAGAAATTCGAAACAGTCAAACCATCTGCTCACGAGATGCAAAAGCTGGCCGATATTTCTGTATTTTCGGAGGAAGAAAGTTTTAGCATCGATCCTCAAACCATTCAGTTCAACCTAACCTGGAAAATCCATGATCACGTTGCAGCAAGCCATTGATATCGCTTTTTCAACCGCACAGTCATTAAAAACCGAGCCAATCGACTTCGTTCAGGCCACCGGCAGAGTTTTGGCGCACGACGTGTTTGCCGATGCCGATATGCCGCCTTTCAACAAATCGGCAATGGATGGCTATGCCTGTCGCCGTGCTGATTTAGGATTGGAACTGTCAGTTATTGAGCTGGTTCCGGCGGGACATGCACCGGCAAAAATGATCGGACCATGCGAATGCTCTAAAATTATGACCGGCGCACAGGTTCCGGAGGGAGCGGACACCGTTTTTATGGTTGAGTATTCAGTAGAAACCGCTCCGGGAAAAGTGCGGTTTTCAGGAGAAAAAACCAATCAGAATATTTGCCGGAAGGGCGAAGATCTGAAAGAAGGCGATCAGGTTTTAAGTTCAGGAACATGGCTTAAACCACAGCATATTGCAATTCTTGCGTCGGTAGGATGTGTGCGGCCAACGGTTTACAAAAAACCTCAGGTCGGAATTATTTCAACAGGTTCAGAACTTGTTAATCCTGAACAGAAACCACAGTCATCACAAATTCGCAATTCGAATGGTCCGCAACTTTACACCCAGGCAACAGCGGTTGGATTTCCGGCGAATTACTACGGAATTGTGCCCGACGATAAGCAACTGACCCGTGAAATCATCCTGAAATCGGTATCCGAAAACGATGTTACCATTCTTTCAGGAGGAGTTTCGGTAGGCGATTTTGATTTTGTACCTCAGATTATCAGCGATTTGGGCTTCGAAATTCATTTCAATAAAATCAGCATCAAACCCGGACAGCACACCACATTTGCATCAAAGGAGCAAAAATATATTATTGGTTTGCCCGGAAATCCGGTTTCATCATTCATTCAGTTTGAGGTTTTTGTGCTGCCATTTCTTCGGAAGCTGATGAATTACAGCCAATATGAAACCCGAATGGCATTGCCGATGAATCATGATTTCAGTAGAAAAAAATCTGACAGGGAAGAATGTTTGCCGGTTCAGATAACAGATCAGAATGAGGTTCGGATGGTTGATTATCATGGATCAGCGCATATTCATGCCTATCATCAGGCATCTGGTTTTATTAATATTGAGGCAGGAAAAACTGAAATAAAAAAAGGAGAAATTGTATATGTTCGACCGCTATAACCGGGCTATCAACTATTTGCGCATTTCGGTAACTGACCGCTGTAATCTTCGCTGTACCTACTGCATGCCCGAAGACGGTATTCGCTTGCTCGATCATTCCGATATTCTTAGTTTTGAGGAAATTGCTGATTTTACGCGGATGGCTGTTGCCAACGGAATTACCAAAGTCAGGTTGACGGGTGGAGAACCGCTGGTGCGGAAAAACATTGTCGAACTGGTTGCAATGCTTGCAGCAATTGATGGACTTGAAGATTTGTCGATGACCACCAATGGCGTTCTTCTTTCAAAATATGCTGCTGATCTGAAAAAAGCGGGATTGAACCGGATCAACATCAGTTTGGATACAGTTAATCCCGATGATTTCTGCCAGATCACCCGAAACGGAGATTTGGAGAAGGTTCTGGAAGGAATTGAAGCTGCCCGGAATGTTGGTTTGGAGCCAATCAAAATAAATTGTGTTTTACTGGGTCAGCCCGATGAAGAGACCCAAAAACTAAAACAGTTTTGCGAAGAACATGGTCTCAGTCTTCGGTTTATTCACCAGATGAACCTGAAAACAGGAGAGTTTTCGACTGTTGAAGGTGGCGAAGGCGGAAACTGCAAAAAATGCAATCGCGTCCGCTTGCTGGCCAATGGCGATATCAAGCCATGTTTGTTCAGCGATCTGGTTTATAATATCCGAAAGCTTGGGCATCAGGAAGCACTCAAGCTTACTTTGGGCAATAAACCCCGCAACGGAACTTACAATCAATCAGGGGAGTTTTATAATATCGGAGGATAAAAAAAACTTTGCGAATTTAGGGTTCCGAGTTGCAATCTGAAACCCATAACTTGTAACACGAAACGCGAAACAATTTAAGATGAAAAAACTATCACATACTGATGAAAAAGGAAAGGCAAAAATGGTTGATGTCAGCCAGAA
>DPRM01000091.1 GCA_003537645.1 Prolixibacteraceae bacterium
CAATGGAACGACACGTTTACCGATCCTGAACTGGCTTATAGCGAGGCTCTAAAACCCTTGAATTTGTTGCCGGTAAATACAATCAGGGAATGGCGCAGCTAAAACCGATCGGAAAAATGGACGAGGCCGCAATGCCCTTTTATTCAGGAATGAAAATCCTGGGAAAAGGATTTGAAAAACTCGAAGATGTAGAAAATTTAAAAAGTAAACTTAAAAAAGAATAGCCATGAAACGAATTTTAATCGCACTGGTATTGCTTATTCCATTGATTGGAATGGCACAAAGCAACAGCCCAATCGACAAGCTTTTTAACAAGTATGCCAACAAAGACGGGTTCACTACCGTAAATATAAGTGGCAAATTGCTCGGACTGGCGAGTAAGCTCGACGACCCGAACAGCAAAGAAGCCTCGATGATGGAGAAAATCAGCGGAATCCGAATTCTCTCGGTCGAAGACAAAGATCTGAACAAAGGCCTCAATTTTTACACTGAACTGGAAGCTGACGGATTTTTCAAAAACAACAATTACGAAGTGTTGATGGAAGTGACCGGAAAGGATGAGATTGTAAGGTTTTACGGTCGAAACGGAGAAAAAGGCAAATTGTCTGAATTGCTGCTTGTAGTGGGTGGAAACGACAACACGCTGATCAGTATCCGTGGTATAATCGATCCAAACGATATCGGTAAAATTACAGGTTCGCTTAACCTCGATGTTAAGACAAAATAACACGCGATAGTTTTTTTACTCTCAAATCCTGCAGCAGAAGTGTTGTGGGATTTTTTATTTATCATCTCAAAATTTGTCTTACTTTTAGTTTCAAAATAAGACTCAATATTATGACTCCTCCGAATTTTTGGAAGAAATACGAATTTGCTGAAAATCAAACACTTCATTTTAAGGGGGGATTTGTTGAGGTATTCGTAAAACGTATTTCAAATGGCTGGCTTATCAAGAGCCGTATTCCTGATCATCCGGCTTCGGAACTTCAGGTTGAAGAGGTCGATAATTTCGACAATGATGCGGATGTATTTCATTTCAGAACTGGAAAATCCCCTGTACTCCATGTAGTTCCTGCAATGCCCAATAAGTCGGTAGTTTTCAGGAATAACAAGAATATTAAAATAAGCGCGGGCGAATCGGCCAATTTGTTTTTCAGGATTCCGCTTACCATGCAGTTTTACTTTCAGGAGGTGAAAGATGAAAACCGTTTGCTCGAATTTTCGTTGCAGCGATTGTCGGATACATGGTTTGGAGAGCCCGACAATGGCGAACCTGCATTTTCGATCGGCAGCAATTACGATATCGATTTTTCTGACGTAACGGTTTTGCCCTGGGAAGCAGTTACTTCGGTCGAAATAATCAACAAAACCACCGGTGTTTTTGATCTTGAGCGCCTGATTCTGCGCGTTGAGGAGTTTTCGTTGTTCGTAAAAAACAGTAAAATTTTATCGAACCACGTAGCTATTGAATTTACTGGTGCTGATCACGATGGAAGTGTGAACCTAACTGAGCGTAAGGATTTGCACGGACAGAAACCACTTTTGCTTGCCCGGCCACGTGCTTTGGGAACCCGGAATCTGTTGCGGAAAAGCTTCTATTTTATCAAAAATATATATCAAAATTAGGTATGGATTTAGGACTTTCAACTTTTTTTAGCAGCGAAACCATCGATAAATTTATCCGGATTTTATTTATCCTGATAATTGGAATCAGTTCCATCCATGTTGTTTCGTACATGGTAAAACGATCGCTTCGTAAGCAACTGTCGCGACAAAGGATGATGCTTATTTCGCGAACCATTGTTTATACCGGTTATATTGGCATCGTTTTTATTGTTATCCGCGAAATGAATTACGATCTGACTGCCTTGTTTGGCGCGGCCGGGGTGGTGGGTATCGTTATCGGGGTAGCATCTCAAACCAGTATTGGTAACATCATCAGCGGATTATTCCTTGTTTCTGAAAAGTCATTCGAATTGGGCGATGTTGTGCGCCTCGGCGATAAATCCGGAACCGTTTATTCAATCGATTTGCTTTCGATAAAAATAAAAACTTTCGATAATTTGCTGATCCGAATCCCCAACCAAACCGTAATTTCAACCGAACTGATAAATGTTACAAGATTTCCAATCAGGCGACTTGATTTTTTAATTGGAGTGGCTTATAAGGAAGATTTAAGGAAGGTGAAAACAGTGCTGGAAAATGTGGCCCGCAACAATCCGCTGTGCCTCGAAGAACCGGAGCCAATTGTTATTTTTAAGGATTTTGGAGCCAGCAGTATTGACCTTACTTTTGGCGTGTGGTTCGAAAAATCAAATTATTCAGCAGTGAAAAACAGTGTATTTATTGAGATCAAAGAAGCCTTCGAACGAGAAGGAATTGAAATACCGTTCCCGCATGTGAGACTGTATTCGCATGATACAGGTAAACCAGTTTCTGTAAATCCTCTGACCGAAGAAAAATCGTAAAAGAAAAATGTCATTACTTTTACAGCCATATGACATTGGAGCCGGAATATATTTTGTTTGATGACATCAGGAATATCTCTAAAACTAAAAAAAGAGTGTCTCCATTTCCGGAGACACTCTTTTTTATTATTGTTATTTAGTCTTCCGACTTTTAGTACGCTGTAATTATTCCCAGGAAATCTTCGGCTTTCAATGATGCACCACCAATTAAACCACCGTCAATGTCGGGTTGAGAAAACAATTCAGGAGCATTTTTAGCGTTGCAGCTACCACCGTAAAGAATTGATGTTTCTTCAGCAACAGTTTTGCCAAATTTATCGGCAATCAGGCCACGGATGTAAGCCAGCATTTCCTGTGCCTGTTCGGTCGAAGCGGTTACACCTGTTCCGATGGCCCAGATTGGTTCGTAGGCAATGGCCAGTTTCGAGAAATCTTCAACGCTTAGGTTGAAAATGGTTTCTTCCAATTGCGTTTTAACGTAAGCATTTTGTTCGTTGGCTTCGCGGATCGAAAGCGCTTCGCCACAGCAATAAATTGGAGTTAAGCCGTTTGCCAGAGCCAAAGCAACTTTTTTGTTCAGTATTTCGCTGGTTTCGCCATAATATTCGCGACGTTCAGAATGTCCTAAAATTACATGGGTAGCTCCGGTTGATTTTACCATAGCAGCTGATACTTCGCCCGTGAAAGCGCCTTTTGCTTCTGCTGCGCAGTTTTGTGCGGCAACATCAATCAGTTTGGTGTCAACAGCATTTACAACGCTGGTAATGTGAGTAAAAGGAGTTCCCAGAACCACAACAACATCTTTTACTCCTGAATTGGCAACTAATTCGCTAACTGATTTTGCAAGTTCAACACCTTCCTGAACGGTAGTGTTACATTTCCAGTTTCCGGCAACGATCTTTTTTCTCATTATCAATGGGTTTTAATAGTTTTTTAAATTTTTTTCAAAAATATAAAAAGGCTTTTTAACAACCTAACAAGCCCACGGGGCATTCTGTTTTATTAACTTTAGTTTAAGGAAGTATCAGTCCCAAGTCCTAAGTCCGGAGAATGGAAGTCCGGGGTGCTGTGTCGAAAGAGATGGTTTTACAAGAGCGATCAGGCAATTCATTCCGTTAGTATTGAGAATTCAGTTTCAGAAACAAGTTCATCTGTTGGTAATTCCTTCTGCCAGCCCAATTGCCGTTCAATTGCCGAAATCATCATCCCTGCAATATCTTTTCCGGTGGCAGTTTCAATGCCTTCCAGTCCGGGCGACGAGTTTACTTCGAGTACCAGCGGCCCTCTGTTCGACCGGATAATGTCAACCCCGGCGATTTGCAGCCCAAGCACTTTGGCCGCTTTTACTGCCAGCTTTTTTTCTTCGGAAGTAATTTTNNCGTTGAATGGATGCAACCACTTTGCCATCGATAACAAAGCAGCGAATATCTTTTCCTCCGGCTTCTTTAATAAATTCCTGAACCAAAATATTGGCATTCAGGCTTTTGAATGCGTTGATTACACTTTCGGCAGCTTTCGCATTTTCTGCCAGAACAACTCCTTTTCCCTGTGTTCCTTCCAGCAATTTGATGATTAGCGGTGCTCCGTTTACCATGTTTATCAGGTCGGTGGTATCGAGTGGCGATTTCGCGAAACCTGTGATGGGAATTTGTATCCCGTTTTGTGAAAATAGCTGTGACGAAAAAAGCTTATCGCGCGACCGGCCGATCGATTCCCATGAGTTGGCACAAAAAATTCCCAGCGAGTCAAATTGCCTGATCAATGCGCAACCATAAAAGGTCAGATTGGGTCGTATTCGTGGAATGATCGCGTCCAGATTATTCAGGCTGCGGCCTCCGCGGAAACGTACTTCCGGGTTGGTGGCATCGAGCTTCATATAACATTGCTGAACATTCAGGAAAACCATTTCATGTCCGCGTTCTTCGCCGGCTTCCATAATCCGTTTGTTGCTGTACAAATCTGGATTACTGGCCAGTACACCAATTCTCAATCCGCTGCGTACATCTTTGAAAT
Source organism: Prolixibacteraceae bacterium (assembly GCA_003537645.1). Classification (GTDB taxonomy): domain Bacteria; phylum Bacteroidota; class Bacteroidia; order Bacteroidales; family Prolixibacteraceae; genus Aquipluma. The sequence continues at coordinate 4,482 of DPRM01000091.1, forward strand.
GCTGGTACAGTTCGCTTATTTTTTCGGTGGAATAATCGCCCAGCAGGAAACTGTTTGCCGGATCGACAAATACGCGGTTTTCCATCGCTTCACGTCCGAGCAACATGCGGAATCCCATCGAGTCGCGGTTGGCAAGTGTCAGCTCAATATTCCACTGGTAACTGCCAATTTTCATGGTTGATTGTATCACATATCGTTTTTCGGAAATTCCGCTTGAGCTTTTTATATTGCGGTGATCGACCACTTTGGCCTTGCAATGGAGGGTAATACGCCGTGTATCCTGAATGGGGTGAACTTCGAAACTGACCCATTTTTCGCCTTTTCGGGTGAATTTGTGGATGTTACTTGCATGTATTGATGACGTTTTCGCGCCTGAATCGACCCGCGCTTTTACCGCCGGAATGTTCAATCCGGGGAATGCACACCACTCCTCGCCACCAATTATAATGTGTTCCGTCAATTCCATTTTTATGTTTGAATGAATTTTGTTTTACGGCTGAAATTACGGCATTTATTTGGCACAATTTATTGCATGCCGATTAATTAATTGCAAAGAATTGTTTATAAAATTCAGGTGTATTTTGGGGTTTAGCCTTTCAATTTCGGGCTTTTGATTAACTCACCGGTTATACCATAAACAACGGGGCAAACTTCACAATTTTTATGGGTCAGGTTTAAAATCTGGTACATGCGCTTGCGGTCGGTATGCGGATATTCGCGACAAGCCCTTGGGCGGTCTTCGTAAACCATGCAGTAATTATCAGCCATCAGAAATGGACAGGGTGTTTGTTTGAAAACATAGTCTTTGTCCTCGTCGATGTAAAGATATTGAGCTATAAACTCAACCGGCTTTAATTTCAGGCGTTTGGCAAGTCTTTCAACATCTTTTTCAGTGACAATCGGGCTAATGGTCGAGCAGCAATTGGCACAGCTAAGGCAATCGAACTTATCAAAAGCCTGGTAATGAAGCTCGTGAACCACGTCGTCCAGATTCTTTGGTTTTTTTGCCTTCAGCCGTTTGAAAAGGGCAGTGAATTCCTGCTTACGGCTGGCTGTCAGCTCTTTTAATTTTTCAGGCCTGATATATTGGAGCTGATCCATTCTTTTTACGTTTCCAGTTAATTTGGGCTAAAAACAGTCCTGAAATAACAATTGCGATTCCGACCATCTGATGAAAATTGAGCTGGTCGCCTAAAACAATGAACGCAATAACTGCTACAAAAACCGGTATTACATTGATAAAAATATTCGATTTGTTGATTCCCAGATTTCGTACGCTGTAAGTAAACAGGATAAAGGCAAATGTTGATGCAAATATTGCCAGTTTAATAATTGCCCAAAAAGCTTCGGCATGAAACGGAATGCTGGTAAAGTCCTTAAATTCAAAACTTAACCAGAAAGGAAGAAAAAAGAAAGCGCCTATCAGGTTCTGGTAAGTGATAATAGTGAAAGTATTGTACCGGTGCGAAATCCCTTTTAAAATGCTTGCATAACCAATTGCGCCCAAAACTGCCAGAAATTCGAGTGAGACGCCCAATGGCGAAGCGGTAAAATTGAATGAACTGTCGAGCACAACAAGGCTAACGCCTAAAAACGTGATAAACAGACCATATAAATTGGTTCGGCTAAGTTTTTCCTTGTAAAAATACCATGCCGCAATAGGCGAAAACAATGGTATTGTAGCTACAATTACTGATGCAACAGTTGACGAAACATACAGTAAACCATAACTTTCGCCCATAAAATAAAGAAAAGGTTCGAAGAACGCCAGCAGAATAAATAGTTTAAGGTCGCCAGGCTGTATCTTTTGAAGTTTCCGGCTAATAAGGGTAAAGGCGAGCATTAAACCTGTTGAAATAAGCAACCTGAAAAGAACGGTGGTAAGCGGGCCGTAAGCTTCGTAAACAATTTTCACCCAAACAAACGAAAAACTCCAGAAAATCATTGATAAAAGAGCAGCCCCATAAGGAAGCCAGGATTTATTCTTCATTTTAGTTTTTTAATGTGCTTCAAAAGTATAGATAGTTTTCCTTTTTACCATAGTAATACTTCTTCGCTGCCTCAACTAAATAGGAGAGATTCGAATTAGTATCCCGATAAAATACACATAGTCAGGCAGTTGTTAAATTGAAATTTGAGATTTTTCTTCTCTTTTTTCGAACTTATTTTTGAGCAAAGACGTAGAGTGAAGTAATGAGAATAAAAGATCTTTAAATCTTAAATATTGAATTGAAAGATCGTTTACATTTTCCTACCTGAAATACCTGCTGTCAATATCAATAACTTTAAAAATTACAACTATGAAAAATGTATTAATGACCTTTTTTTTGTCGGTTTTGATTCTGGGAACAGTCGTTGCCCAGGAAGTGAAAATTCCATTAATTGGATCAAAAGCCCCCTCGTTTGTTGCCTTAAGTACCAGCGGTGAAGTTTCTTTTCCGGAAAGTTTTGGAAAAAACTGGAAAATTCTTTTCAGCCACCCGCAGGATTTTACACCCGTTTGCACAACAGAATTACTTGAACTGGCTTATGCACAAAATGATTTTGAAGCGTTAGGAGTAAAAATTGCAGTTGTTTCTACTGATGACATCGAGCACCATAAATTGTGGAAGACAGCGCTCGAAGAACTGGATTACAAAGGACGGGGGATGCAGAAAATTAAATTTCCGATAATCGACGACCAGAAGTTTGCCATTTCGAAGAAATATGGGATGCTGCACACTCCAACCAGTACAACTAAAGATGTGAGAGGTGTTTTTATTATCGATCCACAAAATAATGTTCGTTCCATTAATTTTTATCCAATGAATATTGGAAGAAATATGGAAGAAATAAAAAGAATTGTGGTTGCATTGCAAACATCTGATAAACATGAAGTTTCGACTCCAGCAAACTGGAATCTTGGCGATGACGTTATTGTTCCTCATTATCCTTTTACAGAGCAGGAACTTGCAAACAATCCGGAGTTAAAGGATGACTATTACAGTGTAGGCAACAGATTGTGGTTTAAGAAAAATCAGAAATAACCAATTAAAAAAGATTTTGTGAGGGTGAGCATTTATTTAGAATATTCGTCGTGTTTTAAGTTTAACAGCAGGTAGGAGACCATCCCGGATTTATTTCAGGATGGTCTCTCTTTTTAACTTAATTTTCAGAACCTTCCGAATTTCAGAACCAATCCAATATTGGTGCCTTCCAAAATATCGGGATTGGTATTGTTAATGTCAATTTTTGAAGTGAACCGATAACCCAGCGATCCTGCCAGCCGGAGATGCCGCGTCATATTGAATTCGAGTTCTACGGCGGGTTCAAAAACCAGGTAAACATCGTTGTCCGAATCGTCCAGCTCCCAGTTGTCCCAGTCGCGGTGGTCTTCGATGTTGGTAATAGCGCCAATGCCAAGCAATACCGGAATTGAAATATGCACCGGTAAACGTGGTGCAATAATGGGTTCTAGATAAATACCACCGTAACCACCTGCCAGATTGTTGTCCAAATCGTTGTTGTGCCAGCCCTGGTAATTCACATCGTTAATGAAACCACAACCTCCCAGTCCAATGGCGAACGAATGATCGATAATCCACGATCCGCGTGCGCCCATCATAAAAGCATCTTTGTTGTCGATTTGTGTGTAGCTGAGCGAGAGAGCTCCGTAGCCGCCATTTCTGCGATTTTTAGAGAAGATGGTAGAGATCTGATCGTTTTCTGTGTAATCCTGGGCTGTAGCCAACAGGAAACCTAACCCAAGAAAAATCGTGAGTGTTAACTTTTTCATTTTTAATTGTTTAATTGTTGTTTTCTGTTTTCCTAGAAAGTGTATTTTACAGTGAAGGCAAAATCAAATGGCTGAAGCTGGAAGAAATTTTTTCCGAACAGGTTGAAATATGGTTTTACTTCAATTCCGACAACCAACGGAATTTGTGGAATGGCATATTCAACTGCAGCCAATCCATCGAGTCCGGCGATTGGTCCGGTTTTGCGTTCGAGGTAATGATTGGTATAAGGGTATGCATCGTAATAGCGTACAACATGCCACGTTTCGAAACCTACATGTGCACCAAAGCCATAAATAAATGATACTTCTTCGTTAAAATCAAAAGTATAGGGCACATGAAATTCTTTCATTCCTGTAACCTGCAAACCTTGTTTTCGGGTCGATAGCAGTACTTTATAAGAACTCTGTTCGCTCGAAAAAACGCGGTACTCAAATCCGGAGGAAAGACCTCCGCGAATACCGATTGCTTTTTCGGGCCCTTGCGAAAAAACGGGAATTGCCAGTAAAAAAAGAATTAAGAGAGCATAAATTTGTTTCATGGTCGTAATTTATTTGGTGCAAATATTATAAAGTCAATTGTGTTAAAGGCTTGCTGAATACTTGTTTTTAGTTTCGGTCAACAACTTTGCCAGAGCCTGAAATACTGGAATGTACAACCGGATAATTGATGAAATAAACATTGCCGCTTCCTGAAATTCGGGCATCGATGGTTTCGTAAACATTTACATACATGTTTCCTGAGCCTGAAATAACTGCCCGGCAATGATCCTGTTCAAGATCGTATGATTTTATTTTTCCTGAACCACTGATTACAAATTCAGTTTCGAATGCATCGCCTTCCAGAAAAATAGTACCCGAACCCGAAACACTCGCGTTAATATTGTCGGCGCTGATGCGGGTGTCGATGTCGCCCGAACCCGAAAGTGCAAGATGAAAATCGTCGCTAATAAAACTGCCTGTTTTAATATAGCCCGATCCGCTCTGCGTTAACCCGTTGAGTACCGGAGTGGTAATGTAAATTTCGATTGGTTCGTTTTCGTGAAGCGAATACAGACCGCGTGTGCGAATTTTTAATGTATTGCCAACCACATCAGTTTCGATGTACGACAGCAGGTTCGATTCGGCTGTAACTTCTACTGAATAATTGTTTCCGGGCACAATCGTTACTTCAAAATCGCCGCCCGAAACAATCTGGTCGAAGCCAGAGGCCATCCTTGCTTCGGACCGGAGGATGCCGTTGCCTTCCAGAAAAATATCATCGACACACGAGCTGGTGGCGAATAGTAATGAGAATAAGGCTAATAAGCCGGTAATTTTGATTGTTTTCATGGCTTTGAGTTTTCTTTGTTTTCTTTAATTGTTTTGTTTCTGAATTGTGTTCTTGTTCTGTTTCTGTTTTCAAAATCTATAGACAGGTTTTTATTTTGGTGGTTGCAATTCCGGTGAAAAAAAATATCAATGGATATTTGAAATATTAACCAATGTCATAAAAGTCATTCAATTGTCATTAAGTTGTCAGAAAATGACAACAGAATAACCACAATTGACTGACGAAAATGACAAATAGGTATGCAAACGGTCAATCATAAAATATAATTATCTCCGACGAGATTAACTTATAATTCGCTTAAGGTTGCAAAGTTCAAACCAGATGCAATACTATTCGAATAATAATTATCGAATTGGTAAAAAGCCATATTGAAAGTCAAAAAATGAGAGATGAATGACTTTTTGGATGGCGAATATCTAACAAACCAATTGCTCAATTTTTTCAACCAATTACCTAATACGCCAATACATTGGTTTCGCCGCCCACCGCGTTGATAATGAGTTGGTCCTCTTTCATCTTTTTTCCGAAATAGCCCGAATGCCTTATTTTATTAACCTTCGAATCGAGTATTTCCTTGTCTTCGATACTAAGTTCGCGGCCAAGATTCAGGTCGGTTTTGGTTTCAGTAATCTGAAAATTGAATTTGGATTCGGGACTGAAATACAGGTTTACATCTGTTGAGCGCGATTCGACATAAATGCTGCTAAAGGCGGTCAGAATCTTTTCAATGTCGAGACTGCCGTAACTCAATCGAATGTTGGCTTTATTTTTCAGTTCTGCCACCATGAAGTGGCTAAAATTGCCTGCAGCATCCATCTTTTCAACCTGCCTGATCCTGAATTTGTCTCGTCGCGAATCGATACTCAAATCTTCAGAGTTTTGTATTTCAATAGTCGAAGATTTGCTTTCAAGTCGAAGCGTACCGGAGTTTTTAAGATTTATGTCGCTGTAATTGCTGATAATTCGGGCATTGGGTAAATTGTTGATATTGGCATCGGCGAAACTAAGATTCAGGCTTGAGCGCTTTGGCAGGTCGCCGGCTTTCAGTTTTCCGTTGCTTAGTACGATTTGAGTTTCGCCAAGGTAATCGCCCATAATTATGTCGCCAAATTTATTTTCGAGCCGAAGTTCGCGGTTATCCGGAAGCCAGACTGTTAGGTCGATACGGATACTTCCGTTCGTTTGCAGCATTGTTTCCTTGAATTTCAGTAATTCACTTTCCACCTGACTGCGTTCCTTGTCAACCTGCGTTTTTATAATCAGGTAATGCTGGCTGTTGCTGATGTCGAAATCCAGATTGTCGAGTGTTTTCTTCAGTTTATCAGGTTTCTTCTCGTTAATCTCCATTTTGAATCGTATTACCACCGAATCTTTTTTCCAGGTGTTTAGTTCAATCCGGCCGTATTTGTTGGTGATGTCGATGCGTGTTTCGGGTTGAATTTTAAAATGGCGTGTAAACTCCCGGGTTTCGGTAAACTGTGCAAATCCCGAAAGGCAATTCAGGAGAAACAGACCTGAAATACAAAGCCGAATGCTTATTTTCCTTAAATATAGTTTCATAACCATTGGGTTAACAATTAATTTGTTCCAGAACATCTTCAACCAGTTTCATCCGGTAACGGTTGTTCTCAATCATAGCTTCAATTACTTCCTTGTTCGATACGTTTTCGCGCAGGTCTTTTTTCAACGACATGTACATTGCTTCCAGTTCGTTCAGGTCGCCTTCAATTTCCGATTTCAGTTCAGGATAAACCTTGTAGCATTTCTGAATTTCTGCCAGTTTTCCCGAAACTTCCTGCGCGTAAAATGCTTCGGCTTCCATAAGTTCGCGAATCTCGGGATCGACCTGAATGGCCCGGACCAACTGCTTTTGCCCGGATATGCTTAAATAGTAAATAGTTGCGGGCAATATAGCCAGCAGAGTTACTGCCGCAGCAACTTTCATCCAGCCAAATTTTCTTGTTTTCTTTCCTGAATCTGGATTCAGGCGTTGACTAATGACTTCCCAACTCTTGTCGGATGGTTCCATTTGGTCAAATTCATGCCTGTTTTCGTTTACAAACTTTTCCAATCTGTCGGTTTTCATATCGCTCTTGATTTTGTTTTTTTCAAAATTTCGTAAACCCTGCGTTTGGCGCGCATATACTGTGTTTTACTTGTCGATTCGGTAATATTCAGTATTTGTGCTATTTCGCCGTGATCGTAACCTTCGAGCAGGTAAAGCGAGAAAACGATCCGCCCGCCTTCCGGAAGCTGGTTCATCGCTTCAATAATGTTTTCGGTAGTGTATAGCGCTTCTTCCTGTTCCTCTTCAATGGCATCAAATCGGTGCATTTCATCAAAATACTTTAAATCCAGTTTCCGTTTGTTCAGCGCATTTATGCAAGTGTGAATCGTGATGGTTTTCAGCCAGGTACCGAACCCTGATTCGTTCCTGAAAGTTTCGAGTTTCTGAAAAGCCTGTATAAATGCTTCCTGCAACATATCTTCAGCATCCTCGCGGTTGTTCATCATGCGGAAACACACGTTAAACATCGCTTTGGAATACAACTGATAGAGCTGATAGCGGGCTTTGTTGCTGCCACGAATGCTTTCGGCTATCAAATCCTGATGTATGAATGCTGACTGACTCAAATTATTTAGATTTCGATTTTATTGACAAAGGTTTTTTGCAAAGGTTGCAATGGCTCAAATATTTTTTGTTTTCCCCGTTTCAGGTTCAAATTTGGATAAATTTGCCTGACGATGCATATTGTTTCAAATATAATCTGATAAAATCATACTTTAATCATGTCGAATCGCAGAATGTTTATCAAAACCAGTGCTTTAGCCGGAATGGGTGTTCTGGCCGCAAGCCAGACGAAAGTTTTAGGATCGGGTTTATTTCCGGTATTTGAGAGTAAACGTCCGCCGCTTGCCAATCGAAATTTTGTAAGTGATTCCGTAGAGAAAACCATAGCGAAAGTAAAATCGGCTATTACCAATCCTGAATTGGGATGGCTGTTCGAAAACTGTTTCCCGAATACCCTGGATACAACCGTTGATTTTGAAATTATTGACGGAAAGCCGGATACTTATGTAATTACCGGAGATATTGATGCCATGTGGCTGCGCGACAGCACCGCACAGATTTGGCCTTATTTGCCCTTGGTAAAAGAGGATGCTAAACTGAAAGAACTGGTGAAAGGGGTCATTAACCGTCAGACCAAATGTATTTTGCTTGATCCGTACGCCAACGCTTTTTATAAAGATTTTACCCAGGAAAGTGAATGGAAACACGACCTGACCAAAATGAAACCCGGAATCCACGAACGGAAATGGGAAATCGACAGTTTGTGTTACCCCATCCGTCTGGCTCATGGCTATTGGAAATTGACCGGTGACACCAGTATGTTCGACAACAAATGGAAAGAAGCTATGCTTCTGATATTGCAAACATTCCGCGAACAACAGCGGTTTCACGATAAAGGGCCTTATACTTTCCAGCGCGAAACTGCCTGGGCTACCGATGGCGTTCCGTTGAGCGGCTATGGCTATCCGGTAAAACCTTGCGGTTTGATTGTTTCCACTTTCCGCCCGAGCGACGACTGTACTTTGTTCCCGTATTTAATCCCGAGCAACATGTTTGCCATCGAGGTGCTGGGCTATCTGGTTGAGATGTGTTCAACTCCGGCACTGAAAGACGATGCCATAGTTGCCAAAGCCAAAGAAATCCAACAGCAGGTTAAGCAAGGACTGAATGAGAATGGAATTATCAATCATCCGAAGTTTGGCAAAATTATCGCCTTCGAAGTGAACGGTTTCGGAAGTTTCCACTTTATGGACGATGCCAATGTGCCGTCGCTGTTGTCGCTGCCATATTTGGGGGCTATTGCCCCCGACAGCAAGTTGTACCTGAATACCCGGAAAGTAGTACTTTCTGAAAACAATCCGTTCTTCTACAAAGGAACGGCAGGCGAGGGGATAGGTGGCCCACATACCGGAACTGATACTATTTGGCCGATGAGTATAATTTTAAGAGCTATTACCAGTATCGACGATCAGGAAATTAAACATTGTATTGATGTATTGCTTAAAACCCACGCTGAAACCGGTTTTATGCACGAATCGTTCCACAAGGATGATGCAAAGAAGTTTACCCGAAAATGGTTTGCCTGGGCCAATACACTGTTTGGCGAAATGATCCTGAAAGTTTATCACGAACGTCCGCATTTGTTGAAAGGGTAGGAGATTCTGCAAATTTTGCTAAAAAAAATGATCCGGTCTGACATCGTTTGTCAAACCGGATCAACATTCAGAAACACATCCTTAAATTACCCGAGCTATTTTTTTACAATTTTACAATTTCCAGCAGGAACGCCATCGATTAACAACTGCACTAAATATATTCCTGCCGATGTAATGTCTTCATCAGTAAGTTTATAATTGTTTGTTGTTTGATTTAATCCGCTGATGTCAATCGTTGTGATTTTTTCGCCGGTACTGTTATATATTTCAAGTAACTTTTCTTTTCCCAAATCATTCTTTTCGAGGTAAATAATTATCGTGACCTGATTCACAAACGGATTGGGATAGGCTGCCTGTAATTTTGAAGTACTGGCTGTCTGATTTTTCGAGCCGGGGTCAAAGAAAGTCATTCCGACAATTGCTCCACCATAATTCCCGATTGCTTTATCCGAAACTCCCTGCGGCATTGGGTTGGGTACGACAACGGTTGTCATCTCCCCACCTTCATTTCTTTTTATTGAATCAACCGCCACGAAAGAAGTGTATTGGGTAAGCAGGTTATATTTCAGACCCAAGGCAATAATTTCCTTTTTTGTTTCGTCGCTTACCGTATTTGACCCATAGTCGCTAAGTATTTGTAGTCGCTGCCTGGCCCATAAATAGCTCAATGCCCTGTTTTTATCCGACGGTGGATAGTTGCTGAATTGCAGTGTTTTTGAATAAGGTGTATTGATTCCGGCGATACCTGAAAGTGTTAGCGAACCTTGCAGCGGGCTATTCCATTTACCAAAAATCAGGATCGGGCGTTCCGAAAAAACATCAGGAATTCTTACAGGTTCAACATCTGAAACCGAAATGCCATTGAAACTGGCGCTGATATTGGATAAAACGGGACTCTCAACATATTTTCTGAACAAATCAGCTTGTTCCTGAGCCTCTTTTTCATTTAAAACAATAAAAGGTTCTCCCATTCCGGCATGTGCAATGCCTTCGATGATGTACCTGTTTACGCCCGAACCAATTCCGAAAGCAAAGAAGTTAGCTTTGTTCAAATTGTTTCTCACCAATTCAAAAGCTTGTTTTTCAACGGTAACATAGCCATCGGTGGCGATCAGAAATATTCTTGAAAAGTTTTGATCGGTGGGGTAAGTAAGCGCTTTTTGCAAAGCCGGAAGCAGTTCGGTTCCGCCTGCACCTTGCAGCTTGCTGATAAAACTTAACGCTTCCTCAATATTCTTTGATGTCGCTTCTTTTGATTCGTTAAATAAAAAGCTCGATCCGCCTGCAAAACAAAGGATGTTGAACTTTTCCTGTGGCTTCAGGTTTTGAATGATTTCAACCATCAGCTTTTTAGAAGTTTCGATCGGGAACCCAGACATAGAACCTGAAATATCAAGAATAAAAACATACTCGCGTAAGTTCAAATCATTGGCAGTGGGTGAGGCTGGTGGCTGAATCATCGACAAAAAGAAATTCTCGTTTTCGCCTTCGTATAGAAGCATTCCGGTTTTGTGCATTTCACCGGCTAAAACATAGTCGAGAACAAAATCTCTGTTTCCCGAAAGCGAATCACTTGCGGGTAGTGAACATTCTGCTACATTTTCGTTGATATAACTGATATCAAGCTTTTCGTGCGAAGGACAATTGATGGCCGAAACCGGCATTCCGCCGTCAATCGTAACATCAATATCGAAAGTGCTTTTGGGCGCTTCGCCTTCATGTGTGTAAGGAATTTCAACCCAGGTACTATCTTTCGGATCAGACGACGACTGACTGAAATACCTTGGCCCGACTACTGTTGGGTAAACAAACTCGTAAACACCATTCACCGGAGTAATCAGTTCGGTGTATTTAAGCACAATGTCGATGGTGTCGCCAGGCATAATGTTTCCGACCCGCATTTGTAACACATTGGGTCGTTCCTGTTCGAGCAAAGTGGCGGTATAACCTTGTTCAACAGCTTCTTCGTATTCTTGCTGCGCCTTTTCTTTTTCTTTGATTACAGCAGTTAAAATTCTTTCCCCAATCACCATTTTCAGATGGTAAACCGCTGCTTTTGTCGAGGCCGGAAAGATGTATTTCGATTCGATGGGTGATTTTCCGGTGTTCATGTATCGCTGACAAATGGTTACATCGGCAATGACACCCACAATCGAAACATCAACTTTGGTCGATTTCAGCGGGAGATGTTCGATGGTAGAATCTTTACATTCGATATAAAAGAAAGGCGAAATGGTTTTATCAGCCGGGGCTTCTTCCTGCGCCAAAACTTTTCCGGGAAAAAGTAGAAAAAAATAGCTTAACACAAACAAAAAAACACATGATTTGGGATGATTTAACTGAATGGTTTTCATGGGTAGGTTTTTTTGTTAAAGTTAACTGAATAAATTGGAAATCAGTATGCTTATGAAGTTACAAAGATGAAATAAATGCTAAAAAGGTTGCGTAAAGGTTACAATAAAAAGAAATCCTCCCAGGTATGGAAACCGGGGAGGATTCATCAATTTGTTCAAACTAATAATTTAAATTCCTGCTATTACCACATCGTCGAATACTAAACTTGGCACTTTAAGCGAGCTGTAAATAAATGGATCGTTTGCAACTTCAGTAAGTTTATGCCAGAATTTGAGATGGTTGTCGGCCATGTTCATTTCGGCCACATTCTGAACAAATTTACCATTGTCGAATAGTTTGCCAATGATACCAATAGAGAAATCGCCTGTTGTGGAATTGGAATTTCCTCCAATAAAGTCAGTGATTAAAATACACCGCCCCAAATCTTTCACAATTTCATCAACGCTGCGCGATCCGGGAGGTAAAATCAGATTTGAAATTGAACCTGATGTTGGTTCCCATCCCAGTTTACGACTGTAATACCAGTCAACCAGAAACTCGTTCAAAACCCCTTCGGTAAAGAGATTTCGCTTTTTGGCAGGGAATCCATCTCCGTCGTAATATTTCGAGCCAAGTCCACGCACAAGGAACGGATCGTCCTGAAGTGTTAAAAGCTTACTTCCAATTTGCTGGCCTTTTTTATCGGCTAAAAATGAACGTTTTTGCTGAATGCTTCCGGCTGACATTGGTCCCTGCAATCCTCCCAGAACTTGCCCGACAACCCTGTTCTCAATAATCACCGGAAGGGTTTCAGTTTCAATTTTTTTACCTCCAAGCAGGTCGAGTGTACGGATGGCAGCCAAATTTCCAACTTCCTGAAGTGAGGGAAGATCGCCGCGATAACGACAGCCTACCCAATTGTAACCAGCCGGTCGCCGGTCGCCTTCATCCTGTGCGGTCATTGAGGCGCCAGTCCAGCATTGGGTGGTTCGGTTCGCGCCTTCAAAACCATTGCTCGATTTTACATACTCTTCGTACGTTTCGTCATATTCGCCGGCTTCAACCGAAATTACTTTGTTTCCACCTTTTTTCAGGCAGGCATCTTCCACTGCTTTAACCATTTCATGCCGTCTTTCGGGGCTTAGTTTATCCTGATCAGGATCAGCAAGTTGCAAGTCGTAATTTGACCTTCCGGTGTAATATTTAGGGTCGGGGAGTGTCCGGAACGGATCCTCTTCCATAATCTTGGCGCTTTCAATAACATCGGTAATAAAACCCGAAAGTGTCGATTTTCGGAAGTCGGGTGTTGACTGACTGGCATAACGGTTATTGATAAAAACCTGAAGATTCAAGCCTTGTGTGGTGGCCTCTTTAATCACTTCCGGTTTACGATCGCGATAGTTTATTTCGACGAACCTGTTTTTGGAAAGTCTCACCTTACAATCGTTTGCCCCTGCTTTTTTAGTCTGGTCAATTACCCAGTCGGCCAGTTCCTGAAATTCTTTTTGCTGATTACTATTTGTACTCATGACTGGCCTCCTTTCTGGCGGGTTCCACCAACAGTTAATGATTTGACCAAACAGGTTGGCAATCCAAACGATACGGGAACTCCCTGTCCGTTTTTGCCGCATTGGCCGGCGCCACCATAATCCATTTCAAGGTTGTTGCCCAGCATAATGATATTGGTAAGCATTTTCGGGCCATTGCCCATAATGTTTACGTCTTTTATAGGAGCGGTAAGTTTGCCGTTTTCAATCATTCGCCCTTTTGGAACGTAGAATGCAAAATCGCCTTCGCCAATTTTTACTTGCCCGTTGCTGACTTCTTCTACATAAATTCCATTTCCGGCTTGTCTGATCACATCTTCCGGGCTCGCCGTTCCACCAAGCATATAGGTGTTGCGCATCCGTGGTATCGGGTAGTTCTGGAAGTCCTGCCTGCGGCCATTTCCGGTAGGTTCAACACCATAATGTTTTGCCGAAATTTTATCGTGCAGATAGCCGGTCAGTATCCCATTTTCGACCAAAATGGTCCTTTTGCCCGGCGTTCCTTCGTCGTCAACATTTAGGCTTCCGGCGAGGTTCATATTGGTTCCATCGTCAATAATAGTTACAAAAGGTTCAGCCACTTTCTTTCCAATCATGTTGCTGAAGGTGGATATTTTCTTGCGGTTAAAATCGGCTTCCATGCCATGACCAATGGCTTCGTGCAGCAAAATTCCTGTAACTCCGGGGCCAAGTACAACCGGTATTTCTCCGGCTGGTGGCTGAATGGCGTCAAAAAGAGTCAGTGCATTGTTCACTGCTTTTGTTGATACTTTGTTAACGACCTCTTCGGTATAAAATGAAAAATCGCGGTGACCGCCCATGTTATAGAACGACTGTTCGCGTTTGCCGTTTCTTTCGGCAACCACCGAAGCGTAAATGTATCCGTGAGGAATCAAATCTTCGGCCATTACTCCATCGCTGGTAACAACCAGTACGCGTTTTGCAGAACTAAGAAATCCGGCATTCACTTTTATTACTTCCGGCGAAAGACTGAAGCATTTTTGATGAATTTTTTGAATGAGCGGCAATTTTGAATTTGCAGGAATGCCATTGAAATTGAGTGCAACCGGATAATAATTACCGGTTTTAAGCTTGTTGAATGACGCGGCCACCGGAGTGGCGTTCATGTTGCACAAAGTTGAAGCAGTAGAGGCTGCCGATAACATTGATTGTTCGGTGAGTTCCTGGGTAAAACCATAACCTATCTGATCGCCTTTCACTGTTCGGATACCTACTCCCAGAGAGATATCGCCATACGAACGGTTTACTTTGCCATCTTCAAGCCCAAGGTAATTCATAACCGAGTATTCAAAATAAAGGTCGGCAAAATCGCCGCCTTTCGAGAGCGCCTTAGCCAAGAGCTTCCGGCAGATTTTTTCATCAATCCCGAATTCTTTCAGAAAGTAGTTTCCTGATGTTGGCGAATCAAGCAACATACTGGCTTCAAGTTCGGGAAGTAAAAGCATGGCACCGCCCAGCAAGGCTGTGTCCTGAATGAATTTTCTTCTCGATAATGGTTTCATTTTGATTGATGTGAATTAAACTGATTAATTGGCATTATGCTTCAGGAAGTTATTTCTGAAAAATAAAAGGGAAACAAAATCTGAAATGGAAAATCATGGAAATAAACTTTTGAATCAAACATTGGATAATTTGGTTTTTTTTCTTACGACTATGTCGTGTCAATTGTTTCATTATCAATTATTAAAGAAGGATTTGTTTGTATTAACACTTATTAGCATAAATTTCTTACGCATGTAAAAACATTCATAACCACAGTATGTTATTGGTTGGAAATATTTGTTTAATGATTGACCTTATATTCTTAAACACCCCGCTGGCGGTTTTAACTGATCCAGCCAATTTGATTAAGTTCGGGGGGATTTTCATTCTCCTGATTATCATTTACCTTGAAACAGGATTTTTTCTTGG
Source organism: Prolixibacteraceae bacterium (assembly GCA_003537645.1). Taxonomy (GTDB): domain Bacteria; phylum Bacteroidota; class Bacteroidia; order Bacteroidales; family Prolixibacteraceae; genus Aquipluma. Next base: position 19,627 of record DPRM01000091.1, read on the forward strand.
ATTGATCCTGCCCGGTGGCGATTACCTGATTTTTACTGCCGGCTTGCTTTGTGGCACTCATTACCTCGATTTGCCTTTACCTGTTTTGATGCTCTCAATGATGACAGCTGCTGTATTGGGCGATTTTACAGGTTATACAAAAGGTAAATGGCTCGGTCCGAAGCTCTTCGATAAACCCGATGCAAAGTTTTTTAAACGTTCATATCTTGAAAAATCCAGAGCTTTTTACGAAAAGTATGGTGCAATTGCTTTTATAACCGGAAGGTTTCTGCCCGTTATCCGCACAATGATTCCAATTCTTGCCGGAGCTAACGGATTTTCGTTGTTACGGTTCAGTTATCTGAATGTACTGGGTGCAGTTATTTGGATTGGAATTCTTACTCCATTGGGATATTACCTGGGGCAGGCTTATCCGCAACTTTTAAAATACAGTATTTGGTTCCTGGTGGGATTTATAATTATGGCATCGTTACCAACTTTAAAAATCATTAACCCATTTAAAAAATAAAAATGAATCAGGTTCAGAAATATAGCTATAATCTGGTTGAGTCCAGTCTGTTCCGTTATTTTATACTTTTTCTGATTATTGCTTCTGGAGTTATTGTTGGGCTCGAAACCTACCCGTCGGTAAACATGCAGTATTCCGACCTGTTTTTCGTGATCGATAAGGTAATAATCTATATTTTCCTGATTGAAATAATTCTAAAGATGCTTGCCAAAGGATCGAAACCCTGGGAATATTTCTACGATCCCTGGAATGTTTTCGATTTCATAATTGTTACGGTTTGTTTTATCCCCGGCGTCGATACCCATTTTGTAGCTGTTCTACGAATGGCCCGTATTTTAAGGGTTTTCAGGATAATTTCTATTTTTCCTAAATTGCAGATTCTGGTGAATGCTCTTCTTAAAAGCATTCCTTCGATGGGCTATGTAGTTGTTCTACTGCTTCTTGTATTTTATATTTATGCGGTTTTGGGCAGTTTTATCTTTGCTGAAAGAGACCCGGTACACTTTGGTTCATTGCACCTTAGCATGATTACCTTGTTCAAAGTACTGACACTTGAAGGATGGACTGATATACTGAATATTCAAATTTACGGCTCTATTGAACCTAACGCGGAATTTACAACAGAAGCTGTATCATATTGGTCATTGGCATATTTCATCTCATTCATCCTGCTTGGGGCAATGATTATTATGAACCTTTTTATTGGAGTGATTATGAATAGTATGCAGGAAAGCCATGCAGAACTCGAGAAAAATCTTTTACAAAAGCAAATGGCCGAATCAGGCGCTCAAGGGGTGGTGAAGAATCTGGAATTAAAGATTGATGAGTTAAAAAAAGAGATGCAGAAATTAAGTGAATTTTTAAACAAACAATAAAATGGAAAACTCAATTGCATTATGGGTAGGCTTCAATGCCTTTGTTTTAGTGATGCTTGCGCTTGATCTGGGCGTATTTCATCGTAAATCGCACGAGATAAAATTCAGGGAAGCCATAACATGGAGCGCCGTTTGGATTGCTTTGGCATTGATTTTTAATGTCGGGATATGGTACTATTTTGGTGAGGTAAAAGCCATCGAATTTTTAACGGGTTACCTCGTCGAAAAATCGCTGAGTGTTGATAATATCTTTGTTTTTGTGCTTATTTTCAGCGCTTTTCAGGTTCCGGCACAATACCAGCACAGGGTGCTTTTTTGGGGCGTTTTTGGCGCATTGATAATGAGGGCTATCTTCATTTTTGCCGGAATTTCGCTCATTACCAAGTTTCACTGGATAATTTATGTTTTTGGAGCCTTCCTGATATTTACCGGTTATAAAATAGCACGCGACGAAGGCACAAAAATCAATATCTCCGAAAGTCCTGTCCTGAAATTCATCCGGAAGTATATACCTGTAACCAACGAATTTTCCGGATCGAAGTTTTTGATCAAACTAAACAGTAAATGGCATGCTACGCCATTGATGCTTGTGCTTGTATTGGTAGAAACCACCGACCTTATCTTTGCGGTCGATTCTATTCCGGCTATTCTGGCAATTACCAGCGATCCGTTCATTGTCTATACCTCGAATGTTTTTGCTATTTTGGGATTGCGTTCGCTTTATTTTGCGCTGGCTGGTTCGCTCAAGTACTTTACCTACCTGCATTACGGTCTGGCTGCAATACTTGTGTTCGTTGGTATAAAAATGTTGATTTCCGATTTCTATAAGTTCGATCCGTTTGTTTCACTGGGCATTATTACTATGATTCTTGGTGCCAGCGTTGCCGCATCGTTTATCTGGAAAAAGCAATCAAGCGAAGTCTGACTATTAATATCTAATTATATGAATATCCGCAATAATACCCAATGTCATAAAAGTCATTCAATTGTAATTTGGTCGTCATGCAATTGTCAGGAAATGACCACATAATGACAATAAATGACCACAACTGACTGATCTAAAATGCGTAATAGATATATAAGCGGTCAATCATTTATAATTATTACCTCAATTTAAAATTAAGTTTATACCGACACTGCCATTCCAATTTTCGGGTGCATCAAAAGCGGCCTATCTTTGCCGGTGCATTTAAAAAATTGGAATGGCATATTTAAACAATACCATGATTATTCGTCGGCAACTGGTTCGAAAAGTTGTCCGATTATTTAATGACGGCAGGTTAATTGAAGGAATCGATCGAATTCCCCTGGAAATGTCGCCCCGCGAAATAAGCGCTCAGCGCCGCTGTTGTATTTACAAGGAACGCGCTGTGGTCAGGTACAAACTGATGCCCATTTTGGGATTGGGCATTGAAGAAGAGCAGGATGAACTGACACCGCTGTCGGAATTTGCCCGAATGGCGATCGAAAGGCCAAATCCTTCGAAGAAAGTTCTGACTGTAGTTGACGAAGCTTGTACCTCGTGCGTAAAAACCAATTACATCGTAACCAATATTTGCAGAGGCTGTGTTGCCAGTCCGTGTATTATGAACTGCCCGAAAAATGCCATTCGCTTCAATGCTTCGGGAGCTGCCGAAATAAAACCTGATAAATGTGTGAACTGCGGATTGTGTAAGGAAGCCTGTCCGTATCATGCCATTGTTTATGTGCCCATTCCGTGCGAAGAAGTTTGCCCGGTAAATGCCATTACCAAAAACGAGCATGGCATTGAGCATATCGACGAAAGCAAATGTATTTACTGCGGACGCTGCCAGAATGCCTGTCCATTCGGCTCTATTTACGAAATTTCAAACCTGATTGACGTTTTGAAAAGTATTCAGCAAAAGCAGGAAACCATTGCTTTGGTTGCCCCCGCTTTGTTCGGGCAATACGATGTTCATCCGGCCAAAGTGATGAAAGCAATTGAAAATATTGGATTTAGCAAAGTAGTTGAAGTTGCCCGGGGTGCAGAATTGACTACCAAATATGAAGCCGAAGAGCTGGAACACCGGCTGGGAGAAGGCGCTCCGTTTATGACTACCTCCTGTTGCCCCTCGTATGTTGAATTGACAAAAAAACATATTGAAGGCCTGAAACCTTATGTTTCTGATACTGGTTCGCCGATGCATTATTCGGCAGCCACCACTAAAATGCAGTATCCTGAAGCCAAAACTGTATTTATTGGGCCTTGCGTTGCCAANNGAATTAGCGCTGGATAGTATTGCAGGCGAAGCCCGTGGTTTCGCGCTTTCAGGAGGAGTAATCGCAGCTATAAAAACCCAAAATCTGAAGATTGATGTTAAATCGTTGTCGGTAGATGGTCTGAATAAAAAGTCGATCAATCTGCTTAAAGCGTTTTCGAAAGGAAAGGCTCCGGCGCAGTTTATTGAGGTGATGGCCTGCGAAGGTGGTTGCATTGCCGGACCAGTTAGCCAAACGAACCCCCAGAAAGGCAAACGCAATTTCGAAAAGGGGATGGAGATGATTGCGGAGAAGTGTGTCGTCCTAAAAAAGCGATACAGATTTTAATAGAACAAAAATAATAGTTTAACTGATGGTTTCAAGGCTAGCCTTGAAACCATCAGTTTTTTTTATAAGTTCTTATTTTGAT
>DPRM01000063.1:0-6914 GCA_003537645.1 Prolixibacteraceae bacterium
AGTTTGGAGAGGATTGAACCGTAGTTTTTGGTGATTTCCCCGTTTAAATAAATTTGCGGATCACCAGTTGCCGGGTCCAGACCGGCCCATTTCAGGCTATACAGGCTGTAACGGGGATTTCCCGGCACAGGTATGGCCACGGACGAAAAGTAGCTGGAAATCGAGCTGCTCTTATAGTCGTACTGTGTAATTTTGTTGGTCGAATTACTATACAACAATTGGGCATTCCAGTTAAGCTTACCGAAGGTTTTGGTAATGTTCAGCTGGACATCCAGTCCCTGTCCCTTTAATGCCGAGTTGTTGCCGATAAACTCATTCCGTCCGCTTAAACTGAAGCCGATCGTGGGATCCAGGGATGCTTTGCCGATCAGGTCGAGCCCTTTCTTCTGGTAATATTCAATGCTGCCCGACAGTACGCGGTTTTTACTTTCAAAGTCGAGCCCCAAATTGACCATCCTGACCTTTTCCCACCGGAGGTTTGGGTTGGGAGGGGTCATGATCCGTACAAAAGGCAGGTTGGTTTCCGTGTTGTTGTAATAATACCCGGTGGCATAGGCAGTCAGCGACTTGTTGACATTTCCGCTGTAGCCGTAAGTTGTCCTAAGCTTCAGTAAAGGAAGCCACTGTTTGAAGGGATAAAACTCTTCGGAACTGATTTGCCAACCCAGTCCTGTTGACCACAGCGGCACGCCCTTGTGGTTGGCATCAACCCCGAACAGGTTGGATTCATCCTTTCGGGCGCTTCCGGTCAGCATGTAGCGTCCCCTGTAAATATACGAGAGGTTTCCGTAGTAGGATCGGTTACGGTCGGTCAGATAACTAAGTGAGGAGCGGTCGGGTACGATGGCCTTGTAGCCATCCGGATTGATGAGGTAACTGGTTGTAAAGTCCACCTTGGTTGTCGTTAGCAGCTCATCACTATAGCCATATACCCTGTCCGATAGTCCGGTGGTACGGATCTGACGGATTTCTGCTCCTGCCAGTGCATTGAGTTGGTGTATATTCTTCCAGCTTTTGTTAAAATTTAGTTGTGCCCGCGCGGCATGGGAGATTAATTCGGAATAGCTGTTATCCAGAATGTCCCCCTTTGGAACCGGAAATTGCAGAATCCCCTTGTCGTCGGTAAAAGCATACTGGTTGATCAGGTTACGGGTGAAATACAGTTGTTGGCTTTGAAGTTCGCGGGTATGCCTGTTTTGGGTTTCGTACTGGTACCGCCCTTCCATATCCAGCCAGGAGTTAAACCGGTAACGGGCAGAGGTGTTGATCCTGATATTATCTGTATTGACGGTATAGTTCTTGTTTTGGAGCTCCTGCAATGGGACATACGACCAGTTGAGCAGACCTTTAGCAGGGGCCTGGCTGATAAAGTTGGTGTTGTAATCCCTGACTATGGGGAGCGGATTGCCGTTTTCATCGGCCAGCCGGGCATAAGGGTAGATCCCTTTTCCGCCGCCGCTGGTCACAATGCCGCTGCCTCCGTTGTTTTGTGCCTGGCTGCTGTGGGAATAGAGGATGTTGGAGGATATTTCAACCGATTTAAACGGATGACAGGTCAGCATCGAATTTACCGTTATCCGGTCCAGTCCGTTCCGTACAAGGTTATCGTCGTTTTGGTCGTACCCGCCGCTAAGGTAATAACTCACTGTTGACCCGCCCCCTTTCACAGAAAATGAATACTGCCGGTTAATGCTGTTTTGGTAAAGGTATTTGGAAAAATCCCTGCGGACATCCTGTTGCCGGTAACTGGCAATTTGCGCCTGTGCTTCGTCGCTGCTGACCGTTCCGTCGCGTTGGGCAATCAGCAGCTGGACAACCGGCGACATAGCCGGATGAGTAGAATAGTCTTCCATCCATTTGTAATAGCCTTGTGCAAACAGGCTTTGTTCCACGTCAATAAAATCAGATGCGTTCATGAATTGCTGATTGTAGAATAAGTCCGGCTTTCGGCCAATGGACATACTGCTGTTCAGCTGAATGGTCATGGGCGTTTCCAGACGGCCCTGTTTGGTGGTAATCACGATCACCCCGTTACCGGCACGGACTCCCCAGATAGATGCTGCCGCTGCATCCTTTAATACAGTGATACTCTGAATATCATTGGGATTGATGTTGTTGATATCACCTTCGTAGGGAAAGTTATCGACAATGATCAGCGGGCTTTCTCCAGACTGAATGGTACTTTGTCCCCGGATACTGATGGAAGGGGAACCGTTAAAACGCCGGTCGAACAACAGGCTGGGGGCAATATTTTCCAGCCTGCTAATGATGTCCGTACTTACGGTTCTGTTAATCAATTTATTGTCAACAAGCGTGTAAGAACCCAGTGTTTTATCCTTCGACAAGGTCTGGTAGCCTGTTGAAATAACGATCTCATCCAGGGAGACTACTTCCTGATCGAGGTAAATCTTCAGTGGGCTTTTATCATCGGGAACAGAAACAACTTGCCTGAAATACCCGATATGGGAAACCTGGAGTGAAGATTCCGTGACAGGTATGGCAATCTGGAAATGGCCGAGACTATCGGTTATTGCTGAAGCTTTTAGATTGGTGGTTGTAATAAAAACGCCGGGCAGTGCTTTTCCGTCAGTTCGATATACCGTACCTTTTACTTCATTTTGTTGTGCAAATGTGTAATGGTGCGTTCCAATGAACAGGCAAAGGAATATGAGATATCGATAATAACTAAAATATCTTAATTTGTTTTGCATAATTAAGGTTTGATGTTGATTTTTATTTTAATTGTTTGATGACAAGCATATCGATCCGGCAAGTATCCTGCACAAGGTGAAGTCCATACGATTCCAGGCTATCGCTGAATTTGCGGATGTCCTTTTCCCCGATTGGGAAGGTGATATCGATCTCTGAGGTGATCCCAGTCTGGTCAATCACCGGAAAGGGGGCGTTGCGGTAAATGCCGGCCAATATTTGGTAGAATTTTGAAAAGGGCTGTTTGCGGTAAACCAACAGGTTCGGGTCTTCAGAAATAACTTCAGGAGTGGTGTATGGAGAAACCAGCTCCTTAAAAGCCTCCGTTTTTCTTAGCACCCAGCATTTTACAGTCCGTTTTTCAATTATTCCGCGCAAGTGGTAAAGGGTACCGAAAAAACGGTTCAGATCTTCCAGCATAAGCTCACCGGCCTGATCCTTTAATTTCATGGGCACAATCAGCTCGTAGCAATAATAGAAGTCGCGGGCGGCAGGATCGTAAGCCGGTACGTCGGCTGGCGGCAGTACTTCCTGCATGTCAAACTCCGGGATGCACCGGTTGGTCCGGGAAAGCTCCCGGGTTCCGGTAAATCGCATGGCCAACTGGTAGAGCTGCAACACGGTTCCGTTTAACGCCCTTATCTTGAATCGGCTCATGCTGTCGGTGTAAACCCCTCCACCACCAATGCCATCCAGGTAGCCGGTGAAAACCGAGTGGTACAGCAAATCGGTAGCTTGTCCGCCATTGCCGTTAAACAACAGGGGCTGGGTGAGGTCGTAATTGAAATTGCTTTTCTTTTCTCCCATAACCGACTTTTTAGCGGTAAGCAGGATTTTGATGTGGTCAGCAGTGACGTCTGCCTCGTCGGTGATGGCAACGACTTTCCCTTCCTGAATCCAGACCTCGTGAGGAACGTATTTGTGCGGGAACAGTTTGGATAATTTTTGGTCTCCGGTAACAGAAGGTAGTGTGAACCCTCGCTCGGAGAAGAATTTGGCTGTAGCAGTTGCAGGTTGTGGGGTGACCAGCAGGATTTGGATTTGATCACCAAACTCTCGCTGCAGTTGTTCAAACCGGGGGATGGCCTGAACACAGGGGCGACACCAGGAAGCCCAAAAGTCCAGGATCAGCAGCTTTCCTTTGAAGTCGGAAAAGCGGGCTGTTTTCCCATGGTAATTGACGATATTCTCCAGATAAATGTCGGGGACAGGATCGCCAATTTTTAAGGGGGCGATTTTGTCTTGTGCAAATAAGAATGAAGGCAGGGTACAAACAAGGATGACTGCCATGTTATATGTTATTTTCATAGTGAATAGACTAATGCGTTAACGAAAAATGATTTTTTATAAGTGGTGAGGCAATGTGCTTTTAAAGCTGAGCGATCACTCGGGCGATTTTATCTTGTTGCGGTAGAGTATCTGCCGGTGGCGAAGGAAAAATACATCAAAAGCTTCAAAATAATGAATATGCCCGACCCGTAAAGCGATGCAGACTTGGGCGAAATGAATGAAAAGAGTAGAATGACTTCGTAAAGAAAACATGACATTTTAAGGTTAGGGTAGGATTGCTTTCTCTGTATAATTTAGCGAAGTAATAGCGAAGAATAGAAGTATTTAACAACAGAGGCTTGTATCGAACAAATAAGCTGTTGTATTTTACAACCATTCGGTTTGATAGCCTGAAATAATTCGTATTTTTGTTTGAAGTAGAATAACTTTACAAAAGATTAGTCATGGAAACAAACACAACAAGCCCATCACCCAAGGTACATCACGGACGTAACATCAAGAGACTGCGCGAAATGCTTGGAGTTAAACAGGAGCTTATCGCCAATGAGTTAAATATGACTCAACAAGCCATTTCGAAACTGGAACAAAAAGAACAGATTGAGGATGAAATATTGGATAGGGTATCTAAGGTTCTAAACATTCCACTGGACGCTATTAAAAATTTGAGCGACGAAGCTACCACGAATTATATTAACACCTTCTATGATAATAAAGGCAATGGTTTTTTTGCGAATAACGTAACATTTAATCCAATAGATAAAATTGTTGATTTATATGAACGTTTACTTGCCGCCGAAAAGGATAAAGTTGCTATGTTGGAGAAGTTGCTGGAGGGGAAGAAGTAGGTATGACTATCCGTTATTGACATAGAGGTGTAAAGTTGGTTGGCTGCAACTTCCTCACAAAAAGTTTGATTAAAAAAAAACAACATTCCTGACCAATTGATATCCCATGGATCAAGGAGAGATTGTTATCTATAAAGCTATTGACAATGCTGATTTTCAGATTGAAGTCAGGGTTGAAAATGAAACGGTGTGGTTAAGTCAGGCTCAAATGTCTGAGTTGTTTCAGACTACCAGAAATAATATTACCCTTCATATTGGTAATATTTTTAAAGAAAAAGAATTAGATGAAAATTCAGTATGTAAGGATTCCTTACTAACTGCATCGGATGGCAAGAAATACAAAACAAAGTTTTATAATCTTGACGTCATTATATCTGTGGGTTACCGTGTTAAATCAAAGCGTGGAACTCAATTTCGCATTTGGGCAAACAAGGTTTTGAAAGATTACCTTTTAAAAGGTTATGCCGCAAACCAGCGTTTCGAAAGGATTGAAAATGATGTGCTTTATCTGAAAAAGAAAATCGACGAATTTGATTTTCAAATCAAGACGAATCTCCCACCCCATGAAGGTGTATTTTATGACGGGCAAATTTTCGATGCCCATCTTTTTGTTTCAAACCTGATTAAAACTGCAAATCACTCTGTAATATTAATTGACAATTATATAGATGAAGATGTTTTGTCTTTATTGTCCAAGAGAAAAACGAATATAAAGGCAACAATATATTCTGCTAACATTTCACGTCAACTTGAACTTGATTTAAAAAGGTTCAACGCACAATATCCTAAGATAGAGATAAAAAAGTTCTCTAAGTCCCATGATCGGTTCTTAATTATTGACCAAAAGTCTATCTATCACATTGGTGCATCGTTGAAGGATTTAGGAAAGAAATGGTTCGCATTTTCCAAAATTGGACTTGATATTCGGGAAATGATCGAAAAACTTGAGCGAGAAGGATCAAACACTCCATGTTAATATTGACAATTGCATTTAGTCTCCAAAGTAACATTCATAGATATCAACGTAAAAGGAAAGAAAATTTACGATTTATTAGTTTTTCGATTTTCTGAACCGATAAAAACGATAGCCGGTGATTAACAGGATCGAAGGGATAATCCCTGTAATAAACACAAGAATCCGACCGAAAATTCCAAGCGTTTCCCCAATATGGATCGGATATGCCTGCGCAACGATTTTTTCGCTTCGGGAGCTTTGTTGGTATTCGGTTGACATCGTAACCTGGTGATTTTGATTGACCCGGATTTCTTTGGTTTTGCGAAGCCCAGCCGAGATAAACCGTTTTTCTACATATCTGAATCGATACTCTCCGGAATTTTTTGTTGGAAAATACATCGCCCTTAATTTATAACCGTCTTCAGGAGTATGATGCAACACGTTCTCGGGCTGAAGGTATTGGACTGCTACTTCTGTATTTTTTCCCGTTACTTGCAATGGTGAATCCAAAATTTGAAGTGCACTTTTATAGGTCGGCATAAATGTGAAAAACGTACCGGAAAACGAAACAATAAGCATAGGGATCAGAAAAAGGATTCCAATCAATTTATGCAAATCGTAGTTAAAAATTCTTTTGGACCTGTTCCTCTGAAAGGATAAACCTTCTTTTGGATTGTTTTTATAACGTTTCCACCATAAATAAAAGCCAGAGGTCAGTAGTAAGGAAAAAAACAGGATGGTACTCCCCCCCACTAAATATTTACCGTAATTGGGTATCAACAACGTTCGATGGAAGTTTAATAAATTTTCAAAAAATCGGATGGATTTCGTTTTCTCACCGAGATGTTTACCAGTTACCGGATGGAAATAGAGGCTTTCACCACTTTTCAATACCAGTTGAACGCTCTCTTGCTCCCGATATGGCAGGTTTAGCGCTGCCAAATTTTCTCCAAAACGATTGTATAATTCAGATGCAGTTTTATGAATGGTTTCTTCTCTTAATGTATCGGCTCCGCTCACAGATAAAATTTTCGGATTCAACATCTGCAATAATTCCGGTTGCCAGACATATAAAGAGCCACTTAGACCAGATATTGAGGCCACCAAACCACTAA
>DPRM01000063.1:7057-7193 GCA_003537645.1 Prolixibacteraceae bacterium
TCATTCGTAATGTGGTGCTCATTTTGGCTGTCGGCTTCCATGTAATATAAGCGGTTAGTTTTGCAGGCGCAATAACGTCTCCGCCTAAATAGCTAATATCATTCTTGTCGCTTGTGCTGTGTTTAAAGCCTTCTAC
>DPRM01000027.1:0-2462 GCA_003537645.1 Prolixibacteraceae bacterium
TCAGCTTTCCGCCCAGCCAGTTGGCGTTGTCCATCGATTCTTTTAGGGTGACCGATGGCATGCGAACCTGCTCAACCAAAATCGAACCTTCATCAAGTTCAGGAAGGAATTCGGTTCCAAGGCGGCTCATCACAATCATCGACAAACCAAAAATAACTGCGGCCGAAATACTCACAAACTTGCGTCGATCCAGATTTTTGTCCAATCCGCTGTAATAGCGCGGTTTTATCCAGTCGATCAGGTAGTTCCGGCGAACTTTCACACCTTTCCTGAAAATAATGGACGAAATGGCCGGAACAAAAATCAGGGCAAGCAACAGTGAACCCAGTACGGCGGCGGCCACGGTAATGGCCATGGGTCGGTACAAAATACCTTCCATTCCGCTGAAAGTCATGATCGGAACATACACCATCAGGATAATCAGTACTCCGAAAAAAATGGGCCGAACCACCTGCCTGGAAGCTGAAATAACCACATCATCCGTGTTTTCGCCCTTGTTCTTTTGCAGCCGGTGAACGATGTTTTCGATCATAACGACCGAACCATCCACCACCATCCCGAAGTCGATGGCGCCCAAACTCATCAGGTTGGCCGCCAGCCCGAATTCGCGCATCCCGATGAACGCAAACAGCATCGAAAACGGGATAACCGCCGCCACAATCAATGCTCCGGAAATTTCGCCCAGAAGCAGCAACAGCACCACGATAACCAGAAAACCTCCTTCAAGCAGATTGGTTGAGATGGTAGCAGTTGTGCGGTCGATCAAATCCGACTGGTCGTAAAATTTTTCAATCTGCACGCCATCCGGCAGCGATTTGTTGATGACTTCAATTTTATCTTCGATTTCAGCAATCACCTGTCGCCCGTTTCCACCGCGAAGCATCATCACAATGCCGCTTACAATTTCGCCTTTCCCATCCTGCGTTACCCCGCCCTGACGGATTTGCGTGCTCACCACCACATCGGCAATATCTTTGATATACACCGGTTTGTTGTTGATGCTCCGGATAATAATGTTGCGGATATCTTCGGGCTTGTTGATTTGGCCGTACCCGCGAATGATGTATTGCTCGCGGTTGTGTTCCAGAAAATTTCCGCCCGAAACACTGTTGTTATTGGCAATGGCGTCGGTAATTTCCTTAATTCCGATGCCATAAGTGCGTATCTTTTCAGGAGAAACCACCACTTCGTATTGTTTGACAAAACCTCCAAACGAATTGATCTCTGTCACGCCTTTCACCACTTTCAATTGCGGCGCGATGATCCAGTCCTGAATTTCGCGCAATTCGGTGAGCGATTTGTTTTCGCCCCTGACAGCATATTGGTAAATCTCGCCCAATGCCGTTGAAATAGGCCCCAGTTGCGGAGCAGAGACGTCCGGCGGCAGATCAGAAGAAATGGATTGCAGCCGCTGACTGACCATTTGCCGGGCAAAATATATATCGGTACCTTCTTCAAACTCGATGGTAACCGCCGAAAGTGCAAATTGCGAAGTGGAACGAACCTGCTTCACTTTGGGCAAACCGTTCATGGCCGTTTCAATCGGGTAACTGACTAATTTTTCGACGTCGAAAGGCGAGAAGCGGCCAGCCTTGGTAATAACCAAAACCTGAACGGGCGTAACATCGGGCAGAGAGTTGATCGGTAATTGGATGAGCGAGAAATAACCCGCAACTGCCATCAGGATAACCAGCGAAAGTGCCACGAATTTTTGCCTGACACTGAACGAAATAATTTGATTAAGCATATTTTCAGATTTGTTTTTTTGAGTTTTACAAATTAAAAAGTACTAATCTATTTGCCTTTAAACCTTATTTTAAATGGTAACCTCAGTAGAAAAACAGCACACAAAACACAAAACCTTATTACCTTATTTGGGCATTATTGTCTTCTGATAGAACTTAATAAATGTCTCATATTCCTCCATGTAGCTAATCTTTCGATGATGTTCCGGCTGGTTGTAGATATAGTTACAAACTTTTTCGACATCACCCTTTGATACAGAAAAAGCGGAACAGGTATCCTGCCATTTAAATTTACCCTGACAAAATTTGTTTTCATTTATAAATCGTTCCGAACTATTGGCCACGATGTTTGCGATCGTTTCTTCTGAAATATTTGGTGAGCGCGAAATAAGAAAGTGAACATGTTCAGGATTTGCATAAATAGCATAAAGGTGACTTTCATTGTTTTTTACTATTCCGGTGATGTATTTTTCGATACGCTCCCTATGCTGATCAACAACCAAAGGCAACCGGTGTAAAGTGGTGAACACAAAATGTGTGTAGAGATTGTTGTATTCGACTTTCATAATAAGGTAATAAGGTTTGGTATTGGTTTCTACTTGTTTTCTACTGAGGTAGCCTTAAAAAATCAGGTTTTAGAATATTGCAATTATGCATTTATCTAATGTTCTTATCCTGTTTTGTTAAACTTATTATTCTTCAGCAATTTTATCGAAA
>DPRM01000027.1:2589-20090 GCA_003537645.1 Prolixibacteraceae bacterium
TGGCGGCGCAGAATTTTTACCGAATCGCCGGCACTGATAAATCGGGCATCTTCAGGAGAAACATAGCCGCGAACCAACACATGACTAATGTCGAGCACGCGGGCAAGCATTTGCAGGGCATTCACCGACTGGCCCAATTCAACCGATCGCTGATCCATAATTCCGTTGATGGGCGAATGAATTTTGAGTGTCGGGTCGATGCTTTCCGCAGTTTTAAACGCGTTGATTTCTTTCTCCGGAACACCAATGGCTTTTAGTTTCGAAACCGCAGCAATTACAGTTGTTTTGGCGCGCTGAAAATCGGATTGGGCACGGTCGAGCTCGCTTTTCGAACTGATGGTTTGCTCCACCAATTGCTCCAGACGCTGTAAACGCGAAGTCTGAAAGGTTTCCTCGGAAACCGCCTGAAGGTATTCGGAAACCATGTTCCCAAATTCAAGACTTTCGATGCTGAATATTTCCTGTCCCTGCCTCACAACTTGCCCTTCCTGAGCCGAGATGCGGCTAATCCGTCCGTCAATTGGCGTACTGATGATGCTCACATGGTTGGGTGCCGGGAAAACAACACCCGGAACGGCAATGCTGTAATTCAGAGCGCTGCCGCCCACCTCAATGGTTTGTATTTTTAGCTCCGCCATTTCTTTGGTCGTAAGCTTCACCAGGTTTTCAGGTTTCACTCCTGAAACCGAAGGTGGCGAATCGGCAGAGGTTTGTTCTTTTGCTTTTGTTTCAGTTTTGCTTCCACAGGATGAGCCCAAAATGAGCAAACCGAAAAGACTTATTGTGGCAATTTGGTAAAGATATCGTTTCATGAGAAATGGTTTTTTATGGAGGTCTGGTTAATAAACAAGTTCTAAATCGANNCGGCTTACTTCGTAACTGTGCCAGGCATGTTCAATTTGCTCTTTCACGCCCGATCTGATTTCCTTTTGCTTCCACTGAATTTCCTCCTGACGTGCCAGGTTCATCCTGATTTTGCCTTTTTGTTCCAGCGGATACCAGATCGGGAAACTCAATCCAAGCTCAAATCCATTAAAATTATAGCCTGTTCCGTAATCCTGCTTGTACAGATTGAACCGGATGTCGGGCAGGATGTTGCTTTTGGCTTCTTTCAGGAAATAACCTGATGCTTCCAACTCCCTTTCCGATGATTTATATGAGGGTTGTTCGGTAAGAACCGACAGAGCCGTTATCTGCGAAATTCCCACATCTTTTGTTTGCAGCGTATCCATAAACTCGATGGTGTATTTCTGATTTTCAGGCGACAATCCCATCAGCTTAAAAAGTGAATACCGGGCCTGATGGAGCTGACTTCGCGCAGCATCGATGTCGTTGTTCGCTTCAGCCACCTGTAATTCGGCTTTGGTTAAATCCATGCCATTTCCCATACCGGTTTCGAACTGGGTATAAACCGCATTGTATAATTCGGTGGCCAGTTTTAATTGCTGGTCGCGCAGTTTCTGGAGGTGAAGTGCATAAATCACTTCGATGTAGCGCGATTTGACACCAACTTTTACTTTCCGTTCTTCCTCCTGAATATTGAATTCCATCGCTTTTTCTTCCTCCTTCAAGGCTTTCAAACGGTAGGAAGTAGTCAGTGGGAAATCAACCGACTGCGAAATGCTGAAGCGTTGTTCCTGAAAAGGATCAGCCGCTTTGTTGTTGATACCTTCTTTCATGTAACTGATTTCAGGAGAAGAAATGCCGGTTTGAGTGCGCCATTCTTCTTTCTTCCGGTTCAGTTGCGAGCGCATCTGGTTGATTTGTGCATTGTTCTGAATGGCCTGACCAACCGCATCTTTGATGGTGAGCATTTGAGCTTTGGCAGGAAAAATATTTCCGAAAAGAATCAGCAAGAGCAAGATCCGGGATAAAAGGTTCATTTGTTTTGGTTTTTGATAGGAAACCAAAAGTTAGTTAAAATAATTTGAAAAAAAATTCTTCTCCCGGTTAATTTTCTTGAACTAAAAAGTACTGGTTAAACTTTAAACAATTCTCACTGTCCCCGATTGTATTTTGTTGTCAGTTAGCCAAAACGGTTATCTTTGCGCCTTCAAAAAAAACAGGATAGAATGATTTCAGTTGACGGACTTACGGTGGAATTTGGCGGATCGGCGCTTTTTTCGGACATCTCATTTGTGATTAACGATAAAGACCGCATCGCTTTGATGGGAAAAAACGGAGCAGGAAAATCGACGCTCCTGAAAGTAATTGCAGGCGAACGAAATCCGAACAAAGGGCGCATTTCGGCACCTAAAGATGCTGTAATTGCCTATTTACCACAACATTTGTTAACCGAAGATAACCGCACTGTTTTTGAAGAAGCGGCTCAGGCTTTTTCGCGCATTAAAGAAATGGAACGCGAAATTGCTGCCATGAACGAAGAATTGTCCACCCGTACTGATTATGAATCGGACTACTATTCTGACCTGATTGAACGGGTTTCGACTTTAAGCGAGAAGTATTATTCGATTGAAGAGATCAATTATGACGCTGAAGTGGAGAAAATTTTGTTCGGACTGGGTTTTCTTCGTGAAGATTTCACACGCCCAACCAGCGAATTCAGCGGTGGGTGGCGTATGCGAATCGAACTGGCTAAAATCCTGTTGCAGAAACCCGATCTTATTTTATTGGATGAGCCAACCAATCACATGGACATCGAATCAATTCAATGGCTCGAAGAATTCCTGATCAACAGCGCCAAAGCGGTGATTGTGATTTCGCATGACCGTGCTTTTGTTGATAACATTACTACCCGCACAGTTGAAGTGACGATGGGCCGCATTTACGATTATAAAGTTAACTACTCGCATTACCTCGAACTTCGCAAGGAGCGCCGCGAGCAGCAACAAAAGCAATTCGACGAGCAACAGCGGTTTATTGCTGATACTACTGAATTTATCGATCGCTTTAAGGGAACCTATTCAAAAACGCTGCAAGTTCAGTCGCGGGTAAAAATGCTTGAAAAACTGGAAATTGTTGAGGTGGATGAAGTCGATTCTTCGGCGCTTCGTCTGAAATTTCCACCCTCGCCCCGCTCCGGAAATTACCCGGTGATTGTGGAAGAGCTGAGCAAAAGCTACGGCGCTCACCTGGTATTTAAAAATGCTTCGCTAACCATTGCGAGAGGCGAAAAAGTGGCTTTTGTGGGCAAAAATGGAGAGGGAAAATCGACTTTGGTAAAAGCCATCATGAGCGAAATCGATTACGAAGGAAAAATGACTTTGGGGCACAACACCATGATTGGCTATTTTGCTCAAAATCAGGCTTCTTTGCTCGACGAAGAACTGACTGTTTTCCAGACCATCGACGATGTTGCAGTGGGTGATATTCGTACCAAAATTAAAGACTTGCTCGGAGCATTCATGTTTGGCGGCGACAGCATCACCAAAAAAGTGAAAGTACTTTCAGGCGGTGAGCGCACGCGTCTGGCTATGGTCAAACTGTTGCTCGAACCGGTGAATCTGCTCATTCTCGATGAGCCTACCAATCACCTGGATATGCGCACCAAAGACATACTGAAGAGTGCACTGAAAGATTTCGACGGCACGCTGATCCTGGTTTCGCACGACCGTGATTTTCTCGACGGGCTGGCTGAAAAAGTATTTGAATTCGGCAATAAGCAAGTGAAAGAGCATTTGTACGATATTAAAGGCTTCCTTCAGAAGAAGAAACTTGACAACCTTCGCGAAATTGAACGAAAAACCAAGTAGGCATTAAAATCGTTGCGAGTTGCGGGATACGAGTTTCGAGGAAAACAACCCGCAACTCGTAACCCTCAACACATCTTTAATCCTTCTTCAGCATCGGGAAAAGTCTCCTGATTTCTTCATCATTGGGGTAGCTGCCATATTCACAGATTTCGAATGCTTCAGCGTGTTTGGCCTGATTTCCTTTTTCGCCGTACCATTTTATTAATCCGGCTTTCATTTCCGGTGAGATGCTACCTTTCCTTTTTTCGGCAAGCCATTTCAAACGATCGCTATCAGTTTTTGGAACACTTTCCAATTGGCCTGAAGTCCAGGGCAACCACTCAAAAAACTGCGATTGATGTGCTGCCAGTGCATATACTTTCTGTTCGAAAACCTTCGATATATCTACAACAATATCAGGTCTGAATGGATTGGGCAGTTGAAAACGGTCTTCGGTATAAAGAAACACCGGGTTCTTTTTCAGTGCCGGAGTTTCGGGAGCAATGTTCGGTACAATGACCAGGTAAGCCGCATCCTGAATGGCAATAGCTGTGTTGCGGTGATCGGGATGATAGTCGTAAGGCCGGTGACCAATCACCACATCGGCATTCCATTCCCTGATTAATTTTATCAGTTCCAACCGAAGTTTTAAATCAGGCATCAGCAAACCGTCGTGATTATCGAGCACTTTATAGGTAATTCCGAATCGGCGGCCAGCTTCTTCAGCTTCGGCTTTGCGGATTTTGGCAAGCGCTTCGCCACCCTTGTTGAAATGACCTGCATCGCCATTGGTTGCCGATACAAATAAAACCCTATGTCCCATTTTTGCAAACAGGATGGCCGTTCCACCGGCATCCAGATCGCAATCGTCGGGATGTGCCCCAATAACCACCACATTAATTTTTTGATTCTGCGAAAAACCTGGAAGGAGCGAGATTAAAAATAATACCGCGAGAATAACTCTTTTTATCATGTCAGTTGAGGTTGTTTTATGCACCCAAGTCCCATCTCCGGAAATACAATCCCTGACGGACAATTGGCAAGGTTTTATATTCAATTTCCTTCATTTCGGCTTCACACAAAGGAGAGAATTCAGAAGCGATTTTAACATCTTCCTCTATTTGAGCTACATTGTCAATACCAATAATTGTGGTACNNCCAATAATGGCAATTCCCTGCTTTTGTGCCTCCGGAAGCAAATAATTTTTAAAGCTTAGGTAATGAATATCGGCAGCATTAACAGCCAGCAGGATCGAATCAAACGGATAGCGCTTAATCGCCTCAAGCAAAACGAGTGGCTCGAAATGTCCGGTAATTCCAATATTACGAATCATTCCTTCGGCCTTTGCTTTTTCCATTGCTTTTATAGCACCATCGGCAGCAAAAATCTGATCCAGTTGTGCCATCGTTTGAACATTGTGAAGTTGCCAGGTATCAAGGTGGCTGGTTTGAAGATTTTTCAGGCTTTCTTCCAGTAGGCGCATCGATCCATCATATTTTCGGTCATGTGTTTTCGACGAAAGCCATACTTCACTACGTCGGGTTTTCATCACTCTTCCAATATTTAACTGACTGATTCCTCCTCCGTAGGAAGCTGCCGTGTCGATATAATTTACACCCAGATCGATTGCACGGTTGATGATTTTCTCCGATTCTTCCTCTGTTCCATTCATTTCAATGGTTGCCTGTCCGCCAAGGCTAAGGATACCCACTTTGTAACCGGTTTTCCCGAACGACCGGGTAGGCATTGCGGCATAAGTACGCTCATTAAATGGATGTTGACCGTTCTTTTTTGCAGGAACTGGTTTTAAACTGTTTTCTGATGCCAATGAATTTCCGACAGTTACCGCGGCTGCAGCTGCCAGACTTGTGCCCAGAAAATTTCTACGGTTGATGTTTTTATTTGCCATGCTTTTGTGTTTTTTAGGTTTACAAAATCTGATTATCAGCATCATACTCTTGTTGTACTCAAAGTTACATCAATAATTTAAACTTCAAGCTTGATCCTGTAATTTTCGTTTTTACCGGCAGAAACAAGTCATTCAGCGAAAAAAATGATTTTTAATTAAACCTCCTCCATATTTTTGGTAACGAAATCGAAATTCAAACGTCTATTAATTCAAAAAGCAAAACCGATGAAAACGAAACTATTCCATTTTACTTTTTTAGTTGCCTTTATGGGCATACTGCTTTCTTCTTGCTGGTTTATGGGTCCATCAGTAAAAGGAAACGGAAACGTAACCGAAGAGGTGAGAAGTGTTGGCGAATTCGACCAAATAAAAGTAAGCCGAGGCATGAACGTATATATAACATACGGCAGTCCGGCCAAGGTCGTTGTAATTGCCGACAATAATTTGCACGAAGTGATAGAAACTGAAGTAGATGGCGGAATCCTGAAAATATTTGTGAACGAAAATGTTAGTTGGGCAAAAGAAAAAAAAGTAATGGTTACCGTCGAAAAACTTTCGGGCGTTGAAGTTACTTCAGGTTCAAATACATACTCGCAAAATCAAATCATGTCTGAAAATCTTGATATTAAAACAACTTCAGGAGCAAATTTAACGCTCGATGTTAATGTCCGGAACCTGAAGGCCGACTGCTCATCAGGAGCCAATATAAAGCTGTCGGGTTTGGCAAAGGAAGCCGAACTGGAAGCCTCGTCGGGCGCCAACCTGAAAGGTCAGGAATTAAAGGCTGATAATTGTAAAATGCGCGCATCGAGCGGGGCAAATGTGTACGCAACGGTAGTTGAACGATTGGAAGCAGATGCGTCGAGCGGCGGAAATATAACTTATTACGGAGAACCGGGTTCAACCGAAATCGAAAGTTCTTCAGGTGGGAATATTCATCGCAAGTAGAAGAAGATCAGCAATATCAGAAAACATTTTTCAGAAAATAATAAACATTGAGCAGTAATTTATTTAAGAACAAACCATGAGAACAATTAAACTATTTACGGTAATCATTTTTTGCGCAGTACTATTTCAGTCAGCAGCCGTTCAGGCAGGAAACCGCCAAACCCGCAAGGTTGAAGGATTTCACGGAGTTTCGGTATCAACCGGAATCGATTTGTACCTGACACAGAAAAATGCTGAAGAAGTAATCGTTGAGGCTGATTCGGAGGATATTGATAAAATAATCACCAAAGTTGAAGGCGGGATACTGAAAATCTATGTCAAGGAAAAATCCTGGTTCAATATTAACTGGGATAATAATCCGCGTAAAGTATTTGTTTCGTTCGTGAATCTTGATAAACTAGAGGCTTCGGCGGGTTCGGATGTGGTTTCTCAATCGGTTTTAAAACTTGACCGATTAAATATGAATGCCAGCAGCGGTTCGGATATTAAACTTGAACTGGAAGCAAACGAATTAAGTGTTTCGTCGAGTAGCGGCTCCGATATTACCTTAAAGGGCAAAGCAACAAAAATACAGGTTGATGCATCGAGCGGAAGCGATATCAACGCCAGCGAACTTAAAACAAAAATATGCAACGCCAGTGTTTCGAGCGGTTCCGATATCAGGGTTAATGTTTCCGATGAGCTTGATGCCAATGCCAGCAGTGGGGGCGATATAACCTACTACGGAAATCCGGCCCAAAAAGACATTAACGAATCGAGCGGCGGCGACGTTCACGGTAGATAAAACAAGTAAAATTCCAGGTTTTTATTTTGAAATGTATGTCGGTTTATTACTGACACAGGGGTTCTCAGCACTATAATGAAACAGAAACAAAAGTCAGAAAACAGGTCTGACGCCATGCAGACCGAAATAATTACATAAAAACAATTAACAATTAAAAACAGAAAACGATGAAAACAATTTTTAAAGTGATGATGCTGTTCGCGCTTGTAGCATTTGCGAACACAGTAATGGCAGTCGGTAATTTAAAAGTCAACATTCTTCCGTTGAACGAAGAAAAAGCATTGGTAGCCATTTCGAGCCTTACCGGAAGTACTCTGCAGATTAAGGTTGAGGATGATATGGGCCGGGTGGTTTATTTCAAGGAAACAGCCGATCCAAGCGACAATTACCGGAAAGTTTATAACTTCTCGTACCTCGAAGACGGCGAGTACAATCTTTCGGTAGTGAGTAACAATCTTACGACCGAACGCGCGTTTGAGATCAGACATGGAAAAATTAAAGTAGGAGACGAAAAAACTACGATCGAACCTTTCTTCGCATATGAAGATGGATACTTAAAATTATCCTACCTGAATTTTGCTGAAGAAAACATGACTTTATACTTCCTTGAAGATAACCAACTGATTTATACCAAAAAAATTGGTCATAACTTTAACGTTTCTGAAGCATTAAACCTATCGAAACTGCAGGAAGGAAATTATGTTGCAATTCTTTCCGGTCGCGATAAGGAATTTTCGTATCCAATAGAAATTAAGTAATATCTGTAATGTTACCCAATGTCATAAAAGTCATTCAATTGTCATTTGGTAGTCATTGAGTTGCTTGGAAATGACTACCGAATGACAAAAAATGACCACAACTGACTGAAGCAATAGGCCTAATACGTATGTTAACGTGCAGTCATATAAAATTAAATTGAAAATTTGCTCAATCAGATAGATTGGTTTTTGATTTCGTTAGTTTCCGGGGCTGTACAAAAGAGGCCATATCTTTTGATACAGCCTCTTTTTTATACATCAAAATTGTAAGGTTACATCATGAATTTCAGCAGGAATAAAACTGCCAGAACTGCTGTAACAATACTAATATCTTTGAATTTTCCTGTCAGAAGTTTCAGGATAACATACGAAAGTACCCCGAATAAAATTCCTTCAGAAATAGAATAAGTTAACGGCATCATGATAATGGTAAGGAAAACAGGAATTGACTCGGTATAATCGCTGAAATCGATGTTTTTAATTGGCGTCATCATCATTGCTCCAACCAAAATCAACGCGGGTGCTGTGGCAGCTCCGGGAATCATGAGGAAGATAGGAGAAAGGAACAAGGCAAATAGGAACAATACGGCAACAGTAAGCGAAGTAAGTCCGGTACGGCCACCTTCTGAAACTCCGGCAGCACTTTCGACATAAGTTGTAACGGTTGAGGTTCCCAGCATTGCACCAGCAGTTGTTCCGATTGCATCAGCCATTAAAGCCTGTTTTACACGTGGTACGCGACCTTCCTTGTCCAACATATTGGCTTTCGAAGAAACTCCGATCAATGTACCAACAGTATCAAACATATCGACAAAAAGGAAAGTAAACACCACGATCAGCATATCGAGTGTTAAAATTTGTGTCCATTCAAATTTCATGAATATCGGGCTAATCGATGGAGGCATAACTTCGAGAGTGGCAGGAAGTTGAGTGACACCAAAAAATAAACCGATAACGGTTCCGGCAAGGATACCAATCAGCAAAGCGCCTTTAACTCTAAGCGCAAGCAATGCTCCGGTAACAACCAATGCCAGCAGGGCAACAATCGCTCCCGGATTATCGGTAGCATTGGTCAAATCTCCCAGGGTTACAAAAGTTGCAGGGCTGCTAACAATGATGCCTGCATTTTTTAAACCGATAAAAGCGATGAACAATCCGATACCTACCGAAATCGCGTGCTTCATGTTATTCGGTATTGAGTTAACGATCATCTCACGAATATTGAACGCGGTTAAAGCGATGAAAACCAACCCTTCAAGGAAAACCGCAGTCAGGGCAAACTGCCATGAATGGCCCATTCCAAGAACAACAGTAAAGGCGAAGAAAGCATTCAGCCCCATTCCGGGAGCAAGTGCAAATGGTAATTTAGCGTAAAGCGCCATTACCAGAGTCGCGATCAGAGAGGCAACGGCAGTAGCAGTAAATACTGCGCCTTTGTCCATTCCGGTAGCGCTAAGTATATCAGGATTAACGGCCAGAATATAGGCCATGGTCATAAAAGTGGTGATCCCGGCAAGAATCTCGGTACGAATCGTCGTCTTGTTTTCCTGCAGTTTAAAATATTTGCTTAGAAATTCCATAGTTATTTGGTTTAGAAGGTGTATTTAGCTCCTAATGTTGGCATTACATTAAATCCTTCCATTCCGCCAAAGTTGTTGCTAAGTTCAATTTCTCCACCAGCAGCAAAATTCTTGTTGAAGTTATACCATAATTGTGGTTCGGCAAGGAAAACAAAATCAGTTGTTTTTGTTCCAAATACATTGTCTTCTTTCCAGAAGTCGGCAAAACCGGTGAACGACATTTTACCTTTTGCAAAGTTCAGATACCAAACCCCAGTAAGCTGGAAGGAAGCATCGTGTTTATGGGCGATATTTTTATACAAAGCTTTCAAAGAAAAACCTCTTGAAAAGTCGCTTGCATTCCATGAATAATCCAACCCGGTTAACCACGCATTGTTAATTGAATATGCACCATTAAAAGGAGTGGCTTTAAATTGTCCAAATCCACCATTGTACTCACCGTGCCAGCTAAAAGGCGATTTGCCTAATTTGAAACAACGGGCAATTTCGAAATACGATAATGATACGCCGTCAATATCGCCAACGCCGTAATCGAAATCGATAAAGAAAAAGGTATTTCCGGTTTTGTCAGGCCTGAACATTTCAACAGTACTGGTCAAATAACCGCGGTCTTTACCCAAGTCGTAGTGCATCTGGATGTTTTGACTAAATGCCCCAAAGGCAAATAAACTGGCAATAAAAGCAAGGACTAATTTCTTCATAATCTAATCTTTAAGTTGTAAGTGTAAATGATGGCTAAAAATAGTTAAAAAAGTATTTCTGATTCTTTATTGTCATTCTTACAGCTTAATTTGTTACCAACAGTTTCTTAACAGCTTATTTTATATTGAATTACAGTTGCTTAGCAAAAACACATATCGATCTAATTAAATATTTTCTTATCTTCATGCGCCAAAAAGATTTTGGACTTGTTATATCTGATGATAATTGAGCCCTTAAAAAGGGCTTGTTCCTTTAACCAATTGAAATAATTAGACAATGAAACCAATTTCGAGAAGACATTTTATTCAGGCCGGGCTAATCGGTGCTGCTGCCATAACGACTGGGTTGGGCAATGCTGTATATGCCAATTCCGGTAATATCCAAATCGACAAAGTTAAACTGGGTAAAACCGGATTGATGGTTCCCCGTTTGGCGCTGGGTACCGGAACGCACGGCGGTAACCAGTCGTCGGATTTTACACGAATGGGTACCGAAAATTTCGTGAAACTGGCGCGCTATGCGCATGAGCGGGGAGTTACATTTTACGATGCCGCCGATTTATACGGCTCGCATCACAATGTGAAAGAAATCCTGAAGGAAGTTCCGCGTGAAAAAGCAACACTACTTTCCAAAATATGGACTCGTCCGGAGAAATGGAATCCGGATGCACCAATGAAAACAATCGACCGGTTTAGAACAGAAACAGGTTCTGATTATTTTGATATTATGCTGCTCCATTGCATGACCGACGGAAAATGGCAGGAAGAGAAAAAACCATACATCGAAGCACTTTCAGAAGCCAAACAAAAGGGAATAATCAAAACCATCGGCGTTTCGTGCCACAGTTTTGATGCTTTGAAACTGGCAGTTGACGATCCATGGGTCGAAGTTATTCTGGCACGCATTAATCCTGAAGGACTTGTTATGGATGCAAGCACCGACGAGGTGATGGCCGTTCTTAAAAAAGCGCATGATAGCGGAAAAGGAATTATCGGGATGAAAATTTTCGGAGAAGGTAGAATTAAAGAGGACGAACAGCGTGAGAAATCGCTCCGTTATGTAATTGGCAGTAAAAATGTTGATTGCATGACCATTGGCATGACAACCACCGAACAAATTAACGATGCCGTTGAACGCATTGTGAGAATTGCAAAAGAAGTATAGTATAGAATCCGAAAACCTAATAAACCAACTATGGAACCCAACAAACTTATTGGCCTGTATGCCCAAACTTTCAGGAAAAACTGGAATTTGCCTGCGTTTTCCGATTTTCAGGGATCACGATCAACGTACGGCGAAGCTGCCCAGATCATCAGGCAGATTCATTGTTTTTTCCGCGAATCAGGAATCCGGAAAGGCGACAAAATTGCCATTCTTGGACGAAACTCATCGAATTGGGCCATTTCGTTTTTAGCTGTTGCCGGATATGGTGCAGTTACGGTTCCTGTTTTGCCCGATTTTAATCCTGAAGATATTCACCATATCCTGAATCATTCCGAATCGGTTTTCCTGTTTGCTGCCGATGGTTTGTACGAAAAACTCGACCGAACAAAAATTCCTGAAATTGCAGGCATTGTCAGCCTGACTGATTTCTCGGCCCTGGATTTTAGCAATCAGAGCGAAAAAGACAAATGGTCCAGGTGTTTTACACCCGAATTTGCTGGACAATCGAATCCGGAAAACTTCGAACTTGATGAATTTCAGGGCGATGATCTGAGTGTGATTTCATATACCAGCGGAACATCCGGATTCACCAAAGGGGTGATGATACCCGCACGCAGCTTGTTGTCGAATATTATTTATGCGCAGGAACACATGCCGCTTACTGCCGGCGACAGTATTGTTTCGTTCCTGCCAATGGCCCATGTTTTTGGTCTGCTGTTCGAATTTCTTTTCCCGGTTTCGGTAGGTTGCCATGTTACTTTCCTCACCAAACCGCCGACACCTCAGGTAATTATCAAAGCATTTCAGGAAGTAAAACCCCGGCTGATCTTATCGGTGCCATTGGTTATCGAGAAAATTTACAATAAGCGAATTTTGCCGGCCATTCAAAAACCGGCTATCAAATTTTTGATGAAAGTACCCGGCATTCAGCAACTTCTCTATAAAAAAGTGCGTGCCAGCCTGGTCGAAACATTCGGCGGAAATTTCCATGAAATCGTAATTGGTGGCGCACCGCTAAATCACGAGGTTGAAGCTTTCTTCAGGAAAATAAAATTCCCGTTCACCATTGGTTACGGAATGACAGAATGCGGTCCGCTGATTTCGTACGAGCCATGGGATAGCTTCAGGCAATCGTCAGCCGGAAGGCTTGTTGACAGGATGGAAGTGCGCATCGATTCGAAAGATCCTTTCAACGAAGTGGGCGAAATTCTGGTGAAAGGCACCAATGTAATGATGGGTTACTATAAAAACGAGAAAGCGACGAACGATGCCATCGACAGCGAAGGCTGGCTGCGCACCGGCGACCTTGGAGTGATTGATGAAAACGACTTTATTTACATTCGCGGACGATCCAAAAACATGCTGCTCGGTCCGTCGGGGCAAAATATTTATCCTGAAGAAATGGAAGCCAAACTCAACAATATGCCTTATGTGCTCGAATGTGTAATAACCGAACGCGAAGGCAAATTGGTAGCATTTGTTTTTCCTGATCCTGAACGGATTGAAGCTGAAAAGCCTGATGAAGCCCGGCTAAAACATATAATGGCTGATAACTGCAAACATGTGAACAAAGAACTGCCAAAATACGCTCAGCTAAGTTCAATTATATTGGTTGACAAGGAATTCGAAAAAACACCGAAGCGGAATATTAAAAGGTATTTATATACTTAATTATCAGTAAATTTCGGTACGCTGCACCTAAAGCCGTGCTCCGTGCAATTATTTTGCTACAAAGATTTGGCAGCTCTGCTGCCAAATCTTTGTAGCAAAAGGTGCATCGCACCAAAACAATTGCCGGTATAGAACTGCCAACAGATATTCACAATTTTCTATTTCAGCAAAAAGCTGAAATCATCAGCCGAATTTAGCTCCACCGGACTGTTCCCTTTTCTGAAGATGCGTGCAGTGCGGGTGCCAATAAGGCTCATTTCCTGATTTTCAACTCGCAGCATGGTTCCTTCGCGCAGGCCAACCACGTAAAGTTCAGGATTGATTTCCAGAAATTCTTCGATGCGTTGCTCGCGTGTTTCACCTCCATGCCCTTCAGGATTGGCGTCGAGGTAATGCGGGTTGATCTGGAACGGAACCAATCCGGTGGTGTCGAATCCGCGGGGGTCGATAATCGGCATATCGTTGGTTGTTCGCAGGGTGGGGCAGGCAATGTTCGAACCTGCGCTCCAGCCAATGTATGGAGTTCCGTTCAGTACTTTCTCACGAATTACTTGCATCAATCCGTTGTCGCGCATCATTCGCACCAGTTGCCAGGTGTTTCCGCCGCCCACCACAATTACTTCGGCATCCTTAACGGCCTGTACCGGATCGCTCAACCGATGAATGCTATTAATCTTGTAGCCTAACTCTGAAAACCTTTCGTTAACTTTTTGCTCATATAAATCGAACGAAAAAGTAACAGCGGCATACGGAATAAATAGTGCTGTAAGCGGTTTGTCGCCTAAAAATTTTTTGATTTCGTGTTTTGGGTAATCCAGATATGCCTCTCCGGGCATGGTCGAGTTGCTGATCAGTAATAGTCGCATAGTTATAATTTAGAATGAAATGAGTCTTAATCCAACCGAGAAGGGATAAAGTTTGGGGCCGCGCCGGTCGTCGAACATTGGAGTCAGGTCGTAGGAAGCGAACAAGTTCACCCAGCGGTATCCGGCTCGTGCGGTTACTGCAAATTTATATTCGCGAAGGGCAAAATCGCCCGGCGTTTTAAGCTTTTGTTTCTTGTCGTCACTTCTGTATTTTACTTTTGTGTGCGCTGCCAATTTTCTGGCAACATTAATTCCGGCTGAAAAATACAATCGGTTTGAGATGTTTTTAACCGGAACCTGAAATTCGGCAATCAACGGAACTTCGATATAAACGACTGATAATTTTGATTTTTGGTTGGAATCGAAGTACAGGGGAATGGGTTGTACTTTTCCGTACTCGTCAAGTTTGATTGAAGTTCTATTATCGAGCCGATAGCTTTGCAGGCTCAATCCCAAACCTGTAATCAGTCCGACTGTGTTGCGCGATGACTGTAAGCCTTTGGAATACTGAATGATATTAAGTTTTAGCACGTTGGACCTTAACAAATCGTTCGCCAAAAAATCATTGTCTTTGGGTTCGTACATGCTGTAATCGGGTTTGGCAAAGCCATTAATGCCAAATTCAACCCCGGCCCAATGTCCTTTAAATTCATTTTCCCAGCCATTGTAACCTTCGTTCACCAGGTCCTGAATATCGATCAGTCCAGAAAGTCTTCCGGCCGGACTTTGGATTACAATTATTGAGTCGTTTTCCTGTGCGAATGCATGAATTGCAAACAGGAAGATCAGTAATATGAAAAGTAAGCGTTTCATTGAAGTTATTTCTGTTTTCGCAGAACGCATTTGTTACCGGCTATTGTTGGAGAGGTTTATAACCTTAGCCAGTTTACCGGATTTTACACAGAAAGGCGCTCCGAACATTGTTTCACTTACAAAAGTAATCAATTTAAGTAGAATAAAAGAGATAGGTTGATGCCGAAAAGTATCGGAATCCCCTTTATTACGACTTATTCAGCAGCTCCTGAAAACTCATTGGTTTGCCAACGCTGTTGCTGATTTGTAAATTAATTTGGGCAGTTTAAAAATAGTCTGATTATAAATCAGGAGGCCTCCTGGGTAATTAACTCACGGCTCCGGATTACTGGCAGTGAGAATGAGACAATAGTTCCAACATTCTTTTTGCTTTCTATTGTGATAGTTCCGTTGTTCTTCTCAATGAAATCTTTAACGAGTATTAATCCCAATCCGGTACTCATTTCATTTTCAGTTCCGTTGGTGTGAATCGTGTTTGATATATCAAAGATTTTTGAGAGGTCCGGTTCTTCAATTCCTACGCCGTTATCAGTAATGCTGATAATGGCATAATTCGTATTCTGAATGGTTGATTTGATGATTACTGAACCGCCGCGGTGTGTGAATTTTATGGCATTACTAAGTATGTTTCGAACAATTGTTTGTACCATATTCGGGTCGGCCAGCACGAATATCTGATCGTTTAATTCATAACTGATATCAATTTGTTTATTATCGGCAATTTGTTTTAATCCTTTTGTCGAAGTTTGAATAACATCGGTCAGGTTAAATTCAGCAGGCCTGAATTCAATTTTATTTAATTGTGATTGTGCCCAAATAAGCAGATTTTCAAGCAAAACACTTACATTATCTGCCGATTTATATAAGGTCAATAATATTTCTTTTAATTCTGTAGATGTG
Organism: Prolixibacteraceae bacterium; assembly: GCA_003537645.1. GTDB lineage: Bacteria > Bacteroidota > Bacteroidia > Bacteroidales > Prolixibacteraceae > Aquipluma. The sequence goes on from DPRM01000027.1 coordinate 18,378, forward strand.
TAGTCATCAAATGTTTCGTTGATGAGCTCCAAAAAAGTAGCCAGGCTGCCTGTTGGTCCGCGTAAATCGTGAGCAATGATGGCAAAAAATTTATCTTTGGCAGCGTTTGTTTCTTTTAGTTCGAGATTTTTATGCCTGATTTTGTTGTAAAACCAATAGATGAATATTGAAAATAAAAATGCAATCAGGATTCCTGTAATCATTATTAGTTGTGAAATCCGATGTTGCTTTATTACAAGCGTATTGATTTCGTTTTGTTTTTCCAATTCAATAATCTGACTGTTTTGTTTATCAATCTCATAAATAGCCTGTAACTGCTCGATTTTTATATTTGCAGCACCGGACATGATTAAGTCCTGAATTTCGATTTGCTTTTTCTGGCAGTCAATTGCATTTTTAAGATCGTTGATCCCCAAATAGACCTCGGTCAATCTGGAATAAATGTTTAACTGAACTTTTTTCTGGTTGTTTGAAATGGCAAGACCTAATCCTTTCTTTAAATTAATTAATCCGGCTTCGATCTGGTTCTTTCCAATATTGCATAATCCAAGGTAAGTATATATGGTAGGCAAACTAAGCTGATCGCCGACTTTTAGCGCTTCATTCAGATATTTTTCAGCCAGATCAAAATTTCCAATTGAATATTCTATCAGGCCCAGATTTTTATGAGAATTTGACAGACCATAAACCGATTTGTTGTCGGTATAAATTTTCAGTGTGCTATCAATGTAACGTCGTGCTTCTTCAAAATTTTCCGAGTCCAGGTATAGTAATCCAATCTGTTCATAGCAAATAGCAACTCCATTTTGGTTCCCATCTTTTGAGGCCTGATTCATATATATTTTCAGTGCTTCCTCAAAATATTCGAGCGCTTTCTGTGGAAGTTTTAAGTCGGAGTATATTCGGCCTAATATGTATGCCGACCAGGCATTGCCCTCGGTAAATCCTGCTTTTTCGTAATTTAGCCTTGAGTTGATTATGTATTCTATCGCTCTGTCGTACAGTCCGTTTACTCTGAAAATAGTCCCCATCATTGAGTAGGAAGAACCCATGATTCTGAAATTATTTGACAAACGACAGGCCTGAAGGGAAGCATTGAAATACTCGAGTGCACGTATTTCTTCCCTGTTATTGTGTTTAATTACACCTTTATAGAAGAGTATCTCGCCTTTATACCAATTATCACCAGATGTTTCCGCGATTATTAATGCGGTATCGAAATAAGCTTCCGAAACATTCTTTATGTTTATTGTATGATTTATTCTTCCCAGTATCAGATACGCACGCATCTCCAGACTTTTGTTGTTTGAGATTCGGGCTGCAGCAAGTGCTGAATTCGCCATAATCTGTGCTTCATCGATGTCAACGTCAATAAGCTTATTGGCAATTTCAAGTTGAACAGAGATTTTGGCAATTCCTTTTTTATTATTTAATTCCTTGCGGAGACTGTCAATTGAGGTAATGCCAGATTTTTCCTGAGAGCACGCAGAATAAGTAAATCCAATGGTCATTAAAAACAGAAAAATCCAGATAATCTTTTTATTCATCTTTATGTTTTACTTAAAATCCAAATCAAATATTACTAAAGTGTAACATAAATTGCTTTTAACGGTTCGTTACACAACGAATAAACTATACTAATCATTGTCGCTTTCCGGATGAAAAATAAGAATAAAAAGTTGATTTTGTATCATTAGTGAACGACAAAACTTT
>DPRM01000101.1 GCA_003537645.1 Prolixibacteraceae bacterium
GGTATGGCTAAACCTTCATCGAGTGAGAATAAGCAATTAAACTCTTATCTGGAACAAATTCGAAAGATGATGGTACAATCCTATCAGGATCTTGTATTGGGTAAACAAGTCATAACTGCGGAGGCTATTAAAAATAAGTTCTTAGGTTTAGATATTTCTGATATGACCTTGTGCAAACTGATCGAATATCATAATACAAACTGTAAAGAAACTCTAAAATGGGGAACGCTAAAAAATTACTTCACAACGAAGAAATACATCGAGCTTTTTCTAAAGGAAAAACACAGGACAACCGATATTTACCTTACAAGCCTAAATTATAAGTTTCTGATAGATTTTGAATATTTCCTTCGAAAATATACACCAGATGATTTTCACACATCAATGGGAAATAATACTGTAATGAAACACATTGAGCGCCTAAGAAAGTTGATCAAAATGGCTATCCGATATGAATGGCTGGAAAAAGACCCTTTCATTTCTTTTCAACAAAAGTTTCATCGGGTTGAAAGGGGTTTCCTTTCCGAAGAAGAATTAAAAAGGATTGAAGAAAAGGAATTTTCAATTCCCAGATAACAATACGTCAAAGATTTATTTGTTTTTGGCTGTTACACCGGATTAGCTTACATAGATGTAATGCAATTATCATCCGAGAATATCCAAATTGGTATTGACAAGCAGTATTGGTTATTTACTAACCGAGAAAAAACTGATAATCCGGTTAGAATTCCTATCCTTCCAATTGCTTTGGACATCATCAATAAATACAAAGATGATATGAAAGCTATAATTCAAAATCGCTTGTTCCCAAATATTTCTAATCAAAAACTAAATAGCTACTTAAAAGAGATTGCAGATTTATGCCAGATAAACAAGAATCTTACTTTTCATTTGGTCAGACATACTTTTGCAACAACTGTAACTCTAACCAATGGCGTTCCGATTGAATCGGTCAGCAAAATGCTTGGACATTCGAAGATTTCAACAACACAGCTCTACGCTAAAGTAGTTGAGAAAAAACTTGGTGAAGATATGGAGAAATTAAAGAAAAAATTAATCGAAAAACAAGTGGTCTAAGATATTACCTAACTTCCCTCAAATCCTTTATCCATTCTTCCGTCATTATCATTAATTCGTTTAGTGCTTTCTCTATGTGCGCCGAACCGATTTGAGGCAAAACAATCCTTTTGCTATTCTGCTAACGTCAACTTGCACGACTGTGCCTTTGAGGCAATTTTGACAACCCTGATTTTCATTATAAATTGGCTCTTAGTAGGATAAATTTAGTCTTTTTTTATACAAATACTGATTATCAAATATGTAATGCCACGCTGATTTGTGAGGGGACAAGTCATGGGAATTACTTCCTTTCAGTACATATTGTCTGATCAATTTGTTTGTATATTCATTTAGTTCTCTTTCCCAGGAGTAAGACGGATGTGCAAAATAGGACTTAGCATTGAGTTCTTTGCGATCAGTTTGTGCAGGGCATAGTAAGGCTAAACTGTCTCCGCCATTTGTCTAACCGAAGCGCCGTTTGCCGCCTGATTGGGATTGGACTGATTTCTAGTATATATTCAACAGTCTTTTGTGCTTGTGAAGACACAATCAGCATTATCAGTAATATAGGCATGTTAGTATTAGAATTTAATTGTCAAGTTTTTTGAATTTCAGTCGTAAACTATTACTTACCACAGATATCGAACTTAAGGCCATGGCTGCTCCTGCAATCATCGGGTTGAGCATGAAACCCCAGATGGGGAACAAAATTCCGGCAGCAACGGGAATGCCTATCAGGTTGTAAATAAAAGCCCAAAATAGGTTTTGATGGATCGTATTCGCCGTCAGTTTTGATAGCCGGATTGCTTTCGAAATAAGTTGAAGATCGGAAGAAATGATGGTCATCTTAGCCACATCCATTGCAATGTCCGAGCCTTTTCCCATGGCTATGCTCATATCAGCCTGAGCCAGCGCGTGCGAATCGTTGATGCCATCGCCAACCATCGCCACCACTTTCCTTTGCTTCTGTAATTCCTGAATAAAGTCAGCCTTGTCAGAAGGCATTACTTCAGCTTTAAAGTTTTTAAGACCAACTTTTTGTGCCACCGCTTTTGCTGTTTGTACGTTGTCTCCGGTAAGCATATAGACCTCAATACCTTGATTATGAAGGTCAGCAATGGCTTTTGCCGATGTCTCTTTAATTTTATCGGCAATCGCGATGATTGCCATGAGTTCAGTGTCGCGTGAAAAACACACCACTGTTTTTGCTTCATTCTGCAAGGTTTTTATTTTGGCAGAACTTACTTCCGGAACATTTACCTGATGATCGGCCAGCAATTTTTGATTGCCAACCAGATAAACTTGATCGCCAAAATTGGCCACAACTCCCTTTCCTGTAATGCTCTCAAATTTATCGATGGTAATTTGTTTGCCTGAATTGGTTTTCAACGAAGCCGTTACAGCCTCGGCCAATGGATGTTCTGATTGGGACTCGATGGTAAAAAGGATTTGTTCCAGTTCTGTTTTTTTATCACCGGAAACATTCCATTCTATATCTGTTACTGCAGGTTTGCCTTCTGTAATGGTACCGGTTTTATCGAGAATAATCACGTTCACTTTGTGCGCCAATTCAAGACTTTCGGCATCTTTAATCAGGATTCCGTTTTCGGCGCCCTTGCCCATGCCAACCATAATGGCAGTGGGTGTAGCAAGTCCAAGCGCACACGGACAGGCAATAACAAGCACTGAAACCATTGCCAATAGTGCTTGTGAAACAGCATTATCACCACCTAGAATCATCCAGGTTGCAAAGGTCAATACAGAAATAGCCATCACCACCGGAACAAATATTCCGGCAATCTGATCGACCAGCTTTTGCACCGGAGGTTTGCT
>DPRM01000079.1 GCA_003537645.1 Prolixibacteraceae bacterium
CAGATTCCGCAGAATTATTTTATATACAAAAATATCTTCTTCAATTCTTTGCCAACTGTTTTTCGTGAACTGTTGCCGGCTGTTATCCAGGGTTTTGGCACAATGAAGTTAAAGAAATAACTTTTACCTATTCCTTCTTCAGCATGGATCAGGCCCATGGCGACATCGTTCGGTTGCAATCCCAGGACACATGCTGTGGTTGCCACAAACCATTTTTTCATATAACTATAAAGGCGATTTTGGTAGTAGCCATGCTTTTTATCCGGGAACTCCCGGGCTTTCAGGTGGCTCATCAACAGATCGATATGGTTTATCCCCCTGTAAGCTCCTTTGAGGCTTTCAAAGTATTCGACTATTGGATTATAGTTCGCTACCTGGTTGCGGCTGTGGAGTATTTTACGCAGGATGTTGTCGGAAACCTGTATTCCTTCTTCCAGCAAATGCAAACTGATATCGTCAAATTTTATCGGGTTGAAATAGATTTTGGATTTGGACCAGACAAGCGATTTGTTGGGGTCAAATTCATTGACTTTGATTTCGTAATGTTCGGTAAAGAATTCTTTGACTTCGGCTACTTTATTGATTTGTGCGATATTTTTATTCAGATTCAGACCGGAAAATTTCATAAAAAGCAGGTATTATAACCAGTTAATAAATAGCTGGAATGAGAATGGTTTAGAAAATTGCCGTTTCGGGTTGCTTGGTGTTGTAGTCAAGAAACTGTGTTAAATCTGAATTGTGCTGTGCTACGATGGTGCCAATGTTGCCGTCCCTGTTTTTGGCGATTTCAAAAAGCATTACATCCCTCCCGAAGGGAGTTTCCGTTGTCATCGGTTGCGACGGGATTATAAAATGCGGGGCGCCACGGAAATATCACAATATCTACATCCTGCTCGATGACCCCAGATTCGCGAAGGTCGGCCAGGCGCGGTGTTTTGTCTTCTCTGTTTTCAATCTGGCGGTTTAATTGTGCCAAAAGAATAATGGGCACTCCGGCTGCTTTTGCCACTTTTTTTAATTCCCTTGAAATTTCAGCAACTTCCCGTTCGCGGGTTTTATTTATCTGCCCCGACTTTGATTCGATAAGCTGGAGATAGTCTATTACAACGAGGTCACATTGGTTTTTGCGTACTTTGTTGCGAACCACTGAACCGATGTGGCGGGTATCAACACCGGGGGTATCATCAATAAAAACGGGGAGCTCGCGAAGCTGTTTGTCTGCCCTGTTGTATGCCGACCAGTCCCCTTGTGTCATTGTGCCCCTTTCAAAATTATTCCTGACGATTCCGCCATAACTTAAAATAAGGCGTTTGCTAAGTTTGAGGTTTTCCATTTCGAGGGAAAATACACAAACTTTCTTTCCCTTTTGTGCGGCTGATTTTGTAAAAAGGTTAAGTGCTACTGCTGTTTTGCCCATGCTTGGGCGCGCTGCGATAATAACAAGTTCACCCTGCTGCCATCCGTTGTTCAGTTCGTTTAAATCTGTTAGGCCGGTATTAACAACCAGTATTTCTCCAAGCGCTGCTTTTCCCTGGCGGGTTTCCAGGTCTGCCCTTGTTTCATCGAGGATATTGGCAATGTGCTTCATCCCTGATTTTCCGGCCAGCAGATCATCGATTTCCTGTGTGGATAAGTTGTATTGGGCTTCAAGGGTGTCAATGTCGTCCTGGTATACCAAATTGATCTGTTGGGTACAATGGCGGATCAGCTCGCGGGAAAAGAATTTTTCGGCGATTATCCTGGCATGCTGTTCGATGTGGGCTGCGGATGCAACGTGCCTTGTCAGGGATGTGATATAGGCCGGTCCTCCAACCTGTTCAAGGATTCCGTTGTCTTTAATTTTCCTGCTTACGGTGAGTAAATCTATGTTTTGCCCTGCATCGGTTAATTCATTAATTGTTTTAAAAATCAACTGGTGTTCCTGCTTATAAAAGGACTCTTCGGAAATGATAGGTGTAACTTTGAATATGGCATCGCGCTCCAGCATCAGCGCCCTGAGGACTGCTTCTTCAACTTCCACTGCCTGTTGCGTTACTTTGCCGTACAAGCTTTCCGAGGTGGATAATGATTAAATGGGATTCGTTTTTTTCTGGTTCATTGTTTTTGATTTCTTAATTGCAAAGGCCTTCGAATGCCTCACGCGGTTTGGTTTTGTATTTTTCAGGAAGTTTGAACACGAATTTGCCGGTGTCTGTATTTACCGGTTTTTTAGGTTCAGGGGCATCGTTTACTTTGTAGAAGTTTTTTTTCATCCTGCTTATGGCAAATTCGAGATAATATATTGCAATGGCCGCATTGTTTTCAGAAATATCCATCAGGCGCTTAAGCGACATGAGCTCTGCCCGGGAGCGCATAAAAATCCCGTGCTGTTCGTGCAGGTATTCTTTCCAAAAATTCCAGCCTGCCCGAAAGCCTGCATCACTAAGCAAGGGTGATTTTACGTCGATGGATTTGACCGGTGTAATAAATTTATCCATTTCGTTCAGCGAGGACTGCACTTTCTTCTATGCTTTAATAAGGACTGCGTTTTTCTGGTTGAACTTTACGCTTTGCGACAGCATGTCGTGCAGTTCCTCCAGTTGTATTTTAAAATCCAGTAGGTTATTTTCGGCGGTTTCCCAGGATTGTTTCATGTGTATTTGTCCAAATTTTAAGGTATAAAATAGGTGAAGTTTTTAAATTCTTTTTCAATAATTGCAAGAAGTTTAAAGCCAAGGTCGGCCATACTAAAGACCGTAATATTGCGTATAAGATATGGCTCGCCTTTTCGGCCGGCAATTATTATCCACTTTCCCGGTGTATCGGCGCAGGCAACCATATCGAACTCATAACCATGGCCGGCCAACAAAACCACAAAAAAGCTTTTAAGCACTTTCACCTTTCCATACTTTCTTAATACCTGGTATGGGTTGTTTACATATCTAAGGCATTTTCGACAGGTTACCTCGTTTTGGTCATAGGTGGTTTTAATCTTTTCGGAGGTCTGGGTTGTACCGCAGCGGGTTGTTATTAGTTGCGGGTTCTCTCGTTTATTGTGTACCAGGTGAATTAAATGGATGGATTGTTTTTTGACAGTTATGCTTGTCATCCCTAATCCAATCTTCTGGTGATAAAATTCTTTTGGCGCGCTCATAATTTCAACGAGATTTCAAGAGATTTGACGATTTTGGTATCTTCCATAAACCGACTGTTAAAATAATGTCGTGGTTTATGTTCAAATTTCGGGATACAGCAGTTTTTGAATTTTTGTCCTGAGCCACAGGGACAAACTTCATTCCGGTTGTGTTGTATTGCCATTCTCCGTATTGGCTTTGTAAGTACCAGGTGTTTGTAGTGGGTCTTGCAATAAAAGCGGTAACTAATTTTAAAGTTTGCCTTTTGCTCANNTCTCCATTATATTGCCGATTTCTGGTTCAAAGCTTATTTCAGGGATGGCAGTTGTAACTGGCAAAATAGTAACTTCAAGGTTGTGGGTAAACCACCAGCCTCGTTTTTCTGCTGTTTCGCGGGTGGTGAGAACCCGGTTTTCCTTCAAATTTATTGCAATAACTTTTTTCATGGATTTTGCTGTTGTTTAATCAATTTGACATTCTATAAGTTTCTCTAAATGTACATGTTGCTTTATATTTTGAATTAAAAAGGATGAAAAGAGCCTCCTTCTTTCTTTGGATATAATTCTTCATCCTGTTAGTATCTGTAATTATTGAAATTGCTTATTCAAGGTTTTTCAGTTCTTTTTTAGGGAGAAGTGTATGGGAGCTTGCTTCTATAATGCTTCAGCAACTATTACCTGCTTTTATTATGCTGACAAGCAATTGTTTGCTTCCGGCTAAAAATTCTGATTGTGTCATAAGTTCAACGTATTAATGATCCTGTCAATTCATTTGTTTTCCTGAAGTATTCTATTGTTTTAACCATAATTGTACTCCCTTCTCCCCAACAGTCCGGGCAGTCTGCGATATCCAGGTTATGTAGCTCATGTTCATTGCAAACCCTGATTTTTCCCGCACCTTTACAGGTTGTACATTTCTTGATTTTGGTTTTTGTTGTTTTATGCATGTCGTTGATTTAAAAAATTTTCAGGAAAAATAAAAATCCATCTTCACA
>DPRM01000002.1 GCA_003537645.1 Prolixibacteraceae bacterium
CAAAAAGGATTTGGAAAGAATGGACACCACCGACCCGAAATACGACCGTTTGAAACTCACCAAAGATAGAATCGACGGAATTGCTTCTGACATTGAAAATGTGGCCGGATTGCCCAATCCTGTTGGACGGGTGCTGATGGAAACAGAACGCCCCAACGGAATGAAAATCACCAAAGTGACAGTTCCTTTTGGCGTAATCGGTATTATTTACGAAGCACGTCCCAATGTAACTTTCGATGTTTTTGCCCTTTGTCTGAAATCGGGGAATGCCTGTGTTTTAAAGGGAGGCAGTGATGCCATCGATTCGAATTCAGCCATTGTTTCGGTGATTCAGAAAGTGCTGAAAAAGTGGAACATCAACGAAAATACGGTGACAATTTTACCGGCTGGCCGCGAGGAAACCCACGAAATGCTGCATGCACATGGCTACATCGACCTGATTATCCCGCGTGGCAGTCAGGGTTTGATTGATTTTGTGCGCGAAAATGCACGGATACCTGTCATCGAAACGGGCGCCGGCATTTGCCATACTTACTTTGATAAATTTGGAGATTTGAAAAAGGGAGCCGAAATCATTTTCAACGCCAAAACCCGCCGTCCCTCGGTTTGCAATGCTCTCGATTGTCTGGTGATTCACGAAAGCAGGCTAGCCGATTTGCCGCAACTGACTGAAAAACTGGCAACTGAAAAGGTGATTATTTATGCCGACGAATTTGCTTATTCAAAACTGAAAGTAAATTATCCGGCAGAACTACTGTTCCCTGCCACCGAAGCATCTTTTGGCACCGAGTTCCTCTCGCTGAAAATGGCCGTAAAAACAGTGGATTGTATTTACGATGCCATCGACCATATCAACAAATACGGGTCGAAACACAGCGAGGCTATTATTTCGGAAGATGCTGAAAGAATTGTGAAATTCAGAAAAATGGTGGATGCAGCCGCTGTTTATTCCAACGCTTCAACTGCTTTTACCGATGGTGCACAATTCGGTCTTGGAGCTGAAATTGGCATCAGCACGCAGAAACTACATGCCCGCGGCCCGATGGCGCTCGAAGAACTCACTAGCTACAAATGGATTGTGGAAGGCGACGGTCAGGTGCGACCGAAATAGGAAAAGAGAAGAGAAAACAAGATAAATAATATAAGTTACAGAATGTAGACTCCGGTCTTCGGACTTCCGACTTCAAACTTTTTAAAAATGAGACATTTCACATCAGTTTACGACATCCCCGATTTAAAAAAGGCGCTCGAAGTGGCTGCCGATGTTAAGAAAAACCGTTTTGCTTACCAACATCTTGGTAAAAACAAAACCATGGTGCTGATATTTTTTAATTCGAGTTTGCGAACAAGGCTCAGTACCCAAAAAGCCGCACAAAACCTGGGAATGAATACGATGGTGCTGAATGTTGGCGAAGAAAGCTGGCAAATGGAGTCGGAATTAGGCGTGGTAATGGACGGCGACAAACCCGAACACCTGCTCGAAGCGATTCCTGTAATAGGCTCGTATTGCGATATTATCGGGGTTCGCGCATTTGCAAAGTTTAAAAGTCGTGAGGATGACTACTCGGAAAAAATTCTGAACCAGTTTATTCAATATTCCGGTGTGCCGGTTGTAAGCATGGAAGGTGCCACCCGTCACCCGTTGCAGAGTTTTGCCGATTTGCTGACCATTGAGGAACACAAAACAAAGGAACGCCCAAAAGTGGTGTTGACGTGGGCACCTCACCCGAAAGCGCTGCCGCAGGCGGTGGCCAATTCGTTTGTGGAATGGATGCGCAAAACCGATTATGAACTGGTGGTTACCCACCCCGAAGGGTACGAATTGGCACCCGAATTTATGGGCGATATAAAAGTGGAGTACGACCAGAAAAAAGCTTTCGAGGGCGCCGATTTTATTTATGCGAAAAACTGGTCATCGTACAAAAGTTACGGACAGATACTTTCCAAGGATTTTGGCTGGACTGTCAATGAAGAAAAAATGGCACTGACCAACGAGGCAAAATTTATGCACTGTTTGCCGGTTCGCCGCAATGTGATTGTTACCGACGGTGTAATCGACAGTAAAAATTCGATTGTGATTTCCGAAGCTGCCAACCGCGAAATTACCGCGCAGGCTGTATTGAAAATGATTTTGGAAGATAATTAGACTGTGTTAACTTTGCCATTATCAAGATTTAAAAGATGAAGTCAATTACTATCGACATATCCGACCAGGTTTACGGCACTTTCAAAGAATTGCTGAAAAAGCTGCCAAAAGGGAGTTTCAGGATTCTTGAGGAGGACCCTGATTTTTTGACTGTCGAGGAGTCTGAGGCTTTCTATTCTGTTCAGGATAAATTGAATAAGGGCGACTTTAGCGATTTCGAGGATTGGAACAATGTGAAAGACAATATTTAATGTATTCGCTGAAAATTCATAAAGAAGCATTGAAATTTATACAGTCGCGCAGTGTTTCGGAGAAAAAAATCATAAAAACAAAGTTGAATCTTTTAACCGAAAATCCTTTTACCCATCCCCGTCTCGACATTAAAAAGATGAAAGGAGAGGAGGGTGTTTTCAGATTACGTTCGGGTAAAATCAGGATAATTTATCAGGTAAAAGAGTCAGAATTATTGATTCTTGTAATAACAGCAGGATTCAGAGGCGATATCTATAAAAAATAAAAATGGCAAATAAAATAGAAATCATTCCTGCCATCGACCTGATTGAAGGTAAAT
>DPRM01000066.1 GCA_003537645.1 Prolixibacteraceae bacterium
CAATGCAGACCGGGGAGAACGAACAAGCGATGAGGAAAATTCTGGATATGACCAGGCTGATTAGCATTATAATATTAGTGATCCATTTTTATTATTACTGCTATGCTGCTTTTCAGGAGTGGGGATTGAGCAGCACGCTGAGTGACCGCTTATTGGGCAATATTTACAGAACGGGATTGTTCGGAAACTTTCATAAATCCAAGCTCATCGCTTTGGGCTTTCTGTTTATCTCCCTGATTGGCGCAAGAGGTCGTAAAAACGAAAAGCTGGATCATAATACGGCCTTTGCTTATATCACTACCGGACTACTGATTTATTTTACAAGTTATCTGGCCTTGCTGGTGAAAATAAAAACAACTGAAGTGGCAATGGTGTATATCGGCATTACTTCCATTGGCTTTTTGCTCTGTCTATCGGGCGGTACATTGTTATCGAGGATTATCAGTAACAAGCTCAACAATAAAGATATTTTCAATAAAGAAAACGAGACGTTTCCACAGGAAGAACGCTTGCTGGAGAATGAATATTCCATTAATCTGCCTGCCCGTTACCGATTAAAGGATAAAACCCGCAGTAGTTGGATCAATATTATTAACCCTTTTCGGGGAGTAATGGTATTGGGGACGCCCGGTTCTGGTAAATCTTACTTCGTGATACGCCACATCATTACTCAACATATCCGTAAAGGCTTTACTATGTTTGTGTACGATTTTAAGTTTGATGACCTTTCCAGAATTACCTACAATACATGGCTGAAAAACAAGCATAGATATCCAAAACCACCTGCATTTTATGTGATCAATTTTGACGACCTGACCCGCAGTCACCGCTGCAATCCCTTGGAACCATCGGCCATGACCGACATTACCGATGCTGCCGAATCTGCACGTACCATTCTGATGGGATTGAATAGGGAATGGATCAAGCGCCAGGGAGACTTCTTTGTCGAATCGCCAATCAATTTTCTGACGGCGGTGATATGGTATTTAAGAAAGTATAAGGACGGTGAATTTTGCACTCTGCCACACGTTATTGAACTGATGCAAGTGGACTATGACAGCCTGTTTACGCTACTCCGGACGGAGAAAGAAATTGAGGTATTAATCAACCCTTTTGTGAATGCTTACCTGAATGATGTGATGGAGCAATTGGAAGGCCAGATTGCTGCTGCAAAAGTGGCCATGGCCAGGCTTTCTTCGCCACAATTGTACTACGTTTTATCCGGCAACGACTTTACATTGGACATTAATAATCCAGATGATCCGAAGATTGTCTGCATGGGTAATAATCCTCAAAAGATACAGATTTATGGGGCGGTACTATCTCTCTATGTGACCCGTTTAGTGAAGTTGGTGAACAAGAAAGGTAAACAAAAGAGCAGCCTTATTTTTGATGAGTTCCCGACCATTTACCTGAATAATATGGATAGCCTGATCGCTACGGCAAGAAGCAACAAGGTGGCGACCTGTCTGGGTATTCAGGACTTCAGTCAGCTTCGTAAAGACTATGGTCGGGAACAGGCAGATGTAATCATGAATATCACCGGAAACATAGTTAGTGGGCAGGTTACAGGCGATACCGCCAAGCAATTATCTGAGCGATTTGGCAAGATTATGCAGGATCGTGAAAGCCTTTCCATTAACGCTTCTGATACTTCAATCAGCCGTTCCAAACAATTGGAATCTGCTGTACCACCCTCTAAAATTTCTGCACTCAGTTCCGGGGAGTTTGTCGGAATGGTAGCCGATGATCCGGACTGTAAAATCGACCTGAAAACTTTCCATTGTGAGATATTGAACGATCATGCAGCCCTGAAAAAGGAACAGGACAGTTACAAGGATATTCAGGTTATCCGCAAGCTGGACAATACAATGGTGCAACGCAACTATCTTCAGATAAAACAGGATGTGCAGGATATTATCCAGTCGGAAATGGAGCGGCTTCTGAATGATCCGGGTCTTGCACATTTGGTAGTGAGGAAAGGGTAGATGATGTTTGAATATTTTAGATTGTTTCCCAAACCTGCGTGTAAACTTTGGAAATCCGGAACTATAGCAGTAGCATATAAATTATTCCAGATTTTTATTAATTGGTTAAACGTATAACTTGAATAAATTATTTAATAAATGACAAAAATGAAAGATATGACACAAATTGGAAAAGCTTTGTATGATGAGATTTCTCAACTTATAGAGCAAAGTCAGCAGCAACTGGTAGTGCAAGCCAATAGTACCTTGACTATGCTTTTTTGGTATATTGGCAATCGTATTAATCAAAGCATACTGCAAAACAAACGTGCGGATTACGGAAAGCAGATTGTCGTTACACTGTCACGACAATTAACCGAGAAATATGGCAGAAATTTCGAAGAAAAAAATTTACGCAGGATGCTCCAGTTTGCAGAGCAGTTTACCGATAAAGAGATTGTCGCTACACTGTCACGACAATTGAGCTGGTCTCATTTTTTAATACTATTACCACTGAAAAGTCCCGAAGCCAAGCTTTTTTACGCCAAATCAGTTGCTACGCATACAATAGGCGTACGAGATTTGCGCAAACAAATAACCGCCAAAATATTTGAACGAACCACTATAGCCAATTTACAAAATGCAAGCAACAATCCGGCTGTTCACAACAGTTTCAAAGACCCTTACTGCTTACCTTTTATATTTCTTAGGGTTACAAAACACCTATTGGAAGAAGCTTTTTAAAAAGTCAAAGGGAAAATAATGTAGTTGCAACCATTGTGAAACAAAATGGGATTTCGATATTGAAGTAGATCAAAAATTTTTATTCAAGTATTCAATATATTTATTGAATACTTGAATAACTTTTCTATATTCGCAGAATCATTTTAACCAAATAAAAATGAAAGGACGCGAATTTAAAGATGCCATGTACGATGGGCTGGCCAAAATGCTCAAAGCCATATCCAATCCCAATCGTTTAGAAATAATTGAAATGCTCTCGCAAGGCGAAAAAAGTGTGGAAG
>DPRM01000109.1 GCA_003537645.1 Prolixibacteraceae bacterium
GAAACGGATAACGGTTTGTATCTGGATGGGCGTGAACTTGGCGAAATATTAATGCCCCATAAATTTATAACCGATGAGGTGAGAAGTACCGGTTGGGCTGATGTTTTTGTTTATTCCGATTCCGAAGACCGTTTGGTGGCAACTACCGAAAAACCATTTGTTATGGTTGGCGGGTTTGCCTTTTTAAAAGTTGTTTCGGTCAGTAAATTTGGCGCGTTTCTAGATTGGGGGCTGCCCAAAGATTTACTTGTACCATTTCGCGAACAAAAAGCCGATATGGTGGAAGGACGAAATTACCTCGTACATGTTTTTGTCGATATGTTAACAAAACGCATTGCGGCTTCGGCAAAACTCGATAAATATATTGACAACACTCCGCCTGAATACGAACATGGAGATGAAGTTGAATTGTTGATTGCCGAGGAAACCGACCTTGGTTTCAAAGCAATAGTAAACAACGAACATTGGGGAATGTTATATAAAAACCAGTTGTATCAGCAACTTTCGCCCGGACAAAGAATTACAGCTTANNTCGGATAAAACTTCGCCCGACATGATAAACGCAATGTTCGGCATCAGCAAAAAGAACTTCAAAAAGGCAATCGGCAATTTGTACAAGAAACGTTTGATAACGTTTGATTCAGATGGAATTCGATTGGTGAAATAGCTTCTTTATTTTTAAGAATCTGACAGCATAATAATGCCGGATTAAATGTGGGTAGCAACAATAAGCAAAGGCAGGAATTTCGTCCCATCCGGGACGGGACAACATTTTCACAACACATTTTCNNTTTTAATTTGAGTTACAGAATATAATCAGATATTATCTGACAAACGCTTTCAAATCTAAAGCCGTTGACAGGTTCAATGCATTTTTACATATGAAAATTGCTTACTTTTAACCCAACAGAAACGATTGAAATGGAGAAATCTCTTGCCGATAAACTAAAGGAAGAAAAACAAAACCGGTTTCATGGAGGGCTTTACGACAAAACACAGGTAAGTCTTACCTATAATTCGAACCGTATTGAGGGCAGCCGCATCAGTGAAGAACAAACCCGGTATATTTTCGAAACCCGCACCATTGGATTCAAAGAAGAGGAAGCCGTTCCTGTGGACGACATTATTGAAACAACCAATCACTTTGTGGCTTTCGATTATTTGTTGGACACACTGCACCTGCCTTTGTCGGCTGAAATCATTAAAACCTTTCACCGGATTTTGAAATCGGGTACTTCTGATGCACTGAAACCCTGGTTTGCCATAGGTGACTGGAAAAAACTTCCGAACGAAGTTGGTGGCGAAAGAACCACAAAACCCGAAAACGTGGAAACAGAAGTCAACCAGCTAAACGAATGGTATGACAACCCGAAAAACATAACCTTTGATACAGTTGTGGAATATCATTACAGGTTTGAAAAGATTCACCCGTTTCAGGATGGAAACGGAAGGGTGGGGCGTTTGATTATGTTCCGTGAATGTTTGAAAAACAATATCTTGCCCTTTATCATCGACGAAAGTCACAAACAATTTTATTACCGCGGGTTGAAAGAATTTGAACGGGTACCGGGTTATTTGACTGATACCTGCCTTTCTGCCCAGGACACTTATCAGCAATGGATTGACTATTTCTATCCTGAAAAATAAACAAAACCGAGACAGAACAAACGCTGTCAAGTCTAAAGACGTTGACAGGTTAAAGGGAACGGAAACTTTTCACGTGCGAAGTTTGAACTGCCAACCAGCGTAATCAGTAAAACAAAGATATCCCGTCAGGGATTGAATATGGGTAGCCACAAAAAGCAAAGGCAGGAATTCCATCCCATCCGGGACGGGACAACATTTTCACAACACATTTTCCACCAATATTTTGTGCACAAAGACACTCTTTAAAAACCAACGGTATTAGCGCTTTTTCAATCGTTTTTCAGTTTTGATATATTTTAAAAAATATGGGAAAGAGTTCATTCTTTCCCATATTATCAACAAATCCATTTAAGCTAATTTTTTAGTATCCTGAATTTTGAACCAAATAGCCTTCGTTATCAGAAGCTCCGTCGATTGCAGTTTGTGGAATTGGAAACAGACGTTTTTTGACATCATTGTTTGTTTTTTCAGTCCATGTTCCTTCGTATTTTCCAAAACGGATCATATCGGTTCTTCTTTGGTGCTCCCAGTAAAATTCAAATCCACGTTCGCGGAAAAGAATATCAGCATTCATTTGGGTAAGTGGTTTTGGAGTAACGGCTGGCCTTGCAGTTCTTGAAGCTCTTACTGTATTTACATCAGCCAAAGCACCTGACGCATCCCCTTTTCGCAATTTTGCTTCGGCACGCATCATATACAGATCGGCCAAGCGAATTATTGAAAAATCGGCTTCCCCACGGTTCCTGCCGTCAGTAGATTCCTTGCTCCACTGGTATTTTTCAACCCTGTAACCTGTGTTGTAATTACTTCCTTCGGCTGTAAAATCAATCTGTTTAATAAAATCAACATAAGCATTTTCCTCAGCCCTTCTCCAGTCGCGCAGTTTGCCAATTTTATACCGACCATCTTCGGTTTGAATAAAAGGTAATTGTCTGCCTGTATTCAGCAATCCGTATTGCGGGCCACGGTAAATGCCCCGATTTACTTCGAAAGCGCTGGCAGAGATTGCCGAATCAGCCGGAATAATCATTCTTTCCCAGAAAAATCTTGCATCTGCTTC
>DPRM01000010.1 GCA_003537645.1 Prolixibacteraceae bacterium
GTTACAATGTTGTGATTTATGTGGTCATGGGCGCTATTCTCGGTGGGTGGCGATAAAAAAGCTGGCGAACAAAGGTTGTCGTGGTTGTCATTGTTATTAATAAAAACAACCACGACAACAAAAAGAACTTTCAACGTTAACAACTACGATAACCTGACAACAATGACAACTTCTTCCACAACTTTCTTCCTTCTCATCTATCCCTCCTCCGGCTAAAAATTTATCTTTGCTCACCATGAGCGAAACAAAAAAATATTTTGAAACGCCGCTGATGAAGCAGTATTACCAAATCAAGGAAAAACATCCGGATGCGGTGCTGCTTTTCAGGGTTGGCGATTTTTATGAAACGTTTGGCGACGACGCCATCAAAGTATCGGGCATTCTCGGAATCACGCTTACCCGTCGTGCCAACGGTGCAGCCAGTTATGTTGAACTGGCCGGATTTCCGTATCACGCGCTCGACACCTATCTTCCAAAACTGGTGCGTGCTGGCCAGCGGGTAGCCATTTGCGAGCAACTTGAAGACCCGAAACTCACCAAAACCATTGTAAAACGGGGTATTACCGAAATGGTAACTCCGGGTGTTTCCATCAACGATAATATTCTCGAAAACCGCGAAAACAATTTCCTGGCTTCGGTTCATTTCGATAAAAAAATGGCCGGGGCTGCCTTTCTTGATATTTCGACTGGTGAATTTCTCACAGCCCAGGGAAAATTTGAATACATCGACAAGTTGCTCAGTTCGTTACAACCAAAAGAAGTGCTTTTTCAGCGGGGCCGTGGCAAGGAATTCACCGAAATTTTCGGGCCAAAATATTACACATTTAACCTCGAAGACTGGGTTTACACCGAAGATGCTGCCACCGACAGGCTGACCCGCCATTTCGAAACCAAATCGCTGAAAGGTTTTGGCGTTGACGGAATGCCGCTGGCAGTTATTGCTTCGGGGGCAATTTTGCATTACCTCGATATTACACAACACAGGAAACTTACGCACATTGCGGGTTTGAGCCGCATTGAGGAAGATCATTTTGTTTGGCTCGATAGATTTACCATCCGTAATCTCGAACTCTTTAACCCGATTCACGAAAACGGCAAATCGCTGATTGACGTAATTGATAAAACCATTTCGCCCATGGGTTCGCGTTTGCTGAAACGCTGGATGGCGTTGCCGCTGAAAGATATCGAACCCATCAACAAACGGCTCGATGTGGTTGAACTGTTTCTGAAATACCCTGATGTGAGGGAGAATATTGAAGAACATTTGCGGCAGATTGGTGATTTGGAACGACTGATTTCGAAAGTGGCCGTTGGAAGAATCAACCCACGCGAAGTGGTGCAGGTGAAAAATGCGCTGAATGCCATATCGCCCATCAAACAATCATGTGCCAGCGTTGAAAACGTGGCGCTGAACCGTTTTGCTGAACAGTTAAATACCTGCGACCTCATCCGCGAAAAAATTCACCGTGAGATTATCGTTGATCCGCCCGTGGCACTCAGCAAAGGCCGTGTAATTGCCCACGGAATTTCAGAAGACCTCGACGACCTGCGCGAAATTGCGTACTCCGGAAAAGATTTTTTGGCCAAAATACAAAAGCGCGAAAGCGAACGATGTGGAATCCCGTCGCTGAAAATCAGTTTCAATAATGTTTTCGGGTATTATATAGAAGTGCGGAATACCCACAAAGACAAGGTTCCCACCGACTGGATTCGAAAACAAACACTGGTGAGCGCCGAACGGTACATTACTGAAGAGTTGAAAGAGTACGAAACAAAAATCCTGGGTGCCGAAGAAAAAATACTGGAACTCGAAACTCGGATTTTTAACGAGCTGGTGCTGGCGCTTTCGGAATATGTTGGCGCTATTCAACTCAATTCAAATATATTGGCACAAATCGATTGTCTTTTATCGTTTTCAGCCTGTGCCTCAACTTATGGTTATTTCCGTCCCGAAATTAACGATTCGACCACCATCAAAATAAAAAATGGCCGTCACCCGGTGATTGAACAGCAACTCCCCATTGGCGAATCGTACATCGCCAACGATGTTCTGCTCGACCAGGATGACCAGCAAATTATTATCATCACCGGGCCCAATATGGCCGGTAAATCGGCATTGCTGAGGCAAACTGCACTTATTGTTTTGTTGGCGCAAATCGGGTCGTTTGTTCCGGCCGAGGTAGCCGAAATAGGGTATGTCGATAAAATTTTCACCCGCGTTGGTGCGTCGGACAATATTTCGCTTGGTGAATCTACATTTATGGTAGAAATGATTGAAGCCGCCAGCATTTTGAACAATGTGTCGGACAGAAGCCTTATTTTGTTTGACGAACTGGGCCGCGGAACCTCAACCTACGATGGAATTTCAATTGCCTGGTCGGTGGTGGAATACCTGCACGAACACGCCGTTGCAAAAGCCAAAACGCTTTTTGCCACACATTACCACGAACTCAATGAAATGGAAGGTGCATTTCCGCGGGTAAAAAACTTTAATGTTTCGATAAAGGAAGTTGGGAATAAAGTCATTTTTCTGCGCAAACTGGTTCGCGGCGGCAGCAATCACAGTTTCGGGATTCACGTGGCAGGAATGGCAGGAATGCCAAAATCGGTGATTAAACGTGCCGAACAAATTCTTGTAAAACTTGAAGGCGGGCGTGAAAAAGAGAGCCTTGCAAAACCATTGGGCGAAATCAGGGA
>DPRM01000145.1 GCA_003537645.1 Prolixibacteraceae bacterium
ACGTGTCGGCCATTAAAACTTCTTCATAATCATACAATGGAGTTCGACTTGCTATGGTTTTATATTTGTCTTCGTGTCCGGCTGTAGAATACTTTCCAACAATCACATAGTTTAATCCCATAGTTTCACCAACCTCTTTTGTCCAGTTTCCTCCGGGCGCTTCTGAAAAGCAAACTACATCGAAACCAAATGGTTTGAGTACTTCTCCAATTTCTGCTGCACTTGCATTTTTACTGTATTCAACATTCCATGCGGCAATTTTCAGTTGAACTGAATTCCCGGAATTTGATTTTTTATTGGATGACGTATTTGTACAGGAAAAAATAACCAGAAATACAAATATTGAAAGTATGGTTTTCATTTTTTTTGTCAGAATTAAATTAAAGGGAAAAAATATGGGAAAGAATTTGATCTTTCCCATATAATTATCCAAATCATTCAATATTAAAAATAGTTTTTTTAATAGCCTGAATTTTGAACCAGATAACCTTCGTTATCAGAAGCTCCGTCGATTGCAGTTTGAGGAATTGGAAACAACCGTTTTTTAACATCACTATTGGTTTTTTCAGTCCATGTTCCTTCGTATTTTCCAAAACGGATCATATCGGTTCTTCTTTGATGTTCCCAGTAAAATTCAAATCCACGTTCGCGGAAAAGAATATCAGTATTCATTTGCGTCAGAGGTTTTGGAGTAACGGCAGGTCTTGCAGTTCTGGAAGCTCTAACCAGGTTAACATCAGCAAGTGCTCCTGCAGCATCAGATTTTCTTAATTTTGCTTCGGCACGCATCATATACAGGTCGGCCAACCGAATAATTGAAAAATCGACTTCTCCACGGTTTCTACCATCTGTTGATTCCTTGCTCCACTGGTATTTTTCAACCCTGTAGCCAGTGTTGTAATTACTGCCTTCAGCAGTAAAATCAATCTGTTTAATAAAATCAACGTAAGCATTTTCCTCTGCTCTTCTCCAATCGCGAAGTTTGCCGATTTTATAACGGCCATCTTCGGTTTGAATGAAAGGTAATTGCCGGCCAGTATTTAACAATCCGTATTGCGGACCACGGTAAATGCCACGATTTACTTCGAAAGCAGTGGCAGCAATTGCCGAATCCGCAGGAATAATCATTCTCTCCCAAAAGAATCTTGCATCTGCTTCAGCCGGATCAGTAGTTCCGTTTGCTTCTACCCACGAATCGTAAAAATCGGGTGTAATTGCCGGGCCATCGGTTCCGTTTCCACGGGGTTGCAAAGGATTTCCGTAAAAATTATCCGACATGGAGAAGTACGACATACGGTTATGTCCGTTCAAATCGGGACGCTGATCTACCGCGAAAACCAATTCCTTGTTTGTATGGTTGTCGTTATTAAAAATGGCAAAGTATTCAGCTGACAAAGCATATTGCCCTGAATTGATAACCATATCGCTGTACTCAATCACTTTATCCATATCAGCAGGAGTAAATGTGAAATTTGTTGCATACGGATCGCGCCATACGGCAGCATTTAAATGAAGTCGTGCCAGCAGTCCGTAAACACCGTACTGTGTCAGTCGTCCCGGTCCGACATCATTTTTCAGATCTCCAACAACCGCTTCAAATTCACTTTTTATATAATTTATTGCATCATCACCACGTAAAATTTCGGAAACAACATTAGGATCGTCTTTTTTAAATGCCAGCCCCCATAAATCTAAGGTTATCATGTTGTAGTAGGCACGTAATCCGCGTACTTCGGCTAAATAAACTTTTGCTTCAGTATCCGTTTCTGCCAGTGGCGTTAAAACATTTATTGCCGAAACAGATCTTGAAATCATGGTTGTCAGTCCATTCCAGCAGTCGCGAACATTTCTGTGTTCGGGTGTGTAGGTGTGCTGGTGCAACTCAATATAAATACCATTATCACCCCAGTCTCTTCCACCACGATAGGGAAGAATTGCTTCATCAGATGAAATTTGCTGAACTGCAAAATATTTTGTGTGCAGAAAAAAATCAGGAAGCAATGCATAAACAGGGGCCACACTGTTTTTCACAAGGTCACTTTCCGATGCCCCGCCTGATAACGATTCGTCCAGAATTTGTTCTTCCAAATCGGTGCAATTCCAGCTAAACAGCATTACAAAAGCCAGAATGGCAAATTTTATTGTATTTTTCATTTCAATTTTCATTATCAATTAATTAAAACGTTACATTAATTCCAAAAACAAATGTTCTGGCTTTTGGATATCCATTCAAATCTATTCCATAAGATTGTATTCCATTCATAGAACGATCCTGGTTTACCTCAGGGTCAAAACCTGAGTATTTGGTTATTACGAATAAATTCTGACCTGTTAATGATAAACGAAGATTTTGAATCCAGTTCACTGATTTTGTATCAAAATTATAACCTAGCGTAGCATTATTTAAGCGAAGGAAAGATCCTTCTTCAAGGTATCGAGTTGAAACGGATGATGAATTTATTATACTTTCAGCTGGATATTCAATGGCTTTATCAGTTGTATTTAATGAATTGGCCAGTTTTGCCTTATAAAATTTATTCATTGCTGTATTGTTGTAAATCATATTTCCTGATACGCCGTTGAAATTGGCAGAGAAATCAAATCCTTTATATTTCAGGTTGAAATAGAAATTGTAAGTTACATCCGGCAAAGCATGGCCGACTACCATACGACCTCCATCTTCTGATTCTGCAAATTCTGATAACCCGTCTTCACCTATCCCCAGGAAGTCCTGCATATAAAATGTCCCGATTGGATATCCGTTTATCAACCCGTTTATTGTGGCACCTGTAAGACCAGAACCTTCAGCGGATCCGGTTGCAAGAATTGTAAATGGTGAATCCTCGACAACATTATCTATAAATGCCACATTACCTCCAACCGAATACGAAAATCCGTTTGCATTTCTGTACTGATAATCCAATGCCAATTCCAAACCTTTATTTGTAATGTTCATATCTTTAACATTGGTCCAGTACGTTGTTGCAGGTTGAATTGGGTCGGATGGAACTACCTCCAGCAAAATATTGTTTGAAACTTTATTGAAATAGTCAATAGTTCCTGAAAGTGCACCATTAAATAATCCAAAATCAAGTCCAACGTTTGTTTGTGTTGATACCTCCCACTGAATGTCAGGATTTGCGAGCCTTGTAAAGGTTGTACCTGCAGGATAAACTCCTGAGTTATCGAGCGGATAACTTGTTGTTCCGGAAACTCTTGTTGTGTATAATGCCTGTGTAATTTTTGGCGGTATTTCCTGGTTACCGGTTTGTCCCCAACCTGCCCTGAGTTTTAGGTTGCTGAAAGGCAGTGATTCCATGAATGACTCTTCTGAAATCCTCCAGCCGGCTGCAAATGAGGGGAATACACCATATTTATTGTTTTCACCGAATTTTGAAGAACCATCGGCTCTTACTGTTGCAGTTAACATATATTTCCCCATGTAACTGTAATTTGCCCTTCCGAAAAAGGATTGCAATTCATTTATGCGAGCCCATCCTGAAGGCTGATTATCAACAAGAGTAAGTTTCTGCCCTAATCCGGGATTATAACGAGGTTCAATTCCATTGTCAGCGAAGTTGTCGATATTCCAGCTTCTGTAACGATCATAATTTTTCTGGTATGAATAACCTCCCAATAAAGTAAAATTATGATTATCAATTTCAAAATCATAAGTTAAATAGTTTTCAATCAGGGTGTTCTCACCATTTGAATAATCCTGGGCCAGTCTTCCTTCTTCAAAAGGATCGGCATTTGGCATATCCTGGTGATCCATTTCGCCCGACCGGTTTTCATACCCAAAATTCAGCTTATAAACCAACCCGTCAATAATTTCAAAAGAAGGCGCAATATTGAAAATTACTCTGCGGCTTTCCCCAAAATCCTTGTAAAGGTCAGCATGAATAAGAGGGTTTGTTAAATCAGGGTATTTTGCAGGATTACCATTTTCATCGCGTGCCGGATAAGTTGGATTAAAATCCAGCATTTCTGAAACCAGCGTACTCATTATTGCATTCTCACTTTTCTCGATTGTTGAATTCAATGTGAAATCAATATTCAATCTTCCATCCATCAGTTTCTGTGTTGCATTTACCCTGCCACTATATCTTTTTATTCCAGTATTAATTACAATCCCTTCCTGATCCAAATATCCAACAGATGCACGATAAGTAAGCTTATCGGTTCCTCCCTGCATTATCAGGTTCTGATCATAGGTGATTGCTGTTCTTGTTAATTCATCCTGCCAATCGGTGCTGCTTCCGCGGTCCTCTAGCTTTCCGCCAATTGCAACAACCTGTTTACGAAATTCATCGGCGCTGAAAACCGGAATTTTACTGGCCATATTTGACACTCCAAAATTTGAGTTAACAGTTACCTGCGAAACTCCTGATTTTCCTTTTTTTGTGGTGATTAAAATTACCCCATTTGCACCTCTTGAACCGTAAATTGCAGTTGCTGAAGCATCTTTCAACACGTCCATCGATTCAATGTCATCGGGATTTAAAAAGTTCATTGCACTTGTTCCTGAACCGGTTCCGTCGAGACCGATCGGAAAGCCGTCAACAACAAACAGCGGTCCGGTTCCCTGACGGATACTTCCTTGTCCGCGAATGGTTATCAACTGTCCGCTACCGGGTGCACCGCTTGACGAAGTAACATTAACACCCGAAACTTTTCCCTGTAAAAGTTGACCCGGAGAGTTTACAACACCCTTGTTAAAATCAGCGCTTTGCACCGAACCAACTGCGCCAGTAATGTCTTTCTTTTGCTGGCTTCCATATCCGATAGCAACAACTTCTCCCAGGCCAATTGTTTCATCTTCCATTGTAACATTAAAAACTGTTTGGCCTGAAACAGCAATTTCCTGTGTTTTCATTCCAACAAAAGAAAACACCAAAGTTTGTGCATCAGCTGGTATTTCGAGTTGAAATTCTCCGTTCATACCAGTTGTAATTCCTATAGAAGTTCCCTTTACAACTACTGAAATACCTGGAATTGGATTTCCATCTGTATCAACAACAGTACCTGTGATTTGCTTTTTTTGTTGCTGAAAAGTATTCGACTCAAATGGCGTCGAAGGTTCATCGTTATAAGTGGAGTTGGTATTTGCCAAAGCTC
>DPRM01000055.1 GCA_003537645.1 Prolixibacteraceae bacterium
ACATTTACAAGATCACCGGCGGTAACAGCAGCGGTTGTGTTTCCATCGAAAGTTTTGGTTTTTGTCAGTGTTGGATCGGCAACGGTCAGTTGCAGTTGATTTACTGTTAACGTTGCACCATTACTGGTTGCAGTACCACAAGTATTTGTTGCAACACATTGATATTGATAACCACTCATTGCAACCGTTGGTTTAACAACTGTTAGTGTTGAGGAAGTTGCACTTGGCACATCAGTCCAGTCACTTCCTGTATTTACCTGCCATTGGTAAGTTGGTGCAGGTGTTCCGCTGGCTGCAGCTGTAAATGTTGCATCATCTCCATAAGTAACTGTTTGCGCAGTTGGCTGGGTTGTAATGGCTGGTGTTGAATTTACGGTTACATCAACTGTAAACGACGCGCCTGCACAACCGGCAGGAGAGGTTGGTATAACAGTATATCTTACCACTCCTGCCAAAGTGTTGCCGGTATTAGTTAATGTTTGCGCAATAGTGGTGCCGGAACCGTCAACAAAACCTGTAATGGTTGCACCCGATTGTTGTGCTGCGGTCCATGTAAAGGTGGAGCTGGCAATCGTAGATGATAATGCTATGCTCGTGGCTGTTCCGCTGCAAATGGTTTGCGGCGAGGCAGAACCGACTGGCAAAGGCTTAACTAAAATTTGTGCAGTTGTTTTTCCAAAACTGGCAGTTCTTTCGCATCCTATTGCATTGGTAATTTTTACCAATGTATACGTTGTATTTGAAGTTGGATTTACAGCTACATTAAAAGGGGTAGAAGCAGCAGTGGAAATTGATTGAGTCCAACTGGTTGTACCGTCTGTATAAACAATAGTATAAGGTCCTGCAAATCCAGTGTTATCTGCATCAAAAGTTAGGATGCCATTCTCGCCAGCACAGATTGGACTGCCAGTAAAACCTGTAGTTGTATTATTGGGTTGGGTACAAGCCCCTATTGTTAAGGTTCCGGTTTGATTAGCGGTTGTTATATCAGTTCCGCTTGCGCTGACTGAAAAGGAATATATACCATTCGGTGTTGCAGTAGTAGTGCTAAGTGAAAGAGTAAACGTTTTTGTTTCATTTTTTTCCGTAAAAAAAGAGGATGGGGAAAAAGTAACGCCTGTAGGTAATCCTGTAATAGCAAGATTAACGGTCGCACCATCTGGATTTCCTGTTGTTTTTACACTACAACTATAAGTTACAGTGCCAGGATTCCCGGCAGTCAATACGCCTGTTTGCACTCCGATATTAAATGGAGTTACGGAAACTGCATCCGTAAATACCGTACTTACCAAACTTCCCATATCGCCCTCAGCAGTAAGCAGTAGCGTTGTGTTGAGTTCCACATCGTTCACATACCAACTGGCATTAAAACTGCCTTCTTCATTGGTCGTTGCGTAAAAAACGGTATGTTCATGGTAAATGAGTGGTAATCCAGGTTCAATGTGCGAGATGGTCAAGGAGACTGTTTCGCCTGGCTCAAAATCGCTACCCGTAATATATACGGTTTCGCCGGGAGCATAGTCCATGTCAGCCTGGTCAAGTGTTAACGTTTGCGCCGTTCCCACCATACTCATTGCCATCAGCAGCAAAAAGAGCATCGGGAGTAAACACAGGTGTTTTAATCGAAGTAAAAAATCGTGTTTCATAATTGATGTGTTAGGGTTGTTAATTGATTTTATTGATTTTTTTTGTAGTGATATCAGGAGATAAAAGTGTAAGCGGAGGATTGAAATTCATATTTTGTTAGTTGAGATTTGTAATTGTTTGGTTTAATGTTGATTGCCTGATCATGATTTAAGACATGCAATTGAGAATATTTACATATTAAACAAATCACATACTATTCGCAATTAAAGTTATGGACATCAAACCAATAAATTGCTAAGCACCATGCTTTATTATTTAGTTAATTATCAAACCTGTTCTTTGACTGATCAAATGGTGCTTTTTGCCTATCTAACCACTTATTATGAAGATCAAATGGAGGCTTAGATGGAGTCAAGCATTTTTGAAATATTGAAATTTTATTTCGCTTAAATGCTTGATTATGTGATGTTTTTTTTGGAGGAGTGACACAGTAAATCCTACTGCAAGTTACATTTTTGTAATCTTGCACCCGGTAGAAGAAAAATTATGAAGTCTTTTTGATAAATTCAGAAAATATGAATTTGAGATTGGGTCTTCTATTTTGACCTGATATAATCTGAAAAATTGATAATTTCAATTGTTAATTAAAGTTCCGCAATTAAATCTTCAAAACCAAATATTTTTTCACTGAAAAAAAAACTCCTGAAATTTTAATTATTTCAGGAGTTTTTTGGAAGTAATTTATTGATATTTAAATTATTACTTTATAGTTTGTGAATGTAATCTGCACTTTCCTTAAATGTTTCGGGATTCATTTCAACAAAATAGTTTTTCACCCCACATTTTTCGGCAGCTTCAAAAAGTTCTTTCCAATCAACTATGCCTTGACCCACTGGCACTTGTTTTTCGGTGCTTGCCGACCAATCGGCCAGATGTGCGGAAATAAAACGGCCGGGATATTTATTAAAATAGGTAGCAGCTTTATATCCGATATTTATTACAGCCACCTGAAATTGCATTTTTACAAGGTCGGGATCGAATTGTTTGAGCAGTTCGTCATAAATTAATACACCGTCAATTTTTTCGAATTCGGTGTGGTGGTTATGGAACCCGGTTTGAATACCTGCTTTTTTTGTTTTCGCACCAATTTCGTTCAATTCGTCAGCAGCTTTTTTCCAGTCGCTCATGGTGGCATCTTTCGGAAGCCAAAAGCTGGAGGCAATCATTTGTTTTTGTCCCGATTCGAGGGCAAAATCAATTCGTTCGTTAAGGTTTTCGCGTAGTTCGCCCATTCCATAATGAGTACTTTCCAGAACCAGTCCTGCATCCTCCACGATCTTTTTCATTTCCGATCCTTTCATGCTGACTAAGGGCCCAAATCCTGAACTGATGTATCCGGGAGGCGAACACATTTCAACACTTTGATAGCCTTGGTTGGCCATCATTTTTAAAGTTCCGGCAAAATCTTTTATCAGTTGGTCTTTTATTGTCCAGATCTGAAAGCCAAGCGGTTTTTTCAGGGCTTTGGTTGCTGCTTCAAGATTTAATGGAAACTGTGAAGCAATCATGGCTGCTCCAATTCCCATTGCGCTATTTCTGAAAAATTGACGTCTGTTCATAACTTTAGAGGTTTTGGTTTAGTGCGAATTTAATTGAAAATTAGGATTTAATAACAAATTGTAAACTTGTTTTATCAACTAATTTAGTCGTTGGTTTATATGCGAAAGGGTCAGCCTTAACCATCCTGTTCAATAGGTTATCAAATATTCCATCCTTCGTGATGCTATGATTAAACCGATGACAGAATTCAACAATATCGGCTTACATATTTTCAACTTGATGGTGCATAATCCGGAGCCAACCTTTTAATCTCATCATGCACCGGGGCAAATTGGCCGTTTTAATTTGTGAATTAATACCAATGGTTTTTTTCATAAACTGACCTATAAATACTTTGAGGAATATTTTCACAAGGTTCTGATATTGTCAGCACAGTTTTTAAGTCAGACTAGATCAATGTGATTGCCACGAAATTCAAGGTGTTAAAATAGAATTTAGAAGGAAAAAATCAATGGAAAATACAAGGTGTCGGAGGATTCTTACGTGCTAAAGTTGATAGATACAGCCTCAAACTGAAATGTACTTTCAAAGTGTTTTTTTTTAACTTTGGTAACTCTAAAATCAAAAGAAAAGTGAAATTTATAATAATTGTATTTTCAATTCTGACATTCGGGTTAAATTCGTTCGGTCAGGATGAACTACTATCAGGTTTGTATTTTTCTTCTCATGAAGTTGTTCAGGACAAACGGACATCTTTAAACTTGACACCTGGCGGCCCAAACAAATTTCCGAATGGCTTTTCGTTGGAAATGGAGGCCAATTTCAGGAGGGGAGACGGACATTATGGTTATATTTTCCGGCTCATTGGAGACGGACACACCAACATCGACCTGGTTTCAAACCTGGCTTCAACCTCATCAAATTTCTGGCTGGTAATCAAAGACAAAGTCCTTTTCACATACAAATGGAGCGATGTTCCCAATGGGGGGTTCGATCGCTGGATAAAAATTAAAGTCGATATCGACATTCGAAATTCAAAACTTTCGGTTTCGTTTAACGGAAATAAACAGGAAGCACAAGTTACTGATATTTCAGGCTTAAAGGATTTTGAAATGGTATTTGGAGCATGTAGAAATGCTTCGTTTTTTAATACCGATGTTTCGCCAATGTCGTTAAAAAACATTCAGATTTTAGATGATAATGGCAAGCTAAAGCATGAATGGAGACTATCAAAACACAACCAAACCCTTGTTTATGATGAAGTTGGGAACGCCGTTGCATCAGTTGAAAATCCGATTTGGAGCATTGATAAACATGTGAAATGGAGGAAGTTAAAAGATTTTAAATTAGATGAGATTCAGGGAATAACCAAAGATGAGGAGGGCGGTCGTGTATTTTTTGTTGATATGCACGCTGTTTATATTTTGTCAACTGAAACTTCGACAATTGACACGATTCCTTTTGCCGGTGGAACACCCTATTTTGCATGGGGAAAACAAATGATTTACAACAAATTTACCAATGAACTCTGGTCTTATAATTTCTACAATAACGTAATCAGCAAGTTCAGTTTTGTTACCAATAGTTGGTCATTTGACGAGTCGGCTTGTAAAGAGCCTGATCTTTGGCACCACAACAAATTCATTTCACCAACCGACTCTTCACTGGTCACGATTTTTGGGTATGGCCACTATACCTATAAAAGTGTGATCAACCGGTACGGTACAAAATCAAAAATCTGGGAAAAAATCGATCGCAGCGAGCAAATTCATCCGCGCTACCTGAGCGGTGCCGGATTTCTGAATAACAGGGAGCTACTGGTTTTTGGAGGATATGGCAGCAAAACAGGCAGGCAGGAATTGTCTCCTGAATTCTACTATGACCTGTATTCATTAAACCTGAACGACTATTCATTTAAGAAACTTTGGACGCTTGAAACACCTTCAAAGCCGTTTGTTCCATGCGAAGCTTTAGTACCTGACCCACAGGCGGGAAGTTTTTATACGCTCGTGTACAACCGGGGAAGCTATTCCACTTTTTTGCACCTCGCCAAATTTGGAATTGAAAAGAACGAATATCAATTTTTCAACGATTCCATTTCTTACAATTTCCTGGATACCAAATCGTGGAGCACCCTTTTTCTCGACCAGAAAACCTCACAGCTAATAGCGGTAACTTCGCATGAAGCTGAAGTTTCGCTTTATTCAATCGCTTATCCGCCATTAATGCCGGACGATGTTTACCAAACTATTCCGGCAAAAAGTAATTGGTACTTTTTGTTGGTCGGGACTCTTATAGTTTCAGGTTTGGCTCTTGCCGTATTTATTTTGGTCCGCAAGAAAAAGCGTCAACTAAAAAAGGGGCTCTACGAACAGTTTGAGCATCCTAATATCATGCTCATTCAACCAATCGAGCGGAAATCAGTTTCTTCGGTTCTTTTTATGGGCGGATTTCAGATCTACGACAGCAATGGGCGGAATTTGACTTCATCCTTTTCACCAACATTGAAACAATTGTTCCTTTTCATTTTTTTGCACACTATTAAAAACGAAAAAGGGGTTTCGTCGGCCAAACTCGACGAAGTACTGTGGTACGATAAATCCGGCGAAAGCGCACGTAACAACCGCAATGTGAACATCAGCAAACTTCGGGCAGTTCTGGATGAAATGGGTGGCGTGGAAGTTGTCAACGAAAATTCGTTTTGGAAAATCAGGATGGAAGACTCTATTCACTGCGACTATTGCGAAATCCTGAATTTGCTTCGAAAATCGAAATTAGAGAAGCTTAGCGAAGCTGAAATTAACCGGCTGATTGGCCTGCTTTCGTTTGGAGAATTACTTCCAGCCGTGCAAAACGAATGGATGGACGGATTTAAATCACGGTTTACCGACGAAATCATCGATGGGCTTAGCTCGCTGTTCAACGAAAAAGATATAATGCCCAATTTCAGCCTGCGCTATCATCTGGCCGAATGTATCCTGCTTTACGATCAACTGAACGACGAAGCTTTTGCTACGAAATGTTCTGTGTTATATCACCTGGGCAAAAAAGGATTGGCCAAAAACCAGTACGATGCGTTTTGCCGCCAATACAAACAAACGCTCGGGATAGAATACACTGTTTCATTCAACGACATCATCAAATAGCACCGTTTCTGCCGATATCATTTCCCTGAAATATCTTATTTATACATTTTTTTGCTGAAAAGTACCGCTTAATGTGTTTTTTAGACACTTAATGCATGATTAATTTTAAGTAGTACACTATTTGTTTTTACTTTTTTGATGCTTCTATGTTTTTGATAATCTGAATATTAAAATATTAATAAAACATTAAGCATTTATTATGCTGCCGTTTACCCATTATTAATTGAGGCATTAATCGAAGGCATTTACATTTGACTTATTAAATTAAACTTATCAATCCGATTACAAACTTGTAAAATCAAAATGCCCATGCAATGACACAAGAAAGTTTATCAATCAAAAAAAAGCCTGAATCCAGGCAATTGAGCTAACTAATTATTAATGTAAATTGAAAAAAAACTATGAAAAAAAACGCTTCATTAAAGAGTAGGCTTTGTTTTCGTCGAGCCTGTACATTTTTACTCATTCTGATGAGTGTGCAGGTCTCTGCCAAGGTGGCAGAAACTGGCGGACAACGCCAGATCGAATCAATTCAACAGAAAAACATCACCGGTAAAGTAACTGACAATACCGGAAAACCTGTTCCAGGGGCAACCGTAATCGTGAAAGGAACCACCTCCGGATCCATCACCGATGAAAACGGGCAATACACATTAAATAACGTTTCATCCAACTCGGTTCTCGTATTTTCCTTCGTTGGAATGAAAACGTTTGAAATCAAAGCAGGAAACCAAAGCACTATTGATGCGGTTTTGGTTGACGAATCTATTGGTTTGGAAGAAGTTGTGGCCGTAGGTTACGGAACGCAAAAGAAAGCATCGATAACGGGTTCAGTAGCCTCCATCAGAAATGAAGAGCTTATCAGAACCAAGTCAGAGAATGTTGTAAATATGCTAACTGGTAAATTGCCCGGCGTGCGCGTTGTGCAAAAGAGCAGTGCGCCTGGTGCTTATGATTCAACGATTGATATTCGTGGTATGGGTGCCCCGCTGTTTGTGATCGATGGGATTACCCGCGACCAGTCCTATTTTGCCCGCATGGATCCGCAGGAAATCGAGAGCATCTCCGTACTAAAGGACGGTTCGGCAGCTATCTACGGTTTACGTGCTGCCAATGGGGTAATTCTGATTACAACGAAAAGCGGTATCTCACAAGCCGGGAAAGTAGAATTCTCCTACACAGGTAACTATTCGGTACAACAAGCCCTGTATGTGCCCGAAGGAGTAGGGGCAGTAGATCACATGATGTTGAGAAATGAGAATACTTTCCAAAACTTCGCAACAAACTATTTAGTACGCCAGAATCCGGTTTTCAGCCAGGCAGATATGCAGCCATACCTCGATGGAAAACCATCGTACAACTGGATGGATGCAGCCTTCGAGAAAAACACACCGCAACAACAACATAACTTCAGTGTAAATGGTGGCAGTGACAAATTACGCTATTTCATGAGTCTTGGATATGCCAATCAGGAAGGTAACTACAAAGGTGGAGGCTATAATTCCGATCGCTGGAACTTCCGGTCAACGGTAGATGCACAGCTTACCAAAGATTTGAGCGCGAAAGTAACAGTTGGCGCCATTTTGGACGAAACTAACCGTCCAAACTCAACCAGTTGGTCAACCATGAAAGCAGCATGGCTGATGCGCCCCGATGCACCGTTATATGCCAACGACAATCCTAATTATCTGAATGGAGATGCATCTACTTTGTATGTCGGTCGAAACGTTCTGGCAGAAATCGATCCGGCAATAAGTGGTACCAACCAAACCAACAACCGAAGGCTTAACGGTACACTTCAATTAAACTACAACATACCTAATGTCAAAGGCTTATCGCTAAAAGGATCATACGACTATGCGATGGAACTTCCCGACGAAACCCGATTTAAAAAGAGCTACAATTTATTTAATTATAATCCTGGCACCGAGGTCTATGTTCCGGTTGTTGTCAACTCGCCTTCAAGTATCGAAAGAAATGCCGAATTTAATTTCGATACCGATATGCAATTAGGTGTACATTACGACACCAAATTTGGAGAACACGATGTAAAGAGCTTTTTGATCTTCGAAGAAGCATACAGTAAATGGGACTATTTCAGGGCTTACCGCGAGTTATTGATTGACTCGGAATACCTGTTTGCAGGCGAAGCGCTGAACCAGGAAGGTACCGGCGGTACACCTGGCGATCGTTCGAGCCAGTCGTTGATTGGTTCGTTAACCTATGCTTACAGTGGAAAATACCTGGTCGATTTCAGGTTTCGTTACGATGGATCTTCCCGGTTCCCTGAGGGTAAACGTTGGGGATTTTTCCCATCTGTTTCTGCCGGTTGGCGCATAAGCGAAGAAAGTTTCATGAAAGAAAGCCTTCCTGTAATCAGTAATTTAAAATTACGTGCTTCGTACGGAGAAATGGGCGACGATGGTTCAGCAGCCAACTATCCTCCGGTTTTGGGCTACGGCTTAACCACCCGCATTGGTTGGATGTTTGGCGATGCATTGAGTGGCGGACTTCAGCCACAGGCAATTCCAAACCCGAATCTTACCTGGTACGAGATCAAAATGTACAATGTAGGATTGGATTTTGGTGTATTCCAAAACAAACTAAGCGGCTCTTTTGAACTTTTCAGACGCGATAGAACTGGATTACTGGCAACAAGCGATGTAGTTGTTCCCGGTACAGTTGGAGCTAACCTTCCGCAGGCAAACCTTAATGCCGACCGTAATTTCGGATGGGAGTTAATGCTCACCTGGCGTGACCAGATCAAAGATTTCGGGTACTATATCAATCCACTAATTTCTTCAACCAGAAGTATGCGTACCGATTGGCTCGAAACAGTGGCCAATAACCAGTTCGACTACTGGCGCAACCGTACCAGTGGCCGATACAATAACATCTGGTGGGGGAACGAATCTGCACACATGTTTACAAATATGGAAGAAATCAGAAATTACAATATTCCAATGGGACAGGGCTCTACTCCGGGCGATTGGGTTCTTAATGACTGGAACGGCGATGGTGTAATTAATACCGGCGATGAGCATCCGATTGCAACAACAGGGTTGCCACTCTTCAACTACGGTATTAACCTGGGCTGCTCGTGGAAGAATTTTGACCTGGCCGCGAATTTCCAGGGATCTTATGGCGTATATGTTGAGTATGGTGAAGTGTTAATCTCGCCACTGTCATTTGGCGGAAATAACTCCTTGTCGTACTTTATGGACAGGTGGCGTCCGGCTGACCCCAATGCCGACTTTTTTAGTACAACAACCGAATGGATACCGGGATATTATCCGGTTACTGGCCACGATGGCCGCCGTACTGGTACTAACCTTGTGCAAAATGCTTCATACATGCGTTTAAAAACTTTGGAGCTGGGTTACACTTTACCAAAGAATTTATTTTCGAAAGCCGGAATAAAGGATTTAAGGGTTTATTTAAGCGGATATAACCTATTGACATTTACCGGATTGAAAGATGTTGACCCAGAGCGCCCGGGGGCAGCAGGCGGAGCATCTACCAATACAGTCGATGTTTATAATTACCCGGTTAATAAAACCTTTACAATTGGCGCAAGCATTAAATTCTAAAAAATGAGAATCATGAAAATAAAACTTTTAATATTTACATTGATATTTGGGTTTGCTGTTTCTTCATGCGAGGAGCTGGAGTTGAAACCCAAGGGTATCTTAGGCGAGCCCGAACTATTTGGTACCGCGTATGGTGTGCAGAAATACTTCGTTCAATCATACATGAAACTCCCGATTGAGGATTTCATTTATTACGCGATCAATTCTCCGAGTAACAATTTTGGTTATAAAGGCTACATGCCAGGCAACAATAATTACTGGCAGGCATACAAGAATAGCCTTGCCAGCATGAGTGGTGAAATTTACGGGTGGAACGTTGACATCAAAGAGGAAGGTGTTGGTTACTGGCCATACGACGATATCCGCATCGTAAATGTTTTTATCAATAATTTCCCCAATTACAAAAGCAAGTACGACGATGCTACCTATAATTCATTAATGGGTGAAGCCCGTTTTCTGCGTGCATTCTTTTATCAGGGAATGGCCAAACGTTACGGAGGTGTTCCAATTGTTACCGAAGTACAGGATCCTGTAACCGCTACAGCAGAAGAGTTGCAGGTACCACGTGCTACAGAGTATGATACCTGGAAATTTATCTATGAAGACCTGAAGTTTGCGATGGAAAACATGAAGCCAACAAGCGTTTCGGGTCGTGCAAACAAATATGTGGCTGCCGCTTTAATGTCACGCTCGATGCTTTATGCCGGAAGGGTTGCCAAATATACCCAGTATTTGGGTTTTGGCGCCGATGCCGCAGTGCAGGGAGGTTTTGCAGGAATGGATCCTTCAAAAGCCAATGAATTTTTCCAGTATGCTTACGATGCCGGTTTGCTTATTAAATCCGGACCTTACGCACTTTATACCAAGAATTATCCCGACAAAGCCACCAACTTTGCAAACCTCTTTTTGGACAAAACTTCGCCCGAGACCATGTTCTCTAAAGGGTACGACGGCTTAACTTTTGGCCATTGCTACGATGCGCTGATGAGCCCCAACCCCGATTTTTCTTCATTTGTGGGTGCCGAAGGCGGTCCGGTATTGCAACACATGCAATTGTACGACTTCCCGGCCCTTACCGACGAACAAGGTAAACCCGTACGTTTCGCCAAACGCAGCGACATAAAAAATGAAATGGAGCCACGTTTACTGGGTACTTGCTATTTTGACGGCGATGAGCTTCGCGGAAAAACATTCGACATCCAAAAAGGCATTTACGTTAAATATACCGGAACGGCTGCTGATGCCCAAAATGGGAGCAATGCTGCACCTATAAATGCTACTTCAAACCGTAAATTGGGTAACAAGGGCGATAAATACAATGGCGTTCTTATCACTGGTAATCACGGATTGCATGCGAACAAAGGCGGTGAGAACAATGCCTTTATGGGAGCTTTTATCCGTAAATACGTTGATGTGAATAGGCCTGCAGCACTGGCAAACGTGAACAAATCGACTACATCGTGGATTGCTTTTCGTCTGGGCGAAATTTATTTGAATACAGCAGAAGCGGCTTACGAACTGGGTAAACGGACTGAAGCTTTTGATTATGTCGAAGCTATCCGTGAACGTGCCGGTTGCAAGGTTACACGCCCTGCCATTGATCAGGCAACGAGCAGCACTTATGGCTACCCGATTGAGGCAAGCTTACAGTTTATCCGCGATGAACGTGGCCGCGAATTATATGGCGAGAACCATTACTGGTGGGATCTCAAAACCTGGAGAACTACCGATCAGGTGCTGAATAACCGTTATTTAAGGGCGCTAGCTTGCTATTATGTTTTTGATGAGGGCAAGTACATCTACCTTGATGAGATTAACAGGGATAACCGTACCAAAACGGCCGCGAAACGTTCGGCTTATGAGAAAATTCCACAGGGTGAAATCAACAAAAACCCAAAACTGTTACCTCAAAATCCGCTTTATTAATAATTAACCATTGAAAAAAATACACATGAAAAATATACTGTATTTACTAATTATGGCTCTCCTGTTGTCATTCACTGCATGTCAGGAAATCGATAACTGGGAAGAACCAAGCGCCCGGTTATATGGAAATGTAATCGATAAATATACCAGCACCAATCTGTTGATGGATCAAAA
>DPRM01000071.1 GCA_003537645.1 Prolixibacteraceae bacterium
GCAAAGCCGGACTTTTTTACAATGTAAAGACGAGCTGGTATCAGTTGGCAAAATACAAACGCGGGATTGCACTTATCAACCAGAACATTGCCCTGCTCGAATCGATCGAAAAACTGGCGCTGGTTAAGTTTCAGTCGCCTGCCGGAAGTTCTTCCGGTTCTGGTTCTTCTTCCGGCTCCTCCATGCAGGGAGCGCCATCTGTGCCTGGAAATTCCGGAGGAATGGGTGGTATGAACAGTCAACCGGCAGCGGCAGGTCAACCGCAATCGGCAATGTCTTCCGGAACTTCAGGAGGAATGAATGCGAAACCAACAGGATTGGCCGATGTACTGCGCATCAGGATGGAAATCCTTGATCAGAAAAACCAGTTGGCCTTGTTAAAAGATCAGCTAAAAACGGAGGAAGCAAATTTTAATTCGTTGTTGAACCGTGATCAAAATATCGAAATTGAAATTCCCGACTCATTGAAAATGGAAACACTTTCAGTATCTGCATTGGCTGTGGCCGACAGTATTTTGAGCAACAATCCGATGCTGGCCATGTTCGATGCCGAATCGCAATCGTATTCGGCCATGGCTGATAAAGCGCGGAAAATGGGTTTGCCAATGTTTGGTATTGGCCTGAATTACATGGTTATTCAGAAACAGGCCGACAATATGTCGATGATGAACGGCAGCGATATGGTGATGCCCATGCTGAATTTTACCATTCCCATTTACCGTAAAAAATACACGGCCATGCAAAAGGAAGCCAGGTATTTACAGGAATCAACCAGCCTAAAATCGGACGAAATGAAGAACATGCTTTTGCTTGAGTACCGACAATTGGTGCAGAACTACAGCGATGCGGAACGGCGTGTGGAACTTTACAAGGAACAGGCTGATCTGGCTAATAGAACTTCCAATCTTTTGCTGGCAGGTTTTACTTCAACCGGAACCGACTTTGAAGAAATTTTGCGCATTCAGTACAAAGTGCTGGAATACGGATTAAAGCACATCGAAGCGGTAGCCGATTACAACACGGCAGTGGCAAAGGCTGAAAAACTTATGAATACGGTCAATTATTAAAAAATCAACAATGAAAACAAATACTATATTTTCAAACAAATACATAAAAAGTGGTTTACTGATTGGTGCAGGCCTGTTTTTGGGATGGATTTTCTTTCATGATTCTGCACCTGAAAAAACAGAAGCAACTGCTGAAATTCACGATCATGCTGCTGAAGGCCATGATGTATGGACTTGCTCCATGCACCCGCAAATCAGGAAAGATGAGCCGGGTGACTGCCCGATTTGTGGCATGGATTTAATCCCTCTGCTTAAATCGGATGCAGTAATGGATGATCAGGCCATTGAAATGAGCGAATCTGCCATGAAACTCGCCGAAGTTCAAACATCGGTTGTAACCCGCGGGAATGTCTCAAAAGAAGTCAGGCTGTTTGGAAAAATCCAGGCTGACGAACGTTTGCTGAAAACCCAAACCGCCCATATTCCGGGGCGCATCGAACAATTACTGGTAAACGTAACCGGCGAAAATGTAAAAAAAGGACAACTGATCGCCAAGGTCTATTCGCCTGAATTGCTTACTGCTCAAAATGAGTTACTTCAGGCTTTGGAAATGGCTGACAAGTATCCGGCAATGCTTGATGCTGCGCGCGAAAAGCTCCGCTTGTGGAAACTCAATGACCAACAAATTGCGGAGATAGAAAAATCAGGCAAAGCGAAAGCTGTGTTTGATGTATTTGCAACTACATCGGGCATTGTCGCCAACCGAAAAGTGAATATGGGCGACTACGTATCCACTGGCGATGTGCTTTTCGAAATGGCAGATTTATCGAGGGTTTGGGCGCTTTTTGATGCTTACGAGTCGGATTTGTCGTGGATTTCAAAGGGTCAGGATCTGGAATTTACCGCACAGGCCATTCCCGGAAAAACCTTCAACGGAAAAATCACGTTTATCGACCCTTTGGTTGATGCTTCTACCCGAATTACCAAAGTACGCGTTGAAGTGCCAAATACCGGATTGCAATTTAAGCCTGAAATGTTTGTCAACGGGATTATTAAGTCGCAACAGGCTGGTGCAGGCGACCAGTTGATTATCCCGCAATCAGCGGTTTTGTGGACCGGAACCCGCTCTATTGTGTACGTGAAGTTACCCGGTGCCAACCATCCGACCTTCAAAATGAGAGAAATCACCCTTGGCCGTTCGATGAAAGACACTTATGTCGTAATGGATGGATTGGCCGAAGGGGAGGAAATTGTGACCAACGGCACCTTCAGTATTGACGCTGCCGCGCAACTGGCCGGTAAAACAAGTATGATGAATTCCTCTGAAAGTGAGGGATTCTCTCAAAGTGAAACCCTCACTAAACTGCAATTCAAAGTTTCAGGAGAATGCGAAATGTGCAAAGACCGGATTGAAACGGCTGCAAAAACGGTTTCAGGAGTAAAAAGTGCGGAATGGACTGCGGAAAAACAACTATTGTATGTTGAGTTTGATGCAGACAAGGCAAATTCTGATGACATTCAAAAAGCCGTTGCGGCTGTTGGTCACGATACTGAAAACTTTAAAGCACCGGATGGTGTTTACAAGGCACTTCCGGGGTGTTGCCTGTACAGGAAGTAGAGCCATCTATTTTACTCATCGAGTGACTTTGAGTCACCCGATGAGTAAAAAATAGAAGAACTTTTTTCGTTAAAATCGTACAGGATTATTTGCACTTAAAACTATAAACAATGAAGTACTACATCAGAAAAAAAATAACTGCCACGTTTGAACAGGCTATTGACCGGGTAAAAGAATCGCTCGAAATTGAAGGTTTTGGTATAGTGTCGGAGATTAATATACACGAAAAACTGAAAGAAAAAATTGCGGGAGAGATAAAAGCAAAACTCGAACGGGTTATCACATCATTGCATTCCGGAGTTGAATCGTTTGGCCTGATTTAATAAAGTATGGTTCATTTTATCAAAAACATGGTTTGTAACCGCTGTATCATGGCGGTGCAGCGCGTCTTCGAAGATCTGGGTCATCAGCCTGTTCGTATTTCGCTGGGCAATGTGGAAACAGCAAGTCCAATATCGAACGATGATCTGGAAAGACTTAGAGAAGCACTTGTAAGTTATGGATTCGAGTTGATTGACGATACCAAAAGCCAGTTGATCGAAAAAATCAAAAATACCGTTGTTCAATCCGTTCATCATAGCAACGAAGACCTGAAAATAAACTATTCTGAATACATCGAATCCCACCTAAACCGGGATTACGCCTATTTAAGCAGCCTTTTTTCAGAAGTAGAAGGAACTACCATCGAAAAATACATCATCCTCCAGAAAATAGAGCGGGTTAAAGAATTGTTGGTGTACGACGAATTGACCCTAAGCGAAATTGCCTGGCAAATGGGATACAGCAATGTGGCTTATTTATCGAACCAGTTTAAAAAGGTGACCGGATTGACTCCCAGTCATTTCAAACAGGTAAAGGAAAATAAGCGAAAACCTTTGGACGAGGTATAACCTGAAAATCTTATAAATACTTACGGGAATATCGTAACAAGCTCGCAGTTTCCACACTTTATCTTTGATGAAAAAATAAAGACATGGAAACTTCAGTAAAAAAGAACTTCCCGGTTACCGGATTAAGTTGCGCATCATGCGCCATCAGTGTCGAGAGCATGCTAAAAGCACAAGCGGGTGTGCTCAACGCTTCCGTTAACTTCGCAAACTCTTCTGCCTGGGTCGAGTACACGCCCGAAAAAGCCTCGGTCAGCGACTTCAAATCGGCCATTCAATCAATTGGGTACGATTTACTGATTGAAGAAGAAGGCCACGACCATCAGGAGGAAATGCAACAGGCACATTTCAAAAAGCTAAAAACCAATACGCTTTGGGCAAGCATTCTGGCATTTCCGGTGGTGGTAATTGCCATGTTCATGATGGATATTCCCTATGCCAACTGGATCATGTTGGTTCTGTCAACGCCAGTAATAGGTTGGTTTGGCCGGAGCTTTTTCATCAATGCCTTTAATCAGGCCAAACACGGTAAAGCAAACATGGATACGCTGGTTGCCTTAAGTACCGGAATCGCCTGGTTATTCAGCACCTTCAGCACTATTTTTCCTGAATTTTGGCACGATCGTGGCCAACATGCCCACGTATATTTCGAGGCATCTGCCGTAATAATCGCCTTTATTCTGTTGGGTAAAGTGCTGGAAGAAAGGGCAAAATCAAACACGTCATCGGCGATCAAAAAGCTGATCGGATTACAGCCGAATACCGCCAATCTGATTCGGGAGAACGGTCAGGAAATGGAAATACCGATTTCGCAGGTCGTTATTGGCGATAAAATTCGGGTCAAGCCCGGCGAAAAAATCCCTGTGGACGGCGAAATCATATCGGGTTCATCATTTATCGACGAAAGTACCATTACCGGCGAATCCCTTCCGGTGGAAAAAGAAAAAGGCGGAAAAGTATTTGCAGGAACCATCAACCAGAAGGGAAGTTTTGCCTTTGTAGCTCAAAAAGTGGGTGGCGAAACCATTTTAGCCCAGATCATCAAAATGGTTCAGCAAGCGCAGGGAAGCAAACCTCCGGTGCAAAAGCTGG
>DPRM01000097.1 GCA_003537645.1 Prolixibacteraceae bacterium
TGTGGACCCCGAGATTACAAATCACGTGCTGTGGCCAACTGAGCTAATTCGGCAACTATAAATACATCATGTCAAAACCTCTATAAACGAACAAACTACCTGTTTACAGAGGCCCCTTTCCTCCAGACTCTGACTAATCAGATACTTTTCCGAAAAAAGGTTTGCAAATGTATAAATATTTTATTGCAATTCACAACAATCGATGTTTTTTTCGATTTATTTGTCCTTCAGCTTTTCTTTATGTTTGAATAATTGACGACGTATTGCATCAATTGCAAGGTCAATAGATTCTTCAAAAGTGTCGGTCTGCTTTTCGGCGAAAAGATAATCAGCTCCAGGAATAGAAAGCTTTATTTCAGCAATTTTATTATTTACAGTTTCAGGTTTTTCGACCTTCATAATTACTTCAGCTCCAATAATACCCTCAAAGTAGGTATCAAGTTTGGCAACCTTTTTATTAACAAAATCAATTAGTTTTTGATCTGCAGTAAAATGTACTGTGTTAACTTGAATGTTCATAATTTTTCCTCCTAAAATTTATGATCGTGGGTGTGCTTGTCTATATACTCTTTGAACCTTTTCGAGTGAGGTATGAGTGTAAACCTGAGTAGCTGAAAGATTTGAATGACCTAGCATTTCCTTTACTGCATTTAAATCGGCTCCCCGATTAAGCAGGTGCGTTGCAAAGGAATGCCTAAGCACATGAGGACTTTTTTGATCGATTTTTGTAACCAAAGCTAAATACTTTAAAACAACCCTGTATATGAGTTTTGCATAAACCGGTTTCCCTTTTGATGTCAATAACAAAAACGGAACAGTATTTCCAAAAAGTTTGGTGCGCTCTGCCTTGTATTGTTCTATCAGCATATTTAAACTTCGGGGATAAGGTGTAATACGCTCTTTATTTCTCTTACCTAAAACCTTGACCAAAAATTCAGTTTGAAATAAATCACCATCTCTTAGATGCTGCAACTCATTCAAACGAATTCCGGCACCATACAACAAACTTAAAATTAATTTGTCACGCAGTGCGTCAAAGTCGTTTCCAAAAAAACCATCATCAAGCAAATGATTCAACTGCTTCTCTTCTACAAATTGAGGTAGCTTTTTTCGAATTCTGGGCACAATCACATTAACCAGATTATTCTCCTTAACAACCTCTAACCTCATTAAATACTTATTAAAAGACTTTAATGCTGATATCTTTTTATTTACAGTACGAGCTGAAAGCCCACTGTCCATCAATTCAACAATCCAACTTCTAACTACCTTATCATTAATTCCTTCTATATTAAAATCCCCGATCGTTTTGACAAAAAACTCTTCAAACTGATCGAGGTCTTTTTTATAGGCAACAGCAGTTAAATGCGAATACCTTTTTTCGTATTTCAGATAATTGATAAATGATTCCTGATGCGACATTTGAAAATAATTAACATCATTAACAGGAACCAGCTAGAAGTTTCTAGTCGTCCTGACGTTGAAGATTTTCAATATAAATGGCTTTTTTTACTTCAGCCCTTCTTTCAACTGATGGTTTTGTAAAAGCCTGCCTTACACGCAATTCTTTCACAACTCCTGTTTTTTCAAACTTTCTTTTAAATCTCTTAAGCGCTCTTTCGATATTTTCGCCTTCTTTTACTGGAATAACGATCATGGAATTATTTTTTTCTTGTTAAAATTCGAGCCGCAAATTTATTAATTTAAGATTAGTAATCAAATTTAATCTGAAAAATTTATTTTTTAAAGCACTGATCAGCATTTTCCTTTGAAATAGAAACGCATACGCCCAAAATTTGTTCTAAAAATATGGCTTTAACCTTGCGTATTCTTCTATGCTTAAGATCATACTATCGCGTAAAACCGAAGGTTCATGAATACTTCCATATTTTGTTCTGAATTTAACTATTTGCTGCGCCCTGTTCTTTTGAATATAGGGATGTCTTGCTAATTCATTCCATTCTGCGAAATTCAAATCAACCTTTTTAATTTTGCCAAGGTCAATTT
Source organism: Prolixibacteraceae bacterium (assembly GCA_003537645.1). Taxonomy (GTDB): domain Bacteria; phylum Bacteroidota; class Bacteroidia; order Bacteroidales; family Prolixibacteraceae; genus Aquipluma. The sequence continues at coordinate 2,008 of DPRM01000097.1, forward strand.
TTATCATCCCTTCAATTCTTTGTATAACCTGCTCACTTAAACCATACACCTCCTTCAATTGTGCAATAGTATGAAAACCACCTAGCAAATCACGATATTTTACAATACGCTTCGAAAGTTTTTCGCCTATACCAGGTAATTTCATCAAATCAATTGAGTCGGCTGTGTTAATCTCAATTTGAATCACCGCTGTTTTGATTACACTTTCAGTCTTAACAGTTTCCCTTTCCGGTATTGCAATATAATCATCAAGTTCAACTTTTTGGGTTTCTGAAATTCCATAAATTTTCAAAAAATCAGCTTTGCTCCTGAAGTTTCCACCTTTGCTCTTATAATTTCGAATTGTCCTTACCTGTTTTTCTGTAAATCCCAAACGGATAAAATCATTGTCTGTGGCTGTATTCGGATCAAAAGAGAACAATTCAGAAGTAATTATTGCATGAGCTTGTCTATCTGGTTTATTATCAAAAAATAGGAATGGCCTTACTTCGTTGAAAATAGAATCGGTTACTCCGTAAATTTTTCTAAAATCAGCTTCAGCATAAAACTTTCCGCCTTTCTCCCTAAATTTCAGAATATTTCGCTTGATTCCGGCATGAAGCGACAGGCTGTCAAGTGCTTCATCACTTATAGTATTCGGATTAAACATGAATAAAGTAGTTGTACTTGCTTCCGTATTGTTTGAATTCTCTGGCAAATTCATCTCATTTCTTGCAGAATCGAGCAACACAATATCAATTTTCCCGGGAGTTTCAAAATAAAAAATGACTTTATTGGCGATAGCCAGTATAAAAATAATAACCAAAAGGATGGTGATTCCTTTACGCTCGTTACGACTAAAAGTAAAATAATCCTGAACAATTTGCTTGAAGTTCATAAAAATAAGGCTTTCTCTAATTTACTTCAAAAAATTGAAATAAAAAACCCGGTTCAAATTGAACCGGGCTGAAAATTCTTTTAGTAAAGTACAAAATGCTAAACTGATTTAGCTTCTGTCGATATTATTCAGGTCGTTGAACGCAATCTTTAATCTTTCAATCATCGATTCCTGCGATTTACGCAACCAAACGCGGGGATCGTAATATTTCTTGTTTGGCTTGTCATCTCCATCAGGGTTCCCAATCTGACCTTGTAGATATTCTCTGTTCTGCGCTTCATACTTGCGAACTCCGTCCCAGGTAGCCCATTGGGTATCAGTATCGATGTTCATCTTTATTACACCGTATGAAATTGCTTCACGAATTTCTTCAAGCGAAGACCCTGAACCGCCATGAAATACAAAATCGATAGGTTTTTCACCTAAACCATGTTTTTCGGAAATAAATTTTTGTGAATTATCGAGAATCTTAGGCGTAAGCTTCACATTGCCAGGCTTATACACACCGTGAACATTTCCGAAAGAGGCTGCGATTGTGAAGTTCGGACTGATTTTGCTCAATTCTTCGTAAGCATAATCAACATCAGCTGGTTGTGTATAAAGTAATGAGTTATCCATTCCTGTATTGTCAACTCCATCTTCTTCTCCACCGGTACAACCTAGTTCAATTTCGAGCGTCATCCCAATTTTGCTCATACGGGCAAGGTATTTCTTGCAGATTTCAATATTTTCATGAAGTGGTTCTTCTGATAAATCGATCATGTGAGAACTAAACAATGGTTTCCCTGTTTCTGCAAAATGCTTTTCGCCAGCATCTAATAAACCATCAATCCATGGCAATAATTTTTTTGCGGCATGATCGGTATGTAACACTACATGAACACCATATAATTCGGCGAGTAAATGCACCGATTTTGCACCGGCTATTGCACCGGCTATTGGAGCCAACTGGCCATCTAGTTTTAAACCTTTTCCGGCATAAAACTGCGCGCCGCCGTTTGAAAATTGAATTATAACCGGTGAATTCACCAATTTGGCAGCTTCCATTACAGCGTTAACCGAGTCAGAACCAACTACGTTTACAGCGGGTAATGCAAAATGATTTTCTTTTGCAATTTTGAATACTTTTTGCAAATCGGTTCCGGATACTACTCCGTGTTTTACTACTTCTGAAATTTTTGTCATTGTATTAATTTTTAGATGATACTATTCAGTTTCTATTCTCTGATTTCTAAATGCAAAGAATATAACTAAACAAAGTTAGGATTGTTCAGGCTTAAAATATGAATTCGGTCAATAAATTAGATTTCAGGATAAAAAATTAACCTGATGTATTAAAACGACAAACTTATTGTGATAAATAAGGACGTCAGAAAATTTTCAGGAAAGAGAAATTGAGCTGTGTTAAGTATTTTTTAATACAAAGTGTATGAAGAAATGAACAGACTGGTTTTAAGTTATAAATCGTTATAATTGCGCTGCTTAAAAAAAACAACCAAAAAAATCACACAAAATGAGTACTAGTTATAAAGATCTGGGACTTGTAAACACTACAGAGATGTTTGCAAAAGCAGTTGAAGGCGGATATGCCGTTCCTGCTTACAACTTCAATAATCTGGAACAACTCCAGGCAATCATTCAGGCATGTGTTGAGACCAAGTCGCCGGTAATTCTCCAGGTATCGGCCGGAGCACGCAAATATGCCAACTCAAATTTACTTCGCAACATGGCACGCGGAGCAGTTGAATATGCGAAAGAACTGGGATGTGAAATTCCAATTGCCCTTCACCTTGACCATGGCGACACTTTCGAACTTTGCAAAGACTGTGTTGACAGCGGTTTTTCTTCAGTAATGATTGATGGTTCGCACCATTCGTTTGAAGAAAATATTGTGCTGACCAAAAAAGTTGTTGAATACGCGCACGCTAACGGTGTGACTGTTGAAGGCGAATTAGGTGTATTGGCCGGCGTTGAAGATGACGTTGTTGCAGAGCAATCGCATTACACAAAACCAGAAGAAGTAATTGAGTTCGTAACCCGTACAGGTGTAGATTCTCTGGCCATCTCGATTGGTACTTCGCACGGAGCAAACAAATTCACACCCGACCAATGTACACGCAATGCTGATGGAGTATTAATTCCACCTCCATTACGTTTCGACATTCTGGAAGAAATTGAAGCACAGCTACCTGGCTTCCCAATTGTTTTGCATGGTTCATCATCTGTTCCACAGGAAGACGTTGAAACCATCAACAAATTTGGTGGTGCATTGAAAGATTCAGTTGGAATTCCTGAAGAACAACTTCGCAAAGCAGCAAAATCTGCAGTTTGCAAAATCAACATCGACTCTGACGGACGTTTGGCCATGACTGCCGCTATCCGCAAGGTATTTGTTGAAAAACCGGGAGAATTTGATCCCCGCAAATATTTAGGACCAGCTCGCGATGCATTGAAAGTTCTTTATATGCATAAAAACACCAGTGTTTTAGGTTCGGCCAACAAAGCTTAAGCCTTCACATTTCATTTACAATCATATCAAAAAAGGCAGTCGGGAGGCTGCCTTTTTTATTTCTATTTCTATAACCTGAAATCAGAAAGGATATCCGATTGCAAACGACAAATTGAAATGATCGGAGGACACAGGGTAACTTTTCTGGACAAACCGCTTCCCTTCAGGCAAAGACGGATCGCGAATTTTTATTCCCAAATCGAGCCTGAAGATAAAATAAGTAAAATCGAAACGCAAACCGAGCCCTGAGCCAACAGCAATCTGTTTGCAAAACTGATCCATTTTAAAAACAGCACCTTCGCGGTTGTCCTTACTATTGATTGCCCAAATATTACCTGCATCCATAAATAACGCACCTTCAAGCAGCCAGAAAAGTTTAAAGCGATATTCGAGATTTGCTTCCAGCTTTATATCAGATGATTGATTCGGATAAATATCACTCGGAGCTTTGTATGAGCCAGGCCCCAGCGATCGTACCTGCCAGGCACGGATACCGTTGGCTCCACCGGTGAAGTATTTCTTTTCAAAAGGCAATACATCAAAATTGCCATAAGGAATGCCTATCCCGACAAAAGCCCTGCCCACCAAAGAACTCGATTTGTCGATGATATGTCCGTATCGGTATTCAAAGTCACCCTTCAAATATTGAGCAAACCGTGTATTCAGAACCTCATAATATGAACTTATTTGATTGGAAATGGAATCCAACACTTCGGCCTTTTCTTTGCCGATTGTTCTTGAAAACAGAGACAGCAGATTCCCTGCCGACTCCAGATTAAGCTTAAAGTACTTGTAATCTTCCCGTTTATTAATATTCTGAGTATTGTACATCCAGCTGTAATTGGAGGCAAAAATCAGGTGATCGGTAAAACTGCTTTTTATGTACAAATCTTCAATCGAATTGATAAAAGCTGGATTAAACGCGTAAAGATTCACATAGTTCAGATCAACAAGGTTTAAGGTATGATATTGGAATGCTGTTGTTTTCCAGTCGTATCCAAATTTAAGATTGGTAATTGTTCGGGTATAATCGGGGCGGCTTTGGTAGTTAAACCCAGCAGTCAGCTTGGTTTCCGGAATCTGAAAATTCAGCATTCCTTTTAACCTTACAAAACTCAGAAATTGCGGAAAAGTTAAGCTCGACTCAAAACCCAACTCTCGGGTATTAAAATCGAGGCTACTGTTGTTAACCAGCGCCTGCTGCCGTTCGCGTGCTCCCCTGATTTGAAAGTCGAATACCTCGGCACCTCTGAAAACATTTCGATGCTGAAAATTAAAGTTTCCGGCGACTCCAAGATTACCAGATGAATTCGTTCCTTCGATATCAACCGAAAAATTATGGCGGGGCAAGGGCGACAGTTGCATCCGGCAATCGAGCAACGGCACCGAATCATTTGAAAGCGAATCAGTCTCTAAGAACCCAATATTAATAACCTTGAATTGTTTAAGCCGACTCAAAGCCCGATATGTTTTCTCGGCATTCTGCATACTATAAAAAGCACTGTCTCTCAAACGGTTCACTCCAAAAAACAATCCTGGTTTATAATTCAGATCTCCCGAATAAGTAATGATATAATCTCTTATTTTTACTGAATCCTGCGACTGAACGATCTGTGTTCCCGACATATCCGAAACCTGATGAGTAGGATCAATCAAAAAGTTCCTGATTTTGTATTTCAGATGCGGAACAACTTCATTGTCATCATTTCGTAGCGATGCATCATCGATATTAACAGTAAGATCGACCCGATGACTAAAGAAATTTGTATCGGCTGTAAAACTTATAAAGTCTTCCGAAAATTTATAATATCCACTGTTTTTCAGGTGGTTCGAAACTCGTTGCCGCTCTGCATTAAGAATATCCAAATCAAACACATCTCCGGGCTTCAATAATTGGTTCAGCGAATCATTCAGAATTACTCCACGTAAATGCTCATCTTTAAATAAATACACGTAATTACCAATCCGGTATGGTTGTCGGGCTAAAATATCAAAAACCAAATTCGCTTTCTTATTGTTTCGCTTATACATCAACGTATCAACTACCACCGCATTATAATATCCTTTATTTCTCAAATAAATGCGAAGTTGATCTTTGCTCCTGTTCGCCTGAACTTCGTCGTAAAGTACGGGCGCTTCTCCAATTCTTTTCAGCCAATCGTTTTCCTTATTTTTCGACGATAAATTGTAAACCCACAAGTGAAATTTAAAAGCTCCCAATATCCTGAGATTTTCCTTTTGCCGAATATGAGTTTTAAGTTCCTCGCGCTTTACATTTTTATCGTCAACCTTTACAGATATTTTATTCAGCAGATATTTTCCTTCGGGTACAAATCTGGTCGGATTGCATGACCCAAGCAGTAAAATTCCCATAAAGAGAATAATACTTCCGGAATAAAAAAATCTGTTTCGAACAAACAATATCATGAAATTCAGTTTTTACAAAAATAAACACAGCATTTGGTTCGCAAATCATTCGACCTTTTTATTTTTACAATTTCGAACGAATAGCTAAAAACATGCTAAGTAAAAGTAAGATTAAATTGATTCAATCGCTGAACCTCAAAAAAAACCGGGATGAATCGGGCGTTTTTTTGGTCGAAGGCAACAAAATGGTGGAAGAAGCAATTCGTTCCGGCTTCGAGATAGAATTTCTGGCATGTACATCGGGTTTTGCAGCCCAACATCCTGAAATTGGGCGCAGGGCAAACGATTGGGTTGAAACTGACAGCGAAACGATATCGAAAGCCAGTTTGTTGAAGAATCCGCAGGAAGCCCTTGCAATTGTTGTTCAGCAAAAAGATCTCACTCCTGAAATAAATCCTGAAAATGAACTTTGCCTGGCACTCGACTTTATACAGGATCCGGGCAATCTGGGAACAATACTTCGCATTGCCGACTGGTTCGGAATTTCGCAGGTCGTGTGTTCCGAAAACACAGTAGATGTTTTTAATCCGAAGGTCGTTCAGGCAAGCATGGGTTCAATTTTCAGGATAAAAACCGGGATTACCGAACTTTCCGGATTTATAAAAAACGCTGCCACCAAAGAGATTCCAGTTTACGGAACTTTTCTTGAAGGAAAAAACATCTACCACGAATCCTTAACTTCAAATGGAATTATCGTACTAGGAAACGAAGGAAACGGCATTTCTGAACCAATCAGCCGGCTGATAAGCCATAAATTACTCATTCCCACCTTCTCAACCAACGAAAATAAACCCGAGTCGTTGAATGTTGCTGTTGCTGCGGCCATCTGTTGTTCCGAATTCAGGAGAAAGTAATACTCTATTTTCTACGTGAATAATTCCCGGCAAAAGCTTCGGCACAGCGCTCGCCATCCATGGCCGACGACACAATTCCGCCTGAATAACCCGCACCTTCGCCGCAGGGATACAGTCCACTGATTTTTACATGCTCGAGTGTGTCATCCTTTCTTGGAATGCGGATGGGGGAAGAAGTCCGCGATTCAACTCCTACCACAATTGCTTCATTAGTAAGGTAACCGTGCGCCTTTTTATTGATTTGTACAAAAGCCTCCTGAAGCCGTGTCCGAATTCTTTTTGGAAGTTTCTCGTGCAGCGGAACAGAAAGCAGTCCGGGATGATAGGAGGTTTCGGGTAAGTTCTGCGAAAATTTACCTTCCACAAAATCCGCCATTCGCTGTGCTGGTGCAAACTGTGTATTCCCATTCAATGCGTAACACAATCGCTCGATATTGCGCTGAAATTCGAGCCCGGCAAATACTCCCAAATGCCTGAATTCAGCCAAATCTTCGGGCCTGATTTCAACCACCATTCCGGAGTTGGCAAAGTTGGTGTTTCGCCTGGTTGGCGACATTCCGTTCACAACCATTTCGCCCGGAGCTGTAGCTGCCGGAACAATCATTCCACCGGGACACATGCAAAACGAATAAACTCCACGTTGCTCCACCTGCTCAACAAACGAATAACTGGCCGGTGGCAGATACGGACCGCGCAATGGTTGGTTATACTGAATTGAATCGATGAGTGCTTGCGGGTGTTCGGCACGCAATCCGACTGCAAAAGTTTTTGCTTCGAGCGAAATACCCTTTGAATACAACAATTCAAACATTTCGCGGGCTGAATGACCTGTGGCCAGAATCACTGCTTCGGCTTCTACAATGGTAGTATCCGACAGCATTATGCCGGAGCAGCGATCGTTTTCAATTAACAGATCGGCTACCCGGCTATTGAAATGGATTTCGCCACCCGCTTCAATAATCTTGTTCCTGATATTTGTAATAATTCCCGGAAGCATATTGGTGCCTATGTGAGGATGAGCGTCGATCAGAATTTCGGGAAGTGCCCCATTCGCATAAAAAACTTCAAGTATTTTTCGAATATCACCACGCTTTTTCGATCGGGTATATAATTTTCCATCAGAAAATGTACCTGCCCCACCCTCGCCAAAACCATAATTCGAATCTGGATCAACCAAATGCTCACGATGTATTTTTGCGATATCCCTTTTTCGGTCGCTCACATTCTTGCCCCGCTCAAAAATAAGAGGTTTAAATCCTAGTTCGATAAGGCGCAATGCGGCAAAAAGCCCGGCTGGACCAGCTCCAACAATGATAACAGGTGGCTGATGATTCACCGGATTATATTCAAACTGTATTTTTTCTTCGGCAGGAAGATCGTCGATATAAACCTCGACACCCAAATTCACACGAATGGCTCGCTGGCGGGCATCAACCGACTTACGTCTGACATTGATAAGGAGAATGCGACTTTCCTCAATCTTAAGTTTTTCGGCCACGATTGGCCTGTAGAATTGTTCGTCGGACGCCTGTTTAGGCGTAAGCGACAGATTAATTTCTTGTTTCAAAATTATTCGAAATGAAAACTAAATATGAACATATTAGATGACAAGCGCGAGAAAGCGCTGGAATAAACCTGCATTTGTGTTGCCTTTGGGCCTGTATCCAACACATTATCAAGTCCAAAACTGAATTTAAACTCAGTTGACAAACGGAAAAACTGAAGATATACATCCCATCCCATTCCTGCTTCGATTGAAGAACTGAATGGTTTTAACCTTACCAAATCTTCAACACCAGTTTTCGAAATATCGATGCGGTAAGCCATTCCTGCAATTAAGTAAGGCCTTTGATTATTCATCCGCTTTGCTTTGTACTTCAGCAACAATGGAAAGTCAAGAAAGGTTGATTTGATTGAATAAAATTCTGTAGTTTCTGAAGCGTTGTCAATTACTGGAATATTATACACAAGTTTTCGTTCACTAAATGACATTCCGGGCAAAAAACGAAGATCGAGATATTCGCCCAAACGTAAATTCGACACCATTCCAACAGTAAAACCAGGCGTTAAACTCGCCACGTCAGCCCTGATAGTTGAGTACTTATATTGAAAATCTTCCGAGCCCGGTAGTGGATCAAAATTTGGATTTTTATCCATTGTCGGGTAATGATTGATATTGAAATCGAGGGAATTGAGAGCAAGCGTAAAGCCAAAATGAAGGCGTTTGTCATCAAAAGTTGTAAGGTTTTTGACCAGCTGCCTCTGCGCCAGTGCGTTTAACCCAACCATCAAAAGAATCGAAATGAATAAAAATCGCCTCACAGTAAATGAATTATCAACAATTTATAAAACCTTAAAACTACTAAATTATTGTACTACTGAATTATTTTTGAGCAATGTAAATAGTTGCAATTCCGAAAGTGAGCCGCTTTTGCGTTGCTCGTGAAAATCCGCATTTCGTTAGGACCGACAAAAAATTCTGATCATCGGGAAAAGCCATCACCGATTCGGGCAAATATGAATAAGCAGAACTATCTTTCGAAACCAGCCTTCCGACCAAGGGCAAAATGGTAAAGAAATAGAACAGATACAATTGTTTGAAAGGAAAATATTTAGGTTTCGAAAATTCAAGAATAACAGCTACACCATCAGATTTCAAAACTCTGTAAAATTCCTTCAGCCCTTTTTCGAGGTTTTCGAAATTCCTGACACCAAAAGCCACTGTAATCGCATCAAATTGGCCGTCAGAAAATGGCATCGCTTCCGAATCGCCTTTTTTGAACTGAATAACCGTATCCAATCCGAGTTTTTCAACTTTTACCCGTCCGACATTCAGCATTTGTTCCGAAATATCGAGGCCAACAATTTTTGAAGGTTTCAGTTTGGTAGCAGCAATGGCAAAGTCACCTGTTCCGGTTGCCACATCAAGCAACAAGCTGGTTTTAAATTCAGAAAGAATTCTAATCGCTTTTCGTCTCCACAGTTTATCGATCCCCAGAGAAAGAAAATGGTTTAAAAAATCGTAGCGCGGAGCAATATTGTCGAACATTTGTTCAACCTGCTGTTTTTTCTGCTGACCGGAATCCCGGTATGGAGTAACTTGCATGGTGAACTAGTTCGATGGCGTCATTTTATCAATATATCCAAAAGAGTCATCATCAATTCTGATTTCACCCTTGGTTACATGCCCTAAAGCAAAGAAAGGAACTTTCAGGCTACTCATTAAATCAACAAATTCATCGACTTTTGCCAAATCAACACCAACAGCAATACGCCCCATCGACTCTCCAAAAAGGAAAGCATCTTTCCTGACCTCTGCATCGGTAGTTATGTCGAATCCAAATCCTGAAGGCAGGCCGGCACGCAGGAGCGAAAAGAACAATCCACCCTTTCCAACCGGGTTCGCCGAACTTAGCAAACCTTCAGCAATTAGCCTTTTCATTACATCATGAAGCCGAACTTCAACATCGATATTAAAAACAGGAAGTCCCGAATCTGAAATTTCGTGGTAAAATTCTAAGTATTCTGACGAATTCACATCGTCATAAGATCTACCNNAGCAAACTTATAATGATTGTTGGGTAAACCGGACCATGCGCCGAAAAATAATCAAATCGTATTTTACGATCGGTTAATTTTATATTGAATTTTTTACAGGCATTTACCAATCCTTTTTTAGCTCCTGAAGCAATGAATTGACCATTTGGATCAGCAATATTGATGTGGTATAAAAACGAGCTGACAGCTTCGGGAACTGCACCGAAACAAATCATCTTACGAACCGCCCGTGCTATAAGCATTTCTATTGCCTTCTGCGGATCAAATTCGAGATGATGGTGCAACGCATGAGTGGTCATAGCCATCAATTGACCATTTTCGGTATAAAAAATACCATTTTCATCCGTTTCATCGTTCGACATTGTTGCAATATCAACCGCTTCCTCGCTAAAATCATTGAAGTAATTAATAGGAGCCAAATTTGGATCGGCCATCAAATTATATACAATATCCTGAATATCTTGTTCCTCTGGAATCTGATCAATTGTAAACTCCTGAATTTCTTCTTTTTGCTCGATCATAATGTGTCTGTTTTCATTAATTGCAGAAACAAAAATAATTAAGTAGTTTGTTATTCCATAAGTTTTGAGATATTTTTAATTTTAGCCTTCCTTTTAATGTATAAATCCAATGAATCAGAAAATAGCCCTAATTACCGGAGCCACAGCAGGTATCGGTTACGAAACAGCCTTTCTTCTAGCCCAAAACAACTACAACCTAATACTTACCGGACGCAGAAAAGAACGACTTGAGACGATCAAAAAACAATTAGAGTCGAATTTCAACTGCAAAGTACTCACCTTAAACTTCGACATCAGAAAAAAGGCAGAAGTTGAATCGGCGCTTACAACACTTCCGGAAGAATGGCAATCAATTGACGTTTTACTGAATAATGCAGGACTTGCTGCCGGTTTAGGACCGGTAAATTCAGCTGATGTTGATGATTGGGAAACAATGATCGACACCAATGTAAAAGGATTACTGTATATGACCAGAATCGTTTCGCCCTGGATGGTTGCAAGGCAGAGCGGACACATCATCAATATATCCTCAATTGCCGGCAAAGAAGCTTACCCAAACGGATCGGTTTATTGCGGAACGAAACACGCTGTAGCCGCGATTACAAAAGCAATGCGGATTGAACTCATGCCTTCGGGTATAAAAGTAAGTTCGATTGCTCCAGGAGCCGTAGAAACCGAATTCTCGCTGGTAAGGTTTCGTGGCGACGAGGAAAAAGCTGCACAGGTTTACAAAGGATTTACTCCTTTAAGTGCAAAAGACATTGCCGAAACAATTCTGTTTGTGCTTTCGCGTCCGCCACATGTAAATATCGACGATTTACTGATAATGCCGACCAACCAGGCTTCTGCCAGAGATTTCAACAGAAAATAATAGCGCTTTCATGATCAACCTCGACTCAAAATATTTACAGGATTTTACGTACCGGATATTCAAAAGCATGGGATGCCCCGAGAATCAGGCTAAAATAGCAGCTGATTGTTTAAATCAGGCTGATTTGCGCGGAGTAGATTCACACGGAGTAGCACGATTAAGCGGGTATATAAGACTTTGGGAACTTAAGCGGCTAAATGCCACACCCGATATGAAAGTCATTCATGAAACGCCCAGTACGGCAGTTCTCGACGGAGATCTGGGTCTCGGTTTGGTTACAGCGCCACACGCCATGCAAATTGCTATCGAAAAAGCAAAAATCGCAGGTACCGGCTGGGTTGCTGTCCAAAACTCAAATCACTACGGAATAGCCGGTTATCATTCAATGTTGGCACTTGAACACGATATGATCGGAATTTCAATGACAAACGCCAGCCCGCTTGTAGCGCCTACTTTTTCAAAAAGCCGGTTTTTGGGAACGAATCCTATCGCGGTAGCAATTCCTGCTTTAAATGAACCTCCTTTTGTAATTGACATGGCAACAACCACTGTTGCCAATGGAAAACTTGAGGTACTTCAGCGAAAAGGAGAAGATGCTCCACTTGGATGGACACAAGATAAAGAAGGAAATCCTACAACCGACGCATTTTCGCTCCGAAATGGAGGTTCGATGCTTCCCCTGGGCGGCGATCGTGAACACGGAGGTCACAAAGGTTATTGCCTGGGAGCAATGGTTGATATTTTTTCGGCAGTGCTTTCAGGAGCTAATTACGGGCCCTGGGTACCACCGTTTGTTGCATTTCTCGAACCACCTGCAAATCCGGTGGGTAGTGGAATCGGTCATTTTCTGGGCGCTATCCGCGTTGATGCTTTCAGGCCTGCCAATGAATTTAAAAAACATATGGACAACTGGATTCAGACGTTCAGGAACGCTGAACCTATCGCAGGCCAGGAGAAGGTACTCATTCCGGGGGATCCTGAACGCAAATTAACCGTTGAACGAATGAAAAATGGAATACCTTTGCACGAACAGGTAGTTGAGGATTTGAAGAACCTTGGAGCAAAATTTGACCTTGTTTTCGATTGCCCACAAAACAATAATTAGTAAAAAAGAAAGTTTAAACTTGTATGTACGAAGCCCTTGTTATAACCCCTGTAAAAGACTCATTGAATACTACCATTGAGACCATCCAATCAATTTATAAATCAGATGGAAAATTTCACTATTGTGTTTTCAATGATTTCAGTACCGAGGAAACAACAAGACAGCTAAAAAAGATGAGTTCTGAATACAATTTTGAACTTATAAACTTGCAGGAAATAACTGAAACACCATCGCCAAACTATCGTCTTGTTTTACAGATGGCACAGCAAAAAGCTCTGAATCTAAATATTCCACTGATAATCGTAGAATCGGATGTGGAAGTAAAAAACGATACGCTTTCTGAATTAATCAGGCATTCAAAAGAATTAAATCATTGCGGGATGGTTGCAGCAGTAACCAACGATCGCGAAGGAAAGATCAACTTTCCTTATCTGAACTTTAAATCATCGAAAAAAAATATTGCCAAAACAAGGCACAGCTTAAGTTTCTGTTGCACTTTGCTTACTACTGAATTATTGAAACAGTATGATTTCAACACACTTTCAGCAGAAAAGCACTGGTACGACGTATCTATCTCCAGAAAATCGATTCAACTCGGCCTGAACAACTATCTGATACTTACGATGGGTGTTTTACACAAACCACATAGCAGCAGGCCATGGAAGCAGTTAAAATATCAAAACCCGGTTAAATACTACTTTCAAAAACTCATTAAACGCCTTGACCGCATTTAAAAATCACTCAAAACTAAACCCCTGGCTTATTAAAAATTTGGATAGTTTATTTGTAAAAAATTCACTGTCGGACACTTTATATCGCACTTCGGTATAAACCTGTGCGAGATTTTCCTTGCCGTTCTCTGCGACAAATCTTTCTGAAGTCAAAAGAGCTTCTTTATCCTTATAAATCTCAATGATCTGAGATTCGCTGTACTCATTATATTCTTCGTAATGCACAATTGCCTCTAAAGGTAGCCGATCAGAAATTTCAGGAATAAATGCAGGATAACCAACTGTTAAAGCTGTAATTGGTATAACACCAACAGGAAGCTTCAGTACTAAACTAATTTCAGGAGCGTTATACAATGTTGTTCCTAAATAGCAAACTCCTAATCCAAGATTCTCCGATGCAATGCATATATTTTGTGCGAGTATTGAGGCATCAATGGTTCCGTTTAGCAACCATAAAAGATCTTTAAAATCGGTTCTGGTATTGCGCGCTTCACACCATTTATAAAACCGATTAATATCAAAGCAAATAGTTAGCAAAACAGGAGCCTGATTGACCATTGGCTGGTTAAAATGAAACGGGGAAAGCAACTCCTTTTTCTGAACATCTTTTGTAACAACAACACTATACAACTGCATATTGCCAGTATTAGAGGCCCTAATTCCGGACAAGAGAACTTCGCTTAGAACTTTCTCCTCAATTTCCGTTGAAAGGTAACTGCGAACCGACCGATGATTAACAAGTAATTCCATTACAAAATATTTAAAACTCACGACAATTATATATAAAAAAAAAGGGAAGCCCGCAAGCTTCCCCTTTTTAATCAATCAATTCGGTATTACCTTTTTACAATCTTCGCAGATTTAATTACAGTACCTTCATTATACAATGAGATAAAGTAAATACCGCTACGCAGTTCGTTTAATTGAATTCTGTTAGTTGGGTTAACAACTTCTTTCACAACCTGACCAGCGATGTTTGTAACAACAACTTTAGAAAGTTTAGAAGCATTATCAACAGTAACAAAATCAACAAATGGGTTTGGATAAACCTTAAACTCGAGAGAACTATTTTCAGTAGGATCGATACCAGTTATGAAAGTGTCACCTGTTCTGAATGTCCATACAGCAATATCAGAAACTCCAACAAATTTATTTCCAGCAACGTCAGCAATAGCTTCACCATCAACTAACACATAGTATCTTGCATTTTTATCAAGACCATTTTGTGTTGGAGCATAAGTAACAGTAATTTCATTACCATTAATCATAGCAGCAGTAACAGGAATATCTAATACAGGAGTAGTTGTAGAAACTTTGTAAACTTTTAAAGAACCACCAGCACCAAGAGCAACATTTTCATTGAAAGTCAACTTGAATGTAGGATGATTGTTCGCAGTTTTCTCATCAACTGGAGTCCAGGTCAACAATTCAGGAGCAGTAAAGTCACCAGTAGTGTAAGTCAAAGTCTGACCAGCAAAAGCATTTGTATTTGGAGCAATATCTTTAATTGTATTAGCAATAGTGATAGCCACTTCTGTCTGTTCTTTTGCAGATACAGTTAAAGTATAAGTATCACCGATTCCGCTAACATCAGTTAAAGTTCCACCAGATACAGTTACACCAGCAGCTACACCAGAAACAAGTTCGCTAAATTTCAAACCTACAGTAAATACTGTAGCAACAGGTGAAGCAGGAGGAGTAACAACCAAAGTAGGAGCAGTATTGTCACCAATAGTATAAGTTTTGGTAACAGCAGTTGCTAAATTATTCCTCATATCAGAATCCATTACTCCGGTAGCGATAGTCATTACAATAACATCACCATCTACACCAGAAATTGTAGCTACATAAGTTGTACCTGAACCAGTAACAGTAACAGTACCTTTATTTACAGTAATGTTTTCTGAAACATGAACAACCTCTTCGTTAAATACAATAGTAGCTTCAAATGTTCTAGGAGCATTGTTTGCGACTGCAGGAGTAATACTTGCAACAGCTGGAGCAGTATTATCACCAGTAGTGAAATTCCAAACAGTTGGGTCAGTTAAAGCAACTACAGGAAGACCTAATAAATCTTTAACAACACCTTCTTCAAATAGAACTACATAAGTAGTTTCATCAGCAAGACCTGTAACAGGAATAGTAACTACCTTATCAACAATATTAGCTGCAGTAACTGTATAAGATTTAAACAACTCATTCAATGAATTATACAAATAGATCTTACCAGTTCCGGCAACAACAGGTTTATCAAATGTCATAACTAAAGAAGTATCTTTAGCAAGACCGATAGAACCATCTGCAGGAGTCCAAGCTACTAATTTAGGAGCATTGAAATTATCAACAGTATAAGTAAACTTAGTTTCAGTAAGAGCATTGTTTTCAACGTCTTTTACTGTTGCAGGTACTGTTAAAACAACTTCAGCTAAACTTGGAGCAGTAATATTTACAACATAAATAGAACCAGTTGCTTCAGTAGAAACTGAATTAATAGTTCCAGCAGAAACTGTAAGTGTAGAAGCAGAAACTCCAGTTACCTTTTCAGTGAATGTCAATGTAACATTGAAAGTCATAGGCATTGCATCTCCATCAGCAGGAGTAGCAGTAACCGAAGGTGCAGAGAAATCACCAGTATTGAATTTCCAATCGTAAGGAACAGTGATACCACCGAAATATTCAGGAGTATAAGTTTTGTTACGGATGGCCGATCCAGGGATAATTACATAGTACTGTTTGCTTTCCATTAATTTTGGTAATGCAACTGTAACCATATCGTTGTTGAAAGTTACATCAGTACCCTTAACATCAAAATTAAGAATCAATGAACCATCAGCAGCGTGTAATTGAATATTTCCTGAACCTGCTTCAACTGGCATATTAAACGTCATCGAAAGATCTGAATCAAGCGAATTGCCATTTGAATTGTGGGCAGGTATTTGTGAACTTGCTACCAAAGTTGGATTAGCATTTACTTCTGTTGTAAACGACCAGTCAGCTCTTGCAATTGCAGTCTGCACTTTAGTCATGTCAGCAGTTGATCCAAATGTGTTTGCAGAAAGTTCTACAAAATATTTAGTGTTAACATCCAATGGAAGAATATTCACAGTAACAGTATTACCTGTAATAGTGAAAGCACTTGTTGTACCATTGTCAGCACCACGCCATATTTGAATTGCATCACCACCAGCAGCAGATTTGTATAGAGCAACATAACCTGCACCTGTAAGTGCAACTGGACGGTCAAAGTTAATCGTTAATTTAGAATTAACCGGCTGATTGTCAGTAGTTGGAAGATAAGAAACAACCTGTGGGATTGCATCATCTTTCAACATAAACTTCCAAACTTTAACGTCTGAAATTCCAGCGTAAGGATTATTGTCAGTCACATCAACAACTACACCTGGATTAACAATTGCATAGTATTCCTGATTAGTCGGAAGACCAGTTAAGTCGCCTAAAGTAACAGTGCGTTTATCTGCTGCAACAGTTGCAACCATTGAAGGTTTAGCAAGTACTCCGTCCCAACGATAAATCATAACTGTAGCTGTACCAGCTTTAACATCTTCGTTGAAATACAATTTCAATGATTCAGTTTTAGCGATAACAGGAGACACACCAGCTAATCCTACTTTTGCAGGATAGAAACCAGCAGTAAACCCAGCAGCAGCATAAGTTACATCAACAATTGGGTCAATAATATCTTCAGCGCTGTAAGTACTTGCATCGAATGGAACACCGGCAGTACCAAGAACTGTAACATTACCTTCAACAGCATATTGAAGAGTTGCTCCATTAATAATAACCTCAACTAAAGAAGAACTAACCCAATTTGTTTTAGGAGTTACAACAATAGTTTTGTTATCAGGTGTTGATAATACGTAATCAGTATTAGCTACTAAAGTTACACCGTTCTGCTTAACTGTAACAATACCCAAAGAAACAATATTCGCAGGAGTTACAACTAAGTTGTTAGTTGCAGCAACAGTTGAATAGGTATAAATTGGAGCATTGAAGTTCATGCTAACAGAACCTGTAGAAGCCAACCATGTCCATGGTGCAGCATAAGGAGAAGCCTTAACTGGCATCCAGGTCAAATACTGAGCAGCAGGAGTTGTTGTTACTGTTTTGAAAGTAGCAGCATCAGCAGTTACAGCATTGTTTGCAGCATCTTCGAATTTAGCTTTGAAACCATAAGTATAAGTGCCATCAACAACAAGTGCAGCAGCAGGAGTAATTGTGATTACAGATCCAGCAATTGCGGCTTCGAAAGCCATTGGAGTATTATCTTTCTTGAAATAAACCAACGAATCTAAATCGTAAGCATCGATAGCTGTATTATCCAATAAGCGAATCGCTTCGTTGAATGTAATAGTTAATGGAGTAATACCAGCGGCGATACCAGTTGCATTTTTAGCAGGTAAGAACGTTGCAACAGGAGCAACAATATCTTTTGCAGTAAATGTAGCAACCCAAGGAGCAACGATAGTATGAAGATTTCCAGCTAAATCAGAGAAAGTCAATGATTTAAGAGTAGCTCTATACAAACCTAAACTTGATAATGTTCTAGATAATGTAACAGTTACAACTTCTGTATTGTTGCTAACCATATTAGCTGGGTTAACAATTTCGAAAGCTTCCCAAGCTAAGGTAGTAGTGTTCCATTTTTCGATCACCAAAGCGTCAACTGGTAAAGTTGCAGCATTCTTAACTTTTTCATCAAAAGTTAAAGTAAAGCTGAAATTAACAGGTACATCAGTAGCAGGAATAGAACTTGAAAGCAAGTTAGGTAATGTAACATCTTTAGAAGTTACCATTAAATCGGTGCGGAATAAACCATCAAAATAGTTTACTGCATCACCGGCAACAACAGGCACATCACCAACTAAGCCTTTGTCAATTTCTACATAGTAATTAACCAAAGCATTGGTAATTGCAGGAGCAAAAGCATCAGTAATCAACTCTTTTGGTTTAGCAGGAACTGCATTCAAACCAATAACAGCTAATTCTGTCATACTGGCAGCGTCTAAAATACGAACACTACCTGCAACTGCAGTCACATCTTCATTGAAAACAAATGTCAATTTACCAGCAGCATCGAAACTAGTTGGTTTGGTAACCAACATTGGTTTGGTAACATCATCAGTAATAAATACAATTTTACTAACCGCAGATTCATTACCAGCTTCATCAACAGCGACGGTCCAAACTACATAGCTTGTTTCTTCAGCCAAACCAGTAAATTTATAACTTGCTGCCTGAGGTGAAGTACCAGCAATAGCCTTCATCATACCAGTTTTAACAACAGCAGCAGCAGGAGTTGGAGTTGTATTGTCTCCCGACTGAATTGTATAATAAAGGGTTGCCAAATTTAAGTTGTCAGTAGCAGTAAACTGAATAGTAGCTTCATCTTTTTTAACATCAGCAATAGGCGCTGTAATAGAAGCCACAACAGCAGGAGCAGTATAATCAGATGTATTGAATGTATCAAAAGCACCAGCTACGGCTGAACCATTCTGATAGATAATAGCACCAGGATTCATACCAATAGTATAGGTTGAAAGAGCAGTCAACTCACCCAAAGTAACCAATGAGCTATTCAGGATAGTAACAGTTTTCTTATCAGCACTAATAGTTCCAATAAAGGCCTTAACTGCAGGACCTGTAACAGGACCAGCTGTTTTAGTTAATGTAAACAGATTAGCAACATCAGCATCATTAATTACGCTACCATCAGCTTTTTTAATCGGACGGGTAAAATTAATGGTAATATTACTAGTAATAGCAACCTTATTGTCAGCACGTTTGGTATAAGCAAAAGTAACAGTTCCAGGATTTTCATCAAGAGTTGTGAAATTCCATGTAGCATCACTTGTTACACCGGCAAATACGCCAGGTACAGGATTAGCAGGAAGAGAAGCAACACCAGTTGATTTATCAAGGAAAGCTCCAGGAGTAATCAATACATAGTATCTTTTTCCTGCAACAGGAGTAAATCCAGTTGTAATTGAAACAACATTTCCAGAAATGCCTACGCTTGCAGTTTCAATATAATTGTTAGCTACAACAACATCAGTTCCGGGAACAAGGTCATTAGAACCATTAAAAGAAGCTCTAGTTCCTGGGGTAGTAGTAGTTCCGGTATTTTCAATTAAATACCATAATTTACGGGTACCAACCAAAGGATCATATTTTATAACCTCTTCACTGAAAGTCATACCTAAAGTCAAAGTACTTAAAGCAACCTGATCTGAATTATCAGCAGGTACTAAAGTAGAAGCTGTTGGCTGAGGATTAACGTCAGTTGTAAATGTGAAGCTAGTCAAAGCATTACCATTAGCAGAAATATCATCTTTGAAAGCACCGACAGGAACTTCAACAGTATAAACTGTATTATAATCAAGCAAATTAGCCTTTACAATAGTTGCCTGTGTTCCAGCAGCATTTAAAGTAACATTAGTAGCGTTTACAGCAATAGTTTGCTCTGTAGTAGTACCTTTTTTGATAAGAATATTACCAGTACCTAATTCTACTTTTTCAGAGAAATCGAGTTTCAACGCTGTATTTAAAGCAACTGCAACTGCTGAAGCAGCAGGTGTATTTGCAGAAACAACAGGTAATACAACATCTTTCGAATTGAATAAAACTGTTTTTGCAGCAAACTGTGCAAAAGTTGGAACTGGAGTGTTAGTGTAAGCTGTTGAACCTTGAACAATACCAGCGGGCAATGTTAAAGTACAAACAACATCAGAAGCTAAGGTTACACCTGTAAAATCAACAGTTAAAGTGTTTCCACTAACATTTGTTGGTGTTACATTAGCAGTCCAGGCAGGACTAACTCCATCTGATAAAGATATTGTATTAAACGGAGCTACACTCTGAACTTCTTTAACGTTATCGTTGAAAGTAACAGTAACAGTAACAATGTTTCCTGTTTTTGCAACAATATTTACTAACTTATCAGCAACAGGAGTCTGTGCACTTCCGTTTACGGTATAGGTATTTGCAACAATAGTAGGAGCCACAGCAGGAGCAACCATTTTAAAGGTAGAGAATTTTCCTGTTGTAACATTACCATTACCATCCTTTACAGATGCACCAATACCATAATAGTAAGTACTACCATTAGCAAGGGCAACAGTTGGAGTTAAAGTAATAACACCACCAACATAAGTTGCAGTGAAACCTAAATTTGGTCCATTAGAACTACCTTCTTTAAATGTAATATGGTCTTCGATCGCAGGAGCAGCCAAAGCAACATTATTCAAATCCTGAAGAGTACCTAAGTTATCATCAGTCAAGGTGATAGTTAAAGGAGTAGCGTTGTTAGGCATATCGCCACTATGACTGGTTGCAGCCAAAGGAGCATTGTAATCTTTAACAGTATAAGCTTGTGAAGCAACATATCCGCCAATAGTACTTAAAACTGTGCTCTGTGCATCGCGAATTTTAGTACCATCTAAATCAACGGTATAATCAGAAGCATTACAAACCAAAGCATCAGTAGAAGTAATAGTTACAGTGAATGTAGTAGCATTATAATCTACAGTGAAAGCTTTTGCAGTAGCACCCTTTTTGAAAGTAACAAGAGGAACAAGGTTTGCTGAAGTCGCATCAACCCAAGTAGTTCCTGTAGTATTAACTTTTACCGCTTTATTAAAATCAATTTTAAATGTTGAGTTAGCAAGAAGATTTGTTGTTGTTGTAGCACCAACAGAACTTCCGTACTGAACAGTGAAAGCATCTAAATCACCGGTAGTAACAGTATAAAGATTTTCAGTAACAATTGCATTGTTATTCATATCTTTTACTGCATCCGGGCGAAGACGAACTGTATAAGTAGTATTGCTAGCCAAAGTTGCAGGAGTCGGATCAATAACAATTACAGTTCCGGTTCCGGCAGCAGCTGGTGAAGTAACAGTAAAAGGAACAGCTACATTGTTTACTTCCAAAGCCAATACCTGTGCCCAATCGGTAACAGTTGATAATTGCTTTTGAATTGTTTCGTTAAATGTAACATTGATATCAGATGCCAACGAAGCTGGAGTTGCAAAAGCAACAGTTACTGTAGGCAATTCGAAATCTGAACTTGTAATTCCCCAGTCTCCTTTATTAATAGGATTACCAAAAGCACCACCTGTAAATACATTGGCAGTAGGCGTAGCCATATCAACAATGTATCCTGAAGGGAAAACAATGTAATATGCAAGATTACTTGGCAAAGTCATACCAAAATCAACCACAACTACCCATTCATTAACAGTACGGCCAGCACCAAAAGTATTGGCAGTAACTTCAGCAGCAGTAATTTTTCTTGAAGAAATTTCGTTAGCACCAATTTGTTTTACGTAAGACTCGTTTGAAGATAACCGTAAATCAAGAGTACCGGCACCACCTTTAACCTGCTCATCAAACACCATATAAACTCCGGTAGTTTTTTTTGCAGAGTTATTAATAAGGTTACGGGCAACTGAAAGAGGAGCAGTAGCATCAATTGAAGAGAAAGTTTTCTTAACAACAGCAGTTCCTAAATTTGGGGAAACAGCTTCATTGTTTTCTGAAACAACGAAAACTTCATAGTCAGTTGAGCCTAGAAGAGATAAATTTGAAGTTATAGCAGTATTTGCAGTTGCAACAGTTACGGCAACACCAGCAGCTTTTACAGCAGCAGCATTCGCAGGATCTGCAGTTGCAGCAGTCTGAAGTAAATAGAAATATTTACCTTTTTCTGTTAAGCTAACATTTAATTTAGCTGCACTTGTAGTTATATCAGTAACAGTAGCAGTAATAGCAGGAGCAGAATAATCACGGGTTGTAAAAGTCCAGGTTGTTGGGGTAGTCAAACCACCAAAAACATTTTTATTTGGACTGGCATCAACAAAAGCACCAGCATCAATGCTCACATAATATTTCGTATTTTCCTGAAAAATAGCAGTTGCAGCAACAGGTACAGTAATGGTTGCAGTACCTAATCCATTCGCAACAGTAAGAGTACTAACCTTTACAATGTCAACAACAGTACCATCTTCTTTGTAGATGTAAACAGCCTTGTTACCTGGAGCAACAGGAGTTGTTACAGCTTCACTGAAAGGAACAGTCAAAGCAAAAGCACTTGCATCTAAATTAGCCATTACGCTAACAGCACCCTTTAACGGAGCATAAGAAGCAGCAGTTGAAGATAAGGCAGGGGCAACGTAATCACCAATAGTGAAATCGTAAACACCATTAGCCAAAGCTCCAACAGCAAGACTAGTAATAGCACCATCTGTAATGGCCACACTATAAACATCGCCTTGTGTAAAAGAAGTAATACCGTGAGTTATTTCAAGAGTTTTGCCAACCACAACGACATTCGATGACGTTTTGGTTACAGGGAATGTCATAAACAAACCCGAATTCTTGTAAATAACAGCAGTACCACCTGCATCAGAAATAACTGGTACTACATCAAATGCAACAACAAACTTTGTTGCAAAATCAGTGGGCTTTGCATTAGTGTTTCCATCTGTAGGTACAGAACTCGCCGGAACAAAGACGATTCCATACGCCATCTGAAAACTCAGGCCCAGGAGTAGTACGAAAATACTAAACAGCCGAGTAAATGATTTTCTCATAGCATTTGTTTTTAATTGAACTTAATTGATTGATTGATTGAATTTTATAATCCATTTTTATCTTCATCATAGATTTTTCCACCTTAATTTACAGTGTTTATAATGCAAACGTATAAAAATTATCAGCATTGTACAACAATAACAGCAGATAAAATAAAAATATTTATCAGCTGCATGTACTTATTTTGTTAGCATTTGCAAGGATTTCACTCATCCTGAGTCAAAACTGAAACACCACATACCTATTATTTTATTGATTTTATAACTTAATATTTCAATCCAAACATACCAGTTTGAATCTTTCTAAAAATACATCATTTATTCTAAATTAACTCTTTATTTTCTAAAAATAAAAAATGAATACCGAAATAATTAATTTCAAGAGTGAAAGATAAGAATATTCACAACATCAGATTAAACGACACTTAAAAACATTTAAACAAACAACCTATCCGCACCCAAAACAAACAAGTTGATAGGTTAATAACTTTAGTAAATGTAAATTTGTAATTTAACGAAGTAAACTCGCCCCAGACAAAAGCGAAGAAATTACTAACCAAGAAGCCTATTCAAAGCATTTTTTAGCGGTTTTGCCTAGAACATCCATTTTATTGATCACGAAAATTGCCCCTAACACTTTATGCTTAAGTAAAATAAATGATTTTTAAGCCTTTCAGAATTCAATATTTGAGCCCGCGCTGACCAATACAAAGGGATTTTAAATCCTGAAAGAGTAAACATCAAAATAAAAACAGGCAATATTTAAGTCTTATCGGATTATAATCCAATTTTAATTCTCATAAATATCAGGTCCTCTATTATTAGGATTTCAAGTTCAACATTAATAAAAAATTAAACCCGNNTAGAAGTTGTTGCAATCAACGACCTCATCGATGTAGATTATATGGCATACATGCTTAAATATGATTCTACTCACGGACAATTCAAAGGTACTGTTGAAGTAAAAGATGGTCAATTGGTTGTAAACGGAAAAACCATCCGTGTTACTGCTCAACGCAATCCTGCTGATATCGCATGGGGTGCTGTAGGTGCTGACTATGTTGTTGAGTCAACTGGTTTATTCCTTGAAAAAGCAAAAGCTCAGGGCCATATCGACGGCGGTGCCAAGAAAGTAATTCTTTCAGCTCCTTCAAAAGACGATACCCCAATGTTCGTTATGGGTGTTAATCACAAATCGTACACCAACGACATGACATTCGTTTCAAACGCTTCTTGTACTACCAACTGTTTGGCTCCTATCGCTAAAGTGTTGAACGACAACTTCGGGATTCTTGAAGGTTTGATGACAACAGTTCACGCAACAACAGCTACACAGAAAACTGTTGACGGACCTTCTGCCAAAGACTGGAGAGGTGGACGTGGTGCCGGACAAAACATTATTCCTTCGTCAACCGGAGCTGCTAAAGCTGTAGGTAAAGTAATTCCTGCATTGAACGGTAAATTAACCGGTATGGCTTTCCGCGTACCAACTCCTGACGTATCTGTTGTTGACTTAACTGTTCGTTTGGCTAAAGAAACTTCTTACGCTGAAATTTGTGCTGCAATGAAAGCTGCTTCAGAAGGCGAATTGAAAGGTGTTCTTGGATATACCGAAGACGAAGTGGTATCTAACGATTTCGTAGGTGATGCACGTACTTCTATCTTCGACGCAAAAGCTGGTATCCAGTTGTCACCAACTTTCGTTAAAGTTGTTTCATGGTACGACAACGAAATGGGTTATTCAACCAAAGTTGTTGAATTAATCGAATACATGGATTCTGTAAAATAATTTCTGAAATAATAGAAAGTACAAAGGCAGTTCGAAAGAGCTGCCTTTTTCATTTATTTCTCATCCGAAAAGTTCATTTTCAACCAGTTCACAAATAATATGACCTATTAGTATGTGCATTTCCTGAACTCTTGGAGTATCATCTGAAGGTACATTAAGTAATACATCAGCTTTGTCAGCCATCATTCCACCACTTGCCCCAGACAAAACAATACATAAAAATCCCATTTCACGCGCCCGACAGATTGCCTGGAATACATTTTCTGAATTTCCGGAAGTAGAAATAGCCACAAGAACATCTCCCCTCTTTCCTACAGCTTGAATATAACGAGAATAAGTCTGGTTAAATCCATAATCATTTGAAACTGCCGTTATGAACGAACTGTTCACATGGCAAGCCTCGGCATGAATGGGCGGTCTGTCAAGATAGAATTTTCCTGAAAGTTCAGCCGCCAAATGTTGCGCATCGGCAGCGCTGCCGCCATTTCCACAAAAAAGCGTTTTATTGCCCGACTGGTAAGCCCGAACAATCATTCCGGCTGCTTCCTGAATGTGTTGAATCAACATGGTATCTTTCAGGATCGTTTCTTTTAAATTAATTGAATCCTGAATCCGACCTCTTATAAGTATATTATGATCCATAATTTTTACTTTTCCATTGTCTGATTGAAAACAGATATAAATGTGTTAACCATATTCGACCATAAGAATTTTTTCTTTTCCACTTCAATATTGGCCTCAAACTCATGAATTCGGTCATTGGCATAAAAATCGACCAAGGCATCCGCAATTTTTTTACTGTCGGGTTCAACAACAAAACCTATCTTGCCATCAGGAATAATTTCGGCCAAACCTCCAACATTGGTCACCAACATCGGTTTGTTAAAATGATATCCGATTTGTGTCACACCACTTTGGGTCGCACTTTTATAAGGTTGAACAACCATATCAGCCGCACTAAAGTAGAGGTTCACTTCGTCATCCGGAATAAAATCAGTTCGCATTTCAATCAATTCATCCAGATTATTCTTTTTTATCAACTCCAGGTAAGGTTCCGGACTTGAATAATATTCGCCGGCAACCAAAAGTTTCACCGGATATTTGCGCAATCTTTCGTCAGCAAAAGCATTCAGCAGCAAATCAAGTCCTTTGTAGTCGCGGATAAATCCGAAGAAAAGAAGGTATTTTGTATTGGTATCCAGATGCAATTTCTGCTTCGCATCTTCAAACGAAAGCCTTTCCCCATAATTATCGAAAATTGGATGAGGACAGAATTCCAACGTCAAATTATTTCTGAAAGTTCTAGCCTCCGCCAAAACACTTTTCGACATTGCGATTAATCCATCAATACGTTGAATAAAATAATTGGTAAGAACACGATCGCCCGGCCTGTGCTCGTGTGGAACGATGTTATCGGCCAAACATATTATTTTCGTGTGCCGGTTTTTGCGAATTTGTCCGGCGATGGTTCCAAGACATGGCGCCATAAAAGGCAACCAGTATCTTATTATCACCAGATCAGGTTTTTCATTGCAAATTCGCCTTCCCACCTTTATCCAATTGAGCGGATCTACCGAATTGACAGTCCTTTTTATTGATAAATTTTCAGGAGCCGGTTTTAAATTGAATTGCGTTTTCCCAGGAAAAAGAATCGACGGGTACTGAACAGTAAATGTCTCAATTTCAACATCAAAACCCATTGAAATAAATTCCTGCGCCAATCTTTCGTTTGTTGTAGCAATTCCACCCCTAAAAGGGTAAGCCGGTCCGATAATTTTTATCGTTTTCAATTTAGTCAGGTTAAATATTGTTTCAGCAAATGTGCAACATGTTTATCAATTGGGAAAGAAAAATCATCGGGATTTATTGATCCCACCGAAACCCATCTGAAAGATTGATTTCCATTAAGCATTTCATGAAAATCAAAAGCCACGGTTGAAATCCGGAACCTGACCGAATCTTTCAGTCGGGCCAGATAATAAATACTAACAAGTTGGTGATCTTCATAAAACAGAGCTTTTTGGTAAAAATCGGTAGTGTAAAAATGTTGGATATCCTCAATTTCCTGATTACATTCTTCCATCATTTCACGCTTCAGGCAATCGATGGTTCCTTCTCCAAAATCCAATCCACCTCCGGGGAATTTAGTCATTTTCATGTTCAGCTGAAATTCGTCGGTAACCAGAACTTCTTTTCGATCATTAAGAATTAATCCGTAAACCCTGATAGTAAACCGGGAAGGAAGTTTATTCGTCATTTTCTTGCAGCTTTTGTTTGGTAAAAGCAATTATTTCATCAATCTGACTTGGTTCGAACCAATTGATTTCCTTATCGCGTCGAAACCAGGTAAGCTGCTTCCGGGCGTATTTTCTTGAATTCCGTTTTATAAGATCAACTGCCTCATCCAAATTGCAAGTTCCATCAAAAAAGGCAAACAACTCTTTGTACCCAACAGTATTCAGTGAATTAAGCGTTTTGAAGGGATAAACAGTTCTGGCTTCGTCGAGCAAACCTGCTTCCATCATCCGGTCAACACGCTCATTTATTCGTTGGTACAATACTTCTCTATTCTGGTTGATTCCAATTTTTAATATCCTGAACGGCCGTACTGTTAAGGTATTTTTCCTGAAAGAGGTAAATGTTTTACCAGTCATCTGGCAAATTTCGACAGCATGAAGCAATCGTTTTGGATTATTCAAATCCGCAACCTGGTAGTATTCCGGATCCAAATCCAGCAATCTTTGCTGCAATGCTTCCATCCCGTTATCCTGATACCATCCAATCACGTCATTCCTTATTTCAGGCGTAACTGTTGGAATATCATCAATTCCCCTGCAAATGGTATCGATGTACAGCATCGATCCACCTGTGAGTATTAAAGGA
Source organism: Prolixibacteraceae bacterium (assembly GCA_003537645.1). Taxonomy (GTDB): domain Bacteria; phylum Bacteroidota; class Bacteroidia; order Bacteroidales; family Prolixibacteraceae; genus Aquipluma. Next base: position 29,744 of record DPRM01000097.1, read on the forward strand.
TTTTTTGTTTTGAAAAGATGATTGATCCGATCGATGGCCTCGGTTTCGTATTCGCTTACATTGGTATAATCGTGTATCGACCGGGTTTGAATAAAGTGGTGACTGACGGAAATAAGATCACTTGCTGGAGGAACGGCAGTTCCGATAGAAAGCTCACGAAACAATTGTCTTGAATCGGCTGAAATAATATCAGTAGAAAAATACTTGGCGAGTTGAATGCTGATGTCTGATTTTCCAACTCCTGTTGGCCCCAAAACTACAATTAAAGTGTTCATCCTGATCGTTTGCTTTGCGGGCAAAGATAGGCAAAGATACAGAAAAAAGAAGGGGACTTTTAAGTCCCCATTTGTTATGCATCCATTTCTCCATAAATCTCACAATAATCTTCGAGCTCGCCAAAACTCTTATACGAATCATCAGAGTCTTGTACAAGCACATCCACACTATCGTAATCATTCATCAGAAATTGAGCAGGGGCATTGCCCTTTTCATAAGCTACAAATGGTTCTTTCAAATCTGTTCTCATAAGTTTCTCCTTTAATTCAACATTTAAAAATCGTTCATTAAAATAATCAAAAACGTAAATTAGTTTTTGGCCAGGTTCCGAAAGGTGTTCGTTTAGCTTCGCTGTTCGCATACTAATTTGTTTTGGAGAAGTTGTTCCTGAATCCAATAATGCGAATTCCTTCATTTTTTTTCTCCACGAATCATCAGTAAGGAAAAAAGATGCCATTTGAGAGTGATCGAAGTTGCAGGTATTTTGAATAGTCTCGTGCAAATCGCCAAAAGACTGGTCTGAACTGATATGAATCAATCGATTAAAATCTGGTATTTCTGATGATGAAATTTCGAATATACAGATCATATAATTTTTGCTTAAATAAAGATTGAACATTCTTAATATTCATTTCAAAATAAAGCCAAATGATAGAGCCGTAAACGAACCTTCCAATAAAAGGTTAGTACTGAAATGTTAAAAAAAATTAAAACAAAAATATTCGGCTACCATCGCATTGATTTACAGAATTTTAACATCCATACAAATTATTAGTCTGTCAATCTCAATCTTGAACAATCGAATATTTACTACAATTGGTCGTGAAAAAATAGATCAACAATTTTAAAAATGAGAAAATAATAGAATAACAAACAGACTCTATGATAATGTAATTATTCAAGAACTTCTGTGACCAATTGATTGCTTATAAAATAAACAGACTATGAGGTTCGGAACGCTTTTTTTTGAAAATCTAAGAATCGCTTTACAATCAATAAGGAGCAACCTTTTGAGAACAATTCTGACAGTTTTGATTATCGCTGTCGGAATTACTGCGCTGGTCGGAATACTGACAGCCATCGACTCAATTAAAAATTCGATTACCAAAGAGTTCACCTTCATGGGAGCCAATACGTTCACCATCAGCTCACGCGGGATGCGAGTTCAGGTAGGAAACCAACGCTACCGAACCCGTAACTATTCATATATCAGTTATTATCAGGCCAAAGAATTTAAAGAAAAATACGTTTTCCCCGCAGCTGTTTCAATCTCAACAATGGCCACCGGCACTGCAACGGTTAAATTCGAATCACAAAAAACCAATCCGAATATTTCGGTTCAGGGCGCCGACAACAATTACCTTTTTACCTCCGGAAATGAAATCAGCCTTGGCCGGAATTTTACTGAAGAAGAAATAAATTCAGGAAAAAATGTTGTTATAATTGGTGATGGCGTATTAAAAAAAATATTCCGAAACGGAGAAAACCCATTACAAAAGATTATTAGCATTGGAGGAGGGAAATACCGTATTATTGGAGTTCTTGAATCGAAAGGCAGGGGATTTGGCTCGGGTGGCGACCAGCTTTGTTTACTTCCATACACCAACGTCAGAAGCTATTTTACCCGACCACAAATGAATTTTTCGATACAAATAAAGGTGAACAGCACCGAAATGGTGGAACCGGCTATCGGCGAAGCTGAAGGAACCTTCCGAATAATCAGGAACCTGAATCCTGCTGACGAGAGTGATTTTAACATTGAAAAAAGCGATAATCTTGTTAACATTTTATTGAAGAACATTCAGAATATCACACTGGTAGCTACAATCATAGGCTTTATCACCTTATTCGGGGCGGCTGTCGGACTAATGAATATTATGCTCGTTTCGGTTACTGAACGAACTAGGGAAATTGGAATCCGGAAAGCGATGGGCGCCACATCAAAAATAGTGAAGCAACAATTTCTGATTGAGGCGATTGCCATCGGTCAAATAGGTGGAATTGTCGGGATCGTTTTTGGAATTCTGGCAGGCAACGGTGTGGCAATGATGATTGGTACTCCATTTTTTATTCCCTGGATTTGGATTATTGCAGGCGTCATTCTTTGCTTTTTTGTAGGAATTCTCTCCGGGTATTATCCGGCGCAAAAAGCCTCAAAACTTGATCCGATCGAAAGTCTCCGCTTTGAATAAAACCCAATATAATGGCTTGTTGATCTTATTCCTTAAATATTTGTTTAGAAAGTAATCTAAAGAAAGTAGTTTTAATATTTTTTTCAGAAAAAATCTATCTTTACTTTTTACGAACAGATATTTAGGCGACCAAAGGCAAGATGAGTAAACTTCAGACAAAAGCAGAACAAAGATTAATTCAGGATTATTATGATGGCTTGATGAAGGCATGCGACCGTAAAGTTTCGGACGACGGGAAAGTACGGATTCAAAAAGCCTTTGAGTTTGCCAATACTGCCCACGCCGGGGTAAAACGCAAATCCGGAGAACCCTACATTATCCACCCACTAGCTGTTGCAAAAATTGTGGTCGAAGAAATCGGATTAAGTGCAACTTCCATTATATCAGCGCTATTGCACGATGTGGTTGAAGACACCGATTATACTCTTGAAGACATCAGCAATTTATTTGGCGAAAAAGTAGCTTCGATTGTTGACGGGCTGACAAAACTCTCTGATGAATTTACGCCGCAGCACGATTCGAAACAGGCGAATAACTTCCGGAAAATGTTGATGACACTTTCGGACGATGTTCGGGTAATTCTGATAAAAATTGCCGACCGACTGCACAACATGCGAACGCTCGATTCGATGTCGCCCAACAAACAACTGAAAATTGCTGCGGAAACATTGTATATTTTCGCGCCCCTCGCCCACCGTCTCGGTTTATATACCATCAAATCAGAACTCGAAGATCTTAGTCTGAAGTATAAACATCCCGATGCTTTCAACCAGATACAGTTCAGGCTTCAAAATCAGCGTGAAAAAAGAGATTACCTTGTTACCGAGTTCATAAGACCTATTGTTGAACAGCTCAAAAAAGAAGGAATTGAATTTACGATCACCGAACGCCTGAAATCAATCTATTCTATTTGGAGTAAAATGCAAACCAAAGGTGTTTCGTTTGACGAAGTATATGATTTACTTGCAATTCGCGTCGTTTTCATTCCCAATCCCAATGTTTCCGAAAAGCGGCAATGCTTTGATATTCTTTCGCTTGTTACCGACATTTACAAGCCAAAACCCGATCGTATCCGCGATTGGATTACAATGCCAAAAGCAAACGGATATGAGGCATTGCATGTAACAGTAATGGGGCCGCAGGGCAAATGGGTCGAAATTCAGATACGAACCCAGCGAATGGACGAAATTGCCGAGCGAGGATTTGCAGCCCATTATAAATACAAAAATATAAACGATGTTGAGAATGAGCTTGACAGATGGCTCCAGAAAATAAAGGAAATGCTTCAGAGCCCCGAATCGGATGCGCTCGAGTTTCTTGATGAATTTAAAATGAACCTGTATTCTTCTGAAATCGTAGTGTTTACCCCAAAAGGGAGAATGGTAACACTACCGAAGAATGCTACTGTTATCGATTTTGCCTACGAAATACACTCGGAATTGGGCAATCATTGTATCGGGGCAAAAATCAACCATAAGCTTGTACCAATTTCACATGTACTTCAGAGTGGCGACCAGGTTGAAATACTTTCATCAAAAACCCAAACACCACAACTAAGCTGGCTTAATATTTTGATTACTGCCAAAGCCAAAACAAAAGTGAAGCAATCATTCAAACTCGACCGAAAGAAACACATTGAGCAAGGTCGTAAAATAATTGAAGATCAGCTTGCCAAATACAAAATTGTACCATCGTCGGATACCTTGAAAAAACTTAGCAGCTATTACAATTTAACCAATAAGGAACAGCTGTATGCCCAGGTAGGAATGGGATTTCTTGAGCTTGACAATCTGGACGAAGTACTTCAGACACGCCGCGAAAACAAACTTGCCAAATTCTGGAAATTAACTTTTACTTCAAAAAAATCAGAAACGGCAAACGCTCCAGGGAAAATCGATAAAAAAGCACCCTTTATCCTGAAAGAAGATCCTGATCAATCAAACTATTCGCTTGCCAAATGCTGCAATCCAATTCCGGGCGACGATGTTGTTGGGTATATTTCGAGTGAAGACCATATTAGTATCCATAAAAGGAATTGCTCCGAAGCGCTCAAGATGATGTCTCAGCAAGGCGACAGCATTATTACCGCCGAATGGACCAAATTCAAAAAGCTCTCCTATCTTTCGCGTATAAAACTCAGCGGATTCGACCGGGTCGGAATGGTTAACGAAATCACAACCATTATCTCAAAGCAAAACAGTATAAACATGCGCACCGTTCATTTTGACGCTCATGATGGCATCTTTGAAGGTGATCTCTATTTATATATACACAACGTTCAGGATTTGAATGAACTGATTGCCCGATTGAAAAAAATCAATGGAATTGACAATATTGAACGTATTGAGAAAATGCAGCAATAAACTCACCGACAAGCTTTCCAATCAAAAAAAATACTATTTTTGATCACTATTTATAATTGGTTTAAATATGAATAACCAAAAGACCAAAGAAGCTGTAAAGCGCATGTTTATTGAGTATCTGGAGAAAAACGGGCATCGGAAAACTCCGGAAAGATTTGCAATTCTCGAAGAAATATACTCCCGTGAAGGGCATTTCGATATCGAGTCGCTTTACATCTCGATGAAAAACAAAAACTATCGGGTCAGCCGCGCAACATTATACAATACCATGGATCTGCTGCTCGAGTGTAAACTAATTATCAGGCATCAGTTTGGCAAAAATCTGGCACAATACGAAAAAGCTTTCGCTATACTTCAGCACGATCATCTGATTGATGTTCGTACTGGAACGCTTACAGAATTCTACGATCCAAGATTAAGAGAAATTATTGAAGATATTTGCCAGAAAAACGACTTCAAATTATCTCACCATACCCTGTATATTTACGGCCATTACATTAACCTGTAACCGTAAAACCAAATAAATCTCAATATCAAATATTTAGCATTTCCGGGGTCATCTTAATTACAAAGGTTTTTATCACCACATTTTTACCCCGCATCTGCAAATAATTTATAATTTTATCGTCCGTTAAATCAATCTTATTCCATGCTAAAATGAAAGTAGATGTATTGTTAGGACTCCAGTGGGGAGACGAAGGAAAAGGCAAAATTGTTGATGTACTGACACCAAAATATGATGTCATATCAAGGTTTCAGGGAGGCCCCAATGCTGGCCATACACTCGAAATCAACAATTTTAAGCAGGTTTTACATACCATCCCTTCAGGAATTTTCCACGAAAACAAATTGAACGTGATAGGTAACGGAGTGGTAATCGATCCCATCACTTTTGAAAAAGAAATTATATCGATCAGCAAGCACAATGTTGATCTGCACAGCACCTTATATATCTCGAAAAAAGCCCATTTAATTCTTCCAACCCATCGTCTGCTGGATGCAGCTTCGGAAGAAGCAAAAGGCGACACCAAAATCGGCTCAACACTGAAAGGTATCGGCCCAACTTACCGAGATAAAATTGGCCGCGAAGGATTGAGAGTAGGCGATTTATTTGAAAATTTTACCGAAAAATATACTTCAAGGGTTCAGGCACACAAAGACTTGCTCGACAACTATTACCATTACGATTACGCAACACAACTTGCCGAACTCGAACAGGAATGGATGAAAGGAATCGAAGTACTGAAAAGCTTTAAAATTATTGATACCGAACATTTGATCAACGAAAGTCTGACCGAAAATAAGTCGGTATTGGCTGAAGGTGCACAGGGAACAATGCTCGATATCGACTTCGGATCGTATCCTTTTGTAACCTCATCGAACACAATTTGTGCCGGAGCATGCACCGGATTAGGTATTGCCCCTAATAAAATCGGAAATGTATATGGCATTTTCAAAGCATACTGCACACGTGTTGGAATGGGACCTTTCCCAACCGAACTGTTCGACGAAGATGGACAAAACATGCGGGCAGTTGGCCGCGAATACGGATCAACAACCGGGCGCCCGCGTCGCTGTGGCTGGCTCGATTTGGTTGCATTAAAATACTCTATTATGCTGAACGGCGTGACAGAGTTAATCATGATGAAAGCGGATGTACTGGATCAGTTTGAAACCATCAAAATTTGTGTAGGTTACGAGATTAACGGAGAAGTTACCGGCAAATTTCCTTTCGAACTGAATGATGGCGTAAAACCAGAATACGTCGCACTACCCGGATGGCAGACTGATTTAACTCAGCTGACCGATCAGAACGAATTTCCGGAGGAATTTAACAACTACATTAATTTCATCGAAGAGCAGGTTGGCGTTCCAATTACAATTGCTTCGGTGGGACCAAACAGGGCACAAACCATTATAATGGAACGATAAAGCAAAAGGAGTCAGTCAACTGGCTCCTTTTCATTTTTCTAAAGTTTTTGTTTCTCAATTAGAATGACTATTTTAGGACGATTATAACCACAGCATAATCCCTTTTAACATCCGGAAATGGAAATCACAAGGCCAACCCTTCTGTTAAATAAAGAGACTGCCATACGGAACATCGAAAATATGGCCCGAAAGGCTGAAGATCTGCATTTAAATTTCCGGCCTCATTTTAAAACACATCAATCAGCCGAAATTGGCGAATGGTTTCGCGCTGCCGGAGTAAATTGCATTACGGTGTCATCGTTCACCATGGCCAATTATTTTGCAGATGCTGGATGGAACGACATTACAATTGCCTATTCAATAAATATTCCTGAAATACCTGCAATTAACGAACTGGCAGGCCGGATTAAATTAAATGTGCTTATCGAAAACAAAGAAGGACTGGAAGCGCTTCAGAATCAGATAACTTGGCACACCGGAGTTTTCATAAAAATTGATACCGGCTATAACAGAACCGGAATTGAATCGAACCGAACGCCTTTAATTGATGAATTGCTCGAAGGTTTGCAAAAAACACCACTGCTTCAGTTTAAAGGATTTCTTTCGCACACCGGGCACACCTATCAGGCCAATTCAACTCACGATATCTTTAGCCGTCATTTTGATGCACTTCTGAAAATGAAAGCACTGAAAACAAGATACATAAACGATTGGCCCGACTTGATTGTATCTTTAGGTGACACTCCGTCATGCAGCATCTGCGAAAACTTCGATGGTGTGGACGAAATCCGACCCGGAAACTTTGTGTTTTACGACCTGATGCAATACAAATTAGGATCCTGCAAGCTTACCGACATTGCCGTCCGTATGGTTTGTCCGGTAATCGCTACACATCCATCGCGAAATGAAGTAGTTATCTACGGGGGAGCTGTTCATTTTGCAAAAGACTCCATCGTCAATATTGATGGGAAACAGCTTTTTGGAAGAATTATAGTTAGTGATGGAGATAAGAAAGTATTGCTTGATGAAAGAAACTATCTCTATGCACTCTCGCAGGAACATGGGATATTGAGGATTACTCCGCGTGATTTTAATTACTTCAAACCAGGCGAACTGATCGAAATTATCCCTGTACATTCCTGCCTTACCGCCAACCTTATGAAGGAATACCTTACCACAGAAGATGAAGTAATAAAAATGATGCCTTTTTATTGAAATAAAAAATTTTTGAATTGATCTGAAAAAGATCATATTTTCAAAAACATTTTATATTCAGACATGTTAGTGTTTTATTAATTACAATAATTATTTCAGGCAAATAAATTTTAATTACTAAAACTAACACCGATGAAAACAAGAATCTTAACCCTACTGGTTTTTTCCATCGCTCTGATTCTGAACTCTTGTACCAAAGATGACGAACCGGTGAATCCGCCTGTTGTAACAGCAACCCCATCAACACAAACAATATCGTCAGGTAGCGCAACATCGATTACTATAAGCAGCTCAACAGTTGGAACTACCTTTACCTGGACAGTTGTTCAAACAGGTGTTTCGGGCGGGTCATCAGGTAGCGGTTCATCGATTGCACAAACCCTCGCAACAACCGGGACGGTTGCAGGTACCGCAACTTATACGATCACGCCTACAGCCAATGGAGTTTCTGGAGCTGCTATAAATGTAACGGTTACTGTTAATCCGGTTGCTGTTACCGTTAAAACAACATATACTGCCGACATAAAACCCCTTTTAGTCAATTCCTGCACTCCATGCCATATTTCAGGAGGTTCAAATCCAAACAAATGGGACAATTATGCCACAACCAAAAGTAAAATCAACGGAATACTTGACAGGGTTCAGCGCGAAACAACTGCTGCTGGTTTTATGCCACAGGGCGGATCAAAATTATCTGCTGCAAATATCGCATTGCTAAAAAAGTGGGTTGACGACGGACTTCTGGAAAACTAAAAATATAATTATCTAAAATCATAAATAATGCAAAGATCAGGTTTCGGATTATTATCTGCGTGGCTGATTTTAGGACTCGGACTTGCCATATTTCTAACAAACTCATGCACGCACGAAGGAATTACTGCGGATCAGACCGAGCCAATTTGCTTTACGGAGCAGGTGTTACCTATTTTTCAAAACAGTTGCGGAACGAGTGGCTGCCATGATGCGCAAACCCGCGAAGGCGATTATGTTTTTACCGATTATGCGAGCATTATGAAATCCATCACATCGGGCAATGCATCAAAAAGTAAGGCCTATCAGGCAATGATTAGTACTGTTAAAATTATGCCGCCCAAAAATCCACTGCCTCAGGACAAACGAACCATCGTTAGATTATGGATAGAACAAGGTGCCAAAGAGACCGTATGCGCAGAATAATTTTAAAAGACGACTTATGAATCAATTTCTGAAAGCAATACTAATACTTGTAATCATCGCCACAACAGGATGTTATTACGACAATGAGGAAAAACTATATTCCGAAATCTCAACATCCTGCGATTTGACGAATGTTACTTTCGCAGCAACGGTTAAGCCAATTTTGCAGGCATCCTGCTATGCCTGTCATTCAAATGCAAATGCGACGAGTTCCGGAGATGGAATAAAACTTGAGAATTATACCGACGTTCAAAACCTTGCAAAAAATGGAAAATTAATGGGAACTGTAAACCATTCAAAAGGATATCCGGCTATGCCAAAAGGCGGAGGAAAACTTTCAGACTGCGAAATCAATCAATTGCAGAAATGGATCGACAACGGAACACCAAATAACTAAAGATCTATTTATGAATAAATTACATACTATTTTCGCCGGATTACTCCTTTTCCTGTCCGGAAATGTTTTCAGCCAGGATTTGGACGCATTAATGAATGCCGAAACAAAACCAACAGTTGACTATGCAACTGCTACCTTTAAATCAACCCGTATCATAAACGGACACTCAAACGAGCAGATGAAAGAGAAGCAACTTGACTTCCGCATTTCTCACAGGTTCGGCACTTTGAACAGCGGACTTTACGGCTTGTTCGGCCTCGATGAATCGCAAATTCATTTCAGTCTCGAATACGGATTGAAAGATTGGTTGATGCTCGGTGCCGGCCGTGCAAGTCAAAATAAAACCTACGACGGATTTGCCAAGTTACGGTTGTTACGGCAATCTTCCGGAGCCAGATTCATGCCTGTACATTTATCGTATTTTATTTCAGTAGAATTAAATACCTTAAAATTTCCGGAAAGACCTGCGGGAACTTCCAACTATTTTTCATCTCGATTGGCCTACGTTAATCAGCTGTTGATTGCCCGAAAATTCAACAAAAATCTTTCAGTTCAGCTAACACCCACCTTCATCCACCGGAATCTGGTAAAAACAGAACTCGACCAGAACGATATTATGGCATTGGGAATTGGCACCAGGTATAAATTAAGCAAACGTCTGTCAATCAATGCCGAATACTACTACACTTACAATCCAAATGCTAAATTTTTGGAGCCTCAACCCTACAATGCTTTATCACTTGGAGTCGATATCGAAACCGGCGGACATGTTTTTCAGATCATGGTCACCAACTCTCAGGGAATGCGCGAAGGCTCATTCATTCCTCAAACTACCGGAAGCTGGCCCGATGGAGATATTCATCTGGGATTCAACATTTCACGGGTTTTTGCCTTCAACAAAAAATAAATACCATGCAAAAAAAACTATTCTTTCTGGTATTGCTACTTGCATCGGCTAATGTATTTGGACAAAGCAAGTTTATTGCAAAAAATGCTTATATCTCGTTTTTCTCATCAACACCAATGGAAGACATTCTTGGTGAAAGCAACGAAGCAGTCACTATTTTGAATGCTGAAACCGGCGAAATTGGATTTCAGGCACTTATGACAACATTCCACTTTAAACGGGCCTTGATGGAAGAGCATTTCAACGAAAATTACATGGAAAGCACCAAATTCCCCAAAGCTAAATTCAATGGTAAAATTGATGGTTTTAACAAAGAAATGCTGAAAGCACCACTTGCCAACATTAAAATTACCGGACTTCTTAACGTTCACGGAGTTGAAAAAAGCATCACCGTTAACGGAATGCTCGGGTTGGAAAGCGGGAAACTGGTTGGAACATCAAAATTCAAAGTGACTCCTGAAGATTACGGCATCACCATTCCATCGCTGGTTCGGGATAAAATCGGGAAAGAGATGGAGATTACCGTGAAAGCCACCTATCTGACATTTGGAAATTAAATCTGATTTTATGAAAACCAAATACATCATATTTGCCGGATTTTTTTTGATCCTGATTGGTGCTGGAATTGGTTTGAAAATGTTTTTCAAACCTCATGCTGACATCAGTAAATTAAAAACTGAATATAAAGTTGAAGCAAGCGGTTTGATCCTCGAATTTGAGCAAGACGAAAATGCGGCAACAGCCAAATACAGCGAAAAAATACTTGAAATAAGCGGCAATCTGGTTTCGAAAAACAAACTACCAAACGGAACCAATCTGTTGGTTTTGCACGACGAAATGCAGGGAATCAGCTGTCAGCTCGACAGCATTTGGGCTGCAGCAAATCAATCAGCCATTGAAGCTTTAGAAACAGGCAAAGCGGTAACTGTGAAAGGAATTTGCAAAGGTTATCTGATGGAAATTAAGGTCAGTCCGGCAATTATTGTGTCGAAATAGTCTGCAAATCAGCCGACAGACACTCCAGATAGGCTGTTAACGGATATAATTCTTCGTCGTACCAAAGCGATGCAAAATACAATCCGATGGGTGAAGCAACCAGCCCGTCGGATTTTGTTTTTTCGGCCAGCCAAATCAATCCTGAATTACATTCTTCCTGAAATCCATTTCTGGTCAGCGCTGTAACTGCCAGCGAAGTTTCCTCGATACTTCCGGATATATTTTTCGCTCCACCCCAGCTTCCATCCGTATTTTGGACTGAAACAAGGTATTTGCAGCCACGATCGATCATCAACTTCAGGATAACAGAATACTCATTTCCCAGAGGTGTATTCAATGTTTCATTCAAATAAGCTGTAACCCGCGCAGTTCCGTAAACCGGGTTGGTATGATCGGCCGTATGTTGATTTCCAAACCATAGCGGCAGCCAATGTCCGGAGGAATGCTGCTGCTTTTCAAGATAAATAACAGCCTTTACAAACGATTTTTTTATTCCTGAAAGTTGTTTGCGGCTCAATGAATCGCTGAATACATTTGCCGTTTTCGCCATTGCCAAAAGGGCGTGCCCGGTTAAGTCGCAGCAACTCTGATCGAAGGGCAATTTGCCCCATCCGCGTGAAAAAGTTGGAAAACCACCATCGCTGTTTTGCAATTGCATGAGCCAGTTACAGCCGTCGGCAACCGCCTTTTTGGCCGGTTCAGGATTGTTTTTGTTCAGCGCAATCAATGCCAGCATGGTTCCCGGCGTATCGTCGCCATCGGGTACCGAACCCGAATGAGAAGTCCAGCCCCAGCCACCTGGCGAAGTCCCGTTAAACGGATGGATGTGCTTATTCTGGATTGATAATAAATGCCTGGTAAGTTTTTGTTTCTCATCCAAACGTAGTATATCTGGTTGATCTTTAATTGATTTTACTGCCAGTGTCGTTACCCAGGTCGATAGATCAATGTCAATTGGCCAGCTTCCGTCTTCGCGCTGTGTGCGTTTCAAAAATGCAATTCCATCGCGAACCACTTCCAAATCGCGGTAACCAGATTCGACCAAACACAGAACTACGAAAGCCGTCAAAGGAATCGCTTCGAGGTAACCGCCACTTTCGGGCTGAATTTTCCGGAGTAAACGGAGCGATCTTTTCACCGAAGACTCCCGAATCAAGCGCATCAACGGATTTTTTCTTCTCCTGAATTTGAAAATGGCAATTCCAACCGCGATGAGCGCCGGAATAGCATAGCTCACCACGCTCAAATTAAGCGCGCTGTAAAACGAACGGGGTAGCAACGAAAGTTCGAAAGGCAATTGCGGAATAGAGTCGAAAGCTTCTTTCCCGGGGACTCCGCAAAGTGCGCACATGGTAAGAATTGGCACAGAAAAAGTGCGATCGGTTTTGTAAAAGTCTAGTATCGCCGGAATAAGTTTTGCCGAATCAACATCGATGTTTTGCGAGCGCAGATAGTCGCCCAGCAGCTGCAAAAGTCCTGCATTCGACCCGGATTCATTCGTTATTTTTGCTGCCGCATAACAAAGCAAACTGGTACTCACGTTACTTATGCTTTTGGGCGAATCGCCAAAACCACCATCGGCATTAACATTTTGCTTCAGCCAGTTTAATCCAGAAGAAATTGCCGTAGCATTTTCATTTTTGTCGTAAAAATGAAGCGCTGCCACCGCCACCGCCACGCCCAGCGCGCTCGACGACAAGCGGCCTTCCCAATAACCTGCAGCATTGCGCTTTTGGAGAAGAAGGGAGGTGAGTTGGGAGAGTTGGGATTGTGTATGTAAGTTCATGTTGATTTTCGTTTAAGGATGCAAGGTAATAAAGATGGATGATTTTTGCTTCAAATACATGTCCGTCAGCTAAAGCAGACGGCAAAGAATATCAATGATTCTAATAACACTGACCCTTGTTCGAAGCGATATCCTTTGCAGTTCATTTCAGTGAACGGACACAATAAAAATTAACCAGCAAGCACGCCCAACGCCAGCAACCCGTAAAATGTATATTCCACATCTTGCGTCAGGTCACCATCGCCTGAGAGGAAAGCGCCATCGGAATAATTCTCCTGAATAAAATCAAGGCAATTAGGTTTCAGCAAACGCAAATCGCTTCCGGCAAAATTGAGGGCAAACATTGCAACAGCGGTTGAAAGCATATCTGCTTGCTGAAGATGCGAGAAAGCTTTAAATCCACCCGTTTGGCAGGCAAACGACTTTAGCAACTCCTGTTCGGCAGACCCATCCCCATTCATCATTTTTTGCAGAAATACGCTGGCTGCCACTTCAGAACACGGAGAATGCTGATCGACAGTTGTTCGTTTTAACATTTTTCCAGCTCCAAATTTTAATAATCCGGGAAACGGCAAAACGGCATCCAAAGTGAGGAACAGCACGAAACTGCGGTACGAAAGATTGATTGAATAGCGCTCTTTCCAGAACGAACGGCTTAATTTTATTAGATTTGTAATTCTTACAAAAGAACTAATCCTTAGCTCTTTTTGCAACAAAACAAGACAACATTGCTCTATAAATCCGGGGACATTCTTCGAAGAATTTTCCTGTACAAATCGCTTCAGTTTTACTATTGATTCGTTTGCGGGTTGCGGGTTGCGGGTTGCGGGATTGTTAGAGACTGCCAACTGCGACTGACTACTTTCTTCGGACTTTGGATTTCGGACTTCGGACTCGATCGCCCTCAGCATCAATGCCCCAAACAGCGAATAATACAAATCCGATCGTCCACCACGATCTTTAAATCCGCCATCTGTATTTTGCTGACTGACTATAAATTGAAATACTTCTGCTCTTCCCTGCCCTTCGAGTAAATTCATGGCATTCCCTAGTAAATCAATCATTTGACGATAAAAAGGGATATGGGAGTTGGAGCTGAACATTTCAGAATATTTTCCCCAGAACGGTGTATAAACTGAGTTTCATTTTCAGATTTTCCAGCTTGTCGAGTTCATGATATGCTTTGTCGGTATATTCCTGAAGTAACTGATCTGCCTTTTGTTCGATATCCTTTTCCCTGATCAGTTCGTCCAACTGCTGCCGGTTATTTTCAGAGTAAAGCTGACTGATTTTATTGCGCAAATTGTCGTCTGAATTTTCTGAAAGTAAAGAAAGCAGCAAAGGATAATCTGAAGGATGAGTGTGCTCATTGGCTTCACGGAATTCGTCCAAATCATCTTTTATCTGGTAGGCCATTCCGAAATATCCTGAAAACACTTTCAACACTTCCAAATCGCTTTCGGGAGCGCCTGCAGCAACTGCGCCAAGCAGCAAAGCCACACGAATAGCAGAACCAGTTTTTCTTTCAAATATTTCGAGCTGTTGATCAAGCGGAAGAATGGTTTTGTAAGAGCTGGCCATCAAATCGGCACCCTGCCCAAGCGACAAAGCAACGTGTCCGCTGGCAACCAACCGGAAACAAGCTGTCAGTTTTTCGGGCGACAAAGGCAGTTTTCCCAATAACTCGTAACCCATTCCCAAAAGATAATCGCCTGTATTGATGGCAACAGCAGTTCCGTTTGATTTATGGATGGTCTCGCTGTCGTATCGGAAGTCGTCGTTGTCTTCCACATCGTCGTGAATGAGCGATGCTTTGTGAAAACATTCCACCACAACCGATAAGTCGGCGAGCAATTCGTCAGAAACTTCCGAAGAATAGGATGAATAAGCCAAAGCAGTCAGTAGCGGACGTATGCGCTGTCCGCCTGTCAACATCGACTGAATGGCCAACTGGCAAGTCTGATCGTTTGGAGTTTCGAAATAGCGCAACAGTGTTTCTTCAGTAAAAAACTGTTTTACGCATTCTTTTAATACTGAAACCGACACCGGACGTATGAGATAATTATCCTGAAAGTTAGTCAGTTCATCATTCAGCCAGCGGTTGTCAACATCAGTTTCGGCACATCCTTCATACAAAAGTGGGATACCAATAACCGGAACAGCAGATTTCAAAACAGTTTCAAACGATCGTTGAAGTATCGACATGCAGCTAACGCCAATCACGGCATCAACCGTTCCTTCCTGTACCAGTCCGATGGCAACTGTTGTTCCCTCGGCCACCAGAGTTGCATATTCAAGCTCCTCGGCTTTCTGCAAAATCGAATCGATCTGGCAGCTTTGGCAACCTGCACAAATCAACCCAAGTTCGTCAATTTCGGCTGCGCAGTTGCTGTTATTTTTAAGGCATTGCGGAAGAAGTAACAATCGGCGATTGTAAGGTGTAGCGGCCACTACCGGCCTCCAAATTTCGTTACCGCAAACCACCATCGCAAATTCGGTAAACTGCTTGTCGGTTCCGGTTTTTGCAATAATTTCGTTGGCCAGTTGGCTGATTAATTCAAAATCGGCAGGAGGCAAAATTCCCCTTTCGGCAACCAGCTCGCGGGCCGCTTTCCTCAACCGGTTTCGGATTAAAGCCGCTTCTGGTACTTGTAATATGTTTTCTTTAACTTTCAAATCATTTACTATTTATCCGACTAAATTATTTGGGATACTAAATTTTAAAAGGCCAATTCTGTTTCGTCCGAAAATATGCAAAGCCTTTTTCTACAATGTCGCGCGGACGACTAACCTCATCTTTTTCACTTTTCTATAAATATTTCGCTCCGCTGGAGCAAGCACCAACTCCAGTTTCTATCCGTAAGCTCCGAGCCCAAAAAATGCACGGCGCTTGGCAAAGCGGTAAATCCAGCTTTTCTCCGGAATTACTTCGCACGAACCATGACTGAAAGTTTCGGGGGCCAATTTTAAACGGTTTAATTCTCCGCTTCTTCCTGAAGTATTCTTAGCATCATGTTTTGTCACAAATTCGGCCAGCCAGCGCGGATCTTCCATCAAAACGCATCCTTTGGTTTTTTGTTGAATTTGGGTCCTGAAATCGCGTAAAAATTTTGATTCAGCATACAATTGGTTCATCGGTTTGTCGTCAACATGATCGGCAGCAAACTGAATAATCGGGCAAGGTTCAACATATCCTGAAGCGTTGATGTGGTGACTCAAACCTTCGGCAGCCGGGCACATTCCGTTTCCATCGGCATCCCAGTAGGTATCAATAATTGCAATGCTGTATTTCAGGCGGGCGTCCACCATGTGCTGCCTAAGCTGCCTGATTTCATCAGAACTTAGCGCAAGCTGGTATTCAGGATTTGGCCCTACCGGACGAAAAATATAATACCAAAGATAAGCCACCCCTTTATTTATCAGTCCGTTAATAAATTCGGACGACATGGCCATTTCGAGGTTCGACTTGCAAACGCTGATTGCCACACCGGTAACCAACCCTGCTTTTGTGCAATTCTCAATACCCTGATTGGCAGATTGAAATACATTTTTACCACCACGACGGACATCTGCAACTTGCTCGTCGCCTTCGAAGCTGATAAGAGGCGTGACATTGGCACACTGACGAAGCGTTTCTGCCACTTCAGGAGTTAGGAGCGTTCCGTTGGTAAAAAGCTGGAAATAACAATCGGAATGTTTTTTGAATATTTCAGGAAGTGGCTTGTACAACAAAGGCTCGCCACCCAAAATTCCGAAGAAATACGAACCCGCTTTTTTTGTTTCACCGATAATACGGTCGAGCTGATCCGGTTTCAAACGGCTGTTTTTTTCTTTCCCCATTACCCAGCATCCCTGACAATTCAGGTTGCAATCGTCGGTTACAGAGATAAAGTTAAAAGCCGGAAAAAATTCGCCTTTCTTTTGCCTTTTCTGAAAACGGGCAAACGACATGGAACCTTTGATTCCCATGTTTACCACGAATTTGTAAAGGCATTTTCTGTCGGTGCGAAAAAGTATGTTTTTGAGTAAACCCATTGTCTAACGTTTTCTTTTATCCGAACTCACCCCCAGTCATCTGCGATGCCTTCCCCCTCTCTTTTTTTAAGAGAGGGGGAACGTCCGCGAGCGGACATGGGGGTGAGTTCAGATATTGTTTTAACTATTTCTTTGTTCCACTAAGCTTCCCCAAACGTTTCCGTTGGGCAGAATATTTTCAAGTTTGACTGAAACTATCCGGTTTTCGAGTGCTTTGTTGTAGCTGGTCTCAACACGGATGTAATTTTCGGTAAATCCTGAAATGCTGACTTTATCCTTCTGTTCCTCAAAGAGGACTTCGTGAGTAGTCCCCAATTGCTGTTGGTAAAAGTAAGTTGTTTTTCTTTCCGAAAGTGCGATCAGCCGTTGGGTTCGCTGTTTTCGTTCCTCAACAGGAACTACAGGTTTTATTTCCAGCGCTTTGGTTCCGGGCCGCTCAGAATAGGGAAAAGCATGTAACTGCGAAACTTCCAGATCGGCAATAAAACGGTAGGAATCACGGAAAAATTCATCGGTTTCGCCATTGGTCCCGGCAATTACATCAACCCCGACAAAAGCAGATGGAAGCTCTTTTTTGATCTTTTCGACCCTACTCTCGAATACTTCGCGTTTGTATTTACGCTTCATCAGCGCCAAAACATCGTTCGATCCCGATTGCAGCGGCAAGTGAAAATGCGGCATGATTCGTTGCGAGCGGGCAACAAATTCAATGACTTCATCTGTCAGCAAATTCGGTTCTACCGAAGAAATTCTGATGCGGCGCAAATCTTCAATTTTATCGAGTTCTTTCAGCAAATCGATAAATTCTTCGCCGGTTGATTTACCGAAATCGCCAATGTTTACTCCGGTCAGGATGATTTCGAGCGTTCCTTTGGCTACTATCTCGCGTGCTTCGGCCACCGTGTTGGCTATGCTATCGTTACGGCTTCGGCCACGTGCAAAAGGGATGGTGCAATAGGTACAGTAATAGTCGCAACCATCCTGAACTTTCAGGAAACTACGGGTGCGGTCGCCAAACGAATAGGCGTGAAAATAGTTTTTGATTTGCTTGGGCGCCTGAATATGAATTTCGGTTTGTGCTTTTTTAGTTAGATCGCCCAAATATTCAGGAATACTTAATTTTTCGGCAGAGCCAACAATCAGGTCAACACCTTCGATTTTCTGAATGGTTTCGGGCTGAAGCTGTGCATAGCAACCGGTTACAACAATTACAGAATCAGGATTCCGGCGTATGGCTTGCCTTATGATATTGCGGGTCTTTTTGTCACCTTCGGCAGTCACCGAACAGGAATTGATAACTACCACATCTGCCTTCTCCGAGAATTCAATCCGCTCGAATCCGACGTCTTCAAAACGTCTCGCAATACTTGATGTTTCTGAAAAATTGAGTTTGCACCCCAGTGTATAAAATGCCGCTTTCTTTCCTGAATAATCCATTAAAAACCTTTTCGTTATCTGATAATCAGGCGGCAAAAGTACGAAAAAAATGAAATTAGCCACTAAGGCTCAAAGACTATCGGTTCTTTAGATTTCAAACAAAACTAAACCACAGATTACACAAATTTTCACAGATTTATCATCTGTGAAAATTTGTGTAATCTGTGGTAAAACCCATTTATTAATTAAAGTAAATCGCTTGCCAGTTCTGCCAGATAGCTGCGTTCGCCTTTGATAAGGTTCACATGGGCAAAAATCTCATGATTCCGCATTTTTTCTGTCATATAGGCCAACCCGTTCGATTTCATGTCGAGGTAAGGCGAATCAATTTGCTGAAGGTCGCCGGTAAAAACCAGTTTGGTACCTTCGCCTGCACGGGTAATAATGGTTTTTATTTCGTGCGGAGTGAGGTTTTGAGCCTCGTCGATAATGAAATACGAATTAGACAAACTCCGTCCACGAATATAAGCTAAAGGTGTAATTATCAACTTCTCATCTTTTAGCAGTTCTTCTATTTTCTGATATTCCATGCTTCGGGCGTTGTAACTATGCTTGATTACCGCGAGGTTATCAAAAAGCGGCTGCATGTATGGATTGATCTTTTCCTGTGCATCGCCGGGCAAGTAACCCAAATCGCGGTTACTTAAAGCAACAATCGGTCGGGCGAGCAATATTTGTCCGAAATTTTTGTGTTGTTCGAGGGCTGCCGCCAATGCAAGCAGGGTTTTACCAGTTCCGGCTTTCCCGGTAAGCGCCACCAGTTTAATTTCAGGATTAAAAAGAGCGTCTAAACTGAAAGTTTGCTCTGCATTTCGTGGTTTTATCCCGTAAGCAGTTCTCTTCTCCACCCTGGCCATTTTTTTCATACCACCATCGTAGCGACCCAAAACACTGGCCTTATTCGATTTCATTATGAAATACTCGTTAATATCAGGAATTTTGCTGAGTCCCATCAATTCAACCGGGAGCGTATTATCGCTGTAAAATTTTTCTATCAGGCTATCGTCAAAATTCTCCAGTTCGGCAACACTTTTATTGAATATCTGAAAGTCTTTTACCTTGTCGTTGTAATAATCTTCAGCCTGAATTTTTAATGATTTCGCCTTCATCCTTAGATTGATATCCTTGGTAACCAGAATGCAATGGCGGTTTTCGAATTTCTGGGCAATGTGCATGGTAATGGCCAGAATCCGGTGATCAGGAATGTCTTCGCGGAACGATTGTTTGAGTTCTTCCGAAAAAGGTTTGCCGGTTTCAACTATCAGCTTCCCTTTATTTTGGCCGAGTGAAACTCCTCCGTTAAAAAGTTTGTCACCAATTATTTCATCGAGTTCGCGCACAAATTCACGGGCCTGAAAGTTAATCGGGTCGTTGCCGCGCTTAAACTTGTCGAGTTCTTCCAAAACCGTAATGGGTATCACAATGTCGTTATCCTGAAACTGATAAATACAGGTGTGGTCGTGCAAAATCACGTTGGTGTCGAGCACGAAAATCTTGGTTTGTTTTTTAGCTGCCATCCCGTTTTGCTTTATGGTTTCTATAAAATTAGAAAAATTCAGCCGTAACAACTGTTCGCAGCGCTTTTATTTCTCAACTTTGCGATGTTAATAAATAACCGAAACGAAGCATGAAGACCTATAAGGAGATTCTCGATTACCTGTACAGCCAATTACCAATGTTTCAGCGTACTGGCCCGGCAGCCTATAAAGACAACCTCGACAACACCATCAGACTGGACGAAATGTTTGATCATCCTCACCGCTCGTTCAGGAGTATTCATGTGGCCGGAACAAACGGGAAAGGATCGGTTTCTCATATTCTCGCCTCTGTTTTGCAGGAAGCAGGTTACAAAACCGGACTTTACACTTCGCCACACCTGAAAGATTTCAGGGAGCGCATTCGCGTAAACGGCGAAATGATATCCGAAGAGGCAGTGGTTCAGTTCACCGAATCGTTTCAGGCAAAAAATGAAACAGAGAAAATGGAACCTTCATTTTTCGAACTGACAGTTTCGATGGCTTTCGATTATTTTAGGACGATGCAGGTTGATGTGGCTGTAATTGAGGTAGGGCTTGGCGGAAGGCTTGATTCAACCAATATTATTACTCCGGAAGTTTCGGTAATTACCAACATAAGTTTCGACCATACCGCATTGCTGGGAAAAACCCTGCCCAAAATCGCGGCAGAAAAGGCCGGAATTATCAAACCCGGCATTCCGGTCATAATTGGAGAAACAAATCCTGAAACCAGCCCTGTTTTTATGGAATTTGCCCATCGGCTAAATGCTTCGATTTCGTTTGCCGATCAGGAATACCAAACGAATTACTCCATGCTAACCATCGACGGAAAGCAAAGCCTGAATATACAAAGTAACGATAACCTGGTTTTTCCTGAATTGCTGGTCGATTTACTTGGGATTTATCAACGGCACAATGTTCCGACGGTGCTGAAATCGATTGACATGCTCAACACCAAAGGATGGAATCTGACGGAAGCTACACTCAGGCGGGGGCTGGCAAACACGATGCGAAATACCGGACTAATGGGGCGCTGGCAAATCATTGGGAATAATCCGCTGGTGGTTTGCGATACCGGGCACAATGAGGCTGGCATAAAAATGGTGGTCGAGCAAATCAATCAAACGGCCTGGAAAAACCTGCACATCGTAATTGGAATGGTAAACGACAAAGATCAGAATGAAGTTTTGGCACTTCTACCAGCCAATGCACAATATTACTTCACAAAAGCTGAAATTCCCCGTGCAACCGAACCAGAAGAACTTTCGGCCAAAGCAAGTCACTTCGGGTTAACAGGCGATTGTTATCCAACTGTTCGTCAGGCACTTTCTGCGGCACTTGCAAATGCGGGTGAAAACGACCTGGTTTTCGTTGGTGGCAGCACTTTTGTAGTAGCCGAAATTTTATGAGATTTTTTAAATATTTTGTTTGCACATTTCAAAAATGGGTATATCTTTGCAACGCTTTAAAAAACAAAGCGCGTTCATCAAACACAAAAAAAGGGCGATTAGCTCAGCTGGTTCAGAGCATCTGGTTTACACCCAGAGGGTCGGCGGTTCGAATCCGT
>DPRM01000077.1 GCA_003537645.1 Prolixibacteraceae bacterium
AAAGCCAAACAAAACTATGAAGCAGTTGAATAAACCCACCGACAACCTTGGCGGGCTTTTATCCATTTGGGCGGTTCCACCGAGTGACATTACCATCAGCTTTAATACTGCCAATTTCAGAACAACGGCAAACATCATCGAAATGTATTGCTCGCCCGGAAGCCTTTCCTTTTCGGAAAAAGAGTCACTGGAAACGTGCGGAACAGTTTATAAGACCGAAATCAATGGCTTTATCCCCAAAGATTCGCCGGAAGTTCTGGCTATCGTTAACGACATGAGCCGTCGTAAATGGGTTATCATTCTCCTGGACCAGAACGAATATTATAAAGTAGCCGGAACTCCTGAAATTCCGTTGCGTGTTTCTTTCGACCTGGATACCGGATCGGACACACCGGATCGAAGCGGACATACGGTTTCTTTCTACGGAACACAGCTATCAAAAGCTAAATTCATTGCCGATCCGTTTTCAGAATAATGAATTTGTAAGATTCTTCATCAATCTTTTTAAATCTTATTATTTGCTACTTAACCCATAATATTCAAATTTTTATTTAATTTCGAAGTCGATTATAATTATATTAAAAATTTAATCCAATAGTATTGAAATATTTGAAAATATAAATTAAAGTCAATTGTAAAAGTATTATTACTTTCTACACTATCGTATTTAAGCAAAAGACTAAAAAATGGAACAAAACTTAGAAAAACATTGCCCGGACAACAATTATAAGAGTTGGCTTGCATATTTGAGAGCAAGATATATAGTTCTAATGGATTAAGCGGCTTAAAGATATATAGTCAAATACCTATCAAATCGGACAATTTGTTGAAATGAATTATCTCACCTAAATTTAAACCCATGCAACCCCAAAGCTCTTTTTTCATGATGGACAATAGTGTTTCCGACAATAAGGAATCAATCATTGATTATATGCTTTCTTGGACAATGAGAATGTCATGTGTTCCTGAAGATGGCTTTAATAGTGATGTTCGGGATTATTGCAGAAAGATTCTTTCGATAATGGTTTTCGGCGACATTGAAAACATTGATAAATACTACAAATCAATCCAAAGCGTAAAGACTTGGAGACAATGGAAAAGAATTGACTTATGTGCAGAAATAGAATTCATTGACCAGGAAAATAAACTTTCAAAACATGCGCTATTGATTGAGAATAAAGCTTATTCAAGTCTCCATAACGATCAATTAAATAGATATAAAAAGATTTTTGAAGAAGAATATAAAGGTACTCCATTTGAAAATAATCTTCATTACTTGTATTTTACAATTAAGGATAGAGAAAAAATAGTTAGTGATGGATTACTTTGTGATGAAGCAAACTTTCGACACTTCACAATGGATGAAATCATGGCTTATATATGGAAAACATCTGAAGAATTAATGCTGACTGGGAATGATATTTTTGATGAATTCTGGATAAAAAATTGGGGATAATGCCAAATTACACATAAAGGTAATTATTTTTTTTTTCTGCTTTTCAAGGTGGTCTCTGTCCTTTTGACCGCCTTTTTTATGCCCTAAACTTGCCTGAAAATTAAGCAAGCAATGGCAACAAAAACAATCGTTATTGATGGTCCGATCGGCCAATATTCCTTTTCCAAGCAATTTATGCGTAATGAACTGGCCGGACAATCCAAAAATCCGGTACTGGTAAAAATCTCCAGCCTGGGCGGATCGGTTGACGATGCCCTGAACATTTACGATCAGTTTGTGGAACATGGCAATGTAACTGCCGAACTTTCTGCTTTTGTGGCCAGTTCAGCAACGCTCATTTCCTTAGGAGCCAAAACCATCCGGATGAACGAAAACTCATTTTACCTGATCCACAAAGCCATGAACTGGGTAGATGAATGGGGCAGCATGAACGAAGACGAAATAGATACCCTGATTGCCAAACTCGAAATCCAAAAACAGCAACTGGCAAAAATTACTCTCCAGCTGGCAAAAATGTATGTGAAGAAAACCGGCAAAACCCTGGATGAAATCATCAGCCTGATGAAACAGGAAACCTGGCTGACCGCAGAAGAAGCCAAACAATGGGGTTTTGTGGATGAAGTTTTCATTCCAGAGGTGGCAGTTAATTATTTGGACAACCTGCAAATGGTAGCCATGATAACGGGTAATGGCCTGCCTGATCCTCCCAGAAAAAAGACACACAAAGCTTCGGCAAATGAGCCTGCCGCACTGGACGAAGAAACTTTCTTTGATCGCATCTGGAATAAATTCAAGAACAAACAGAAAGAAGAAACAAAAGCAGAAATTGAAACAACACCAAATACTAAAAAGTCCGAAATGAAAAAACAATTTCTAAATGTAAACAGTGTGCTGAAGGTGGATAAACTCGAATCAAGCGGGGAAGGCGTTTTCCTGAATGAAACCCAACTCGAATTATTTGAAAACCGACTTTCCCAGGATCAGCAAATTGTTGCCGAGCGCGATGCCGCCATTGCAGAACGCGATACCGCCCGTACCGAACTTTCCAATGCATACAACCCCTTTGATGCCATTGATGCCACAATCGCCAGTGCCCAGACTCCTGAAGCAAAAGTTTTAGCTATCCGCGCACTCCTGGCTAAAAAACCATCCGTTCAGCCTGCCGGAAACCAGGATAAATCTGATCCCATTTCAGATGGGGTAGAGTGGGAGGTGATTAACAATTTACCTCACAATAAACAGGTTGACCAAAACTCTTAATTCAGTTGAATATCATACTTAATTTAAAATAGCCATGTCGATAACAACAACAGCAATTGTTCAGGAGTACGGAGCTTTTTACCAGGATGCAGGTCAAAACAAGAAGCGCATCCTTCAGCTTCTCTCCCAGGGTCGTCAGATCACCAATCTGGCTACGCCTATCAAAACAGATGATACGATCTTCCGTTTGGCCAACGCCACTTTCCGTTCGTTGGTTCAGCCGTTTCAAAAAGCTTTCACCCAAAAGGGAGGGGTCGAAATCGTTCCCAATGAAATCCGCCAGTTTCGTTTCAAGATTGACGATGAATTTATGCCTGATGAGCTTTATGCCACCTGGCTGGGTTTCTTAACAGCCAAACAAACCGACCGCAAGGAATGGCCATTCGTAAAATGGCTCATTGAAGTGTATTACGCCAAACAGATCGATCAGGACATGGAACTGAACGAGTATTACAAAGGCGTTTATGCCGCACCTGCTGCCGGAACTGCCGGTGCTGATGGTACCGGGATGGATGGCCTGAAAAAACTCCTTCAGGATGGAGTTGATGCCGGAACGATCAATACCATCAATATTGGTCCGCTGGATAAAGACCAGATTTTTGATCAGGTGGAAGAGTTCACCGACAAGATCGCTGAAGTCTATCAGGGTATTTCGATGGACATCTGCATGAGTCAGTACTGGTGCAAAAAATACCTTCAGGATAAACGCGCACAGGGATATTACCAGAACAAATCAGATCAGGACATCAATACCGGCATTGATTTCACGCCGCTAAAGATCAAAGGTCTGGCCTCGATGGTGGAAACGAATGATATTTTCTGCACGCCTTCCGAAAATTTCCTGCATGTTTCTCCGGCTACCGTTACCAAAAACACTTTCAAGCTGGAAGAATCCAAACGTTCGGTGGCTGTTCTGGGAGACTGGTCGGAAGGATTGGGATTCGGGATTAACCAGGCTGTGTGGACCAATATCCAGTCAACTCCTTAACCTGAAAAACCGGATCAACTATGATTGAATTTACAGATATCAATAAAAACCTGCCCGATGGTCAAAACATGGGCGGGTTGATTCAGGAGGTGTATTTCGGATACCATGCCGATGTACTGACCTGGCCAACCAAACCAGTAAGCCCAGCTACGCTCGAAGCCAATGCAGTGCTGACCGGAGAACTGATGATGAAACCCGGAAAGCGTTTGTTCAGGCTTTACATTACCGACGATACCGGTGAGTTTATGATCGAACCGGTGGGCGAAATCGACGGAAAATCGTTCGTTGAACATCTTACCCTCTTTTCTCCCGGATTGCAGAAAACGCTGCTTGGGTTTATGAACGCGGCCAAGAATGAAAACCTTGTTTTCATCGTGAAAGACAGCGACGGGCAAACCTATATTATGGGCGATAGCCTTCGGCCAGCCGTTTATGCCGGTGCTCCTGACGGCTTTGGAACAGGAAAGGAAACGGCAGCACGAAAAGGGATCTCGATGGAGTTTACCTACAAAACGGCCAATGTGTATGTTTACACCGGGGCTATTCCTCTCACTGAAGCATTACCAGGATAATTCAGATGTGGACTGATTACTTCAACTTTATAAAACTTCGTCGTGGACGGGTAATTACACCCTTCCACGGCGAAATTGATTTTAGCCGTGATGATATCCCTCTGGAAATCTGTAAGGAACTATTTGATAAAGGGTTTCCTTATTTGGAATTAACGGAGATGGGTAAACAAGAACTCTATCTCAAGTCAATAGATCTGCTGGAAGAAATTGTTTCAATTCCTACCATTGGTGTTGATAGTAATCCGATGAAAAAAGCATCTAAAAAACAAGACACATATGAACGTATTCTAATTTATAACCAATCACACAATCTACCTGACAAATAAAATCAACAGACAGAGTTCAAATTACACTCCCTACCCTGCTGCAAGCAGACGGTCTATCATTTTGAAATAAGTTTTTAATTCGCAGCAAGCAGTAGTAGCTGGTGTATTAAGTAATTAGTATTGAGTATGTGATGTTTTGTGAGGTGGAAATTTATTGCTTACAATTTTCTGTAAAATATCCATAAGTATATAATTAATATCTGTTGATGAAAGTTTGGCACATAAATAATTATACATCGGTATTGTTTCAGGCAACATACTTAGCTTTTCCAAAATAATGGCAACTCCTTTCTGGTTTAATTGAAGTCTTTGGAATACTTCGGGTTCTTTACTTACTAAAACAGCGATGGAATGGCACAGTTTTTCATTAAATTGATCAAATAAGTTGTCAATGTTTTCGATCCTAACATATATCTCTTTTGAGATTCTTTCGAGAGATTGAGCTGCAACAACCTTTTGTATCTTTCTTATGCTCTTATCTGCTTGAATATAATTTGGTAAGAATCCGTCTAAGACAGAATTCAGAGAACTTTTTTCTGATTGCAATAAAATGCAGATAGGTGATCTTAAAACAGACAAGTCATTTTCTGCTTCATCAATCCATTTGATGTATGCATCAACAAATCGACTACTATCGGTTTGATAAATATTACTGATTTCTGTAAGTTTTCTTGAATGGATCAGTAGCTTTTCCCTTAATATACATTGCATAAATTAATCTCCTTTTATCATTCAGGTTGCAATGTACGTGTAACACCACCTGAATCGTTTGCTTGTGTCGCCCATTCTAAACCTTCTTCTTTTAGGGTAATTTTTAGGCGTACAACACTGGTTGCAGATGTTTGTTCTTTAATATCTGATGTTCTGATATTAGCAACAATACTTGAAGGTGTTTGCTCTTTGATAACACTAATTGATGAAATCTTTTCCCTTAGTGCGGATGCAATAGTATCTTTTTGCAATGTTGTCAACTGCATCTTTGTTTTAGTCATAGTATTTGAAAAAGCACTTTGGATGCCTCGAACAATGGCTTCTTTCATAATTGGCAACCCAGATTTTTTAACGATTTCAAGTTGATTTTCAACCTCTTTTTCAAATGCTCTGTGAAAATTTGGAATAGCTTTGATTTCACCTTTTGAAAAATGCTCATTTACCAAAGATATAGCTGCATCTGCTATCAATTTTGAATCTTGCATCTCTCCTTTTTCTCCTTCAACATGATTTTCTATAATAAAAGGCATATCAATAGTTAATTCTGGTATACGAATACGTGGAACAGACAAGCCTTCCAAAAGTGGATTGCTTTTATAATATTCTGCCAGAGCCGCTGTCTGCTCATCTGCCATTCGGCGTGCACGAATCAATCCCGTCATGAATGAACCTAATAGATCACCTAAATCTGCCATGTCCTGCTTTTTAAATATTTTCAATTAAAGGTAAAGAGTTATTATTAATAACCCTTTATCTTTATGTATTAAATGGTGGTTTTTCTATACTTTCACTTCCTTGATACTACTTTCAAGAACACCTAAAAGTTTTTCTAGCCCTGCAGGTAGTTCATCCTGTACTGCACGAACATGGATGATTAAGCTATATGTGCGTTCTGTTTTGTCAGTAGCAGAGGAAGCTTTTTTGTTACTGTAGCTGCATTTTAATTCAGCTGAAACTGGGCCCCACCCTCCTTTTACTGCCAGAGAGGCATTCAATTCAGAAGAAGAAGATGTTGTCGATTCTACAACTGAATTAATTTTCGCATTAAAGTCAATGGTCACCTCTTCAACTCGAATATAAGGAATCGGTAGCATTGTGAGTATTGGCACTGTTAATTTAAATGGAACAGCTGTTACGGTTATAACTCCTGCAGCATCTTTTGATTCAACTGGTTTGTCATACTCGAATGAAACCATGGTTGGTTTACCTGGATCTGTTGCAGCATCGGCAGCATTGAAACCCACACTCTTAATAAAATCAACAGATGTTTGCGCTGATTGCGCTTGTGCTTTAATAACAGCTGTTAAAGGACCGCCAATCATAGATTGAAAGTCAATGGATGATAATTCTTGACCAATTGCCATAATAAAAACCTCCTCTAAAATTAGTTAAATAATACATTATGATTTATATTACCTTTCACTTGGTAATTTTCTTCTTTGTATATTAACTGTTTCATTTAATAAATATACAGAGATAAAAACTAATAAGCAATAGCACAATAGTGCCATATTCAGCAAAAATTATCTCGTTGGAATCATACATTGTCAGAGGACATGTAGTTATAAAAAAAATCTTTTTTGATAATCGTGAAAGATATTCCTAATTAATTAAACTAGATCTTTTTTCGATCAACACAATCTATTTTTCGACGAAAGAATAAGTACAATGAAAATAAAGCAGGAATAAGGGAAACAGGACATCAACAACCTGTCCTTTCTGCCCATTTTTCTGCTCACTTTCTTTGCAGAAAAAAGAACCCCATGAATCAGGAAGAAAGAAAAGACGCTGTATTGGCATGGATCCAATCTGGCTGCAACTACGATGAAGGTGTAAAACTCTACAGTCAATTCGGGAAAAACAATTTTCTGCGAAAGGACTTTCCACGTAAAGAGAAAAAGTACACCACCAAAATCATTTATGAACTGTGTAAATCAGCCGGTCTGAATTACCACCAGCTGAAAGCGGAAGATAAAATCCCGGTATTTCAGGAAAAACTACCAGAGCAAAAAACAATTCAAAAACCGGAACTTTTCGTTGTTCCTTCAGGCGAAACTTTGCCGGTTAAAGAACTTCCTGAAATCATGGAAGCCAAAGACCTTGTCGAGTATCCGGCAGCAATGCGCCGGATCATTGCCGAATATGCCGAACTTTTCCAGGAACGCAGCAAGATGCACCGCATCCTAACCGAAATGCCGGAAGGCAACAGCCAGGCATTGAAAACCAAACGTGCCGAAATCTTTGATGTCGTCAAATCACTTTCAGTCAGGCTGGAATTTCTTTACGCCATTCGTCAGCAATTTGATCTGAACGGCGAAATACCATTGGATGACGAAATCTGGCCAGCGCCAAAAGAAGAGCTTGAAACTGAACTTCCGGATGATCCGGATCAGCTTCGGAAAATGAAAAAGAATCAGCAATCAGCCAACACCAAAGACCAAAACATGCTCGACTACCAGAGCGAAAAGAAGGCAGGAGAACTTTGCCCCATGCCAGCTGGCCCCAAGCGCATGAAGCTGGAAAACCGGATAAAAGCCCGCGTAAAATTCATTCAGGAAATAGATTTAAAACTGGTCAAAACCGATGCTGTTTAAAACTTCAGATATTGTTTGTCAACTGCCGGTTTCGACTAGCTCAATCGCCGAACCGGGCGATGCTCCAAATACCAGGCGAGATGCGGTCAGCCTGATTCAGGAAACTGCGAATGATTCAGCCTTTGTTGCCGATTCAGATCAAAATCTGACCAAAGCCATTGGCCAGATAGGGAAGGGGAGTACCACCCATTTTTACAGCTGGGGCAACTTTAACCTGGTTCGATTGATCAGCTATTTGCTCAGGCAAACCGGGCCAGCTCATGTTTTCATGACATCCTATTCGTTCAGCCAGAAAAGCATCGAGCAACTGAAAAACCGCTTGGATAAAAACGAACTGCTATCTTTTAGGGTAATCATCGACAACCGGGTCAAATCCATGAGCCCGGTTCCCTTTCAGATGCTGATGAACAGCTTCGATTACCGCTGTACCTCCATTCATGCCAAAATTGCATTGATATGGAACGAACACTGGACAATTACCATCTTGACCAGTCAGAATGCTACCGACAATCCAAAGCTCGAACGGGGAACCATTTTTACCGATCCGGCAGTCTTTAACTTCGATTTAAACATACTTGAACATGAATTTCAGCGAGGAACAACTTAACGAGGTGGAAGAAATGGCCGGACTGTTTTTTGCTCCGGAAGAGATTGCCGTCAACCTGGAGATGAACGAAGACCAGACCGAAGGTTTTGTAGCCGCAGTTATTTTTAAAGATACTGCAAACCCTTTGGTGGCAGCTTATCTACGAGGCTGGATGACTGCCGAAATAACCCTTCGCAAAGCCATTAAACAATCAGCATTAAACGGCAGCAGCCCATCACAACAAACGATGCTTAACTATCAGAGGGAGGCCAGAAAATGAGCCGTACAGCTTTGGAAGATACCCGTCACGAACTGATCAAGGCACACATCCTTGATCCGGAAAACTCACCTTTGCCGGGAGATTTACAGGAATTGCTCGACCGTATCATTTCGGTTTCGAAGGTGCTGGATAAAAACCCGATCCTTCGCCAGGCAGTAGCCATTCACCAGGTCAAGTATCCGGAAATATCCAAATCAACCGCATACTGCGATGTGCGGATGGCTGTCCGGCTGTTTAATACCCTGCACACGTTTGATTACGATTTTTATCAAACCTGGCTGATCAATGACATTGTAACCAATATCCAGAAATGCAGGGCAACCGGTAGCGACAAAGACCGCCGCATTATTGCCATGGAACATGCCAATTTATTGAAAGCCATTGGTGAGAAACCGGAAAACCTGCCTGATCTGCTTCGAAATGAAAAGCATCAGTTCTATGTGCTGATTCAAAACAACAATCAGCAGATTAAAGTGGAACTGAATAACCTGAAGGACTTACCCACAGCTGCCCTTCAGGAATTGAACCGCCTGATTTACGGGGGTAACGAGATTACTGAAACCCATGCAGAACAAATCATGAATACCTGATTTTTTTACATTTTCAAATTCTCTTTTTTCATTTCCACTTTTTCATTTCCACTTTTTCATTTTTTGTATGATCACTGAATTGATAGACCTGAACCCACCGCAACAATTGTCGGTGATTAACAACGCCAAAAGTGAAGTGGATATACACGGGCGCGGAACCGGCAAATCCTATATCATGGGTTGGGAAATTCATTCCATTGTCCGGAGTATGCCAAGGTCTGTTTCATCGATTACAGGTTGTACATACGGTCAGATTTACACCCGAACTTTGCCATCAACCCTGAAATTTCTGGCCAAACTGGGCTACAAAAAGGATGAAGATTTTAAGATCGGCGGAAAACCTCCCAAAGCCTTTCTGGATCCTTACGAGCAGGTCACCAAATTCGAGAACTTCATTTCGTTTGCCAACGGAACCGGTTTTCTGATGCTTTCACAGGAACGCGAAGGCTCCAGCCGTGGCCCCAACCTTGACCGGGAAATCGTGGACGAAGCTTTGACCCTGAATAAGGAACGATACGATGCCGAAGTTTCTCCGGCCAATCGTGGCAATGAAGACCGCTTTGGGTTTCTTTCACCCCGGCCGGTCAAACAGCATCATGGTTTCCGGTATGTTTCGTCAATGCCCTACACCAAAGAGCAGATGTGGCTTTTGCGCTATGGCGATTATTACATGCAGGAAGCTGGTATCCCCATCTTCGATATCTGGAACCGGATTGTCAAACTTCAAATCCAATTGATTGAATCGCACAAAGTCGATGATAAACGATTGTTCAAAGATATCTGGAATGAAACCGTCAGACTGAAAAAACAGATTGCCCCATTTGTTTCCAAAGAGGGTGTCCTGTTTACCCTGGCCAATGCCTTTGATAACATCAGCAACCTGGGCATGTCTTACCTGGTCAGGGAATACGACAAGCAAAACCTGCTGACCTT
The DNA here is from genome assembly GCA_003537645.1 of Prolixibacteraceae bacterium. Taxonomy (GTDB): domain Bacteria; phylum Bacteroidota; class Bacteroidia; order Bacteroidales; family Prolixibacteraceae; genus Aquipluma. Next base: position 10,297 of record DPRM01000077.1, read on the forward strand.
TATGATCGAAATCCTGAACTGGATTATCGACAAGGTGGAAGATTGCTATTATCCGCTGGACAGTCAGCGACACATCTATTACGATGCGTATAACGATGATTTTATTCGCGGTGTGGCCGAAAACAGCAACTGGGATGCTGATCATCTCTCAACGCCTGACAGTCGTTTCGATCTGGATTGCGACCCCAACCGTCCACTGGAAATTGTTCCGGATTGGGGAGCAAAAATCAACCTGTTTTCGGTTGGTCAGGAACGAAACTTCAACTTTGTGACCAAGATTATTGAGCCTGTTGATTGCGTGATCAACGAGTTTTTCATCAAGCCACAGGACTCCAAAAATGTCCCGGTGGATGATCTGGTGGATCTGTTCTGTGATTATTACCGGCAGCATCCATGCAGGGAACTGTTTTACTTCCGTGACCGATACGGCGATCACCGGCAACCCAATGTGAAAAACTCCAAGCCTTACAATGAGCAGGCCATTGAACGGCTGCAAAAACGTGGCTGGCGGGTGACTGCAAAGGTTCACAAAGGCATGGAGCCACCGCAGCATGATAAATACCTGCTTTGGCTGAACATCATGAAAGGCAATGATCCACGTTACCCGAAGATGATCATCAACGGAAAGAACTGCAAGTACACGATCATTTCGATGAACAATACCCGTGTGATGGAGAAAAACGGGAAGTTTGAAAAGGATAAATCATCAGAACGTAAGAAGTCCGTTCTTCCTGAAGAAGCTACCCATTTTGGCGATGCTGTTGACAAACGCTTCTGGACCAAATACGGCGATATTCTTTACCACGCCGGAAGTTCAACCTTTGTGAGCCCGAGGATATAAACTAATTCCATCCAATTCAAAATAGAACAGCAAACCGGTTTTCTGCATTTTCCTCACCTGACCAGCCAATCCCTTCACTTCTTTTCCTTCACTTATCGTTCCGGTCAAACCGTTCAGGATCATGGCCGGTTTGTTCGTTAATTGGATAAACCGGATCAAACCCCAATGCCAGGACTGAAGCCAATCATATAACCCATACTTCATAAGAGTTAAACAATTGGAATAAGGTATCAACCCATCCGTCAAATACCGGATAAGTTGATGAGTTCAGGACTGCCTCCCGCACAATGGTCACCAGCAAAGGACTTTCCCCGCACACAAAGGACTGAACCTGACAGGCTCCATATCGCCTAATAGCAGTGCGTATTGGCGCAGATAGCAGCGTGTATTAGAGCAGGTAACTACACGTATTGGCGCTATTGGTATGCACTGTGGTGGATGTCATATTTCCGCATTTTCTGCCCTTTTTTCTGCCCCTTTCGTTAGGGCGAGCTCGGGTGATACCACACAATACAAAAACATTTTCAAGTTTTTGTATTGTAGTGGGTTGCTTTACAGATTTTTAGAAGGAAATTATCTGCAAAGGTATTTTCTGGAAAGCCCCGCTTTTCCGGGCATGGAAAAGTGGGGAATGAAGAGCTTGGCATTTTTAGTTTTGATAAAACGAAATTTTCAAGCCGGAACGGCCTGAAAATTTTGTAATAGCTATTTCCCAAATAATTGCCAATGCTAATCATTGTTATATTGTAAATATTCATATGTGTATTATTTGGAATTATGAAAGAATATTATTCAGTTTGATTGTTAGATAATATTTTACTTCACTAAATTTGCAAATAAAATATAAAGTGTATGAAAAGCATATCAAAAGAATTACTGGGAGCTTCTGCAGTTCCAATTATTTTGTCGGTTCTGAAAAATGGCGACAGTTATGGGTACGAAATTGTACAACGGGTAAAGGAATTGACCAATGGTGAAATCAAGTGGCAGGAAGCCAGTATTTATCCTGTTTTAAAGAAACTGGAAGGTGCGGGAATGATTCAATCTTACTGGAAGGTTCAACAAGGCGAACGCCCAAGAAAGTATTATTCCATTTTATCGGATGGAAAAGAACAATTGGAACAAAACATGCACGAATGGCAATTGGTCCATTCCGTATTTGGAAATCTATGGAACCTAAACACAGCCAGGTAATAGTTAGCTGAAGCTCCAAACCAATACAGTGTTGCTATGCCCGCATTTGAATCAGAAAGAAATATTGAATTTAATCTTCACTATCAGATAAATAAGTGGGTGGAGGCGCTAAGATCGGAACCTTCGATTACTGAATCTGATTCAGAAGAACTAAAAAGCCATTTATTGGACCTGATTGATGAGTTGAAAATGGCCGGGCTTGATGATGAGGAAGCTTTTTGGGTGGCTTCCAAACGGATGGGAAACAGCATCGAATGGAAAGCCGATTACGAAGAAGCAAACAAACCGCTGATCCAGATGAGAAAGTCCCTTTTCATTCTGGCAGGTGTTATGGCCTATTTTCTTCTGTATTATTTTATCAAGGCTTCTTCCAAACTACTTTTCATTATTTTATTAATGCAAAAAACGGATGGTAGCATTGCCATCGACTGGATAAAAAGATTCTTCACCGGCGTTCATTTTGCAGTTATTCTATTTGTAGTCAGCATTTTCGTGCTTGACAAAAAAGCGGTTTCTTTTGTCGAAAACATTAAAATGAAACCGAAGAACACCTTGCTCCTTCTTTTTATCGCAATCGTTCTTGGTGTTACCGACACCTGTTTATTTCCGGTTGCAAAAAATCTGGCTGGACAGGATCTTTCCCTTCGAAGTGATCTTATTCACGTCTATTTATATTTTGATTATAGTTTCCCTTTGATTATTTGTGTTGGCTTTATAATCCTATACTTCAGATATTACAAAAAAACAAAAATTTAAAAAGCATATTGTTATGATTTGATTCTTTTATATATTGCACTGAAATATATAAACCATCAAATCATGAAAAAATTAGTCATTTTTATCTCCTTTACAGCGTTACTATTCTCATGCCAGCAAACGGAATTGGAATTTTCATGCGACCCGGTAATCAACAAATTTGTCATTGAAAACCACGACGAGTTGTCGAATGTAACTGTTCAGGAAGTAGCAGCTTATGATCTCCAGTTGCAAAAAGCAATTTTCGCCAGTTGGGACCATCAAAAAAAGAGGGGCGCATGGATTGATAAACTTCAGTACGTAAAAGCAAACACATCATTCACCGAATTGGAGAAATTTCACATCCAGGCATTGATTGATCACATCAATGAGGACTATTTCCTGAAAGAAAATCTGGATAAAAATTCTGAAATCCGGTCTCAATTTGCATCGCAATGGCTTAATTATGCGCACAATCAACTGGGGTGGACTGACCAGTTTATTGCCTTTATGGTTTACCGGCTATACACCAACCAAGCACAATTTGACTCCGAACTATCAGCCATCAGGACAATTGGCACAACTGTAAGTACGAACTCAGAATCAGGCAACTGCACTTGCAGTGTTTCATCTGATTATTGTGGCAGTTCGACCTGTAGTTCCAATGGATGCACAACCTCATCCGGTTGTGGCTGGTTGTGGTCCGAGTCATGCGACGGAAGATGCTATTAACATCGATTAAACTCCATTCCCCATATTCAGTTTCCGATGAGTAAAGCATTAAAAACCACATCATTCTTATTACTGTTCATCCTACTCCTGGCGCTCCCATCCATCAACATGGATTCGTTGATGAACGGTACCCAAAGCGGGAAATCAATCGTCTTCCTTTACGGTGTGGCAATCATTTCAGCGCTGTGGATTATACGCTTTTGGCTAAATCAGGAATTGGTAAGGATTAAACTCTCTACGATCGATTTACTTCTTGTTACAGTTGTCCTGTACATCCTGCTTCGAAACAACAGGGAAGAACTGGTTCATTCGCTACTGTTTTTTGAACTGGCAGGACTTTCTATTTTATATTTCATTATCAGGCAACAAACCCAACAAGGTTATTTACTGGTATTGTTGGCCCTGGTTGCCGGGGGGCTGGTTCAGGCTATTTACGGTAATTTGCAATTGTGGGGATTCTTTCCCTCGCACCACGGAATATTTAAAATGACTGGCAGTTTTTTTAATCCAGGTCCGTATGCTGGTTATTTAGCAGCAATCTTTCCCATTTCACTGGGATTATATTTATTCAATTTCCAATTCAATATTAAGCCCCATTCATTCGATTCAATATTAAATTCATACATCAATCCTATCAAGTTCTATTTTATTAAACTATACAGTACTCATTTTCTCTATAACAATAACGAAGACAAATCTTCCCAGGAGAAGCACAAGTGCAGAATCAGGTCTACCGATTATACCACCATGAAATCATTCTTTTTGATTTCAATAATCAGTTTGTGTCTGGTTCTGCCTGCTTCCCGATCACGGGCGGCCTGGCTCGCAATTGTAGTATCCTCTGTTTATTTGCTTTCGATCAAGTATAAGCTAGTTCAACAGGCAAAAGCACATTTCAAAACACGTATAAGAAGGATAAGTCTGTTGGCTTCTTTAGTTGTTCTGCTATTTATTGTCGGTGCCGGATTATACCATTTAAAAAAAGGCTCTGCCAATGGCCGATTGCTGATATGGAAAGTTAGCGCCGAAATGATCAGCGACAAACCCGTTTTCGGACATGGATACGATGGGTTTAAAAAGTACTACATGGATTATCAGGCTGAATATTTTCAATATAATCGAGAGAGTAAAGAAGCCTTGGTTGCCGGTGATAGCAACTACGCTTTTAACGAATTGATTCAATTAACCGTTGAAAATGGCCTTGTCGGGTTGTTCCTGATTTTACTCCTTTTCAAACATGCTTTTTCAACCCCTTCAAACCGCGAAGCTTCAAACAGTTCCTCCGGTTCCTTTCGTTTATTTAGTTTCTTTTGTTTAAGGCCATTCCAATCCAACCATAGCAACAACAGAAACAACAGAAACCCTTCAAACAGCGAAGCTTCAAACCCTTCAAACCCTTCAAACAGCTACGCTTCCAACCCTTCAAACCGTGAAGCTTCCAACCCTTCAAACATTTCAAACAGCGAAGCCTCAAACAGTTCCTCCGGTTTCTTTCGTTTATTTAGTTTCTTTTGTTTAAGGCCATTCCAATCCAACCATAGCAACAACAGAAACAACAACAATAGAAACCCTTCAAACAGCGAAGCCCCCAACCCTTCCAGCAGCGAAGCTTCCCCCTCCCTTCGTACACCTCTTTCACACGCCATAGTTTTATCAGTCCTTGTATTTGGCTTATTTTCGTACCCATCACAAATACTGCCCATTAAGGTTTGTTTGACCGTGGCATTGGCCATTGTTGCCGGAACAACCAGCCAAAATGTGATTATAGACCTCCAGGCGCCCCTTCTGCTCCGCCGTTCATTCCGAGTGGCGATAAAAACAGTTGCTGCAACCGTATGCCTGGTAGTACTTTGGTTAGCCACGCTTCAGATAAAAACGATCGGGACCGCTTATACAAATTGGAAAAACGCTTTCGACCTTTACAACATTGGCATATACACTGAATGTTTAGCCGATTACGAAAAAGCCTACCCAACATTAAAAACCAATGGCGATTTTTTGACCAATTACGGCAAAGCCCTTTCGATGGCCGAAAAACATGCCGAGGCCACAAAGGTATTGCAGCAGGCCGCTCGGTATTACCCCAACACAGTGGTTTATACGGCCCTGGGCGACAGCTTTAAAAAAATGGGGCAGACAATACCAGCTGAACAAGCTTACCTGCACGCCGGACACATGAACCCCAGCCGATTTTACCCCAAATACCTCCTGGCAAAACTGTACGACGATACCGGGCAAAAAGAAAAAGCCATACAAGTAGCCAACGAGCTGTTGGCGAAAGATATTAAAGTTGAATCGACCGCGATTGAAGAAATAAAAGAGGAAATGAAAAAATTGATAACCAAATCGAAATAGGAGAAACTTAGAGTTTCTGTCTGTGAAAGGATAAACAGACAAGTATTTAAGTAGTTTAAACAATTTAAAAATGAAAAAAATGAAGAATAAAATTTTCACAATTGGAGCATCTTTAGTATTATGCTTTACAATATTTTGAACTTTATCCAATATTCAAAAATTCAGGACACCGACATTGATCTATCAAATTTACTAACAATAAACAATGCGAGTGCCGAGACATGGATCAATTGTACTAATTGCTATTCAGAAGGATACTATTGCAACGGCCACTGGCAATATATGTGCAAGCTCGGTGGTAGTGGGTGTAATGTATCAGGACAAGAACCTTGTTAACAATAGAATGAGCCCCTGTTTAGGGGCTCTTCAATCTCATTTTATAAAAAATATAAAATCAATTATCTATGAAAAATCTAAGCATACTAATTTTAGCGTTACTAGTTTTATCTTGCACAAAAAATAAAATTAACAAAGAACATTATAGGAATTCCACCATAATATCAGTGCCTGTCACTGAAGAAATCTTTCCTATAAAACTAGTTAGTGACAAAAGGTTTTTACCACTTGAAAGCAAAAAGATCAATAAGATTAGCTCAATCAATAAGATCACTTTTTTTAACAACAAGATATTGATTCTTGATAAGCAACAAAATAAAATTTTGCTATTTGATTCAAATGGAAAGTATTTATCACAAATTAATTATGAAGGAAAGGGACCAAATGAATATCTATACTTGTCAGACTTTATAGTAAACAAAGAAGATAACTCCATTGAACTGTTAGATAGGGGAAATAGAAAAATTCTTAAGCTTAACGATTCTAATCTCGTTACTAATGAACTGAAATTTAGCTTTTATTGTGATAGATTTCTAAAAACAAAAAAAGGTGAATACTTATTTTTTACCAATAATCAAACTAACAAAACTGGATCAGGTAAGGAATCTTATAACCTTATCCTGACTGACGAAAAAGCAAAAATAATTAACCATTATTTGCAAATTCCTCCAGAAAAAGAAGAATTAATAATTTCCGAATCCCATTCGTTTACGCCGTATAAATTAGGAGTCAATTTCACGTTACCCATTGACAACCAAATCTATTATGCGAGTGGCGACACAGTGGGTGTGAAGTACCAAATTTCATTTGGGAAATGTGATGTCCCTGATGATATTTTAACTCCATTAACAAGCTCTCATCAAGGCAATAAAATTCAACTTCAAATGAAATTAATGAATAAGATAACACAGGCTGGCTACGCATACAATATTCATTCTGTTTTAGAAAATGATTCTTTCCTATTCTTCCAATTTAGAAAAGGGATGAATGTGAATTCTGTTCTCTATGCGAAAAAGACTAAAAATATAAAGACCGGTGTAACAATTATTAATAATATAGATACCTATTTTTTCGGACAACCAGTCGCTATTAACGACAAAAACGAGTTAATAACTATTCTATTCCCATATGAACTACATGATCGTATAAAATCCGGAAATTTAAAAAACAATAGCTCCGACTCAGAACTGGAAAAATTAATTACAACGATAGGTCAGTTTGATAATCCAATTATACAATCCTTTAAACTTTCAGATTTTTAAGTTATTCTTCATGGAAGTTATATAGTCCAAAAATACAAGTCAGAAGATAAACCTAATCAATCCAGTCAATTAACTTTCGTAACATAAATCAACCATAGATTTACACAAACAAAAACCATAAAAAATGAAAAAGAAAATAATAGTTGGAGTTTTTACATTAGCATTACTTGTAGTTAATCTATCAATAACATTTCAACATAAAGGTGAAGGTTATTCTTTTGCTCAGTTATTTACGGTCTCAACTGCGCAAACAGAAACAGGAAAAAATTTCATTAACGACTATCGTGTTGAACATGGTTATTGTTACTCATGTCAATCGATTGATTCCCCTGTTCCAGGAGAACCAGATCTTCGTGTCAGTATGACATGCGAATGCACAGCATATCGGAATTATTGCTATTCCGGGGGAAGTTCCGAATGTAACGACTTGAATGTAATCCAAATTCATGATTCCACTTGTGAACCCAGCGGTTCAGGAGACTGCTAATATTTTAACAACAACAAATTAGTCTAGAATTGTAGTTAACCGATTTTATGAAAATTCAAATTTTATGAATCGGTTAACTTCACAAAAAATCAAATCATGAAAAATCATCAGTTTTTACAAGGAGGAAAAATCATCCTACTTTTTTCACTAATATTTACATCAATAGCTATGCACAGTTGTAAAGAAAACAACAATAATCATTACAAAATTAATTTTGATGTATCGAAATGGGACAATAAACAAACTGTGCCATATAAACTAATAAAGAGTATAAAATTTATTCCCCTAGAAACAAGAAAAGACAATTTATTAGGCAAGGTTAACAAAACAATTACAACCAACAATAGAATATATGTGCTAGATATGAGATACTCGAAAAAGATATTTGCATTCAACAAAGAGGGTAAATACTTAAATAGTATAGGAAATAGAGGTAAAGGACCGGGCGAATATTTAAGTATTAATGATTTTATAGTAGACGAAAAGAGAAGCACCTTGCAAATACTTGACAGCGAATTACGTAAAATTTTGATTTATGACGCAATTAGCGGGAAGTTTCTAAAAGAATTCAAGTTAAACTTTTGGGCAACAGAATTTGCAATGCCAAGTAATAATACCCTATTGTTCTTCTCCAAAGATCAACCTTCAAAAGTAGGTACAAAATATTCGATCGCAAGGCTTAATACAGAAAACATGAATTATGATTGGTTTTTAAAAAAAGATGAATACGATAGACTACTCAGTTCTGAATTTTCAATTTTTCAATCACAAAACATTTACTATACTTCTTACTTAAATGATGTTGTATATCAACTAACAGAAAATGAAATTAGACCATTTGCGACATTCAACTTTGGAACACAAAAGATTCCAAGTGATAAACTAAAAAAAATAGCTTTCAACGACATTCAATCGTTGATCAAATTACTCCATGAAGAAAACTGGTCATATAACATTGACAATTTTTTGGACAATGACGAGCTAATAACTTTTGATTTTACATTAGAGGGACGTAGGGTATTTGTAATTTACTCAAAACTGTCGTCAAATTATTATTACGGTCACCGATTTGAAGGACCATTAAGCAAGCTTAGAGTCATAAAAAATATAGCTACCGATAACAAAAGATTTCTGGGAGTGATTGATGCAGATGTATTTAGAAATCTTAAAAATGAGATTATGGAAAAAGGAGATGCATCGCTGAAAATCCATTATCAACAAGTATTAAACTCGGTCACAAAAGATTCAAATCCTATTATAATTTCATTAGAATATTACAACTTCTAATATCTATTCATAATCAAAGCTATAACACTATTTATACCAGAATAAAAAATGAAGAAGCATTTCTATTTTTTCATAATGCTATTAATGGCTGTATTTAACATATATAATTACATAAATCCAGATTGTCCAGTTAAAGAAGAGGTGAATGATGAATTGCTCAATAGAATAAACCTTGATTCTGAAAGTTATCTTGACCTCCTAACCTCCTATACGTTAAAACCAAATTTCCCAATAATAAAAACGATAAATGGCGACACAATTAATAACTTAGAAACTAATGTATCCTGTATTTATTTTGTTTTTTCGAATCATGACTGTTCGAAATGCGCAGAGAATCATCTGTATGAATTACTAGAACTTGATAAGGATTCAAATAAAATTAAAATAAATATAATTACTACTCAGGATAACAGTCGCTTTGTTGAATTATTTAGTAGGTCAAATGCATCTGAAAATATAAGCTATGGATACAGCTTATCTAGCCCAGATTTATTGCCAATGCATTATTTTATAGCGTTTTCAAATGGACAAATTTCAAATCCATTTTACCCGGAAAAAGGAGACATTTCTTTTACAAAAAAATATCTAAAAAAAGCAATCAATACAATCCATGAACATGAAAAAAAACACAAAATGAACAATAACACAAATAAAAGATACTATCGACCATTTTTTTACCAAAACGACAAACAGGTGTTTGTAAATAATAATTAAAAAAAAATGACAGATGGAACAAGGTAAACGAGAAGTTGAAAAGAATAAATGTGGGGTGAAAATCAGTAAAGGAACTTTGGAAAATGAATAAGGGTAAATAGAAACCACTAAATGAGACTTAGAAATGACCAAATGGATGATAGAACCCGCAAAATGAAACATGGAAAACATTAAACGACAGACAGAGAAGAATAAAATAAATCATAAACAGATGAAATACATCACATTAGCACTCTGTGCAGGCATTCTTTATTCATGCGGCACAAAAACATCAGGCACTTCCACAGAGGCCGAAAAGCGCCAATACACCGAACAGCAAAACCCGGTTGAAGTGATGGTGCTCCAAAAAAGCGCTTTCAGAAAAGAACTGGTGAACAACGGTAAACTGGTTGCCTTGCGCAAAAGCGAACTTCAGTTCCGCGTGGGCGAGCAACTTGAAACATTAAACCTGCGAAATGGCGAAGCGGTGAAAACAGGACAGGTAATTGCCGAATTAACGCCTTTTACCTACCGGCAGCAACTGGCCAACGCCCAAATTCAGATGAAGCGGACACTGCTCGAAATGCAAAACCTGCTGATTGGGCAGGGCTACAACACCCTGGACACGACTGCCATACCACCACACATTTACGAAATGGCTGCGGTAAAATCGGGGTACGCCGAAGCTGTTCAGGGGCTGAAAACAGCACAGTTTAACATGGAATCAACGCGGCTGGTTGCGCCATTCGCCGGGAAACTGGCCAATATCACACAAAAGCAATACGACCGTGTAAATGCAGGCGCCACATTCTGCACCCTGATTGACGATTCGGAATTTGAGGCCGAATTCCGAATTGTAGAGAGCGAAGCAAACGATATAAGACTGGGCAGCGAGGTGCAACTGATTCCTTTTTCGGATCAAACAGTCTATAAAGGACGTATTTCGGAGATCAACCCGGTTATCGACGCCAATGGGCTGATACTTGCCAAAGCGCTGGTGAAAAATCCCGGGGGGCTGATGGACGGGATGAATGTAAAAGTATTGGTCGAAAAAGAAATACCCGGTCAGTTGGTGGTGCCAAAATCGGCCGTTCTGCTCCGCGACAACCAGGAAGTGCTCTTTAAATGTACCCGCGACACAGTCGCCTTCTGGACCTACATTCAAACAACCGGCGAGAATACCAGCTCCTATTCGGTGATTGCCCATCCCGACAAAGGCGCTACGCTCGAACCCGGCGACACGATCATTATTTCGGGAAACCTTAACCTGGCGCACGAGTCGAAAGTTTCGGTAAAATAATAGCTTGAAATAATAGCTTGAAAAAATTGTTTGAAAAAATTGTTTGAAAAATGTTTGATGGTTTGAATACTACGTGTTTGAAACAGTTTGAAACAGTTTGAAAAAAGGTTTGATGGTTTGAATACTACGTATTTGAAAAAAGTTTGAAAAAAAAAGTTTGATGGTTTGATCCGTCAGTTATCGGATTCGCAAACCCTTCAAACCCTCAAACCCTCAAACTTTCAAACCTTCAAACAATAAGATTATAAATAATAAGACTATAAACAATAAAATAAAAAATTAAATCATGTCAACAATTACCTGTTTTGAAGATTTAGAAATATGGCAATTATCCAGAGAAATGTGTGCAGTTGTATATCACTTGACAAAAAAAGTTCCATTCTCAAAGGACTTCGAATTGATTGATCAGGTTCGAAGATCGTCGGGTTCCGTAATGGACAATATAGCTGAAGGATTTGAACGCGAAGGAAATAAGGAATTTATACAATTTTTATCCATCGCTAAAGGTTCGTCCGGTGAATGTCGTTCACAAATCTATCGAGCAAAAGACCGTGAATATATTTCAGATGAAGAATTTGAAGATATCAAGAGTAAATTACTTACTATCAGTGTAAAGATTAAGAGGTTTATGGATTACCTGAAAGCAACTGAACTAAAAGGAAATAAATACAAACGGTAAAAAAGTTTGAAGGTTTGAATACTACGTGTTTGAAATTATGTTTGAAAAAATGTTTGAGAGTTTGAAAACCCTCAAACTTTCAAACCTTCAAACCCTCAAACCTTCAAACCTTCAAACTCTCAAGCTCTCAAACTAAACTAAAAAATCATGATCCGTTTCCTTATCCGTCGCCCGATAGCAGTAACCATGTCGTTTATCGCTTTCCTCGTACTGGGGATTGTTGCCATCAATTATATACCGGTATCGTTGATGCCCGATATTGATATTCCCGAAATCACCGTTCATGTGAGTGTTCCGAATACGTCGGCCCGCGAACTGGAAAATACTGTGGTTAAACCCCTGCGCCGCCAGTTAATGCAACTGTCGCATTTGGCCGATATTACCAGCGAGGCCCGTAACGAAAACGGGGTGATACACCTGAAGTTCGAGTACGGTGCCAACATCGACTATGCCTTTATTGAGGTAAACGAAAAAATTGACCGGGCCATGAACAACTTTCCGCGAAACATCGACCGCCCGCGCGTAATTAAAGCCAATGCCACCGATATTCCCGTCTTTTATCTCAACCTGACGTTGAAGGAAGTTTCAAGTTCAAAGTTCAAAGTTCAAAGTTCCAGATTCCAGGTTTCAAGTTCCAAGTCAACAGCCTCCAACCTTCAAACGGCGCAGCCCTCAACCCTTCAAACGGCGCAGCCCTCCAACCCTTCAAACATTTCAAACTCCGAAGCCTCGTTCTTCCCCGTTTCGCAAGCATTTGTCGAGTTAAGCCGTTTTGCTTCCAATGTAATCAGCAAACGAATTGAGCAACTCCCGGAAGTGGCAATGGTTGATATGAGCGGGACAGTTAGCTCCGAGTTGCTTATTTTGCCCGACAACCATAAGTTACAGGCTTTGGGTATTACACAGTCGGCACTTGAAAACAGTATCAAAAACAGCAACATCAAATTGGGCAATTTACTTATTCGCGACGGCCAATACCAGTACAACATCCGTTTTTCGTCAACCCTCCAAAATAAAAGCGACATCGAAAATATTTATCTGAAAGCCAACGACCGGCTATTGCAGTTAAAAGATGTGGCTACAATTATTGAACACCCCCGGAAGCAAAAAGGGATGGTACTCCACAACGGAAATGACGCGGTTACATTTGCCGTGATCAAACAAAGTGATGCCCGGATGTCGGACCTGAAAGACAAGTTGAATTACCTGATTGCTGAATTTGAAAAAGATTACCCGGATATACAGTTCGATATTACCCGTAACCAAACCACCCTGCTTGATTATTCCATAGGAAATTTGCAACAAGACCTGATGTGGGGAGCCTTATTGGCATTCATCGTCATGTTCTTTTTTATGAAGGATTATCGCGCTCCATTGCTGATTGGTATAACCATACCCACATCTCTGGTTGTTTCCATGTTGTTCTTCTATATTTTGGGCATTTCTATCAATGTAATTTCGTTATCGGGTATCATTCTGGGCGTTGGTATGACGGTCGATAATTCGATCATTGTGATCGATAACATTACCCAGCACCGCGAACGGTTGAAACGACACGCACTTTCAGAAACATCGGCAACAGTCCCTGTTTCTGAGACTGAGATCCTTGAATCGGCCTGCGTTAGTGGTACAAACGAAGTTTTCGGCCCCTTGCTCAGTTCCTCATTGACCAACTCTTCCGTTTTTCTCCCTCTGATATTTATTAGCGGAATTGCCGGGGCCATGTTCTATGACCAGGCCATGGCCGTAACCATTGGTTTGCTGGTCTCCCTGTGTGTTTCGGCTACCCTGTTACCTGTTTATTATCGCCTGATTTACGGCAGACGTAAAAATGTCGGTGAGCTGAAATGGATGAAGCGGATCAACCTGCTGAATTTTGAAGTATTGTACATGTCGGGCTTTCGGTTTGTGATGCGAAACCAGTTGCTCTCTTTTGTTATTGTTGGATTGCTGCTGTCCGGCTCTTTTTTCCTGTACGGAACATTGGAAAAGACCCGTTTGCCAGTCATTGACCGCGATGAATTATTGCTCTCCATCGACTGGAACGAGCATATCCACATCAGAGAAAATAAGCAGCGGACTGCTGAACTGGTCAGGCATTTTAACGCAAACCTGTCGCAAAGCACCTGCATGATTGGCGAACAACAGTTTGTGATGGATAAAAACAGTGTGGCATCGCCTTCCGAAGCATTGGTTTACCTCAAAGTTAAACACCCTTCCATGCTCGATAGCACCCTTCAGGCAGCAGAATCATACATCAGAAAAAAATACCCGAAGAGCATTGTTCAGCAACGCGAAGTGGACAACATTTTCAACATGATTTTCTCGTCGGATGAAAAACCGCTGACCGCACGCTTAAAAGCAGTTACCGATTACGGGCCCAACTACGTGCCCCAATTACAGCATACACTGTTAAAAATACAAACTGCTTTACCCGATTATCCGGTTGAGAAAGCGCCGTTGACCGAATATACCATCCTGCATACCGATCCTGCCCGCCTGATGTTGTACGATGTTTCGTTCGACGAGGTATATAACCGATTGAAGACCGCCTTTAACGAAAACCAGGTTTTTCTGATCGCGGATAACCAGGACTTTGTGCCGGTAATCATGGGAAGCAAAACAAACGATTTCAGGGCAGTTATCAACGGACTGTTTATTCAGAACCGTAAAAATGAATTGGTCCCCGTACGCAACCTCGTTTCTGAAACAAAAGGCGAGGACCTGAAAGTAATTGTTGCAGGCAAAGAGGGCGAATATTTCCCCGTCAACTTCAATATTTCCGATAAAGAAGTAGTAAGGGTATCAGAACAAGTGACCCAAGTGGTACGCCACGACCGAAAGTTTGAGGCCGGTTTTAGCGGCAGCATTTTTTCGAACCGTGAGATGATGAAGGAACTAAGTGTAATCCTGCTCATATCGCTCGCTTTACTGTATTTTATCCTTACCTCGCAGTTCGAATCGCTAACCCTTCCGCTACTGGTATTGATGGAGGTCCCGATAGATATTTTCGGGGCTTTCCTGGCGCTTAAAATAGGCGGTGCAGGCATCAACCTGATGTCAATGATCGGGATCGTGGTAATGGCGGGAATAGTCATCAACGATTCGATCCTGAAAGTGGAAACCATGAACCAGCTCTACCGGCAAGGGATGCCGCTGATGCGCGCCATTGTTGTGGCTGGGCACCGGCGCTTGCTTTCCATCCTGATGACAACGCTGACAGCTATCCTGGCTTTGGTGCCCATCCTGTTTACCTCTGGCCTGGGCGCCGACCTTCAGAAACCCCTGGCTTTGGCAGTAATCGGCAGTATGCTGTTGGGCACGGTCGTCAGTCTGTATTTCGTGCCGTTGTGCTTTTATTATTTAAAAAAACGTGGAAAAAATGATTGACCGATAATTGTTTGAAAAAATGTTTGAGGGTTTGAAAAATGTTTGAACAAATGTTTGAGGGTTTGAATACTAAGTGTTTGAAATTAAGTTTAAAAAAAAGTTTGAGGGTTTGAATACTCCGTGTTTGAAATAAAGTTTGAAAAAAAGTTTGAGAGTTTGAAAAAAAAGTTTGATGGTTTGATCCGTCAGCAAACGAATTCGCAAAATCTTCAAACCTTCAAACCCTTCAAACTTCTCAAACAATCAAACAATCAAACAATCAAACTAATAGAAACAATAGAAACAATAGAAACTACATAAACTAAAACACTCATGTACAAATATCTAACTATCCTGTTACTCATTTTTTTGTATAGCTGCACAGCCCCTATTGCCCGAAACGATGCCTCGGTCAGCTTTGGTAACAAGAGGCACGATTTCGGTAAAATAGCTTTCAGGAAAGAAGCCGTTTACTCGTTCGAATTTACCAATCCGGGCAAAACAATGCTGATGATATACGATGTGAAAACTTCGTGTGGATGCACCGTTCCTGAATGGCCGAAGGAACCAATCAGACCGGGGAAAAAAGGAAAAATTACCATAAAATACGACGCAGCTTTCCCCGGTGTGTTCCATAAAACAATCGAGGTAGTGTACAATGGGCCCGGCTCGCCCTGCAAGCTGGGGATTAAAGGCGAAGTGGAATATCCTGAAGAAAATCAACAATGACACGAAAGCAACGAAACATCTGTATCCTACTCCTGACCGGATTAGCTGTAACCTTTACTGTGTGCGGATTGTGGTGGTTCGCAGTTGGGTTGCTGGCCTTTGGTGGCTCAGCCATGCTGCTCTTTTCAAACCGCCGCATATTTGTGTGGATCAGAAAAAAAACATGGATTTCGGCCCCGGGTTCGTTGTTGGGCGTTTTTCTTCTGGCCATTTCCATCCGTGTATTTTTGTTCGAACTTTACGCAATTCCCAGCGGTTCGATGGAAGATACCCTCCTGGTGGGCGATAAAGTGCTGGTCAACAAACTAAGCATTGGGCCCCGGATGCCCCGGTCGCCTTTCGAAATACCCTGGGTAAACCTGCTGTTTTACCTGAACAGGAACGCCCGCGAAAAAATAGACTCCACATGGTGGAAGTATCATCGCTTAAGCGGATTAAACCCGATCCGAAGAAACGATGTACTTGTTTTTAACCATCCCAATGCCGAAAAAGACTTTTTTATCAAACGTTGTGTCGCCCTCCCCGGCGACAGCCTTGCAATTGTTGGTACAATGGTAACGATCAACGGAAAAGCAACCGACGAACCTATGCTTTCAAAAAAGAACTTCAAATGCTATTTCAACAATTTGCAGCAGTTTTCTGAGCTGACCGACAGTTTGAACATTGGGATAAATGCCGGGTACCGTTTCCCCACCGCAAAAAGCGCCGAAACTACGCTTAACCGGCTTCAGTTTCAGCAATTGTCGCGCGCGTTGTGCATCGATTCCATTGCGCCGGTGATTGTACAAAGCGATTCGGCTTACCAATGTTTTCCTTACCACCACAAGTTTAGGTGGTCGATCGACCAATTTGGCCCGCTTTACATCCCCAAAGCCGGAACAACCATTGCGCTGGACGAAAAGAATTACGCCTTGTACCAGCACATCTTCCGAAAATTCGAGAAAATAGCCATCCAACTAAAAGACGGGACCGTCTATATCGGCCAGGCAAAGGCCGAAACCTACACCTTTCGGCACAACTACTACTTTATGATGGGCGATAACCGGCACAATTCAGCCGACTCGCGTATATGGGGCTTTGTGCCTGAAGAAATGATTGTTGGCAAAGCTTCCGTGGTACTGTTCTCCAATAACTGGAACGGCTTTAAATGGAACCGAATAATGAAACCAATAAAATAACACGCATGGGATACACCAATTACCTAACAAAAATTGAGCGGCTGGTTGAACTCCTGCAACAAGGAAACACCGGGCCTGCCGAATGCCTGGCCTGTAAATTAAAGGTGTCGAGGCGCACCGTTCTTCGCTATTTCGACGAACTGAAGTTGCACGGAGCAGAGATTTCCTACTCAAAAAGTCGCGAAACGTACTATTTTGAAAACAAATTCAGTTTTACAGAAAATTTTTTAATGAGTGCTATGAAATGGCACTCTACCCGTTTAACTTTGGGAAACGAAGAGAAAACAACTAACAACCAACCAATAACCTAAAGAAAATGACCCCAAACAACTTCCTGCACTCAAACGCGAAGCCCAATACGTCAACTGACGGGTCGAACTCTTCAAACATTCAAACAATTTTAAACGCAAAGCAATACAAAAATAATACAAAGGGAAAGAACAGGAAGCCTAACCCGCTAAAGTTAATCGCTTCCTGTTCGGCACCTTTTCAATCCCGATAGGTATCGGGAGAAAGTGAGCTGAGGTGACAAAGATAAGGAAATAAAACAAGCAAAGCTCGAAGCTAAGAGCCTCGGAGATTTGAAAATACCAATCATAATTAATGCGTATTATTTAACATTAAAAAATTATTTTATGAAAAAAATTGTTGTGAAATTTTTTGCAATTGCAGCATTGGCAATTATAGTTTTCTTTAACATTAGTTTAAATGTAAATTCGAAAGTAGCTAATGTTAATCTTGGTCAGGAAGCACAGGCTGCAAAAGTCTGCACCGAATACTATGGTGGCGAAGAGCTTTGTTGTTACTCATTTCAGGGCTCTTGCCTTACAAGTTGGGGAAGTTATTCATTTACCAACGGATAATAATCATTGAAATTATAATTCTCCAGAGTTGGACTTCTACCAATTAGGTAGAAGTTTCGGCTCTGGTTTTAGCTAAAAGAACTTTAAGTAGATAAAAATGAAAAAATACCTAAACAAATTGCTTTTTGCATTACCAATATTGATCTCCTTAATTTCCTGTGAATCAAATTCTAAAAATTGGGAAATAGATATTAAGTCGGTTGATGACATGCTCCGTGTATTCGACAATGAAGTAAAATTAAAAGCTGAAATTTACATTGGAGACACCATCCATTTGCTCAATCCATTTGATATTAGAATTGTGAATGATTATTTTCTGGTTCAGGATATTGGACGATCTGAAGGAGGCATACTCTCTGTTTTCGACATGACTAATAAGCAGTTTGTCGGGAAGATGTTAAACTACGGCAATGGACCAAATGAATTGCTCGGATTACGAATGAATTTGTATGGGAAAGATACTTTACTGGCATTAGACCCATTTAAAAAAACATCGCAATTGTTTGGTGCTAATGAGCTAAAGGCTTGTAACGGTATTCCGTTCCGTACTATTAAATACCAATCGCCAAATAAAGGGGAACAGATTGACCAAAGTTATTTGTTTGAGAACATGCTAATCTGTAGTGGCCAATTTCAAAAGGGACGTTTTCAGTTATATAACAATAAAGGTCAGTTTATACACCAATTTGGTGAATTCCCTAATGTGAATTTTGGAGAAAACCAACTAGATAACATTCAACTTGGTTCTGTATTTGGTGCCAGTGCTTCCTTTTGTGGCAATTCCCCAAGGTCTCAAATGGCATGTCTTACAACAGGTACCCTTACAATCTACAATTACAGAAATGATAAAAATGAATTTTCGAGAAGCTTTTTTTGTCAATGGTTTTCGTTAAAAGTAACAGATGCAAGGTATATAGGTGGAAAGCCAGTTGTAAGGGGAGATAATAAGGCAAATATGGTTGGTGCAGGGAAAGTGGTTGCAAATGACAAATATCTGTTCTTCACGTTTTCAGATTTCACAATATCAGATATTATAAATATGGAAAATGATAATCGTTATAAATATATTTTGGTAACAGATTGGGACGGAGAACCTGTTGCAAAAATAGTCCTGGATAAAGCGATCCATTTCCCTTTGCAAATTGATAAGGAAGGGAAATATCTCTATGCCATACATACCGATTTAAAGACCGGTTTCGCTCAAATAATAAGATACGACATCTCCTTTTTAAAATAATTTCGATATATATAATTACCATGTGTAATAAAAATAGATTTATTGGAATACTTTATATTCTGTTATTTGTGTGCATAAGCTCGTGTAACAATAAGAATAATCTTAAGGTTACAGAATCTATAGCTGTGGGTACAAAAATCAATTTAATGGAATATGCTGTTAAACCCGTTTGGAAAGATACTACACAACATTTCATAAAACATGGATCACAATATAAAATAGTCACTTATGCGAACAGCTATTGTGAGCCATGCTGGCATAATGTTATACTATGGAAGGAAAACTTAAAATACTTTAAAGATTCCCCTCAAGTAAGCTTTTATTGCTATGTACATGCCACGCCCCAGGATTTTGTGTTAAAGAATGCTGATGCGAAATTAGACTTTCCTGTGTTTTTAGATGAAAGAGAACGTTTTAAGATTGTTAATCAACTTGGTAATAATCCTTCCAAATTGACATTTCTATTAAACAGCGAGAATGAAGTTTTACTGATAGGGCCGCCCTTTACAAAAGAAATGAGAGAAAGATATTTATCTGTTATAAGCAAAAAGAATTGAACCTTCATGGGAAATTAAGAAGTGTTGAAAAAACATAATCAATACCGCCCTTCCTCCTTCTCCATCCTCATCATTTTCATCTTGCTGATGATTGTGGGGATAAGCCTGTTGCCATTGCTCAATGTGCAGCTAACACCCTCGCGCTCATTGCCGGGCTTATCGGTGAGTTACTACTGGCCCGATGCTTCGGCGCGAGTAATCGAGCAGGAAGTAACATCCAGGCTGGAAGGACTGTTTAGCGGAGTAATAGGCATCAAAGAATAGGGTAGGAAGAAAGTAGATTGAAATGAGTTTTTAGTCTCTCAATATGTTAGCATATCGCCCTAAAATAATAACTGAATAATGCAACTAACGTGTTGAATGCAGTTGGCTTAGATTGTTATCGAAATGGATCGTGCCTACGGCATTCCAGAATTGGATACAATTCTTTGTTCTACAAATATCCGTCTGTGTCGGGCAGGTTTAGTACCTCTGGCACTTATTAGCGCCGACCAAACGAAACGGCTGATTGGTAATTGCTCCAGCGGAGCAAAATATTTATAGAAAGAAGAAATAGATGCTGATAGTCGTCCGCAGGAAATCCAAAAACAAGGATATATCCCATTTTCGGACGAAACTGCCTTGGTCTTTAAAAGAGTAGTTACATAAAAGAATAAAAATTTCGCTTCTTTGGGCAAGTAGATAAAATTTATTCTATATATTTATCTGCAATATAATACTTTCTAAATGCTAACCATTTTTTAATCAAAATACTCAAACACTTAAAACATGGAAAAACCAAACGCGAAGCCCAAAACATCAACTGACGGGTTGATCACTTCAAACATTCACACAATTTTAAATGCGAAGCAATACAAAAAATAATACAAAGGGAAAGAACAGGAAGCCTAACCCGCAAAAGTTATCCGCTTCCTGTTCGACACCTTTTCAAAAAAGAAAGTGAGGTGAGGTGACAAAGATATAGAAATAAAACAAGCAAAGCTCGAAGCTAAGAGCCTCGGAGATTTGAAAAGGAGATAGATAATGTTGTAAACTTTAATTCATAAATCATGAAAAAGTATAAAATAATAGGATTAAGCATTTTGGTGATAATATTTATCACTGGTAATTTCATAATTAGTCATTCTTTTAACCAAACTACTGATTCAAGTATTAATTTATTTATGAATCAAGCAAGAGCGGATGGTGAAGGTGATTATGGAAATAACCTAGATGGCTATTGCGCGGAGTGTACAATGCCATTACCAAATGGAGAATGGGGTGATGGAGTATACATAAGCTGCGTGAGTGCATACAACTCTCTTTGTTATGCAGTTCAATGTGGTGGCGGTTTTTGTAATTAACTAATACTTAGAAGGGGTAATGCCCCTTCTATTCTCTTAAACCTAAATTTATGAAAATAGAAAACATTTATCTAATTATATTTATTCTTCTTGTAACATCCTGTTCAGGTCGGAAAAATAAAAAAAATAAAATAGTTATGCCTAGATCGATAATTGAAATAAATGTATCGAGTGAATTGATTAATAAAGAAATTGACTATACTAACTTAATAGATTCTATTGAAGTAATTAAGTTGGAAACAAATGGTAATTCTTTAATTGGAAGTATCCGGAAGATTGAATTTCATGACGATAAATTTTATGTATCTACCGACACGCAGGTTTTGTTGATATTTGACAGAAACGGCAATTACATTAATAAGCTTAGTAAAAAAGGCAAGGGGCCTGGTGAATACTTAGAGATGAGAGACTTCTCTGTTGACAAAGATGGGTCAATTAAAATTTTATCTTTCAACACTATTCTAACCTACGATTTAAACCTAAAATATATCAGGCAAAAAACAATAAATGTTACAAGCCATACTGGTCGGGAAATTAATCCTATTCATTTTTTACCTATAGGTGATTTTACCTTTCTTTATACAGGATCATTTGCATTGAAAAATTTAATACCGGGGAATGATTATGCCTTGTATTGTATAAATAGTAAAAATAAAATTGTTGGTGAATACTTCCCATTACTTTCATCGGAAACTAGTGGACATCAGAATTTCTACAGATCGAATGACTTAATAAACCTTACTAACACCTATGGTAATGATACAATTTATCAAATCATTGATGATTACATAATTCCAAAAGTATTTGTAAATTTTTTGGATGATAGAATAACTGCAAATGACATGATGGATGATCGTGCTGCTATGTATAATACAATGTCTAATAATGGATTATGTGGCAATGTAATGAAAGTATATGAAAACAGCAATTATTTATGTTTTAAATTTACAAGAGGGAGATATCCAAAACAATGTGTATACAACAAAAAAACACAAGAAATAAAGGTTATCAATATTGTGAATAGTTTACCTTTCCCCAAAATTATAACAGAAGGGCTAGTTGACAATTCTTTCTTTACGACAATTAATCCTTATGTTTTACTTCAGGAGACTAATGGTAAAAATTATAATGATTTTTTAAATACTTTTAATTTGACTAGTTTGAAGGAAACAGACAATCCCATAATTATCAAGTTCAAGTTTAAATTCTAATAAATGAAAACAATCAAGATTCTCCTATATCTGCTCTTTTTAGTTCTTATTATATCTAATGTTTTTTGGATATCTCAAGCTAGGGATAAAGTAAACATTATAAAGTCTTTTATACAAAAAGATGACTTTTTGCAAAGTACAAAAAGCACACAGTTAGAGTTAAGCCTCTTACAATTAAAATCCGAAGGTACGCAAATTGATTTAAAGGAAGAATTCATAGATGAGAATGGTAAAGTCAACCGATTAATTGATTTAGTTAGAGGGCAACATTTTAATTTAGTCTTAAGGTATTCTCAAATTGGATGTCATACCTGTACTGATAAAATGATACAACTTCTACATAAAGAGTTGCCAGATATTGCTGTAAATAAAGTTATTATATTATCCAAGCTAAGTGCTAAAAGAGATTTAGTTGTCTTTAGAAGAGTTCATAAATTAAATAATATAGTATTTAATTGTGATAATAGATTAACTCCAATTGACGATATTGATAAACCATATTTTTTCATCATTGCGAAAGACAGAATCATTTCGAAAGTTTTCATCCCTATAGAGGGGGTCAATGATGAATTGACTAAAGCTTATCTAGGACATATTGCTCAATTTTTAAAAGATCAAAACTAATCACGGATCTTTTTCTGTTGAAGAGAAATATGAAAATGAGAAAAATTGGTATAATAGAAATTGAACATGAATACAAAAAAAATGTAATGAAATAATAATCCAAAATAGAGTCGTGCTACAAAAAAATAAATATCTCCCTTCCTCCTTCTCCATCCTGATCATCTTCATCTTGCTGATGATTGTGGGGATAAGCGTGTTGCCATTGCTCAATGTGCAGCTAACCCCCTCACGCTCGTTGCCGGGCTTGTCGGTAGGTTACTACTGGCCCGATGCTTCGGCGCGGGTAATCGAGCAGGAGGTAACATCCAGGCTGGAAGGGCTGTTTAGCGGGGTAAAAGGCATCAAAGAATAGGGTAGGAAGAAAGTAGATTGAAATGAGTTTTTAGTCTCTCAATATGTTAGCATATCGCCCTAAAATAATAACTGAATAATGCAACTAACGTTTTGAATGCAGTTGGCTTAGATTGTAATCGAAATGTAACGTGCCTACAGCACTCCAGAATTGGATACAATTCTTTGTTCTACAAATATCCGCCTGCGTCTGGCAGGTTTAGTACCTCTGGCACTTATTAGCGCCGACCAACCGAAACGGCTGATTGGTAATTGCTCCAGCGGATCAAAATATTTATAGAAAGAAGAAATAGATGCTGATAGTCGTCCGCAGGAAATCCTAAAACAAGGCTAAATCCCATTTTCGGACGAAATAACATTGACTATAAAAGTTTAGTTGCATAAAAGAATAAAAATTTCGCTTCTTTGGGCAAGTAGATAAAGTTTATTCTATATATTTATCTGCAATATAAAGCTTTCTAATTGCTAACCATTTTTTAATCAAAATACTCAAACACTTAAAACATGGAAAAACCAAACGCGAAGCCCAATACGTCAACTGACGGATTGATCACTTCAAACATTCAAACAATTTTAAACGCGAAGCATTACAAACAATAATATAAAGAGAAAGAACAGGAAGCCTAACCCGCAAAAGTTATCCGCTTCCTGTTCGGCACCTTTTCCAAAAAAGAAAGTGAGGTGAGGTGACAAAGATAAGGAAATAAAACAAGCAAAGCTCGAAGCTAAGAGCCTCGGAGATTTGAAAAGGTTGAAGAGTTTATAATAGATTACATAAACAATTAAAATGAATTGAAATGAAAAAACAAATTCTAACAACAGTTGGAGCCATAGCAATAATTGCGTTAATGGTTTTTAATACACAATTTAACACAAAAGAAAATAATAGTGGTTTTACTCTCTCGTCGCTTGTAATGCAGGCATTTGCAGATGGAGAAAGTGGTGTAACTTATTGTTATACATTTTATCCTTCACAATGGTGGAATTTAACTGATTGTGGAAATGGTTATGATGAGGGTACGGAAGGAGGCACTGCCGCTTGCTTTAATGGAAATGCTGGAAGTTGCGAAGAGGGCGATTGGTATTATGTATATAGCTGTAATGGAACAATAGTTGGTTACGGTACCAATACCATTTCTTGTCGTTAGAAAATAAATTATAAACATAAATGCCTTGGAGTACAAGGCATTTAATAAATAATCTAAGTACCATGAAAAATGTAAAAATTAGTACAATTTACAATTGCTATTTATTGCTATTTTTTTTATTAATATTTGCAATGTGTCAAGGTAAAAAAGACAATCGTAACTCAATTTTGTCCAATACCTCAAAGAACAATGAATTGATAGAAATAAATATTGATGATTTGGACGATAATACACCAATTTTATTTTCATCAGTATTTAAAAATTTCAAGTTAACTCCTTTAGAAACACGAAATGAGTGCTTAATAGGTAGGATTTCCAAGATGGAAGTGATTGATGATACGCTATACATATTGGATTCAAACATTGCAAAATCACTGTTCTTGTTTGATAGAGAAGGAAAATTTATTCAAAAAATTGGGAAAATTGGGAAAGGCCCTGGTGAATATATACAACCCGCTTTTTTTTCAGTTAATTACAAAGAAAAACAAATTCTCATTCTCGATACTAAACAGCAAAAAATAATCCGTTATGCCTCTAACGGAGATTTTATAAATGAGTTTAAGCTAGAGAAAGATTTATTGCCTATTCAAATCGCAACACAGAAAGATTTAATCTATATTGATCAGCTTAACTCAAAGTATATGCCATCTGACTATTTATTGTACGCTCTTGATAAATCAGGTAAAATTAAAACTAGTTGGTTATCTTCCATGATTTATCAACTCGGATTCAAACATCCTGTTAATAACTCATTTAATTTCTTTACAACAACTACAGATATTAAGTATGTAAAACCATTTTTTGACACTATATTCAGCATAAGCGAAAATCAAATTAAACCATATTTGCACGTACATACGACAAATAAGGTAACAAAACAAGACATGGTTGAAATAAATGGTTTCAATGACACAAAGCAATATCTAAATTTTTCAAAGAAATATAATAAATTTTTAGGGATAACAGATTATATGGAAAGTAATAGATTAGTGATGTTCAAATTTAGGAATCACGCTGAAACCCATAATCTATTCTATTATCATTCAAGTAATGAAATTTTTTGCACAACAAAATTTATTGATGACTTAACGCTTGCAGTTCATCCTTCGATTTTTTACTGTACTTATAAAAATAATTTTATATCTTGTATTCAGAGCGCTACTCCAAATGCAATAGAATCCTTTATTGCAAATGTTGCAGAAAAAAGGATCAAAATGACAGAAAAGGAAAAATTCGCTTTGAATGGAATAAAAGCGACTAGCAATCCAATTATTGTCTTTTATGAATGTAGGGAGAATTTCCTTCGTCATGATTGATAATAAAGTATCACATATTATTATACATTTTATTGCTTAGTCATGAAAAAAATCACAACGAAGAACCTTATATACACCGGTATTTTTGCTGCAACTATAGTATTGAACATTTTCCTCATCCTCCGATGTATTGCTGTAGAAAAACTCTGGTTAGAGGAAAAGGAACTTTATACAAAAAAAAGTGAAACTTGTAAAATGCTGTTCATTCGTGACTTAGAACTGCGATATCAAAAGATAGCTATCAATAGCCAACAGTTTAACGATTGCATCAGACTTGAAAAATTTCCAAAACTGGTATATGCGTATTCAGGTGATGAGTGCAACAAATGTGTTTTTGAAGATATATTTATATTAAAAGAAAAGATGATAAAATACAAAATCAAAGATGTTATAGTATTACCAGTATTAGAGGATACCAGAAATACACACATTAGCTTAAACACGGATTTAGAAAGCTTTAGGTATAAACTCTTAGATAAAGAATCAATTATATTTCCTAGCAGCATGGATGGTAGTTCTGTCCGGTTTTTTTGTATTTTAGACTCTATAGATAATATCTCTATTCCCTTTTTCCCTGATAAAAACTCACCTGAAAGGACGGAAGATTATTTGGATTTTGTCTTAACTAATTTTTTCGAGAAGAATGGATTATAAAGAGATAGTGCAGTCCCTACCATTTTTTTTAAACTTAGGTTTGCTGACATCTCAATTATCAAAAGTAATCGTCTATTAAATTATTAGTAACTTGATAATTTGATCACTTCTATCAAATCCCCCCCCTCCTCCTTCTCCATCCTCATCATCTTCATCTTGCTGGTGATTGTGGGGATAAGCCTGTTGCCATTGCTCAATGTGCAGCTAACCCCCTCACGCTCGTTGCCGGGCTTGTCGGTAGGTTACTACTGGCCCGATGCTTCGGCGCGGGTAATCGAGCAGGAGGTAACATCCAGGCTGGAAGGGCTGTTTAGCGGGGTAAAAGGCATCAAAGAAGTATCGTCGGTATCATCAAAAGGGTATGGTCGCATCAGCTTGTCGTTTAAAAAAACGGTTAACCCCGATGCTGCACGTTTCGAGGTGGCATCGCTCATCCGCCAGGCTTATCCAGGTTTGCCCGGGCAGGTTTCGTTTCCCGAGCTTTCGATGAGCGCCAGCGGGCAGAACACGAGTCCAATCTTGACTTATACGCTTAATGCCAGCGCCAGCCCTTTCTTCATACAGAAATACGCCGAAGACCATTTGGTTCCTAATCTATCCGTAATTCCGGGAGTGAACGGTGTAAAAGTATATGGTTCTACTCCTTACGAATGGGAAATCCGTTTTGACAATGAACAGGCGCAACTTTTGGGCATCCGCTCACAAGAGATTGCTCAAAGCCTAAGCTCATTTTTTAACGAAGAATATTTGGGGCAGGGATCAATTTCATACAAAGGGACGGAAACCCTCTCGGGGTTTTATTTGCGAAACAGCATATCCGACAGTATTAACTGGCGCTCGGTACCGGTAAAAAAAGTGAATGGC
This sequence comes from Prolixibacteraceae bacterium, assembly GCA_003537645.1. Taxonomy (GTDB): domain Bacteria; phylum Bacteroidota; class Bacteroidia; order Bacteroidales; family Prolixibacteraceae; genus Aquipluma. The sequence goes on from DPRM01000077.1 coordinate 37,642, forward strand.
CGCATGGTACATCTGGGCGATATTGCAACGATTGCCTATAAAGAACAGCAAGCTTCGTCGTATTTCAGGATCAATGGGTTAAATACCATCAACCTGGTTGTTTACCCCAACGACAATGTAAACAACCTCACGCTTGGGAAACGCGTTAAAGAAGAAATTGAACGATTAAAGGCAGGGCTCCCTTCGGGTTACTCACTGCTTTTAACCCATGATTCTACGCAGTTTCTGAATGACGAACTGAATAAAATAGGCCTTCGCACCATCTTCTCCCTGCTGATCCTGCTCACATTTGTGTTGCTTATCAGCCGTCGGTTCAACTATCTTTTGCTCATCACCATTAGTATTGTTGCCAACCTGGTAATTGCCTGTATTTTTTACTTTGTGCTCGGCATCGAAATACATATCTACACACTGGCAGGAATTACCATTTCGTTTGGGATGGTGATCGATAGCAGCATCATCATGATTGACCACATCCACCACCAGGGCAACCGGAAAGCATTTTTGGCGATTCTTGCAGCTACGTTAACGACCATTGGCGCCATGAGCGTTATTTTTTTCCTGAAGGAGGAGCAAAAGATCAACCTGATCGAATTTGCCCAGGTCATCATTGTAAACCTGACGGTTTCGCTGCTCATTGCCCTGTTTTTGATTCCAGCTTTAATGGAAAAGGTTAAACTGAAAAAGCAGGGATCAAGAAGTACGTTCCGCAGAAAACGCAGGGCAGTTCGCTTTAGCTCCTTTTATGGATGGTTCATCCGTTTCAGCAAAAGATATAAATGGGCCTGGCTGGTCGTTTTTGTTTTGGGGTTTGGCCTGCCGGTGCAATGGTTGCCCCAAAAAATTGAGAAAGAAGGAACTTGGGCCGAAGGATACAACAAAACGGTAGGCAATGCCTGGTTTTCGGAAAATATAAGGCCAACTGCTGAAAAGGTTCTGGGAGGTTCGCTACGGTTGTTTTCGGAGTATGTATTCGAAAATTCGTTTTACTCCGAACCCAGCCGCACAACGCTTTATGCACGCGGAAAAATGCCCGAAGGTTGCACAGTTCAGCAATTAAACGATGCTGTAATGCTAATGGAGAACTTCCTTAGTAAGTTCGACGAGATCGAGCTGTTCCAAACCTCCATCACGGCCTACAATAACTCTGCAATTACCATCCAGTTTAAGCCTGAATTTGAATTCGGTTCATTCCCGTACTTTTTGAAAGAGGAAATAACCTCGAAAGCCATTAGCCTTGGTGGAATGGACTGGGACGTTTATGGCGTGGGCAGGGGTTTCTCCAATTCATTGAATTCGGGCTATAAAAACAGCAGGATAATTCTCGAAGGGTATAATTACGACCAGCTTTACCGGTATGCAGAGCAATTAAAAAGCAGGCTGGAAGAAAACGAACGGGTGAATGAAATTGAGATAAGCGGCTCGTCGGGCTGGAATGCGAAAACACTGCATGAATATGTCCTCTATTTCGATCACGAAGGCTTGGGTTTGAATGAAGTGGATGCCGTTCAGTTTTATTCGTTCCTGAAAGACAAGGTTTATAAAGCCAATCTTGCCCCTGTTTATTCCAACAACGAACTTCAGCCGGTTTCGTTGGTTTCCGATTCGTATGGCCATTTTAACGTGTGGGATTTAAACAACCGCCCTATTTCAATCGGTGACAAACAGTTTAAATTATCCGAATTTGGCAAAGTCAGCAAACAAAAATCGGGCAACGACATCCATAAAACCAATCAGCAATACCAACTGGTGGTGGCATACGATTTTATTGGGCCTGAACCTTTGTCGAAAATCGTTCGCGAACGGCACGAAAAAGAGTTGGCCGAAGTCTTGCCCCTGGGATATTCCATCAAACAATACCATTGGGGCGCCTGGGATAAAAAAGACAAAAAACAGTATTACCTCATTCTGCTGGTCATTCTGATCATCTATTTTATCTGCGCCATACTCCTCGAATCATTCAGGCAGCCGTTTGCCATTATTTCGTTGATCCCGGTATCATTTATCGGGGTATTCCTCACCTTTTACCTGTTCGATTTTAATTTCGACCAGGGTGGCTTTGCCTCATTTATCCTTTTGTGTGGGATCGTCGTGAATGCCGGATTGTACATCATTAACGACTACAATAATTTTTGCAGGGCTAAAGGAGTGAGAAATAATATTAGGCTCTATCTGAAAGCGTTTAACCACAAAATCATCCCTGTTTTTCTTACAATTATCTCAACTGTTTTGGGACTTGTCCCGTTTATCTGGTCGGGACAGAAAGAAGTCTTTTGGTTCGCTTTTGCTGTTGGGGCAATGGGGGGATTGGTTTTTTCGATTGTGGCGATATTATTTTATTTGCCTTTGTTTTTGAGGTTTAAAAAGTAATTATCGCTTTTTTATTCAAACTAAGATTAAAGAACATGAAAAATGTAACAAAACAACTGGTAGGAGCCGCAGCGCCTAAATTTATCCTGACAATATTGGCACTCGGCGACAGCTATGGCTTAGAAATAGTACAACGGGTGAAAGAGCTGACAAACGGCGAGATCAATTGGCAGGCAGCCAGTATTTATCCGGTTTTAAAGAAAATGGAAGCAGTTGGTTTAATTTGTTCGGATTGGAGAATGGGCGAAACCGTGCGCCCACGAAAATATTATCGCATCACTGAAGAGGGAAAAGCTGAACTGCAAAATCAGAAGAATGAATGGGATGCGATGAACAAGATATTTACCATACTATTAGGTGGTCAAAACACATCTTCATTGTAATTGGGTTGAAAAACGACCAATATATAGTTGTTCTAATTTTCAATAATATTTGATCGAAAACTTTGATTTCGGGGTATTTTTTCTGGTAGGTTTTTAGATTTGCTTCAAAAACTGTCCTTTCTCTACTTATCCACCCCATCTACATTTGGGCTACTAATTCATTTATTCAGCCCATCTACCTATGAAAATCGAAACCATACGCCGCAACCTGGTTCTGAAAGAGCTGGAAGCAAAGGAAACGCCCGAGGGAAAACAGGTCATCTTCTCGCTCAAATTCATCAAGAAAGATGGAGAATTGGTATTCATACCCCGTGCTGTTGCAGCCGGGCTAAAATTCAGCATGACCGAAAACCGGATGCGCGGAGTTTTACCCGTGGACGTCTTTGGAAATGCCAGCAGCCATGTCACCCCGGTGCATATTGATGCATTCATCGAGTTCAATGGTAAAAAAGTACGCATGTAAGGGCGATCCTAAGTGATCGTCCTTTTAAATAAATACACATGGCCAACATTCTTTTCAATCAACAAGGCGTTCCATTATTGGCTTCAGGCAGAAGCTACCTGGGCGCTACAACCGGCGTTCCTGCCGACCTACCCAAAACCACTGCATCACCCAAACCATCCGGCTCCGATCTGGATAAAACCCGCGTTGGCAACTACGAGATTGCCAGCTGGGGATCCAATAACGACTGGCCAAAAAAAGCAGACGAGATCATCGGTAAGGTGGGAACACTCAATACTGGCCTGCGCTTTACCCGGAATTTCACTTTAGGGCAGGGCATCTTTCCCTGCATCATTTCGGGATATGACAACAAAGGCAATGAACTGATGGCAGCACCAAAAGATCAGTCGCTGGCTGTTTTCGCCAACAGCAGGATGGTTCGCCGATACATGGAAAAAGCCATTCGCGATTACCTGAAACTTGGGATTGGTTACGTCCAGTTTCTTTTCAACGAAGATGGCAGCCAGGTTGTCGGGATCAACACCATCAATGCCAAATACTGCCGTTTGACAGTTGCCAACAAAGACGGAGTCATCGAAAAGTGCATCGTTTCCGGTCGCTGGCCCGATAATCCGGGCGAAGGCGAATACACCATTTACGATGTGCTGGACGAATACGATCCGTTTGCCGATCTTCAGCGCCGTCGCTGGGCTGGTCAAACCAAAGGCAAATCGTTTGTGATGTGCATCCGCGATTCGTGGAGCAACAACGAGTACTATTCTTCACCTCTATGGTATGCCGCTTATCTGGCTGGTTGGGTTGACATTGCCAACATGGTACCGGCATTTCTGAAGAAAGCCTACACCAACCAGATAACCTGGAAGTGGCACATCCAGATTCCGTATGCCTTTTGGGACAAACAATTCCAGGCCAACCAGTATGCCAGCATCGACCTTCGAAAAGCAGCCATCGAGCAGTACATGGATGATGTTGAAAACAACCTTTGCGGAGTAGATAATGCTGATAAACCCATTTTTACCTTTTTTGAAATCAACCCAATGAACGGGAAAGCAGAAGAAAAATGGATCATCGAGCCGCTGAACAACAAGCTGAACAATGAGCAGAATCTGGTGACATCAGCCGCAGCCAATTCCGAGATCATGTTTGCCATCATGGTCAATCCCAATGTGATGGGAGCGGGGATGCCCGGTGGCGCTTATGCCGGAAACCAGGGAGGAAGCAACATCCGCGAAGCCTATCTGGTCAATGTGGCCAATGCCTGGCTCGACAGGCAGACCATTCTTGATCCAATCGAGATTTACCACCGTTTTAACGGCGGCGATGAAAACGTGGAATGGCGTTTCCGGAATACCGTTCTGACAACCCTTGATTCCGGAGCCGGAACCACCAAAACACTAAGTTAATAAACCCAAAGCCCCACCTAAATCCTCCCCGAGGGGGAGGACTAAAAAAATGCTTTGAATGAGACTTTTACAAATTTGAAATACTAACAATTGCACCGCTTTCTTGCTCCCTCACCCTTTGGGGAGGGTTGGGGTGGGGCTGCTAATTTTTTTCTATGCTATTTTCAACACTCACCGAAATTCAGCAACATATAGCCGTTGGTAACGGCACCGATTTTAACCGCTTAAAACCACATATTCTGAACGCTGAAACTGCTTATATCTGTCCATTGCTTGGAACTGAAATGTTTGCCAAACTGCAGGAATTCTTCGACAATCCGCCTTCCGCAGAGCTTGCCGAAGAACAAAAAATAATCGGAGAACTCCTGAAAAAAGTTCAGAAATCGCTGATCCATCTGGCTTACTGGATGGGTTTTCAGGTGCTGAATGCCACCATTTCCGACGGTGGGTTTAAGCGCAGCGAAAACGAGAAAATGAAGAGCCTTTTCAAATACCAGGAAGACGAATTGAAGGAATATTTTAAAAATGCCGGTTTTAATGCTTTGGATGAAGTCCTGGAATATCTTGAAGGTAATATGGAACAGTTCAGCGATTTTAAAACCTCTGCCAACTGGACCATCCTTAAATCGGCATTTATTCCGGATACCAAAACCTTTGATTCCATCATTTTTATCAACTCCAGCCGCCTGACATTTCTTCGCCTGAAATCCTTTTCCGGTCTGGTAGAAGACCTGTCCATCAAGCCAATCTTGGGCGAAGCAATCTTCACTGAAATTAAAACTGAAATGGTAAAAGTTGAAGTTCCGGCCAAAGTCAAAAACATACTTCCGTATATCCGGAAGGCCGTAGCTTACCTTTCTGCGTCCCGGTTAATGGAAGAATCAGGATCCGACCTGACAGAAAAAGGCCTGTATTTTGAAAGCACTTCTGCAGGTTTTAAGAATGACCGCAGCAAGCAACCCAGCAATCCGGAGCAGGTTGCCGCATTGGCCGCACGCTACCGCGCCATTGGCGAAAGTTATCTTGAACAGCTCAAAAGCTACCTGATAGCCCATCCGCAGGATTGGCCAGGCTATTCAGGTCAACCCGGGAATGTATTGCGAAGAAACAACACCAATAGAAAAACATTTTGGGCATGATCAGTTTAAGCATCCGTTACCAGTCAATACCAATGGTTCCGCTAAGGAAAAACATTAATGGCAGTATGCCGCAGTTTTGGGCGGAACTGTCGGCAAATCAACTGATCGCAGTGGCAAGCCTTTCTCAAAATGCAATTTCTGAACTGAAATTTCTGAATCGCATGACCGGAATCCCGATCAGGGCATTAAAAAAGCTCTCTGATTTTGAGCGCTACAAAATCACAGAAAATCTTGCATCAGTGCTTGAAATGAAAGCCCATCACAGATTCATTATCCCGGAACTGAAACTATCTAAAAAATGCAGATTGTATGCTCCACAAGCCAAGCTCAAAGCGGTCAGCTTTGCGCAGTTTATTTTTGCCGACACCTACTTTGGCAACTATCAGGAAACCGGGAACGAGGCAGATCTGAATAAATTCATCGCCTCGCTTTACCTGAAACAAGATGAATTGTTTGATGAAAAACACATTCAATTGCGGCATTCCCAGATCGGTAAAATTGACAAAAAGATCCGTCAGGCCATTGTCCTGAACTTCCAGTTGATTCATGAATGGCTCGCATTGGCGTACCCGTTGATCTTTCAGAAAAACGTACAGGTGGTGGAAAACGAATCTCGAAACCCGGAACCCATATCCCGTAACTCTTCCCCCTGGATCAAAGTCTTTCAAAACCTGGTTGGAGACGATATCCTGCACGACGAAGTTTGGGCTGCCAAACCAGTCAATACCATCTTCGCCTATATGACCAGAAAATACAAGGAAAATGTAAGAATGAAAAAATAAAAGAACGCTTTGAATGAGAATACACTATGAATATTAACTATACAAATAATCGCAGCAATTCTTCCTCCCTCTCTTTTGGAGAGGGCCGGGGTGAGGCTGTTTAAACAAAAAGCCCCTCCTACGGAGGGGTTGGGGAGGCCTCTATCATGTCAACTTTTTCACAACTTGTTTCCTACTTCGAAAACCTTGCACGATTGCACAAGGGTATCGGACACACCGACAGCGAAAAGCATTTTTTCAGGATGGAAGTCGATGAAGTATTGGGAGGCATCAACCGAACAGATGTCAGCTATCCATTTCTTATTCTTGAAGGTTATAACTACGATTTCACAGACAACAAGAGCGACAACCTGCTTAAAAACCGTCGGGGCGCATTTATGCTGATGGACCATGTGGCAGACCCATCCAACTATGATGCCATCCATCAGGTATGGCAAAACATGGAAGAAATCGGCGATGAACTGTTGGTCAGGATCAAAGCCGACAAGCGTAATCCGCTTGCACCCGCGGTCCGTGATTTTGATTTCTCCAGCGTGGAAGCCATGCTTATTGCAAATGAACTGGATGGAAATTATGGCATTCGTTACTCCTATACAATTACTTCACCCCGAATCAACGAAATCGACCCATACAAATGGTTACAGGAATAAAGACAGCACAGGCTGGTCAGGAACTGATTCAAAAGCAGAATGCCCTAGTTTTGAGATGGACACCCAAAGTCCGGTCGGCGCTACGCGGCAGTGCAAGATGGTTTTCTGATGGGAAATTTGAATCATCGGTCATCAGGGACGGTGGAAAACAAGTCGAACGCAAACTGGCAGCCAGCATCATGAGCAAAGTTGGTAAAAGCTACGGTTTGGCCAATTACGTGGGCTTCTCCTTCGAACGGCACGGCGTTTTCGTTCACAAAGGCGTTGGCCGGGGCTACCAGTCCAACGGGAAAGGCTTCGTGATCCGCACTGCCAGAAGGATTCCCGATCCCCATGAACGCTACGCGGTAGAATGGTTCAACCCGGTTTTGGAGAAAAACATTCCCGTTCTGGCTGATGGCATTGCCGAAATCAACGCCGATGCAGCGGTGAATGCCACAAGGATGAAAATACGTTAACACTATTTTTTGTATTATTTGGATAATAGTAGTAATACTACTATATTTGAAAGGTCAATTAGAAATATATAGTTCTATGAAGATTTGGAAAGCAAAAGAGATCATCAACTTGATTGAGGGGGATGGTTGGTTTCTTGCAAGGCAAAAAGGAAGTCACAAACATTTCAGGCATCCTACAAAACAAGGAACAGTAACAGTTCCACTTTCAGGAAACGATGATTTACCACCTGGAACAGCAAACAGTATTTTGAAACAGGCAGGCTTGAAATAGCCCATTCAAAAAAATGGAAACATGAAAAAGGTAACAGTAACAGTAGAAGTGACAGAAAATAATTATGCAGGCCATTTGGATGACCTTCCCGGATGTGTCAGTACCGGTAAAACTTTTCGAGAATTGAAAGAGAATATAAATGAAGCTGTTAAAGACCACCTGGAGCTTTCGCGTGAATATGGTGATCAGATTCCTTCGGCATTCCAGAACGAGTATGAGTTGATTTTTCGTTTCGACACACAAAGTATCTTACAGCATTACCGGGGAGTTTTCACCAACGCAGCCTTAGAGCGTATTTCGGGAATAAACCAGCGGCAGTTGCAGCATTATGCTTCTGGGAAAACCCGTCCACGTCCGGTACAGGCAAAAAAGATTCAAAATGCACTCCACCGCTTGGGTGAAGAATTATTGGCCGTTGAACTCTAGTTCTTAATTAATTAGTAAAGCTACTTTCTGGAACTTAGGGAGAATACAGATATTTCCTGACTAAAATATATTTTCATACAATATAAAAAAAGCGGCCAATAGCCGCTTTTTTTTTGTCCTTTCCCTTCCACTTTCCCCATCCGATATTTGATGCCATATCAACCGCTGCCTTCTTTCTCCCTCTCCTTAGGAGAGGGCTGGGGTGAGGTTTCTTTTTAATTTTTTCACATGGCAACCACTTACACCCGACGTATCAACCTTTACATCAACGGCAAAGAAGTCAGCAACGACATAGCCAGCATCCGTGCCGAGATGAATAAGACCATCAATGCCCAGTCACGCATGACCATCGGCTCAAAAGATTATTATGCCGAAGCGCAAAAGATCAAGCATTTGAAAAGCATCATCGACCAGCACCGCGAAGACGTCGGGCAGATCGAAAAGAAATGGTCGATGCGCAACATCGGCAGGCTCTTTAATGACTATTTTTCGATGGTCACCGCCTTTCTTGCATCAACTGTGGCAATGGTGATGGGCATCAAACAAATCATTCAGACCTATAACGACTTTGAAGAACGCCTTGACAACCTTTCAGCCTTGACCGGACTGGCAGGGAAAGACCTCTTCGAACTGGGAGAAGAAGCCAAAAGACTATCAACCTCCACCCTCGAATCCGGCATCCGAGTCACCCAGTCGGCCACCGACATTGTGGATGCCTTCACAAAAGTGGGCTCTGCCAGGCCCGAGCTTCTGAAAAACAAGCAAGCCCTGATTGAAGTCACCAGGGAAGCACTCATACTTTCCAGTGCCGCCAAGATCGAACTCTATCCCGCCATTGAAGGGCTCACGATGGTGATGAACCAGTACAATGTATCCGCCGACCAGGCCCGCCGGATCATCAATGTGCTTGGAGCCGGATCAAAAGAAGGAGCCGGAGAGATCCCTTACCTGACCATAGGTTTTGAAAAAGCCGGAACCGTTGCAAAGAATGCCGGACTTTCGATGGAAGAGCTGGCCGCTACGCTCGAAACCCTTGCCCCCAGGTTCAGTTCCCCCGAAATTGCCGGTCGTGGATTGAGAGGAATGCTGCTCCACCTGCAGGTCGCAGCCGACGATACCAACCCGGCCATAGTAGGGATGGGCACCGCCCTGGAAAACCTGGCCAAAAAAGCGCTGACACCGGCAGAACAACTTAAACTCTTCGGGCTGGAGAACATCACCGTTGCCCAGACGCTGATTACCAATGTGGCAGAATTCAAAAAATATGAAAAAGCGGTAACCGGAACCAACATAGCCATAGAACAAGCAGCCATCAATACCGATAACAACAACGCAAAACTGGCACAAGCCCGCAACCGGCTCAATGTAATGTCGATCGAACTGGGTGAAAAGCTGGCTCCCGCGCTGACGATCAGCACCAGCGGCCTTTCTTATTTTGTGAAGTCATTAACCATTACAATTGATTTTATCAGCCGGAACAAAGTGTTGATTCTGACCCTGATTTATTCGCTGACAGCTTATTCGCTGGCAGTAAAAACAGCATCTCTGTACCAGGGAATATTAAATAAACTAAAAGGGCAAACGGTAATTATCGGCAACATGGAAGTAAGCTTAACACTTCGAAGCGTTATTGCCGGAAAGCTTCAGGCATTGGCATATACCGCACAGTTTGCAGCCGTCTCGCTTTACAACGCGGGATTATTACTTCTGAAAGGCAACCTTGCAGCAGCCTCTATCCAGTTCCGGGCATTCAGCGCTTCGATGATGGCCAACCCCATCGGTTTGTTTGTAGGGCTGATCGTTGCAGCCGGAACCGCCCTTTATTTTTACTCCGGAAAATTAACCGCAGCCCAAAAATCCCAGCAGATGATGAACGATCTGAATGTGGAAGCCAAAAAGCGGATCGTGGAAGAAAAGCTGGCCATTGAAGAACTGCTGGCCACCGCCCGCAACAAAAAGCTTTCAGATGATATCCGTAAACAAGCCATTGGCGAAATGCACAAGCTGTCCCCCAAAACTTTGGGCAACCTCAAACTGGAAAACATTTTTACGCAACAGACTACAGAGTCAGTCAAAGCCTATATCAGGGCATTGGAAAAGAAAGCAGTTGTTCAGGCCGCCTCCGAGAAACTAATTGAAATTGAAAAAGAGCTCATTGACCTCTCCTCCGGAAAAGGAGCAGCCCCCGGTTTCTGGCAGGGAGTAGGCAATGCGATGCTATCCTTCGGAAATGCAGCCGCCTTTGCCGGTCGCAATGCAAAAACGGCCCTGTCGAACATGAGTGAAAAGGAAAAGACCCTGCTGCTTCAGAAAGAACGACTGCTGGCCATGACCCGCAAGCAGAAGGAAGAAGATTCGAAAGCCACTGCAGATGTTCCCGGAAGTGGCGTGGTCATGGATATGGTCAGGGCCAAAGAGCTGGAACTTGAGCTGGCTGAAAAAATGCCCCGTTCAACCGAAGCCGAGATTACAGCCCGTAACAAAGCCATTGAAACCATTCAAAAAGAAATCGACCGTTTGAACCAATTGGGGACCACCAAAGAAGGCAGTGCTGACAACGACATTGTAAAACAACGCGTTGCCGCTGCAGAAGCGGCACACAATGCAGAAATGGCCGCCATCAAAAAGCGCCACCTCGAAGGCAAAACCACAGACGACCAGTACAAAGGCGACCAGCTCATTCAGGAACTAAAATTTCTGGATGAGAAAATGAAAATCTATAAGAAAGGCAGCAAGGAATACGAACAGGCCTATGCTGAATCATTGGGCAAACAGGTAGAAGCCGAAAAAACAGTCAAAGATCTACTTGAAAAAGCACAAAAAGAACTGGCCGCTGCAAAGATCGACAACCTGAAAGAAGGCATTGAGAAGCAAAAATCGATTGAGGAACAGCGCTGGAAAGAAGAACTGGAAGGGTTAAAAAAGCAACTTGTTGATAAAGCTGAACTGAAAGACCAGGAAGTCGCGCTTAATGACACCATAAATAAAACCATTGAGGAAAAGAAAGCGACCCATTTGAAAAACATGGCCGATTTAAATGCAGCCGCAACAACACAGTCGCAGCTGGATGCCGCCCTGATCCGGCAAGCCAGGGCCACCACCGACGAGGAAACTTTTGCAGCCCAAAGAGACCTGGCCAGGGCCAGCTATCAGCAGGAACTGCTCGATGCCAATGGCAATGCCGCCAAAATAGCACAGGCAGAGCGCAGTTTATCCGATCAGCTCATTCAGATCAAGCAAGACGAACTCACAAAAAAGCAGGAAATCGGCGATGCTGTATTCAGTTCTGCCAATCAATTGTTTGGCGGCCTTGCCGAGCTGGCCGGAAAAGAAACCGCATTGGGCAAAGCATTGTTTTTGTTTCAGCAGGCCGCCGCCATAGGGCAGGTGGTGTTTAATACCGCCATTGCCAATGCCAAAGCCGTGGCCCAGTTCCCCCTGACCTTCGGGATGCCCTGGGTGTCGATCAACACCGCGTCAGCTGTTGGGAGTATCGCCGGAATAGTTGCCCAATCCATCGCCGGATTCTCACAGCCCAAAGGTTATTCAGATGGCGGATACACCGGCAGGGGAGGAAAATATGAGCCAGCCGGAATTGTCCACAAGGGCGAATACGTGGTTTCAGCCCAGCAGCTTCGCAATCCGCAGATTGCAATGATGGTAGCCGGGCTTGAAAATTTCAGGCAGACAAGGTACGCCATCACCCCGGGAGCAGTTCAGGCAAGTAAAAGAATAAGAAAAATGGCTCCAGCCCAACCCTCCAGGCAGGGAGAGAGCCTAAAAAGCAGCGATGCGAATGTGTATGTACAGAATAGCATGTCCGGCAAACAGGCAGAAGAACTGACCCTTGCCATCCGTGAATTTATGCACCATCGACCCTCCATTTCCATAGAGACCTACGAACGCAAGCGGGAACAATACCTGAAAGCCACCAGCAGCGGCCTGAAAGCCTCCCGGTAAGCCCACCGCAAGAGGAGCAAAAGAACTGTCCTTTCGTGCATTGATTGCATTGCTGATTTTCGAAGCATTAATCATCATCATCATTTTAGGGGAGGCTATTATGAGTGTTTCACATTTTATCACCGGGGGTTTGGTACACCTTTCCGGCAACCCAATACAAGTTACGCTGACAGCAGGCTTTGCAAGGAACAAGCACCGTCTGGCGCTGAAAATCACCTGCGACCATCTGCTGGGCTCCCCCTTTGTGGATGAAATAGCCCCCAAAAACCTGGTTTCCGTCTTTGACATCAGCGGGTATGTTGACCAGCCGGTCAGCTACAGTTTTGACTACCCGGCCACAGGGGTGATCAACCCGCATGATTTGCTGGCCTTCCGCGTAAGCCTCGATATTGGGGAAGTCTGGACTGACGGCAACGGAGACCGCCAGGAGCAATGGATGAACCTTTCAGAAAACCACCAGATCAGGGTGATCAAGGGAAAGCTACGGCCTTATGAGCTGGGCATCCTGAATGATTCAGGAAAGAACTTTTATACCGAATACATCAACGGGGGAAAATTCCTGAGCCATTTGCCCGATTTCCAGAAAGTAGGTCCGGATCAGATTCCACTTTTGTGGTATTTAAGTCGCTGGCCCGGCAACCATCAGGCCACAGCGCATCTGACAATAAACACCAACCTTGGGCAGCCCAAATTAACGATAAGCCGTGAGCTGGTCTTTTACGACATCACCGGGCTGGTTGATTTTGCGGTTCAGCCCCGTCACTGGGGTTTTCAGGCCGAAGCCGGAGAGCAGGTTTTGAGCTACGAATTCTGGCTTAGCGATTCCGAAGGCGACATCTCCGAGCGCCGCAGCTTCGTGGTTGACAACAGCTATTACGAAAAATCATTTTTATTCTACTACGTCAATCCACTGTCCGGAGTTGACTGCATCAGGCTGACGGGGCAATACAGCGAAGGGCTGAAGACCGAATCCGGGATTGCCTACCGGCCAGTTCCCGTTTTGTCAGGTTCCAGAGTAGCGGGGCAGACCACCATCTCCGGCACCTCGCAACGCAGCTGGGAACTCAATACAGGATCCAGGTCAAAAGCAGAAATCCTTGCATTGCGTGATTTTCTGACTGCTCGTCAGTGCTGGATGGCAGATCCCGGCAATGCGGAAAAACTCATTCCGGTGACTATTGAAACCGGCGATCACCGGCTTTTTGACAGCGGGGAAGACATTCAGCACCTTGACATTAAAATACTGGAGGCCCACAAGTAATGAGCGGGATACGTCAATTGAAAAAGATGTTCGCCGATCCGCGCATGAAGCAGCTGATTGATACCCTCTGGCGTGAATATTACGCGCTGTACAAGGAAAAATACGACAGCGATCCAGAGAAGTGGCTTCCTAATTATTTTGGGGAGGATGCTGATTTTGGGCAAGCCATTGGAATGGATCATGCCATTAATGGCAACCAATCGACCGCTATTGGCATGGGAGCAGTTACGCGGGCGTTCAGGGAAATAGCATTGGGCAGTTATCCGAAAGATACTCCAGCCAACTCTGCAAGCCAATGGGATGTATTGGATTTGCTGCTTGCTTTGGGAAATGGAGTTGATGCCGACACCAGGAACAATGCGATCGAGGTTTTCAAATCTGGCTTAATTAAGCTAAACAACGCCCTGAAGCTGGGCGATTACGACCACGGCGACGAAGAGCCTGAAAATGGAATGATACGCTATACCGATGAAGCTGGGTTGCAGTTGCGGGAAGCTGGGGCTTGGAAGGGTATTGAAGATAAAAACTTCCGGCATACCCAAACGACTCAGGCGCGGGTATGGGAGGTGTACCATAATTTAGGGAAATACCCATCGGTAACGATTAAAGATGCTGCGGGGAATGAGTACGAAGCAGAAGTTAAACACATAGACCTGAATATCTTAATAATAACCTTTTCGGAGCCATTCAGTGGGGTGGCCGATTTAAATTAAAAGCAAACATGGCAAAACGTACATTTTTAGCAGACCTTGACCTTGCGTTGAATCAAATTTTAGCAGCCAGGTTAGAAAACCTGTCAGCAGCCCCGGCACATGCCGTAGGGCGGGTGTATTTCAACACCGTTGACAAAAAAATATATTATTCAGACGGATCCAGTTGGTTCGATATAGTGATAGGAAGCGACCCGCGACTGTCGGATGCACGAACCCCGACAACGCACTTAATAATCAGCAATGCAGGGCTTGGGACACAGCACTCCATTACTGGCGGAACGGCTGGTCACGTATTCAAAGTTACTGGAGCAACAACAGCACAATTGGCGCAGCTTGCTCACGGTGATTTGGCAGATAAAGGCACGAACACCCACGCCCAGATCGACACGTTCATCACGAACGCCCCGTCAACCTACGCTCCAATAGCAAAAGGTGTAACTGGTGGAGATGCGCACGACCACAATGGAGGGGACGGAGCACAAATTGATCACGTGAACCTGGCTAACAAAGGAACCAACACCCACACACAGATCGATTCGCACATTTCTGATGTCGCGAAACACAGGGTAATCAACGATGCCGGAACCGCTGCCTCCGACCTGTTATCTGCTCAAAAAATCCTGCAATTGATTGGTGACATCAACAGTACCATTACCGGTTCGTTGGTGTTCAAGGGCAGTTACGATGCGGCCACCAATGCTCCACTGCTTGACGCCACCCCGATTGCAGGAATCAAACAGGGATGGACTTATGTGGTGACCGTGGCCGGAGTATTCTTCTCCGAAGCTGTACAGGTTGGTGACATGATCATTGCCAAACAGGACAGCCCAACGCTGGCTGCTCACTGGACAATTGTGAACAAAAACATTCCTGATATTATCAGTGCTTCGGAATCGGCACAGGGTATTATAGAGATTGCAACGCAGGCTGAAGTTACTGCCGGAACTGACGATGCAAAGGCTGTAACCCCATTGAAGTTGAAAACACTTCTTGGTACAACTGCAAGTTTAACGTTGCCCCGTAAGTTCACTGCCACCGTAGGCGACGGCACGGCCATCACTTATGCAATTACCCACAACCTGAACGCATCAGCAGTGATTGTGTCGCTTTCCAGGACAGCAACGCCGTTCGATCAAGTGGAATGCGAGGTAGTTGTGACAAGTGCCAATGTGGTCACGCTGAATTTCAACGTAGCCCCGACAGCTGGGCAATATACTGTAACAATAATCGGTTAACGCATGGCATCGAAAAAACAGCTTGCACAAATTGATTTCCAAACAGTACCCAGCCTCATTAATCCGGAGGCTGGGTACGTTGGCTTGTCGGCCAAATCGGATGGCTTGTACCAGCGAAGGCCGGGAGCGGCAGAGGAGAAGCTACTAACATCTATCGATGCCAGCATTCTTGTGAACCAAACGGCTCACGGGTTTTCGGTTGGAAATGCGGTGGGTTTATCGGGCAGTACATGGATTAAGGCAAAAGCTGATTCTGTGGCCAATGCGGTAACGATCGGGCTGGTTTCGCAGGTGGTAGATGCCAATAATTTCAGGTACGTGAAAGGTGGAATACTTGCCGGAACTTACACTCCTGGAGCAAATTATTTTCTATCGACAACGGTAGCCGGTGCGTTAATGACATTGGCAGAACCGGAAGTTTGGTCAGCCGGAAACGTGCGGCAGTACATCGGAACCGGAACCAAAACAGGAACAGGACTAGACCTTGAAATAGACATTGGCGACGAGATTTCGTTCGATGTGGTGAATGACAAGCATGTGGATGGAGTGTCGTACAACGAAGCTACAAGGGTGCTGACACTTACCCGCACCGCAGGTCTGCCGTCGTTGTCGGTAGCGATTCCCTACCCAAGTTCGGATATCGCTTTTGAAGCCAGAGATGTGACCAAAGGAGTTGCACAAACCTATGTGCTGGACATGATGGCGAGCTGGCCGTACATTATTCAATCGATCGTTTGCGAGAGTAATGGTACGCTTTCGGGGGTATCGGTAAAAATCAATTCGACACCAGTGGGAGGATTGAGCAGTTTGATCGTTGGAACGAAGGCTGAATCTACTGCAACCAGTTCTAATTCGGTAGCCAAAAACGATGTTGTGACCATTAACACCAGCGCCAGCTATTCGGGAAGTCCAACTTTGATAAGGGTGAAAATGAAAATCAAACGGGTATGAGAATAATTTATTTATCGGAGGTTTCCAATCCGGCAGTAAAGCCAACAGTAGTTTTAAACTCGGTTGCAGATGTAACTTTTTCAGGGTTTAACTTTTTAGCAAATGTTACAAACGACGGGGGTTCTACTGTTACAGTAAGAGGGATTGAAGCAAACACGAAAGCTGATTTTACCGGATTCTATATGCAAAATAGCTTTGGTTCTGGTGCTGGAGAATTTTCAGGAAGATATAGTTATGCGAATGAAAATGGGCAACCCATGTCGCCCAATACTACTTATTACGCCAGAGCTTATGCGATTAATTCAGTGGGGATATCGTACAGCAATGTAATTTCTTTTACAACACCAGCGGTTGCCACAATTCCGTCGATCATACTTAATTCAGTTTCGAATATTACCCACAACGGAGCCACAGTTGTCTCCAATGTAAGCAGTGATGGAGGATCGGCAATAACAGCGCGGGGCTGTAATTTTTACCTCAATGCAGATTGTTCGGGAACACCTGTAATAGTTAGTCAACCACCTCAATTCGGCATGTACAGCAGTGCTGTTCAGACCTTACAGCCTGAAACAAACTATTACGCGAGGGCGTGGGCACAAAATGCGCTTGGAACTGCCAACTCGAACGTAATCGGTTTTTCGACGCCATCGGCGGTTGTATTGCCGTCAGTTGTGCTAAATACGATTTCGGGGGTTGGCCTGAACAATGCCACTTATGAGGCAAGCGTGGTTTCAGACGGCGGCAGTTATGTAATCAGGAGAGGTTGCAGTTTTTACACGAATGCTGATTTTTCGGGCGAGCATATCGCTCAGGTACAATCTGGCGGCACAGGGAATTTCAGCGGAGAAATAGCACAGTTACTTCCGGGAACGACCTACTATGCAAGGGCGTGGGCGGAGAATTCAGCAGGAACAGGATTTAGCAGTACGATTTCATTTACCACTTCGACCGCAGGAGAGGTGATAATAGACATTGTTGAACCTGAATTCATTGTGTTAAGATACATCTGGGGAACTGAAGATGGCAAAGATTTGGATACCATGACTGAATTTGTTGCAAGCGGGGTAAGTGGACTTGACAACCGGCCTGTTGGTTATGGTCGATTTGCCGGTAGCCCGACAAATATTTTGAATATTTTACATTGGGGCGGTGACAATATTGAATCCGGCCAAGAAAATGTAATGATCGACATAGCAGCGCTAAGGGCTTCGTCAGGACTTATAGAAACATCGATTGTGGAATTCCTGGGAACATGGTATCGCTTAAAAGGTCCAAGACACACCTGTACCATTGAGCTGAAAGCGTACCGAGGCGGAACAATGAGTAAAGTAAACTACTTTGAGTATCAAAATAATGGCGGCACTTTGATTTATTCGTCGGAAAGCACCGTTAAATCGGTAGATTCTGCTAATACGTGGATACAGCCATACACCTATACGTGCGACACCTATAAGACTTCGTACACAAAATTAGGGCGGTTGGAGTACAGCTATTCAACAGAAAGAGCGAGACTTATTTTCTAAAAAATACTAAAAAAGAGAATGAAATGGGAAAAGCAAGGCCAAACAGCATACTCGTAAACGTGTCGGTTAGCACGGCCACCGATACGCCGATAACAGGATTGATAAAAGGCGAAGGCGGGAAAATAAAACAGGCGTTGCCAGGAACAGACTTTGCAACCCCGGCTTCGGTGGATGCAAAATTGACGAAAGTGAGTAATTTGTCGGATATTGATAACAGGCAGGTTGCGTTAAACAACCTTACGGCATCTTCGGGAGCCACGGCTACTCATGTGCTGACAAAAGACACGGATGGAAATACAAAGTTCATGGCATCCACACCCTCCGACGGTTCGGTAAGCTACGCCAAAGTTGCCAATACGCTTAAAACAAGGGGCACGGCCACGTCAACCATTGACTTATCGGCCAACGGTATTGGAGCGATCACAT
This sequence comes from Prolixibacteraceae bacterium, assembly GCA_003537645.1. Taxonomy (GTDB): domain Bacteria; phylum Bacteroidota; class Bacteroidia; order Bacteroidales; family Prolixibacteraceae; genus Aquipluma. The sequence goes on from DPRM01000077.1 coordinate 56,056, forward strand.
TGACAGGCAACACCTCGTTCACTTTTACGGGTTTTGAGCTGAACAAATCGTACCTGCTGATAGTGACTGCAAACGGCTTCACGCCATCGTTCGCGGCAGCAGCAAAACATGTACTGATTGAAGGGAATGCAGCGTTGGGCACTTCAGGCGTATTCTACATTAACTTGCTTTGTATCGATGCAACATCGGGCAGCGAGAAGCTGCTTACCACCATTATGAAAGGAGCTTAGCATGGGATTAATACCTGGAATTGGATTAACTGCGAAATCTCAAAGTGGTTCTCCAGCCGAATTAAAGTATCAACTACATGTAGGCTATGGCGATTATGCTAAAATTTCATCCAATGGTGGGCTTGGATGGAGCAATACATTTTATAATTGGGTGACTTATAGAAAGCCAGCAATTAACTCGACGGGTCAGTACATGATTTTATCGTTATGGGGAACTTCATTTGCCACATCATCGAATTTTGGAGTTACATGGACATTTCAATCAATAAGCACATCCAATGGTTTTGCGGCAGCCATAAGTTCTACGGGTCAGTATCAGGTAGTTTGTTCTACAAATTCCATTATAAGTTTATCTACTGATTATGGGGCAACATGGACTGAGAAGAAAATATATGTGACCAATCTGACGACTTCAGGAGTTTCGGTAAGTTCCAATGGACAATACATGGTTGTCGTGAGTAATTGGGGCGCATTTGTTTCTTCGGATTATGGCTCGAATTGGACATTGGTTTCATCTGGACTTGGAAGTAAATGTGCAATCAGTAGTAGTGGTCAATACATTGTAACTGGGTTCACTACGGCTACATATATGAGGGTGAGTACCAATTATGGAGTCTCATTTAACTCCGTAGGAGACACGGCGATTATAAATGATGTCGATTGCAGTTCCAGTGGGATGTATCAATTAGCATCTGGTTCCGGGTACATGAGAGTATCGAGCAATTATGGTACAAGTTGGACTAATATTTACTATCCTGGGGTATCTTTTATCGGTGTGGCTTTAAGTAGCAGTGGAAAATATCAAAAAGCAGTTGGCGCAAATAATTTCATATATGAATCAAATGATTTTGGACTTACCTGGAATGTAACTTCAATACCATCTTTGAGCAACCCTTACCTTGCAATGCAAAAATTTGCCACTTAATAAGTATATACCAGAAAGCATGAAACATTTAATTAAAAACAACGAGATTGTACAGTCGGGAATTCCCGGAACTTTTACCCGTGAATCGGGCGAGTTATTTTTAGGCGGTTACGAAACGCGGACAGACCTGCATTATGAAGATGGCTGGAGGGATGAACTGTTTCCCGAATTCGATCCGCTCACCGAAGTGATTGGAGAGCCATATTACGACAGCACAAGCGATTTGGTGCTGTACGTGATTAACCCCCGAACAGTGGATGTGACAGCCGAAAAAGCGAGGTTGTATGCCGAGTTGGAACATTTACGCACGGAGATGTCGAACGTGATAGTACAGGCACGGTTGAACTATGACCCTGAACCGGCACGGCTCACGGAGTTGATGCCCTACGTTCGTACAATGTACGGATTAGCGAAGTCGGAGATTGAAGCTCTGACCGAACAAACGGTATTGGCCTACAAATTACGGTCGGAGAAGTATGAGCAAATGTTGGGAATACTGAAAAGCTTCCTGTAAAAATCAGTCCTTTCGGTACAAAAAAGGAAACCGGACTTTTACGAAACTGATAATTTAAGAAGCCATGCTTACAGCGACATTAAACGGTTTTGTAATCCCGGTTCCGGCTGATTTTTCGATGCAACTGACCTGGAAATCGCCCGTCTGCGATTTTGAGAAGATCCCGGGAGGCTACGGCCTTGGAATCTCGTTTCCGGAGAACGAATACACGCGGCCCATCTTTGGCAACTCCGAGCGTTTCAGCAAATCCAGGGGAGGAAAAGACCAGCATTTCCCCAGCTTTGAAATCCGGTTTTCCGGAGTCCTGCTGATGTCCGGAACCCTTAAAATAACCGGAGTATTTAAAAAATCCTACGAATGCTCGCTGATAGACCAGGTAGGAGTTTTGGGAGAGAAGGAGCAGGAGCGCGACATTCTGGATATCCCCGTGTTCTCAAAAATAATGAATTGGGAACAGAGCAGTAATTACAATCCGATGGATCACCCGTATTGCTGTTTTCCGGTTTTGAACCCCAGCTTTTTCAATGAAAAAGGCTTGACCGTCAAGCGCGCGTCATTCGCCAATGTACCGGGCAAAGGGCTGATAGAAGACGGCGATTACGACATTGAGGTGATGAGTTATCTGTTTCAAAAAACCGCGGGTCGTTACGTGAATCAGCAGCTTGATGGAAAGGTACAAATGGAGCCCTCGCAAATTGATTTGTCGGTCACCACCGAAAAGGGGAACACCTACCAAACGGGGCGGGCGACAGTTGTTTCCCCATTCTTTTTCCTGAACCATGTGATCAGGGAAGCTTTGAAAGACAATGATTTTCAGATCACTGAAAACTTTCTGGATCAGGATGATCAGTTAAAAAACCTGTGCATTTACAACAATTACGACATTACCACTACCCGGTACCTGCAATCGGGCGAAATAAGCTACATCGAAAGCCCTTACCGGATTGATTCGAACGGGAACTATATTTACGAGTTTCCACAGGGCATGGCATCTTCCGCCGGGCTTAAAGTTTACAGCTATGTCCGCGAATATTTCAGGATCGTACTTGATCAGGACCATCTGCCGGTTATGGGCAACCTGTTTACCCCCAAAAATCACCTTCCCCGAATGAAGGTAGGCGACCTGATCTTATCGACCCAAAACCTGGCCAATGTCTGTTTTCATTTTTTGCCTGACAATACAGTAAGAATCCACTCACGCGAGCACATCCTGAAGGGCGAAGTCACCGATCTGGATCCTTATATTTTGGGAGAATGGCAGATTGGTCAGCAGAAGAGTGTTGCTCTGAAATTTACTCGTGAACACGACCCGCAGGACCTGGTTTTTGCCGAACGGTTTAATGACCTAAGCGACCGCAGGGCAGATATCAAAGCGCCGGTTGCTGACTGGCCTGGCTTATGGGCTATTCAAAATCCGATAGAGGGAGAGATCCGGTTAATGAGCTCTAACAATACTTATTACGAGTATCGGTGGATCACACAGGAAAAAGTAGAAGGCCAGACAATGGCATCCGACACCACCGATGTAATGGGCTGGGAAGAGATAAGCATCGGCCTTCAGAACGGTTGGTATTGCTTTGGGCGTGAAGACGTGGAAGAAATAAAAACAACGTGGTCGGCCTGTTACGGCAATGAGCAGCTGACCCTTGTCAGCCAGCAGGGAAATATGAACAGCTGGAAAGCCCGGCAGCAGGCATTTACGCCGCGGCTGATGATCAGTGGCCCGAACAATACCGGAGGATCGCAGCAACCCGGATTCTCGTTCGAGTACGAAAATCAGGGCAACGGATTGCTACCGGTTTACTGGAAAGAATGGAACCAGTTTTGGGCCAACCGGCTGGCCGTTTCCGCAGAGTTTGATTTTCCGGTGAATGTACTTCGGCACCTGATTTACAACATTTGCCAAAAATACCGTACCCGCGAGGGTGAATTTTTGATTGAAGAAATGAGCTGCGAACTCTTTGTTGACCGCATTGGCACCACCGAAATTAAAGGATTCAAAGTTTAGTGTGATTTTTCTGTCCTTTCCGCTCCAGTTCCCCAGGGCTATTTTTGAAATCAGAATAAGCATCAGCATCAGCATCAAAAAAAAAGCAAAAACAAAAAAAATGAAAGAAACACCCAAAGCCGGAGCCCTTGGCACGATCGCCCCCTTTTTGTTTGGTTCGGTACTTCATCTTGACAAGGCCACGCAGGACGAGATCACCTTTTGGCTGCAGAGTACAGCATTTGTTATATCGCTGATTGTGGGAGTTTTGACCATCTGCATTTCAATTAAAAAAATAAGGGATAAAAATGGCAAAGTTTGAAAGAGCGTATGAGTTAATGCTTGCCCGTGAGGGCGGATATGTGAATGATTGTGATGATCCGGGGGGTGAAACCTACAAAGGTATAGCCCGGAAAAAGCAATCCGAATGGGTGGGCTGGCAGATCATCGACCGGATGAAGCTGCAACTGAATTTTCCGGCCAATATGGAGGGCAATCAGTTACTTCAGCAAGAGATCGCACGGTTTTATAAATCGATGTTTTGGGACAAGGTAGGTGGAGACCTTGTTAACAATCAGGAGCTTGCCGATTTGGTGTTTGATTTTGCCGTTAATGCGGGCGTGTCAGCCAGTGTTGGCTTGGCACAGAAGGTGGTTGGTTCTGCTTGCGACGGGGTGATGGGTCTCATGACCATCGAAGCGATCAACCGCTTTGATCCGGATCATTTCGCTGCCGCCTTTATGGTTGAAAAATGCCGCAAATACCTTTCAATTTGCAAGAAAAGACCCGAAAGCCGAAAGTACTTTTTCGGTTGGATAGACCGGGCAGTCAATTGATATATAGTCAGATAGAAAATTTAAATGTAAAAAAAAATGACATTTTTCTCTAATTGCTGGAAATACCTGTCATTGATATTTTTCGGAGTTATTGCAGGATTGGTGTACGCGATGAAACAATTAAAGCCCTCAATAAACACGGTTAATGCAGAAAGTTACATTGCAATGCAGAACCATCAAATCGGGAAGCTAAAGCAAAGAGGAGAGGGGAATACCCAGAATCTTCCGCCACTTCCGGCTATTTCCGGGAGAAAAGAAATCAGGAAACTCCGTTGTGCTGCCAGGCGTGAGCGCCGTCTTCAAAAAGCAACAGAAACGAAAGAACAAGCTTCGGAAGACAATTGAAAGCGCTTGTTTTATTAATGATTGTGATTGAATCAGCACCCGAAATCTTCAACAGGTTTCGGGTTTTTTAATGTTATTTTATTGATGTTACAGACAGGATTCAGGCTTTCCATAGTACAAAGAAATATTTCTCTCCTACAATTTTGGCGCGAAGTTATTGATCGCCAGCCGGAAAAGTCAAGGGAGCTTTTCTCCTTCCTGATGGGAAATGAAAAGCTTGCTTCGCACTCGGTCACCTTTTTGCCCCATGCCCCATGCCCTTAGCTCCATGCTCCAAGCAAAAACCTGACATTCCGCCCTTGACTAGAATCCGCCTGGCTCAATGTGCAGATGGCTCAAAATTAACTGGCGAGCCAGAAGCCAATAAAAATCCGCAGGGCAGCGGTGACAAACTCATGAGTTTATTTTCAGAAGAAGATTTGATTTTTTCTTTCAGTACCAAAGATGCTGTCGAAGAAGGGTCTCTGGTCAAAGTTGACCAAAAGATTTTGAAGGAAGCCGGTATAAAACTCCCGGTTTACCTGACCCGTGCTGTTTGGGATAAATACGTTGAAGTCCCCGACGTACCCAATGCCGGGCAATCCATCGATGGCCGGCTGTGGGATGTGCTGTATATGTTCCTGTTTGCCGCCAGAGCTTGTTCCGGTAATATGCTGACCTACCAGCTGAATGTGGTACTGGCTGACAAGGGTGACTGGGAACCGAACGAAAAGCTGGATCCCGACATGAATGGTGACCGCACGATGCGTCTGATTACACTCAAAGCCGTTATGCAGGCACAGGATTTTGACGATCCGTCACCGGCCATATTTATCATGAAACCATCGGAGGATTGATTATGACACGCATCATCAAACTCCAGCCGCATTACAGACAGGGAAAATGGGACATGAAACCCAAAGTAGTTCCCAAACTCACCCTCCAGGGAAACTGGCTTCAGGACGCCGGGTTTCAACCTTCCAAACTTATCAAAGTGGCCGTTTCCGACGGCAAACTGGTGATTACTTCAGTAGAATAGAAACATTAACCGGGTGTGCCAGAAACCCCTGCAAGTCCCAAAGGCATGGGCATTTACTTATGCTTGAACTTGATATACAAACTACCGACAGGCTTCTGAATGGAATGCTTTGGACACTTGGCCCTTATCTGGACGAAAGAGGCGCAATCATGGAACGGCCCTGGTTGTTCGAACTGGCCGAAAGCTACAACGAAATTGTCTGCAAACTGCCTTACGGCTGGAAGCTCGAACATCATCAAACACTTCATTACGAATAACCTTAAAAACTTACAGACATGGATTATTTAACCATTGGATCCAATGGATTTGCCCAGCTTGGCGATCCCAACTACAATGACAAAATGAAAGCTGAATTGAAAGTTCTGCTGAATCACTTCCGCCAAAACTATCCAGTTCTACAATGTTTCAAATCAATTGCCTACTATTCAACCAAAACTTTCGCCCACGATTTTGGTATTTATCAGGAAGTGGTGCTTTGGTACAATCGTGAGTATATTGAGGAACTGTATGAATCGGAATCCGAAGCAGATCAGGAATTATCCGATTTGTTTTGGACTTGGTTCCGGATTATCGAAGCGGTTGATCTTGAATCGGAAGACCTGACCGATCAGATCAAAGCGGATTATCTGAAATCAATCGATGTTTCCAAGGCTGAACATTTATCAGTTTTGAAAGCATCTTGAAAGAAAAGGGGGATTTACATCCCCTTTTTTTGGTCGCTAACCCAAAAATCCCGAATCAATGAAGTGTTGAATTTTCCTGAAACAATCAAAAACGACTGGTATAAGATGTTTAGTTCCCTGGTTAAAATGCGGCTTCACTTATAAACCAAATTTCCGAAAAAGTCTTCCCATCCGGTTTCCTAAGTCTGCGCTGTTTTTAAGTGGTTTTCACTTGTGGTTTTGTATCGAAAAATCTGTGCTAAGGTATTGTCATTATTCTGAACTGCTCTGGCAGGCTACCCAAGGATTTTCCCGGCATATCCTCACTTCATTTCATTGCGTTCCGGTATTCCAGTTCCTCCTTGTGTATTCAGATATAGCCAATCGAACCTGCGCAAATTTTTAACAAAACTACACTATGAAAACTTACACATTAAAAACCGCCGCGCAGATCAACGAAACCAACACTGTATGGGAAGCCTTCGTAGAGTACCTCAATTCAGTTTATTTCGAGGGAGCCGCCGATGAACTCGACCGGGAACTGATAGACTTCGAATACCAGTCATACCTTGAATGTTACTGCAGATAAACAGTAACATTCAAAATAAAATACCAAGGAGGCAAAAGCCTCCTTTTTTATTGTCCAAAAGTCTGTGTTCATTGGTGTAATAGGTGATAACAGAATCATAGAAAACTCTCTCTCCTACAATTTGGGCGCGAAGTTATTGATCGCCAGCCGGAAAAGTCAAGGGAGCTTTTCTCCTTCCTGATGGGAAATGAAAAGCTTGCTTCGCACTCGGTCACCTTTTTGCCCCATGCCCTTAGCTCCATGCTCCAAGCAAAAACCTGACATGCGCCCTTGACAATAATCCGCCTGGCTCAATGACGGGTTGGCTCAAAATTAACAGGCGAGCCAGAAGCCAATAAAAACCCGGAAGGCACCGGTGAATCACATGAAATTTTTCGAAGGCATTACAACACTTAACGATCTGCGCCGCGAATACCGCCGCCTGGCCTTTCTGTATCATCCCGATAAGGGTGGCGATACGGCCATCATGCAGCTAATTAACGACCAGTACGACCGGCTTTCAAAGAAACTAATCAGCGGTAATACCGATTTTTCTGAAGCCAGGAAGGAATACGAGCAGCAGGTTTCCGAAGAAATGCGGGAAATGATCGACCGCGTTATCTTCCTGCAAGGCGTTGAAATCGAAGTCATCGGCGGCTGGATCTGGATAACTGGCAACACCTTCCCGCTGCGGTCAACGCTCAAAGGGCTGGGCTTCATGTTCAGCCATGCCAAAACAGCCTGGTACTGGCACAAAGGCGATTACTCCAAAAAATCGGGCAAGCTGCTCTCAATGGACCAAATGCGCGACCTGTTTGGTTCTCAAAAAATCCAGACAAAAACCGAAACAGCCAATCAACTTCATTAATTAACCGGGCGTGCCAGATGCTCATAAAAGTCCCAAAGGCATGGGCAAATACCAATGTACATTCCAGAATTCAATCACTTACACATCAAGGGTATGACCTGCCAGTTAATAAAAGAAACAAAAAGAGGTTGGCAGGTTTTACAACAAGACAAACCAAACAAGAAACCCAAGACCCAGTTTTACGACGGTATCTATTTTTCAAAAGAAAAGGGTGTTTGGAAAAGAATTTCAATTCAGTAACTAACCGGGCGTGCCAGATGCTCATAAAAGTCCGGAAGGCACCGGCAAATACCAATGACCTACAAAAACGATCCGCGAATGATTACCGCAAAGTTTCAATCAAGCTGTTCAAAGTGCAGCTCGAAAATCAAAAAAGGTGAGCAAATCTATTACTGGCCATCCGACCGAAAAGCCTATTGCCTGAAGTGTGGCGAAGAACCATACCGCCAGTTCACACTTTCAGCCCAGGACGAAGAAATCTATAACAGGTCTTTCAACGGTGGATGTTATTAATCAAGAGGGGCTTCCGCCCCTTTTTTTAGTCGATTTAAATATTGAAAATTGCTATGGTAAACTGTATTTCACATATACATCGTTAATAAAATAGGGATTTAGTCCCTTTTCATTTTGACTGGCTGCATCTTTATATTCCTGATCCTCATGAATTATCTTATAAACATCTGCATTTCTCCAGTTTCCAACCAGTATCTTATTGAATTTTGAGTTTTTATCGGGAACCATTTCCATAAAGGCGTAACCACAGTCAGGGTAGCCAATTTTACTTATGGTAGCATTGAGCCTGGTAATAGATTCGTTCAGCACATCAAAAGGCATTTTCTCTGGAATAGTAAGCAAATGTATGCTTGTATATTTTTTGTCGTTTTCATAGGGTAAATAGGAACTTTGGTAAAAGCTAATCAGCCATTTGCCGTCAATTTTCTTCAGAAAATAGTTTTCAAAGGTTTTCAGATCCATTTGCATTTTCTCATTTTTGAAATGTGCATCAAATCTTACGACTGAATGAGCCAGGTCTGTTCCAACATCTGATTTCACAAAATCAATTGTAAATTGAATCGAACTTCCTTCATACTGTTTGGCTTCTGCAATGAAATCATCAATACTGTTGGAAGTCTTTCCATTTTCATATCCAGAAAAATCAGGTGCACAAAATGTTTTCATTTGTGCATAATCAAATTTTTCCAGTGCACTGTAAAAACCTTTAATTGCAGCTTCCACGCCTACTTTATCAGCTTCAGAAAGCTTCTGGGTACACCCCATTGATACAAGCAAAAGTGTGGCAATAACCAAATAATTTTTCATGGTGTGAGGATTTAAGTAATGTATTAAGTTACAAAATAAATCTTTAAATATCAATAGCTTATATACAACAATTTGATCTGAAAGGCTAACTCAATTTCAAAATCACCAATTTGGTAGGTATTTACAAGCTGCTCATCCATTCGGTGAATTCGCAGAGCCAGAAATATGCGGAAGATTAGCTGTAAATCGTTTTCTTAATTAAGGGGCTTTCGCCCCTTTTTTTGGTCGATAACAACAAAACTTCAGGAGGCAGAGAAAGTAGTTACACTCAAATTAACGGGCAAAGGTATTGATCGCCATCCGGAAAAGTCAAGGGAGCTTTTCTCCTTCCGGATGGGAAATGAAAAGCTCGCTTCGCGCTCGGTCACCTTTTTGCCCCATGCACTTAGCTCCCTGTCCCCTGCAAAAACCTGACATTCGCACTTGACAAGAATCCGCCTGGCTCAATGTGGATTACCCGTAATTTAAATTTAACCGGCAGAGCCAGAAGCCAAAAAAAGACCGCAGGGCAGCGGCAAAACACAATGGGTAAATCAAATACAGCAGAAAAAACAGCCACAGTTGCTGAAGTTGTTGAATCAGTAGTAATTCCAACTATGACAGTTGTGAAAGAAGAGAAAGTGGAAGAAGCAGCACGTAAGCTGACACTCGAAGAACGCATCCAGAAAGTAGAAGACCTTTCGATGCTTATCGAGCGGTGGAAAACACTGCACGATTCGCGCCGGAAGTTGCAAACCTTCCAGATCGGAGCCGATTCACTTAGTTCAGTTGTATCATTGCGCGATGCAAATGGCAACGAATTCAAAACTTCCAACTCGGCAGTGATCAGCTCAGTGATTGATGAGATGAAACGGACACTGGATACCAAAATCCGTGACGTTGAATCACAAATCAACCTGTGATTGAAAGGGGAGGCTTCGCCTCCCTTTTTTTGCTCGCAAACTCGCAATCTTCACCCCATGCTCCATGCCCTCCGCTCCCCACAAATCAGCCTTCCGGCCATTGTCCCTGTTAGCAAGTCATCAATGGTTCCGCTGTATTTTTATAGTTTGCCGCCAGCTTTCTGCTCTTGCTTCCGGGAACGGACGTGTATAACCTGGCAAAGTGTGGGGTAACCGGCTGGGTTTCTTCAGGCAATTTCACGGGTTGCATTTACACATCTTATTTCAAACACAAAAGCCAACCTGCTGCCGGTGTTACGCTAAACAATTCCGCTACCAAACCTTTATTAACCTTTTCCTGAATGTAGCTTTATCTACGGCTGTCAGTAATGATGAGTTATTGTTCAAAAATATATACAAAGGTTTGCTTCTTTTTCAGGCAACCTGACAATGAGTTTTCCCGGCATATCCTCATTTAATCGCCTTCGGCTGATTCCGGTATTCCAGTTTCCTCATTGCCATCCTAAAACGTAGCATTTCAACCTGTATAATTTTTTTTAATAACTTAAAAATCATCATTATGACAACTTTTGAAAAGCATTACATCGGAAAAGGAAAACAGGTAGAAGGTCTCGAAATCGTAAGAGTAACATTACCGTTAGAAGGCTTGGAAGCCGCAGTGTTCGAAAAAGAAGGTGTAAAATACCTTTCGTTCGAAATCGCTAAACTGAAAACCCCCGATAAATTCGGTCGTACCCACACCTGCTATTACCAGGAGAAAGTTTATACTGCCGATCCCGAAGACAAACAAGTGGAGAAAGCTAAAAAGGCAGGCAAAAAGAAATCAAAAAAACAGGCTGCAGAAACTGAAGATGACCTTCCGTTCTAACAAGAACAAAGAAAAGCCGAAAGGCTTTTTTTTATGGTCGCTACTCACCAAAACCATCCGGGTTAAAGCTGTAAAAACCCACCTCCAGCTCTCAAAACCTCATCTAACAATCTATAATGCTATGGAAAACAATAGTTTTTCAATTTAACCAATAAAAATAATGAAGAAAAGTTAGTAGAAATTTTTATTTATAAACATAACCCCTTATATTTAAAACTTTGAAAAATAATTCAAAATGATTAGTAGAATCCCTGATAATGCAATTGCAATAAAATTCAAACAGTTGTTTTCAAAAACAGTGGCGAAGCAGTGGTATCAGGTTCTGAATTTTTTGGCGTGTATACATCAAATAATGAAAATACCCGCATGTTTGTTTGTAATTTGTTAATTTACAAATGATTACTTTGTTAACAATTGATAAAAATCAAATTAAATCCACCAATTTATTGATAATCAATGTGTAGCATATATCAATGTGTTGTGTGCCATTTAAGGACAGAGAATCAACACTTTGATTTTTGATGTATATGATATGAGTTTGAAGAATACTTTATTGAGATATTGAGAATTTAAATAACGGATTATTAAACAAATAATGAGAATTTATAATTACTTATTTTACAAATCATATTTACTCGCACAGCGATCAAGAAACTTTGATGATATTCCTGTTTTAGGAGGTATGATTTTCGTGATAGCTTGTGTAATGTTCAATATTTTTGCAATTAGCTTTGTTCTTGAAGGAGCTGGTTTAATTGATATAGATTTTAAAGAAAAGTACAAATATCCTTTTTCTTTTGGCTTGATTGGAATATTACTTTTTTACTATCTATATAAAGGGAGGTATAAAAAAATTGTTGAAAAATATTCTGAGAGTAGCAAAAACGGATTACAGATACATCCAATTTTAGTGATTATTTTTTATTATTTGATAAGCTTCTTTAATATGCTCATTGCTGGTATGTATAAAAACAATGATTGGATATTTAGTAATTTATGATTAATAATAAAAGATGAAAAATAAAAACGGCACACAACACATGGTATAGTGCATGCGGGTTTCAGTGGTTTTCGAAGGTTTGTGGCCCGTAAAAAAAGCCGGTGTAAACTGATAGGAAATCGCCTCGTATTCCCGCACGACACCATACCATCAACCGTTGTGTGCAAAATTAAAGACCGATTTATGAGAATTCTACCGATTTTGTTTTTGACTCTTTTTTTATTTCAATCTTGTACTAATCAGACAGACAAGAATAGTATTGAAAAATATCTTGACAATTCCATAAAAGTTGATTCATTAAATGTTCCAATTGATATGAATCAAGGCTATTTTCCATTGAATAAATTTACTGACACTTCAATTTATGTCGGTTATGATACTTTTCATGTTGAATGGTATTCAAAACATCTGATTGCCATGGAAGAACCTTTGATATTTAATAAAAAACAGAATAAATCAATATTCAGGTTTCTATGGTTAAGGTCTTTTCATAATCCAATAGCAATCAGAATTGAGAAGCAATCAGACACATACCTCTTGACATGGAAACTGTGTAACGGAGCAGGGGGATATGAACCGAAAAAAATGATAGTAAATAAAACAAAGACAATAAATAAGGAAACATGGGATTCGTTTCAAGACTTGTTATTGAAGGTAGATTATTGGAATTTAAAAACAAACGAAGTTGAAATCCCTGGAAGTGATGGTTCCCAATGGATACTCGAAGGAACAGATGAGAAAAATTACCATGTTGTCGATAGATGGACTCCAAGAGGAGGGATTTTTTATGATTGTTGTAATTTTCTCATAGAATTAACGGATTTAGAATTTAAGGAAGACGAAAAATATTAAAAAATTCTGCACACAACATCATGTATAAAACATTGGAGGCTAAGTGGTTATTTGAAGTATACTGCCCCGCATTAGCTTTTACAACGGCAGACAGGGACGACGCCCGCAATCCCCAACGTTTTATACATGTACCGTTGTAGTGCATTTTAAAAAACAGAGAAATCTACAAATTGAAACCTTTAAAACGTGAATAATTATGAAAAGGAACAAACTTAAAAACGGACTAATTTTAACAGTAATTACCGCTTTCACCTTATTTTTAGTTTTTAGCTGCGAAAAAAATCAAGAAGAAGATTGGATAATCAGTTCTGACAAATGTGTTTTTGTTGACCATCATGTCAATACAAACGGAGAACTTATAGAAGGTAACTATCAAGGTGGATTAAATATTGATTTCCCGACTTACAATTTTAACCAGACTTCAAAAATTTTAAAAGGTGAATTTGACTTCGAGATAAATAAATCGCTTAAAATAATATATGGAAATGGAAAAAGTTTAAGCGGAGTTGTTGGAGCAGGAGCTGCAACTGTACTGTATGGCGGTTACGACATTCCTTATGCAAAAGGTAAATTTGAAATAAAGCAAATTGATTTTGATGGCACAGTTCATATTCAATACAATGATTCATTAATTGTATTAAAAAATAATGAGGAATGGGTTAATGTCACATCTGAAATTGACACACAAGATTTTGGTGAAGGAATTGCGAAAGCAAATATTATAACGACAGACAAAATTGTGAATTACGGGATAATAGAAAAATCCAAAATTGAAATTGAATAAAAAACGCACTACAACAAAGTACATATTGCAGGGCGGGTTCGGTGGTACGCCAACTGCGGATTCTCGCATCACAGTTCCGTGTCCTTCTGACAGGAACACTCTTCGAAATCCGCCCCGACAACATGTACCAACCGTTATGGGGCATTAAAAGAAAAATATACCAACTATGATTAAATACTTGATATTATTAGGATTTATAGCATTGATAAGTTGTAGTTCTCGGACTAATCAATCGGATAATCAAGTAGCAACAAAAGATTCACTACCATCAGAATCGGGAACAAAAAGTGAGAAATTATTTGACTTTTATTACAAATTTGCGTCAGATAAGTCATATCAACTTGACCGGATTGAGTTTCCATTAACAATTCAGAATGCTGACAAAGCCTCTATAATTAATAAAACTGATTGGGAACATGATTATTTGTTTATAAACCTGGAATATATAACTCATATTTTTAATTCCTTCAACAAAACGTTTGATTATAATGCTGAGTTTGGGGATAAAGCAATATTTTCATGGATTTATCCTGACAAACAAGAAAAGAAAGATTACTATTTTCGATTGACAAACGGCAAATGGTATTTAAACAAAATTATTACGGACAAAATAGATTTTGGTAATAGTGAGAATTTTGTTCTATTTCTAAAACAATTTATGAGTGATTCAGTATTTCAAATGAGTCGGATTAAGTTTCCATTGAAATACAAAACGCTTTATGATTCAGATGAAGAGAGCTTTTTAGACACAACTTTAATTTTAAATCAGTCAGATTGGCGATTCAACTATCTTTATTATGGACTAAAACAATTGACAAATTTTTCATATTCATGGTCATCTGAGATTGTAGAAAATGACGAGATGTTATTATTTGTAAGTGGAGTAGAAAATGGGATTTACATTCAATATTTCTTCAAACGGATTGATAACAAATGGTATTTGATTAAGAAAAATGACGAATCAACATAAAGATTAACGCCCCACAACATCATGTATAAAACATTGGTATTTAAGTGGTTACATGATGTGCTCTGCCCCGCATCAGCTTTTGTAACGGCAGACAGGGACGAAGCCCGCAATCCCCAACGTTTCATACCGCCTACGTTATGCCGCATGTTATAGGCAATAATAAAACAAAGAAAATGAAGACACTAATTATTTTAACCGTATTTGGTGGATTCCTAAATTTCACCACAAATAATTGTTTGGCGCAAAACAATAGAATAATAAGCGACGAAGAGGTTTTAAATGCTGCTAATGCTTATTTAGACCATTTTGTTGAGTCAATTGATGGACAATACAGAGAATTTGGATTCATACAAAAAGAGGACATGTATAATGTTCAACTTGGAGCACCTTACGAGGTTTTATTTCTATCTTCCGATTTTGTAACAGATTCGCTTTTCATAGAAGAAAAGAACTATTTCACTAATGAAAACCATATATGGGAAGTCCCATTAATTTTTGAGGATACGATTCGCTGTTCTATAAAAGTAATTTATGCAAATGATTCATTACGAGCTGTGGGAGGAGGAGGTGCATATTTTTGCCAATTTCTTGATAACAGCGAAACAAAGTACTTAATTCCACAAGAAGGAAAGAGGTATTTGCTACTTCCAGAAGTTATTTACATGTGTGAATTTATTATGTTGAGAGATTCAAATAGTTCTTTCAAATTGTATCCCATTCGTAAAGATATCGAAGGATATGTTGATTGTACAAATGATATTTCCTACAATAAATACAACTCCGTAGAAGGATTTTTTAACACTTACAAAACTAAAATTTACACATCGGTAATAAATAAAGTTAAATCATCCTACAAATTCGAGATATATCCTAATCCTTTGAGCACTAACGGGATTTTACAGGGATTTATCCCTCAAACGATAGTAAAAGCTGATTTTAAAATTTTTGATTGTATAGGGAAAGCATTGTTTCAAAGTCAAATAAAGGAAAGAGGAGAAATTAAAATAGTTATAAATCGAGAAATATTTTCAACAGGTGGAATCTACTTGTGTAAAATTACATTGGACAGAGAAACAATCTCAAAAAAAATAATGGTAACAAATTACAGCCTATAACAAAGTACATATTGCAGGGCGGGGTTCGGTGGTACGCCAACTGCGGATTCTCGTTTCGCAGTTCCGTGTGCTTCGGACAGGAACACTCTCCGAAATCCGCCCCGACAACATGTACCGACCGTTAGCGGTCAGCTTAAAAGACGACAGCACAACATAAAACGAGACAAAATGGAATTTGTAACTATTGACTTTGAAACAGCAACAGCACAACGTGACAGTCCGTGCGAAATAGGTTTGACATTTGTTCAAGACGGTCAAATAATTGACACAAAATCGTGGTTAATTAAGCCAATGTATGACGAGTTTGATTATTTCAATATTCTTATTCACGGAATTAGACCGGAACACGTTGCAGACAAACCCGAGTTCAACGAACTTTGGACGGAAATAAAACCACTTTTAGAAAATAAGTTTTTAATTGCTCATAATGCAGGTTTCGACATTAGTGTATTAAGGAGAACATTAGAAGCCTATCAACTTCCATTTCCAATACTTAATTATTCTTGCAGTTACATCTTTTCAAAAAAGGTATGGCAAGGACTACCCGCTTACGACTTAAAGACACTTTGTAAAGTAAACAATATTGACCTCAAACATCACAGAGCAGGTGCGGACAGTAAAGCAACGGCAGAACTTAGTTTAAAGGCCTTTGAACTTATGGGAGTTTCGTCACCTGACGACTTTCCCGAAAAACTAAAAACTACAATTGGTCAACTTTATCAAGGTGGTTATAGACCGTCTGAAACTAAAAGAATTTATAAAGCAAAAGACTTAACTAAAATTGTTGGCGACCCGACAAAACACAATCCAGAAAGCATTTTTTACGGCAGGACAGTAGTTTTTACAGGTGCATTATCTTCAATGGTTCGTGCAGAAGCACAACAAACTATCGCTGACATAGGTGGAATTATTGGAAACAGCGTAACTAAAGAAACAGACTTTTTAATTGTTGGACAACAAGATTATAGAGTTGTCGGAGATGATGGAATGAGCAGCAAACAAGAGAAAGCTATTAAATTAATTGAGAAAGGTTCAACACTTGAAATTTTATCAGAAGATGACTTTTTAAAAAACGTTTAATAACAAAGACTAAACACACAACCCAATAAGGAAATTATCAAAATGGGGCGATACGACCGTTCAATAAAAATAGCGTTTGACAAAACTTCGGGAGAAATACTCGAAGCTGATGAAGTATTTGATATAAAGACAGACGCTTTTGAGATTAGAAAAAAGTATCACGAGAAAAATTTAATCCTTTCTTGTTGTGAGTGCGAGCAAGACTTAATGGTTTCAGGTAGCAAGTATGACAGACTGCATTTCAAACATAAACCAGGACACGGTTACTGTATTTTAGCAGATGGCAAGCTAACGCCACAAGAACACGAACGATTTACTGAAATATTAAAAGCAAAAGAAAGCGACAGACATAAGGAACTCAAAAACAAAATTGGCGAACAACTTAAATCGGTTAAAGGTGTTGATGTAAGTTCAATTGCTATTGACGACAAGTTTATAATAAAAGAAAATGGCAAAAGACGACCTGATGTTTATTGTAAGTTTCAAGACAAAGAAATAGTTTTTGAAATTCAGCTTTCCGACTTATCTCTTGGTTACATTTTAAGTCGGTATGAATTTTATAAAGAACACGGAATTTACCTCATTTGGATTCTAGACAACTTTGATATTCACAATCAAGGAACTTTAGAACGAGACATAAAGTATCTGACTATATATCAAAACTTTTTCAAACTTGACGAGCAATCAGATTCATTAAAGTTAGAATGTGAATACAAGTATCCTTTTCTAACCGATGACAACAAGTTATTAACTAAATGGCTTAAAAAGTCGGTATCATTAAGCGAGTTAAAATACGATAGTGAAGTTTTTCAAGCCTACTACTATAATTTTGGAGACAATAAAACAAAGACAGAAACACTTCAAAGAAAAAAAGTCGAAGAAATAAAGGAAGCAGAAAGAAAAAGACTTGAAAAATTAAAACTTGATAATGCAACAAATCGAGCTAAACACTTGAGAAATTTAGTTGCCGACTTCAGAAAAAGAAAAATTCAAAATTTTAGTTCAATAATTGATGAACTTGATGAATTAGACGAATTTGAAACTAAAATTCTTAATGACGTTCTAAATCTGAAAGGTAAAGTTGTTGAGAGTAAACCACCTCTAATTAAATGGATAGACGAAGCTAAACAAGAAGATGTTCCGTTCCTTGAATTTATTTTAGGGACAAACAAAATAGAACTCGAAATAAACAAAACTGATGACTCCGACAGAACAGCGTTACAGGCAATTCTCTTGAATAGTAACATTCACAATACTTTACCAATAAAATCGCTTTTCAAAGCAGGGTATAAATTGACAGTCAATGATCAAGAATTTTTAAAAGACCTTCAAGAGACACAAAAAGATTTTATAGCTGACGCACATATTTATAAAATATGTAACAATCTTACTGACCGAAGTTTAGTTGATGATGTTTTCAGTTTTTCTAAACTACTCTTCATTATTGAATCAGCCAGACAAGGAGAATTAATTTACTACAACTTTTCAGGAAACAAATGGATTTCATTTGCAAACAACGCTATTCAATACTATAGTGAATATTGGGAATATTTAGAGTTATCATTCAAAAGATTTGAACTTTGGGACAAGCTAATTCAGCTTGACAAAAATGGAACGTTCCAAAAAAAAGTTGAGAAGTTCTACTCTCAAATGCCAAGACAGAAATACGACTTTGATAGAGTTTTTAACGACCTTTATCCAGAAATTGAATATGGAAATTAGGACAACAATATACGACAGAAAAGACAGCCGAACCGATAACAGGCGTTTGGCTCAATGGCGGGTGCAGTGGTTAATTGAACATTCTACCTCGTATCAACTTTTGTGGCGTATTGACAGTTTTGTGCTCCGAAATCAGCCACTGCGCCAAGCGCCAAAACGTTATAGCCAATATTGACAAATCGACACGATAGATTATGAGAGAACCAGAACGAATTGAAATTCAATTAAGCAAATCCAAACTGACATTATTGTTTTTGGGTTCTATCATGTTTGTAGGACTGGGAGTCTGGTATGTGATAAGTCCACCAAAAGTAAATATTTCAGTTTTTAGTAATCCGACAATAGTTTTCATTGTTGGACTTGCAAGTATTTTATTCTTTGGACTTGTTGGATTTTTTATTTTCAAAAAGCTTTTCGACAAGTCGCCTGGACTTGTTATTTCAGCCGAAGGAGTATTTGATAATTCAAGTGGTGTCAGCGTTGGGTTTGTTCCTTGGACAGACATAGATGAGATAAAAGAGACCAAAGTTCTTAATCAGACATTTATTAATTTAGTTGTAAAAAATCCACAAGATTACATCGACAGACAAAAAAGTGCCTTTAAGAGGAAATCTATTCAAATAAACTATAAATCTTACGGGACAGTTATCGGGATTTCGGCGAATGGTCTTAAAATCAAATTCAAGGAGCTAAAAGCTTTACTTGACGAGAGGTTCGCTGACTTCAACAGAAAATCTGCATGACAATGAAAGAAATACTGGCTATAACATCAGCTAACCCGGCAAGTGCGGCTTCGGTGGTTTTCGGTGTGCATCTTTCCGCTCAATCTGTTTTTCGGCTTGACAAGACTGAAGTCCGCTCCGCGTATAGCTTCCTAAGATATTCGACCAGATAGACCTTCCGTACTATCCCTAACAAAGAAAAGCCGAAAGGCTTTTTTTTATGGTCGCTACTCCCCAAATTGTAATAAATCAATCAAAGATTATAGAAAACCTCTCTCTATTGCAATTTTGGCGCGAAGTAATTGATCGTCAGCCGGAAAAGTCAAGGGGTTGTGACTGGCACAACTATCCTGACCAAAACACCGCTTCACGCTCGGTCAAAAACCTGCTCTCCTTGTACCCAGTCGAATTTTCAGGTTTTATGACATTCGCCCATTGACAAGAATCCGTCTGGCTCAATGACGGGTTGGCTCAAAATTAACAGGCGAGCCAGAAGCCAATAAAAACCCGGAAGGCACCGGTGCTAAACAAATGGATTCAAATACATTTTTCGAAAATGAACTATTCTCTTCCAACCTTTGTGAAATTGAAATCAGGTACTGCCCCAAGTACAAAGTTTCTGAATTGCCCAAGGTTGTCACATCAGGTGATGCATATCAATATTTGCAAAAAATATATCCTGATCTGGATTACCGTGAGTATTTTTACATGCTCTGTCTTAACCGGAACAACCTTGTTTTGGGCTACAGCCAAATTTCGAAAGGTGGCATCTCGGGTACAGTTGCCGATGTGCGCATCATTATGGAAACAGCATTGAAGTCCCATGCCTGCTCAATTTTGTTAAGTCACAATCACCCGTCAGGGAATCTTACGCCAAGTGAAGCCGATAGAAACTTAACCGATAAAATCAAGCAAGCCGGACGATTCCTCGACATTGCAGTACTCGACCACCTGATACTTACCTCCGAGAAGTACTTCTCATTTGCCGACGAAGGATTGATGTAAAAAAGGCTTCGGCCTTTTTTTTTTATTCGGATAGGTTCACTTCCCCGGTTGTCCTTTCCCGGCCATTGTTCAATGATCAATTTTGAAGTGCATTCATCTATAAACTTAAAAATTGAATACCATGAGAAAATTTATTTCAGTTTTGATTTTGATCATTGGCCTGCTTGTCATGTTGCCGGATTCCGGCCAATTACAAGCTTCAAATGCCAGCGATCAGGTTTCTATTGCCGAAAGTACTTCCAATCCGGCAACTACATCAATGCAGCAGGAGGAACTGGCTGCACAGCCTGAACCAGAACAAACCAATGTTGACAAGGAATCAGGAGGCAATTTTTTTGCTGACAATTGGGGCGTATTGATTTTGGGGCTTCTTGGGTTCTTTGATTTGATTGCCCGGTTAACACCCACAGAAAAGGATAATTCGATTGTGAATTTTCTGATGACAATCTTCAATGCCACCATCCCGAACCTGAAGAAAGGGGGTGGCAGTTTCA
>DPRM01000082.1 GCA_003537645.1 Prolixibacteraceae bacterium
GCTGGAACAAAGGCTGGACACCGGCGTGGTACGAAAATGCCATGCACATGTTCAGTTTTACAAAAAGCACCGACGATTTCAATTTGGAAGAAGTGGTGAAATACGGCGACAGCAAAGGCGTGAAACTGATTGGTTACCACGAAACCGGTTCGAACCTCATTAATTATCTGACGCAGATTGATTCGGGAATGGCCTTGTACCAGAAAATGGGAATTCACGATATCAAAATCGGTCAGGTGGGTTCGCGGTTAAATATGAAAGAGTGGCACCACGGTCAGTTTGGTGTGAATTATTACCGGTATGTTTTGAAAAAAGCGGCTGAATACCAGTTGGCTGTTAATTTTCACGAACCAATAAAAGACACCGGCGAACGTCGTACTTATCCGAATATGATGTCGCGCGAAGGAGCACGCGGTATGGAATACGATGCTTGGAGCGATGGCAATCCGCCCGACCACACACTGAAACTTGTTTTCACCCGCATGTTGGCCGGTCCGATGGATTTTACACCCGGTATTTTCGATTTGAATGAAGAACAGGGTTTTAACAACCGCTCGGTTCACACCACGCTGGCAAAACAACTGGCTTATTACGTAACATTGTATTCGCCAATCCAGATGCTGGCTGACCTGCCCGATAATTACGACGGATACCCGGCATTCCAGTTTCTGAAAGATGTTCCGGTGGATTGGGACGACACCAAAGTGCTGAATGGCGAAATTGGCGAATATGTTACCACGGTGCGCAAAGACCGCAAAAGCGACGACTGGTACCTGGGTAGCATGACCAATGAAGAAGGGCGCGAATTCACCGTTTCGCTCGATTTTCTGGGTGAAGGAAACTACGAAGCGCAGATTTATGCCGACGCTCCCGGAACCACCTGGCAAAATGAGCCTGAAAAAGTGGCCGTTTCAACCGTTCCCGTTGACAAAACTTCCACGCTACCCATTACTTTGGGTGCCGGCGGCGGAATGGCCGTTCGGTTCAAAAAACTGTAATTAACAGTTCGACTACGCTTACTGTGACAGAGAAAGTAGTTGCTTTCGATGTCAGACTGAGCGTAGTCGAAGTCTGTCTAAAATGTACTTTCCTATTTATCCAACTAAAACTAAACCAACATGAAAAACCTGAAACTGATTTCTGCTATTTTGCTTACCATCATTTCTTTACAAATGAATGCACAAGCGTACAAAAACTTTAAAGTAGCCGTGTACTGCCGCGCTTATGAAGTGGAAAAAATGGCCGACCCGAAATGGCTCACATCCGTTTGGGACACACTTTCGCGCCAGTTGCACGTGGACAGAATTTACCTCGAAACCCACCGAGATTTGCTGATTGTGCCCGATGAAACGCTCGAATCAGCAAAAAAATTCTTTCAGTCAAAAGGTGTTGAGGTGGCTGGCGGAATCACCTACACCATCGATGAAAGCAACAATTTCCAGACTTTCTNNTCTTTATTCTCGACGATTTCTTTTTTACCAGTTGCAAATGCGATTTGTGCATTGCCGCCAAAGGCGAAAAAAGCTGGACTGATTTCCGGCTGGATTTGATGAAAAATGCCGCCAACAATTTGGTGATTAACCCTGCCAAAAAGGTAAACCCGAAAGTACAGGTGATTATCAAATATCCCAACTGGTACGAACATTTCCAGGGACTTGGTTTTAACCTCGAAGCCGGACCCGTTCAGTTTGATGGCGTTTACACCGGAACCGAAACCCGCGACAGAAGCGGAAATCAGCACCTGCAGCAATATCTCGGGTACGCCATTTTCAGGTATTTCGAAAACCTGAAACCCGGCAAAAATTTTGGCGGCTGGGTGGATACAGGCGGCGGAAATCCCCTCGACAGGTATGCCGAACAGCTTTGGATTACAATGTTTGCCAAAGCACCCGAAATCACGCTGTTTGATATCCGCCAGATAAACAGCAATTACAACCCGAATTACCAGACTTCGTGGAAAGGAACGGGAACCAGTTTCGATTTTGACGAGATGAAAAAGCCACGTAAACAAGCCGACGGTAGCGAATTTATTCCGCGCAAATTTTCGGGAGTGGCCGGTTATTCGCTGTCGGTGGTTGACAAAGTTCTTGGTGGACTCGGCAACCCGGTGGGCGTAAAATGTTACAAACCATTTCATTCCACAGGCGAGGATTTTCTGCAAACTTATTTCGGAATGATTGGAATTCCGGTGGATATTGTGCCGCAGTTTCCTGAAAATGAGCCGGTGGTGGTTCTTACTGAAACCGCCAGTTTTGACAAGGATATCGTAGCTAAAATCAAAAAACAACTGCAAAGCGGGAAGAGCGTGGTGGTGACATCGGGTTTTTACAAAGCCATGCAGGGCAGGGGAATTGAAAATATTGCCGAACTGAAGGTGACTGACAGAAAAGCCAGCGTCAGAGAATTTGCTGCCGGCTGGGGACCAACCACAAAAATTGAAAAGGAAATCATCATTCCACAGGTTACCTACCTCACCAACGATTCGTGGGAATTGATTTCTGCCCGCGACGACACCAACGGCTGGCCCGTTTTACATGCCGCCGATTTTTCAAAAGGTAAATTTTATGTGCTCACCATCCCCGATAATTTTATCGACCTCTATATTTTGCCCGAAAATGTGCTGAACCGCATTCGCGAAACAGTAGCTGGCAATTTGCCTGTAACACTGGAAGGGCCGGGCGAAGTAAGCCTTTTTGCGTACGACAACAAATCGTTTGTGGTGGAATCGTTTCTCGATAAGGAGGTAACCGTAAAAGTGCTTTTGGGATTGGATGTAAAACAGGTGAAAAACCTTGAAACCGGCGAAACAAAACCAACCGTTGCCCGCCCGGCCATGTCGTTCCGCAACCGGAAATTCGGAAAAGATGCCGCCGTTCTGGAAATTACGATAAAACCGCATTCTTTTCAGGCGTTTTCGTTTTAATTGAAAATACCAAAACCAATGAAATCAAAATTTTCAAAATTGATTTTTGCATTCCTGTTTGCCGGAATTTCAATCCAGATTCAGGCGGCAGTAACAAATCCGGCATCAGTTTATACCCAAAAACCAGAAGATACCGGGGCATTTTATTTTACACCCGAAAATTATGCATTCGAAAACGATGGGAAAACCGATGTTTCTGAAGCGTTGCAAAAAGCCATCAACCAGGTAAAAACCGAAAAGAATTTCGGGATTTTGTTTATTCCCGAAGGGAAATACAAAATCAGCAAAACAATTTATATTCCGCCGGCAGTGCGGCTAATCGGGTATGGAACAACCCGGCCCGAAATTATTCTGGGTAAAAATTCGCCCGGATTTCAACCTGAAACAACAGGAGATAAAAATCAGGAGAAATACATGATTTGGTTTACCGGCGGCATTGTTACCGACGAATCGCAGGTGCGCGATGCCAACCCGGGAACTTTTTACAGCGCAGTTTCGAACATCGATTTCACAATTGAAGAGGGAAATCAGGCAGCGGTAGCACTTCGCACGCATTATGCGCAACACGGTTTTGTGAGCCATTCGGTTATAAAAATCGGAAATGGGAAAGCCGGAATTTCGGAAGTGGGCAACGAGCTTGAAAATGTGCAGTTTTTGGGTGGCGATTATGGAATTGTTACCGGTCCAACCTCGCCAAGCTGGCCGATGATGCTGGTTGACATGTATTTCGAAGGTCAGCGGAAAGCCGCAATGCAGTGCCGCAATTCGGGAATGGCAATCGTTAATATGCAGGTAAGAAACACGCCGGTGGTTGTTGAAATTGCAGAAGGAGCAACCGACCGCCTGTATTTCGAAAATTGTTTGTTTGAAAATATTTCGGAAGCGGCGATAATTCTCGACGACCGCGAAAGCACGCTGATGCAGATAAATGTGGTGAAAACTGATTGCAGCGATGTTCCTGTGTTGGCCAGGTTTCGAAAAAGTGAAAGAAAAATCTCGAACAAGCAAAAAGCGTATCGGGTAAAAGAATTTGCGTATGGTTTGGTGATGAATGACTTAAACGACAATTCGAAATTTGCCACCGTTGTTGATATTGAACAACTGGAACAGGTTTCATCCAGTTTGAAGAATGATATTCCTGCATTGCCAGCGATGGAAAAATGGGTGAACATCAAAGAACTTGGTGCAAAAGGCGATGGCGAAACCGATGATACACAGGTTTTTCAGGATGCCATTTCGAAATACGAGGCGATTTATGTTCCGCAGGGCTGGTACCGGCTTACAAAAACGCTGAAAATGAAACCCGGCACAAAATTGATTGGGTTGCATCCGTGGGCCACGCAATTTGTGCTGAAGGAAAGTGAACCCTGGTTCAGTGGTTTTGGCAGCCCGCGCGCTATGATTGAATCGTCAGAAGGTGGCGACGACCAGTTGAACGGAATCGGTATTTCGACCGGCGGGTATAATTATCGCGCGGTGGGTTGTAAATGGATGGCTGGCGAAAAATCGTACATGAACGATGTGAAATTTGCCGGCGGTCACGGTACCATGCGGAAACCGGGAGCAACAAACGAAAATAACCGGAACCGTGGAAACCGTGGGCAAATCAGTTCGCCAGAAAATCCGGTGCACGAAGAAGGATTGGACAAAGCATGGGACAACCAGTACTGGAGTTTGTGGGTGACCAACAACGGCGGCGGAACTTTTAAAGATATCTGGACTGCCAATACTTACGCCACCAGCGGACTTTTTGTAAGCAATACATCAACTCAGGCGCGTGTTTACGCCATTTCGCTTGAACACCACGTGCGCAACGAAGCCCGTTTCGACAATGTTTCGAACTGGAAATTGTACGCTTTTCAACTGGAAGAGGAGGGTGTTGAAGGCAAAGAATGCCAGATGATTGAAATGGCTGATTGTAAAAATATCCTGTTTGCCAACCTCTGGATGTACCGTGTTATCAGGGTTACCACACCCAAGCGTTTTGGGGCGCGGTTGTGGAATTGCGAAAATATTGAGGTGCGAAACCTGCACAATTATACCCAAAAATTGTGGGTAACCGAATTTACCTTTTGGGATGCCAATAAAGAACTTCCGGCTTATCTATGGGAGTTGGCGAAACTGACAGTCACCGGAACTGAAACAGGTACCCTGAAACCTGAAAATCAAGTTGGAAAAGTGGAGCGGTTGATTTCGGGATTTGACTTTGCACAGGGAATTACTGCCGACAGCAAAGGAAACGTGTATTTCTGCGAGACCCGTAAAAAGCGGATTTACCAATGGTCGGCAGAAACGCAAAGCGCAAAAATTCTGACTGATATTCCTTTGCAACCATTTGTGCTGGCAACTGACTCAAAAGATAATTTGCTTGTGGTTTGTCGTTACGACCCGCAACCCGGATTTCTTGCAAACGGAAAACAGGAAACTGTAAAACGCCTGCCCGACGACAATCCGGCATACAGCAGTTATGGAAACGGCGGCTGGGCGGCATTGTGCTATTCCATAGACCCGAAAAATCCAGAAGCAACTTTTGCACCGATGAAAAGAGTCGCAAATCAGGATATTAAAAACCTGAATAAGACATTTTATCCGGCCAGTCGCTGGCATTATACTTTCGACAAAGCGGCAGAATACTTTCCTGACTCGGCCTTTGCTGCACCCGACGGAGTTACTTTTATTCAGGAAACTTACGATATTGGGCGTTGTGCACAGTTGAACGCAGCAGTTCCAGGTCAGGCAATTTATGCGTCTGACGAGATTTCGAAACGAACCGTTAAAATGGAAGTTGCAGCAAACGGAAAACTTTCAGGATTGACAGAAATATTTCCCCGTGGTGAAACCAGCACCGTTGTTGACAAAGACGGAAATCTGTATTTAGCCGACGGACAGATTTTTGTGTACGATAAAAACCTGGTTGAAATCAACCGGATTAATCTGCCCGAACGCCCCATTTCGATGACCTTTGGCGGAAAAGATGGACACACGCTGTTTGTTACAACGCTCACTTCGTTGTATGGATATCGGGTAAAGTAAACCCAAATCAATTCAAAAAATTAAATCTCCGTTTGATGATTTATGAGATGAAAATTTATAGTTTTATTAAAAAATAAAGGATAATATTTTTCAGACCTATCCAGCTAAATTGGCTTGATATATCTGAAAAAATCAGACATATAAACGTTAGCGGTCACTCTATGAGATCGATGCAGACTTGAAATGATAACATTTTAACAAAATTGATAAAAACAATGGACGACTTAATTTCACCCAAATATCAAATGCAACTTATTACCTCAGTTGAGAAGGCAATTTGGGATGAGTATAAATCGTACAAACAAGTCCGTTTGTATATTGAAAAATGGTACAAAAACAATTATGAGCCTTATGGTTTTAATAATGACTTTTGGGAGAATTTTAAAATAGTCGAGAAACCAAACAAAGACATTGATTTAACCTTGACGCTACATAGCATGAGTGGAACAGACATACTCAAAATTGCTATTGACTTGGGTGTTGATACTCCAGACTTTATTCCTTCTATTCCCACTTTTAAAAATGAATTAAAATCCGAGTACAAAACGGCTTACGACACCTTTACAAAAGCATATAAACAAGTTGAAAGCGATCCAAGTATTGCAGTCGGTTTGGCTAATTCTGCTCTTGAAAGTATATTAAAGGAAATACTAAAAGATGAAAGAATAAGTAGCAAAATAAGCGGCGGAGAAACTCTATACAAACTGACCTCAATAATCCTAAAAGAGTTCAATATAACCAATAACGAGCATCCAATAGAAATTAAAACAATAGGCAGCTCGCTTTTATCAATTAATCAAGCCATTGAGAAATTGAGAAGTGAGAAAACAAATTTTCACGGAAAGACTGATGATGACTATTTAATATCAGACACAATTTATACCTACTTTATTATAAATTCAGTAACGACTGTTGGACTATTTCTTAATTCATATTACAAGACAAAATTTCCAAAACCTGAACCAATAATTGACTCAAATGATGAATTACCATTTTGACGATAAAAAGGGCGAACCGTAAACAAAAACTATATGTCAATTGGGGTTTCGGTGCGGGCAACAAAGTTTGCAGGCCGTAATCGGGACAATCGGCAAGTGGATATAGTTGCAAAGGTTGGTAGCAAACGTAAACAGACACAATGGACATTTTAAAAGCAATTATAAAAAGACTAAAATCCTATTCTAAGACGGATTGGGTGTTCTCGGATTATCCAACTAAAACGTGGACAAATCCAAATGATGGAGAAGAAAAAAATGCTTTTGGAGCAGGAATTATTAATTGGTCTGGCCTGGTTGGACATGGTAGTTCGCCCGCTAAAGCTTTGATTGCTTTGGAAGATAGCTTCCAGTTGTACAAGGATAACAATGACGATTTGCCAAGACCAGGAACAAAAGTTCCATTAATGTTTGCATCAAGTGAACAAATAGATAAATATGAGAATATTGGAGTGGATTTTTTCAATAAAGTTTTTGACCTAGACTATTATGGAGGATTCTATTCAGACCAAAGTATTTTATCACATTTCGAGCCTTGGGAAGATTTAGAGAAAATTGAAGATGTGAGAAATGAAATAATCAAACGGACTTTACTTCATTACAATGTCGATATAACAGATATTTATAATGAGCCACTTTGGATGATATTGGATAAAATTGAAAAAGAAAAAGAAAACGCCAAATGCTAGCAAAAATTATATGTCAATTGGGGGTTTCGGTGCGTGCAACAAAGTTTGCTTCCGCTAACTATCGCGGACCGCAATCCCGATGTACATCGGGATAAATCAGGACAATTGGCAAGTGGATATAGTTGGCAAGGTTATTCTGTGATTTTAAAAAACCGAAACTGACAGACAAATTATGAAGACGCTGACAGAGATAAAATTTGAAAAAATTGTTAAAGAAGGATTTCACGAAATTCTAAAACCTTTAGGATTTAAAAAGAAATCTAACAACTTCTACATTCAAAGACAAGGCGTTGGTCAAATCATTAATATTCAAAAAAGTACTTGGTATTCACGAGATCACAATAAATTTACTATTAACACAGGACTTTTTCTTCCTGAGTATTGGACGGGATTGACTTACCACCAAGGCAAAGAGCTTCCCACTTTCCCTACAGAACTTGATTGCATTATAAGAAAAAGAATTGGAGTACTCAGAAACCAACTCGACACTTGGTACGACGTGGACGAAAGCACAAATGAGAACGAACTTATTTTTGAAATGCGGACAAATCTCGAAATATACATTTTGCCTTTCTTCGACAGGACAAAAACAAAAGAAGCTCTTCTGGATTTACTGGACACCGAAATACTTGGCTTATTACCTTTAGGAAAACTTGTTGTTTTCGGAGAATTAAAGCAATTTGAAAGGGCAAAGAAGGAATATGAAATTTTTTTTAACGAGAAAACTAATCCTGATTTTTTAAAGACTTTAAAAGAATACGGACAAAAATATGGACTCGATTAAAAGTAAAACCACAGCCAAAAACTATATGTCACTTGGGGTTTCGGTGCAGGCAACAAAGTTTGCTCCCGATGGCTATGGCGAACCGCAATCAGTACAATCGCCAAATGGATATAGTTGCGAAAGTAAGCTGTTATTAAGCTTGAAATGGAAGTTGCGGCAACCGGATTAATCTTCCCGAACGACCCATTTCGATGATATTTGGTGGAAAGGATGGAAACACGCTGTTTGTTACAACGCTGACTTCGTTGTATAGAATGAAAGTGAAATAAATGAAGTCATGAAGTCATAATCGAATTCATTCATTATTGCTGTTTGTCATCTGTGAATCAGTGGCAGAAATTGTTTGAAAATGCCACAGATTCACAGATTTTCAATTTGTAGATTTTGTGGCGGAGAAGCGCTTGAAAACAATCATAAACCCTGATTAAAATCCTAATTGCCAACGCTTTGTTTTCTTACATTTAAGCAAAACCAAAAGTCAGATGTCATGGCAAAAATCAGCAAGTCAGAAGCCCTGAAATACCACATGGACGGGCGTCCCGGAAAAATCGAAGTAGTTCCTACAAAACCGCACAGTACCCAGCACGACCTCTCGCTGGCCTACACACCCGGAGTGGCGCAACCCTGTCTCGAAATTCATGATAACCCGGAAGATGTTTACAAATACACATCAAAAGGAAACCTGGTGGCGGTGATTTCAAACGGAACAGCTGTTTTGGGATTGGGCGATATCGGGCCCGAAGCCGGAAAACCTGTGATGGAAGGCAAAGGTTTGTTGTTTAAGATTTTTGCCGATGTGGATGTTTTTGATATCGAGGTAAACGAAAAAGACCCGAAAAAACTGATTGAGGTAGTGAAAGCCATCGCTCCCACTTTTGGAGGAATCAACCTGGAAGACATCAAAGCGCCTGAATGTTT
>DPRM01000043.1:0-11007 GCA_003537645.1 Prolixibacteraceae bacterium
TTGCCATCAGCGAAGCTTCGTCTTTAGCCAGTTTCAAGGTTCCGAACCAGGGAAACATTTGCATTACACTGACGCTTCCTACCTGATTTCCGGCGAGCAACTCCATCGGCTTCAGGAAAAAATCCAACGACCCCTGCGGATCGGGTAGGGAACCAACCTGCGGAACTTTTTCCAAAGCTGCAAGATATTGGCTAAAGGCAGCCTTCACCCCCGGATTGTTTTTGGCGGCCAGCTCCAGATAAACCGACAGCGAATCCTGCGAATGGACAGTGGATGAAAACAATAAGATTAGTATTACTCCTGCAATTCTATTTATTGCGTGGATTACTTGAAACTTGAAACTTGAAACTTTGAATTTGTTGCTATTCATGGTTTTCCTCCTCTCCAATACTCAATGTTTGAGTGGCTAATCGTTTTTGTTCTTTTCTCACTTCACCTTCCCTCCAAAAACATTGCAGGACGGGCACCACAAACATGGTCATGGTTTGGATGATCATGCCACCAAAAGTTGGGATTGCCATTGGGATCATAATATCCGCACCTTTCCCGGTTGACGAAAGCACAGGCAAAAGGGCGATAATGGCAACCGCCGAAGTCATCATTGCAGGACGGACACGTTTACTACCGGCAATTACAACCGCTTCCCGAACCTCCTCAACTGTTTTTGGATTGCGTTCTTCAAATACCTGATGGATATAGGTTCCCATCAAAACGCCATCGTCGGTGGCAATGCCAAAAAGGGCAATGAATCCGACCCACACTGCAACACTTAGATTAATGGTATGAATTTGAAACATATCGCGCATTTCGACTCCGGAAATTGAAAAATTCAGGAACCAGGGTTGACTGTACAACCAGAGCATGATAAATCCTCCGGCAAAAGCCACAAAAACGCCTGAAAAGTGGATCGACGAAGCGGTAAATGTTTTAAACTGAAAATAAAGTAACAGAAATACCACGATTAAACTGATCGGAATCACAATGGCCAGACGTTTGGTCGCGCGGATTTGGTTTTCGTAGTTTCCGGCAAAAGCGTAGCTTACACCAGACTGCAAAACCAGTTCACCCGACGCTATTTTCTCTTTCAGGAATTTCTGGGCGTCTTCCACCACATCCACTTCTGCGCGTCCTTCCACCTTGTCGAAAATCACATAACCGTTCAGGAAAGTGTTTTCGCTTCGTATCATTTGCGGGCCGCGAGTGTAAGTAATGTCGGCCAATTCGCCAAGCGGTATTTGAACGCCTGTCATGGAAGGAACCAGAATTTTTTTGATCTCTTCGGGACTCGAACGTAATTCGCGTGCATAACGTACTCTGATTGGGAACCGTTCGCGCCCTTCAACCGAAGTCGTCAAAGCCATTCCGCCAACGGCAACCTGCAATATCTCCTGAACATCCTGAACTGCCATTCCGTAGCGGGAAATGGCTGGCCGGTTGAGCTTTATTTCGATGTATGGAGCGCCCACAGCCCGGTCGTAAAAAACAGAAGGCGCTTTGATCGAAGGAACTTCTTTCAGGAAAGTTTCCAGTTGAATTCCTGCTTTTTCGATGGTTTCCAGATCGGGACCATACACTTTTAGTCCCATTGGCGCCCGCATTCCTGTCGATAACATGACCAGCCGGGTTTCTATGGGCTGCAAACGAGGCGCTGAAGTCAATCCCGGAATATTGGTCACTTTCACTATTTCGTTCCAGATATCGTCTGGCCTTTTAATTTCGGCCCGCCATTGCCTGAAGTTATCTCCATTTTTATCAGGTACAAGTTGCTCTTTGGTCAGCTTTCGATATCCGTCGCGCTCGCGGTTATAGGTCGATCCATCCTGAAGCAGGTAACTTCCTTCCTTGTCCACCTTAAACTGCATCCGGTGCCCGTTTTCGTCCAGAATAAATTCAGGCAAATAATTGATCGTGTTCTCAAACATCTGCACCGGTGCGGGATCCAGGGCTGAATTGATTCGGCCCCACTTCCCGACGGCAATCTCCACTTCAGGAATGGCCGACAAACGTTTGTCGAGTATTTCAACATACTCCTGATTCATTTCGATACCGGCATGTGGCATACTGGTGGGCATCAGCAAAAACGACCCTTCGTTGAGGGCAGGCATAAATTCTTTGCCCAATCCGGGGAATGTTTTATTGAAACTTTGCCAGGTGTCTGTTTTCTGAATCCCTTCAGGCACAAAACCAAAAACACGGTGAACTCCCTGCCATGCCAGTATTCCAAAAAGAATGGTTGCTATCGGCAAAGCCATAAATGTCCATTTGTTGCGCAAAGCCCATTTAAGAACCGGAACATAGAAATATACGATCAGGGAGAGCAGTAGCAATACAAGGGCAATGATTGAACCAACAAACAGATAATTGGAGAAATTGCTGATGTGAGCGCCCAGCGGCAGCCAGCCAATGGCAAGGTAATACACCGCGAACAAAAGGGTGATCGCAATATTGATCAGGTTGGTAAAATGCTTTCTATTCTCCGGCCAGCGCGGAGCCAGCAGGTTATTAACACCAATGGCCAAAAGCGCCAGGGCGGGCCAGATTCCCCAAATGCTAACAATCAGCACACCTGCAACAATCAATATCCAGTTAAATACATTTCTAGTTCGTTTGGTATCTATTCTGAAGTTGAAAAAGTAGTAAGCCAGCGTGGGCAATACAATCATTCCCAATACATAAGAAGCCAGTAACGCGAACGTTTTGGTAAAAGCCAGCGGCGTGAAAAGCTTTCCTTCGGCGCCTTCCATTACAAAAACCGGAAGAAAACTCACCACCGTGGTTGCAAGCGCTACAGTAACCGCACCCCGGACTTCAGAAGTTGCTTCATAAATCACCTGTACAAGGCGTTTTCCACGTGCATTTTCGTTTTCGGGCATTTCGAGATGTCGGATGATATTTTCAACATCCACAATCCCAATATCGACCATTACACCAATGGCAATGGCAATTCCTGAAAGGGCGACAATGTTGGCATCCACGCCCATCCATTTCATCGCAATGAAAGTCATCAGCACGCCAACAGGCAGCAGGAACGAAACGATAATGGAAGCGCGGAGATTAAAAATCAGCACGATAATGACAATGATCGAAATGAGAATTTCGTGCGACAGTGCGGATTCCAGCGTTCCTATTGTTTCCTGAATCAGGCCGGTGCGGTCGTAAAACGGCACAACTGTAACCTTCGAAACGGTGCCATCAGCCAGGGTTTTAGACGGAAGTCCCGTTTCAATTTCGGCGATTTTCTTCTTGACATTGTTGATCACTTCCAGCGGATTTGAACCATAACGGGCAACCACCACNNCCGCCGCGGCGGGGAGCCGGGCCAAAGCTGACTTTTGCCACATCGCGGATCCGAACCGGCACATTGTCGCGAACGGTGATAACCGCTTCGTTCAAATCGTCAAGGTTTTTCACGTATCCCAAACCGCGGATTACATATTCCACTTTGTTCAGTTCGATGGTTTCGGCGCCAATGTCCAGATTGCTTTTACTTACGGCCTGCATCACATCCATCACCGAAACACCATAAGCTTTCAAGGCATTTGGATCGACATCGACCTGATATTCCTTTACATAACCGCCAATGCTTGCTACTTCGGAAACACCGCTGGCCGACGAAAGTGAATATTTTACGTAAAAGTCCTGAATAGTGCGCAACTCCTGCGGATCCCAGCCGCCGGTCGGTTTGCCTGTTTTAGGGTCGCGGGCTTCGAGGGTGTACCAGAAAACTTGTCCCAGCGCTGTGGCATCGGGGCCCAAAGAAGGTTGAACACCTTGAGGTAACGTGCCCGATGGCAACGAATTGAGTTTTTCAAGAATCCGTGAACGGCTCCAGTAAAACTCAACATCATCGTCGAAAATCAGGTAAATGAACGACATTCCAAACATGGAAGTACTCCGGATGGTTTTCACTCCCGGAATGCCCAGCAACGAACTGCTCAACGGATAAGTGATCTGGTCTTCAATGTCTTTTGGCGAACGGCCCATCCATTCGGTAGCAACAATTTGCTGGTTGTCTCCTATATCAGGAATGGCATCTACCGGAATCGGATCGCGCGGGAGTTGTCCGGTATGCCAGTTGAAAGGGGCATACACGGTTCCCAGAAGGATAAAAACGACCAGTAACAGCATCGAAATCATCCGGTGTTCCAGAAAATATTTTAGAATTTTATTTAGCATGGGGATAATTTGAAATTTTTTTATTTGAAAATTTAAAGATGTTAGAAGAGGGGGCATTGAAGTTCATTTATAAATCTTCAAAATTCCCCATCTTCAAATTGTTTCCAAATTACCGGTATTTGCAGCAGCCCGGAAGTTTATCGTAAACCGCATCGGTTGCTTTCACTTTTTCGGTGTCGTGACCTGCAGCGGCAACTTTTTTACCAACTTGTTCAAGGTTTGTTTTCGCAGGATCAAAGGTCACTGATAGCATTTTGGTTTTGGTACTCCATTCTGCTTTGCTTACACCGTCAAGCTTTGCGGCCTTTTCGATGCGTGCCTTACACATTTCGCAGTTGCCCGAAACTTTGAGAGTTTCAGTTTTTGTTGAAGCCATTTTGGAATGATCGTGCATTTGGGCATAAGCATTCGAACCCAGAGCTATTGAAAATAAAGCGACTATGATGATTTTTAAAGTTTTCATGATATTAAGTATTTGATGTTAATATAAAATAGTATCAGGTATCAGGATACAAGTATCAAGGCACAAGAAAAATGGTTATTCAGAAGAAGAAATCTTCTGTCTGAATTTTTAACACAAGAAATCAAATCAGGAAAACGCAAATTTTTGGCAGGCTTACAGCATTTACCAACACATTTTCAGGCGGACTGGCATCGGTGCTGGTAAGATTAATTGCAGTAAATGAATGAAAAGAAATGCTTGCAGGAATATGAAAAACCTGCAAAATATTTGGAGCAAACGTATGGAATTCAGTAAAGGTTGGCGAGAAATTTTGGTCGATCGCATAAACCGAAATCTGGTTTTTGCAGCAGCTTTCATCAAGACTGCTTTCGGAATCAGTACAATTACCAACAATTCCTTCCATACCGCATGACGCTATATGTCCGTTAAGCGATACTTTTGAATCAGCAAATTCACCCCCGCAATAATGCATGGAAATGGTGAGCTGCATCCCCGAAAGTAGCATAAGCAAAGCCAGTGATATGGATAACAGTTTCTTCATCTGTTGGTTAAAACGCAAAATACTGAAAAAATGTTTTTCAAAGGTAGGAATGTTTTAATATGTTGTTGTTGTTTCGCTGGCTTGATTTGGGAATATTAACAAATTGAGAGGTGAAAATCGTTGCATTTATCAATTTTAGAAAGCATGTTTTTATTTTACAATGGCTTCGGTTTTGCCGAAAAATCTTCTTCACATTAAAATAGATATGTTGTTTTTACATGTCAAGGAGTCAATGGCAACGAGAAATAAAAGGTTGAGCCTTTGCCGAATTCAGACTCTACCCAAATCTTTCCATCCATTAATTCAATCAGGCTTTTTGTAATTGCTAATCCAAGACCATTTCCACCATATTTTCGCGTATTAGCATCTTCCACCTGCCGAAAACGATCAAATATTTTATCGTGATACTCTGCCGGAATACCAATACCCGAATCCTTGACGTAAAATTCAATGGAATTATTCTTTTTTGTGCAGCCAATTTCAATATTTCCGTTTGAGGTAAACTTCAGTGCATTACCAATCAAATTTATGAATATCTGACGAAGCCGATCTTCATCAGTAAACAGTGTGACAGTATCGCAATTTTCGGTGAAAGTCAAGTTAAATTCAAGATCTTTGGCTTTGATTTGAAATGAATATTGTTCAACCAGACTGGATAAAAATGTCTTTACTTTAATCTGCTTTTTTAAAATTTTAAATTCACTGGATTCCAACTTCGAAATATCCATTATGTCACTAGTAATGGTCAAAAGGTTATTTCCAGTCTCCTAACTCTTTCAAATAAATGTTCATTTTTTGATTTGTTAATACTGGAAGTAAAAGGTTCTTCCCACTGGTTTTGGGATAATCCTTGTACCGATTCAATATCTCTTTTGCTTTAGGTAGGATGGGGATGCGGCACCTGTTATTTGTTTTTGACCGGTCAATAATAATCCATAGTTTGCCCTCCGATTTTTGTTGAAGGTGCATATCGCTAAGTTTTGATATGTCAGCATTGGAAAGTCAGGTATAGCAGGCAAAAACAAAGATATCCCGAACAACAGTCAATCGTTCGATTTCAATTTGCTTGTCTTCAACCCGTTTCAACTCTTCTATGGAAAGAATTTCACGGTGTGTTTCATCCAGCCCGACTTTAAATTTTAAATATGGATTCTTATCAATATAGTCAAGTGAAATTGCGAGATTTAAAATCCGTCTGAGATGTTTGTGGTAATTCCAGGCAGTATTCTGAACCTTGTTGAAATCCTTTTTAATAAAAACGTCGAATGCATCCAGAAATTTGTAGTCGATACTCTGCACAGAGATATCAGGTCTTCTTAGATTGGAGTTTATAAATTCAGCCAATCGCTTTCTTGAAGATTTATAATGTTTATAAGGCTCCATTGAATATCCTTTGTTTAGCTTGGCAAGAATGCTATCCAGGTAATAATCAAATACGACAAGGATGCCTTTTTATTCCTGAATATTCAAAAGTCTGCGTTTAATTGTATTTACATCGAAATCTTCATTAATTGAGCGAAGTTGATTAAACATATCCTGGATTTCAGTTTTGATCCGATCAAGACGTTCGTTGTCAACTCTAGCGCCAATTGCTTTATCTTTTATCGCTGTCGGGAGCTGTCCCAATGATTGATTGACGAATAAATTTCAGTGGCGAGTTCAATCCGAATTACCTTGGTAGGTAATTCTAACACAAATGGATGTTCTACCATCATCGGCTTTTCTACTTTTTCTTAATAAGAAATTAATTACAATTTTTATGATACGACAATTAACAAAATCAAAAATCTGGTCTCGCAGACGATCTAAAATACCTCAATTTGTACTAAATAAAAAGTGCAAAAATGAGTCAAAAAGAGTCAAATAAAATGTTTTGAATCAATTCGTTGCGTGATTTGACGCGACCAGAAAAAGTGATTTTGAGTTTGGTCTCGATTTTGTCGCTTTTCCTTTGATATTTAAGGGTATTTGATGAAAATTCCCCTAAAAGAAAAAGCGCTTAAATCATTGAATTTAAGCGCTTTTGATACTTCTACCCGTGCCCAGAACAAGATAGCATATATGCATATTTAATTCCTGAAATAATTCCATAAATTCAATGATAGTAAGGAATACAGAAGATTATTCATTTACTATTTTCAAGGTTGTTTATATGTTTTTGGAATATAGTGGTATGAAAGTGGTATGAATGTATTATTTTTGATGCATACTTTTACCACTTAATTTTTACCAATTATGGCCATAGGCTTTTACTTAAGCAGAGACTCTATTTATGCAATTTACCGCATTCAAAAAAATGGGAAAAGAATAAATCTCACCTATTATCCTGGTATCACAATCGAAAATATTAATGATTGGCGTAAGGACAAACAGCGAACTAAAGACGAAAAGACAAATAATGAATTGGTGAAAATCGAAAAAGCAATTATTGACATAATGGATGAAGTGGATCCATTTCATTTAACCAATGAAACTTTTGCTCAATGCATCAATCAGAAATTATATGGCAAGCCTGCGACACATACATCATTTTTCGATTATTCGGAAGAGTTTGTGAAACAAGCAAAGCAGAATAAAGGACACGAATTTGCCAATTCCTTTCGGACAGTATTAAATAAACTCCGCGAATTTGATTCCAGTTTAACTTTTGAACGGATAGACAAGAAATTTTACCGTGAGTTTGTGAATTGGTTACAGGGCAAAGGGTTTTCAGCTAACTATACTGGTTCTATGATCCGAGACCTGAAACGAATACTCAACAAAGCATCAGAGGATGAAATAAACACTCTAAACACTTTTGAATCATTCAAGGTAATGGCTGAAGATGTTTTTAATATATATCTAACAGAGGAGGAGATTCAACGTATTTATGATGTCAAGATTACGGAAGACATTATTATTGAAATCCAAAAAGAGAACAAAAGGAAGCAGCTTCAAAAGGGAAACAAAATTATAGATACCAATAAGGAGCAGCAAGCTATGATTACCAAAGCAAATATTGTTCGTCAGATTGATGCACTAAACCGGGCAAGAAAACTCTTTGTTGTTGGTTGCTGGACCGGACTTCGGGTTGAAAACTATTTGTCAATTGATCCGGAATTACAATTTGATCTTGAAAAAGGATTCATTCATGCCATTGCCAACAAAAACGGACCAAAGCTCAAAATTCCAATGCATAAACTTGTCAGGCAAATTGTTGAACATGATGGATTTCCAGTAACCATTAGTCAGCAAAAATTTAATAAGCAGATTAAAATTATCGGCATGATTGCTCAAATCAATGAGAAAGTAATTTATTCAAGAACCGAAGGGGGTAAAAGAGTGGAATATTCCCAACCTAAATACGAGCTGATAACAACGCATACTGCCAGACGCTCATTTGCCAGTAATCTCTTAGGTCGCGGAATTCCTAAACAATTCATTATGGCAGTTACTGGCCATACCACCGAAAAATCATTCAATAAATATACTCAGGCTATTCAAAAAGATTTAATGACTGAGAAGTTAGCTGATTATGACATATGGCTAGGTGAAAGCAAGGATGAACAGAAAAAAAGAAAGAGAAGGGAGTCTAAATAGAGCTCCTTTCGATGCTCCCTTTTACAATGTATAGTTTCAAAATCTCATCCCTGCGGATCTCAAAGGGTGGATAAAGCTTGTTTTCACTTTCGCAGCTAATTGTTTCATCCGAACTACCGGGCATAATGTACTTGATCATTCGGTGATTTTCACTGGTGATGATCAGATAGATATGTCTGTATTCGATAAAGTTTTGCTTCCATTCTTTGCAAATAGCAATTGATCCGTTCTGCAGGCTTGGAAACATACTATCCCCCCATACATTTAGTGCAAAATCGCAATCCCCAAAGCCAGGCACACTAATTTCTTTGCATTCAGATTGCATCCATGTTTCAAACATTGAGGTATTGCCTGCCGCAGCATCGATGTCGTAATAAATCATCGTTTTTATCCGGGTAGAATCGTTGCTGTTAATATGATTGGTAGGGTATCCGGAATTACCCACAATTTCATCAATTGAGGCACCTAATAGTTTTGATAAATGTATTAGCTTTTCAATATTGGGTTGCGAATTATTCACCTCATAACTGCTGATTGTTGCAACAGCAAGGCCCATTTTCTCCGCTAATTCCTTTTGCGACATCCTTTTTTCTATCCTTAAATCTCTGATTTTCTCACCTATACCCATGTTGATTACTTTATTTGAATATTTCTTTAATACTTGTTTGTTTATTCGATGTTACTTATACTTTTATCAAAGTAGCATTTAGACAAAACTAAGATAATTATTCGATAAATAAATAAATAAAGGTATGATGAACGAAAAAAAAGACAAAAAAGCCATTAAAAAAGCACCAATCGCCCCAGTTTTAAAGGGTCTAGAACTATTTAAAACGGTAACCTACCCAATTGCCAGAATGTCATCGGTTAGAACTACTGCGCAAATCATCCAAAGTGAGCATGGGATGAGATTCGTTACCCGGAAAAACAAAGAGACAAAAGTGATAGAAATAACCCGAATAAAATAGCGCCATGGATAAAAGGATCATTCTTGAAGGACTTTCGCTGGAAGATTTTCAGGGCATTTTACGGGAAACAGTTAGAGAAGAGATTGCTGCCAACGACAGTAAGAAAGTAGCACCTATGACTAAGACCGAAGCCTGTCGTCAACTGGGAATTACAAATAAAACACTTCAGAAAATATTGGCTGAAATGAATTTAACAGAAGTGTTTCCCTCGGACATCAATCGGATTCTATTCAAATATCCTAAGTACATCAGAAAGGCAACTACTGCAAATCAGCCGTGGGCTAATATTGAAGAAATTAAGTCCAGACAGCATTTTTTAGAGACAGTTCTATAAATATTAATCAATGATTTATGAATGAAAACGTTATGAAATTTTTAGAGTTTGAAGGCAAGTCGATTCATTTTCTTGCCGAAGATGGAGCGTATTTGATCGCCATAAAACCGATTTGTGAAGTGCTTGGAGTTGATTATTCCAATGAAATCAAAAAGATTGAAGAAAGTGAGTTTCTGAGCGAATACTCATCTGAAAATACCATTGTTTCTTATGATGGTGAACTTCAAAAAATGGTTTGTCTGCCAGAATGGATCCTTTACGGATGGTTATTTAAAATTGAATCCGATGCTCCAGGATTGTTAGATTTTAAAAGGGAATGTTTTGACATACTCTTCAACAATCCAACGATTCAATCAACTGCTGTAAAATTCTTTTGAATCACCGAATCAATTCAATCAGTTTAAAATTATCAACAATAATCAGCAATAAAAAAAAACAAATGGAAAAAACAGCATTACAAATGTTCACTTCTACCGTGAAGAATGATGATGAACATATTTATATCAAACCGTTGTGCGATTTCTTCAAAATTGACCCGGAGAATCAGGGGGATAAAATCAAAAATGACCTGATTTTGGCAAAATCTTCGGTAAAAAAGCCGAACAAAACGCTGTTTGGTGACAACTACCCGCGGCTTTGTTTGGATAAAAAAGGTTTTATCCGATGGATTCAGTTACTGAACCCGAATATTATTGACAAGAATCTCCGTCCATCGTTTTTGATATACCAGGAATTAATCTTCGAATTTTTATACGGTGCCGCCGAGGAACAGAAAATGATAGGGTCGCTCAATGCGAAACTTCAGA
Source organism: Prolixibacteraceae bacterium (assembly GCA_003537645.1). Taxonomy (GTDB): domain Bacteria; phylum Bacteroidota; class Bacteroidia; order Bacteroidales; family Prolixibacteraceae; genus Aquipluma. The sequence goes on from DPRM01000043.1 coordinate 10,868, forward strand.
ATTTAAAATTGGACTACAGTATGATCGGAAATGAAATCAGGACCACCCAGCAAAAACTATTTAGGGCACTCAACAACCGATACCAGTACAGCATTCCCTTTACACATCAGAAAAGGACATTTGAGTTTCCCGAGTAAAAG
>DPRM01000043.1:11119-48169 GCA_003537645.1 Prolixibacteraceae bacterium
CCATGAACATCCTTGACCTTTCCATAGAAACCGGGATTATCCAAACCATTTCCGGGAAACAATTCAACCTGTTCGAGCCAACACCCGAAATGATCGACATCCGCGATATTGCCACAGGATTGGCCAACAAAGGCCATTTCTCCGGATTGACACCTTCCTATTTCTCTATTGCACAGCACTGCGTGATGGTTTGCGATGAGTTTTCATTCTGGGATTTTTCAATTGATCCGAAACTGAAACTACTGGCCTTGCTTCACGATGCCGCCGAAGCCTATATCGGCGATATGATCAAACCGTTGAAAGTTCACATTCCGCAATATGCGGAAATTGAAGAAAACATCATGAAAGCAATCTGTGCAAAATATAGCCTGGATTTTTCCAGTTTGCACCTGATCAAATCAACTGATCTTTTTATTCAGGAAGTTGAATACAGCGCTTTTTACAATCAGGGACGAATTACTTATATGAATCCGCAGCAGGCCAAACTCGAATTTCTGGATCGCTTTAAGGTTTATTACGATGAGCAATAATTTGACAACCGAAGAAAAACATCGGAAACAGTTTCATGTAACCAAGTATTGGGCCGGAGAACAATTGAGTAAGCGAAAATCATATGTGAGTGAAGATCAATTTCGCCGGTTACTTGATGAGTTGAAGGATCAGGAATTATCTGATGCAAGGTGTTTGTTCAGATTGATAGTAAAGGAAGTTGAACAGCACAACACCAAAATAGCTACAAAAATTACGCTACTACATAACCTCAAATTTGCAAGAAATTGGAGTTCAAGTAAAGTTTTTGCTGGTATGAGTATTCCCAATCGGCTTATTGACAACCTGATTGATAAATATCCAGACAAAGATGACTATCAAATATTTCGCGCATTAATGGGATGGGCAATTGATCTGTAATAGACATCAGGACAACTCTCCAATTTTGAAATTCCAACTTTAAACTAATTTATGATTCCACAATACGTTAAGGCCGTTGGTCAGCTTCAGGAATTGTTTCAGGAACTGGCTGCAGAAGGAAAAATCAGTGCACGTCAGGCCGGTCGTTTCGACCATTCACAAAAGATCCTTGTAAATTTCCACAGCTGGCTCCGCAGTGAGTTCGATGGAAATACGAAGGTAGAACTTCCCTGGGAAGATGATCGGTTTGTGGAAGCATGGACACTGTGGACCAATTTCAAAAAAGAGCAATTCCAGTTCAGTTACAAACCCATCAGCGAGCAGGGAGCCTTGAAAGACCTTACTGATCTTTCAGAAGGTAACATGGAAAAAGCGATTGAGATCATCCATCAGTCGATCAAAAAGGGATGGAAGGGATTCTTTGAACTGAAAGTTCAAAATGCTATAACTAAGAAATTAGTTGATCAGCGGCAAATTGACTACAAACAACAATTAATGAACCGTTTAGGAGCAGAATAATCATGTCAGAAATTGTAAAATACCAATCAAAATCAAATCTTCCGGCCACAAAACAAGGCTTTTTGGCAGAGTTTGCACCTGCCAGATGTCTTCGGGTGTATCAGAAAGAAAACTCTCCGGCCTTGGCTTTGAATAGCTCCGCACCAACACTTGCGAGCATCCGCAGGGAATATTCGGAAGATTTTCAAATCGCTTATGTTTCCGTTTGGATCGTAAACCTGAACGATTTTGTGAATGCCTTGCGGAAAATGACTCCTGAACAGATCGAAGAAACTGCCACCATCATTGTTCAGGAATACCCTTACCTAAACCTTGCAGACATTAATCTTGTATTTCGAAAAATCAAAAAAGGCGAATTCGGTCAACTGTTTGCCGAAATCGATGGGATGAAGGTGCTCTGCTGGTTCGAACAATATGCCCGGGAACGGATGCGTACCGCTGCCGATATCTCCATGAGTCAGGCAGATCATTTCAAACAGGATCTGCCGCGCTCCAGCGATTCGGTTGTTATCAACCAAATAAAAAACCGGCAGGCCATTGGTCTGTACATTCACCAGCAAGCCCAACAATCTTCACCAGAGCAATAAGAAAAACAAATCAAACAATCCAAATAAAAGAATGGACACAAAAAATACAACGGAGGTAACAGACTTTACACCCATTTTATCCTACAAACCGCTCATGCTGAACATTGAGCAGTCATTCCAGCAACCAGTTTATCTGCCGGTTTCAGTAAAGGATCAAAAAACGATTGCATCACTATTCGTTACCGATCTGCCATTCACGGCCAATTTAGCGCTGAAGGCAAATATTCCGATAGTTGGATACAAGGGAATCACCAACCAGTACAGCGAAAACCTCCAGGTGCTGCACCCTGATTTCACACAACTGCTGCAGGAAAAAAAAGTTACCACAGTTGTATTGGTTTACAACTCTGATGTGTTGGATCCCGGATATTCATACGGCAGCGATAAGGATCTGTCATGTCCACTATTCAGTGTGTATTATGCAGTCAAAAAGTTCAAGGATCTGCTCACTGCTTTCGACCGAAACATCACCCTGATCTGGACCAACATCAAACACCAGTTTCAGTTTGAACAGGTAATCACCCTTGATGACCTGGAGAAGAAACATCCCGACCGCACATTTATTCACCTGCAGAACTTCAAATCACAGGAGAATTCGTTTTTCGATTGCATCAACCTGACCGAGAAAAGTCTGAACCGGCTTTATTCCCATCTCCGCCTGAAGGATGCCATATCCTTTTACAGTTACCATGCCGACCAATTGAAACAAAACGAGTTTGTTTTCAGATCGGTGTGCTATTGCCACGATGGGGACAAGCTGGAAAAGATCAAATACACCGAAACAAAACTCTACCTGCGTGTTGGTCCGTTTTATTACAAGCGCATCATGGTCAACAATGCCCACGACCAGTACGAGGAAGTGCTGAAGCCCTGGTCGGTAGGCGAAATCGGCAGGGATTATGGAACAGATTTTATCAGACAGATTACCCGATACGATTCGTTTGTAAACAAACCGAATAACTCCGGAGAATACCAACGGTTGATCACCTCCAGCCACAACGGGATTGTGAGCAACCTTTTCAATATCTATCATCCGGTAGACTGGGAGCCGGTGGCAGGGGAATGGCCAATTATTGAAAAGTTTTTGAAACACATTTTTTCAGCCTGCAATGTGGATGGCGAAGTGCTTTATGAATTTGGTCTGGACTACATTCAGTTATCGTATCAGAATCCCCGGCAGCGGCTTCCGATCCTGGCTCTGGTAAGCGGTGAACGCAACACCGGCAAAAGCACCTTTCTGGATTTTCTGAAACTGATTTACGGGGCCAACATGGCCATTTTGGATAATCAGCGTTTTAACCCCAAGTTTACCAGTCATTTCGCAGGAAAACTGTTTGTGGCCATTGACGAAGGACATATCCCACTGCACGACAAGACCACCAAGGAAATGATTAAGAACATGGCCACCGGCAAAGTGATGTGGCTGGAAGGCAAAGGTTCAAATGCGGAAGTAATAGAGAATTTTACTCACCTGTTGTTTTGTACCAACGACGAGCGGAACTTCATGCAGATCGACTCGGGCGAAAACCGCTTTGCCGTTTTGAAAGTTCCAAGTTTCAGAAAACAGGGAATGAAGGATGATCCCGACATGCTGGAAAAGATGCGAAAGGAAATACCAGCATTTTTGAACTTTCTTCAAAACAGGCGGCTGCATTACCCGGTAAAAACCACCCGGTTCTGGTTTCCCGATGAAGTGTATATTACCGAAGCCTTGCAAGTGGTGATGGATAATACCAAGTCGGTCATTGAAAAGGAACTGGAAGAATGGCTAAATGACAGTTTTTTGACATTCGGGGAAATTGAACTCAACTACACTTTAACCGACATCATGCAGGAACTCAACAAATACTCTGAATCTAAATTTTCAAAATCAAAGATCAAGGAAATTTTGGCCGCTATTTACAATATCAAACCTGGCAAACTAATCCGGTATGTTTATTTCAACAGCAAAGCTGATGGTGAAACCGAAGAGTTAAATCGGGTTGGACGATGCTGTACTTTTTTTGCGAAAGACTGGTTGACAGAAGAAGAGTACAATGGATTTTTTTCGGCTTTGAACAAAAAAAGAAACCAGGAACCCAAAAATTAATATTTTGAAAATAGGTGTTACAATTGTTACAGTTGTTACAATTCATCTAAAAATACTGTAATGCAATAAGTTAGAGTGTAACAATTACATTTAAACAAAAAGAGATATTGTTACAATAGTTACAAAAAGAGAAGACTTGTAACATTTGTACAAAAATAAAACAAACAGAAAATAAAATGTTACAGAGTTATCTGGCAGTCTGACAGGTTGTTATAAGGCATTAATACAACCATAACAATTGTAACATTTTTTTTGCACTCGTTGGGAGATTACGATGCTCCGAACCTAAAAAAGAAATTCTAAAAACCCGTTTTCCCCGGAATAACATGCTCCAAAATGAAATGTCAGCAATCAAAATTGACTATCTTCGCATCAGCTGTCCGGGGAAATGTGTCAAACCATTTTACCCGATTTTTTATGTCTGAAAAGTTTGTTGTTACCATTCCCGTCAAGCCCTACGTCAAGCGGTTCCTTACGATCAATTATGCCGATCCGGTGGATTTCACCACCGATCCGGAAGTAAACCGGTTTTTTCTGAACCTGCTGCGAAAACCCAGTACCACACGTGACAAGCAATACCCCGACCAAATCTGTACTTACACCGAGAAGGCCGAAGTATTAATATCGCAGCACGACTTTTACCGGTACGGCTGGGAATTGACCAGAACAGATATGGTTGCGTTCGGAAAACGCTTTGAAGACAGGGCCAAATGCATGATGCGGTCGTTCGTTGGGGTGTATGTCGCGTTGGGTATTCCACCTTTTAAAAGTATTGCCAAGTTTCAGGAAAGATTCCAGTTTGATGAAAATTCCTGGCAATACGAAACCATCAAAAAAGACTTTTACCGCAATGGAATGAAAGATCCGGTGGATTTCAACGGCGAAATTTTCAACAAGATTGAAAGAATAGTTTTGCACAATCTGTATGAATTAGGGACAATTAGTAAAAAGGCCAAAAACGGATATGAAGCAGCTGAATAAACCCAAAGACAACCTTGGCGGGCTCCTGAAAATTTGGGCAGTTCCTCCGGATGATATTACCGTCAGCTTTAATACCGCCAATTTCAGAACAACGGCAAACATCATCGAAATGTATTGCTCGCCGGGAAGCATCTCATTTACCGAAAAAGCAACACTGGAAAAGTATAGGGTGGCATATAAAAATGAGCTCAATGCCTTTATCCCGAAAGACTCTCCGGAAGTGCAGGCCATTATCAATGATATGAGTGGTCGTAAATGGGTGGTCATTATGCTGGATCAAAACGAATATTATAAAGTAGCCGGTACTCCCGAAATTCCGCTGCGCGTTTCATTCGACCTGGACTCCGGAGCAGACACTGCTGACAGAAATGGTCATTCCATTTCCTTTTACGGAACTCAAACTTCAAAAGCAAAATTCATTAATGAGCCGTTCTCCGAGTAAAGGATATTAAAAGGTTCTGCTTTTGACCGATACGAAATAACGGTTTGTTGTAAGCTCTGGAAAAAGTTTAAAAATACAAATAAACTTTACATAGTAGCGAAATAACAAGTGTGTATTTTCCCAGAGGGTTTAAGTCCCTTATACACTGGGGTAACGCCCGGAAGTATTAGCAAGTGACAAGGTGGTTTTCCGTGAGGAATGCACTGAAGGAAGTCAAACGGCAAAATCCGGTACTGACGAACAGAAACGGTATATGAGGCTATGAAACGAGGATAAGCAAGCACATCATTGTAACGTCCAAAGAATAAAACCATCGTTCTGTAGTAGATGCCGCAGGAATTGGAGGAAGGGAAAAGCTTTTACTAGGGGATACCTTGACAATCACGTGTTTGGTTAAGTCAAGGAGTCAGCAGAGGTCATAGTAGTTGCCAGAAACGAGCCGATGAATGAAGCGGAGGTCTCACAAGGCAATGAAGGACTGAACATTAAGATGTTCCAAATTAAGCAGGGATGCTATGCTAGCCTTGCTATAAGCGGAACAGGGCAAACGAAGTAAACGAAAACCGAAATGATTGAACAGGTACTGAACCGGAATAATATGATGCGGGCTTATCGTCAGGTAGTGTCGAACAAAGGTTCGGCGGGCGTTGATGGTATGTCTGTTAAGGAACTGTATGTTCACCTGACCAATAACAGGGAGCAAATAGAATCTGATATTCGAGCGGGGAAGTACTTGCCACAAGCCATTAAGGGGGTAGAGATACCCAAAAGCAACGGAAAAGTGCGCCTGTTGGGCGTACCCACCGTAACCGACCGCCTGCTGCAACAAGCCGTTGGTCAGGTTTTAGCCATCAAATTCGAGATGGTTTTCGAAGATTACAGCTATGGTTTTCGACCCAACCGCAATGCCCAGCAAGCGGTACTCAAAGCACAGGAATACATCAATTCGGGCTACCACCACATCGTCGACATTGATTTAAAGAGTTTCTTCGATGAAGTAGACCACTGTATCCTGTTGCAGTTGTTATACCGCAAGGTCAAATGCCCGCTCACTCTGCGCCTGATTCGCAAATGGATGAGAGCACCGATTCTAATTAACGGTAAACTCACCAAACGCAGAAAAGGCGTACCACAGGGAAGTCCGCTAAGTCCGCTACTATCCAACATCATGTTGAATGAGTTGGATAAAGAACTGGAAAAGCAGGGACTGCGCTATGTTCGCTATGCCGACGACTTTAGTATTTACACGAAAAGTAACACGGCAGCCCGAAAGATTGGTAACAGCATCTTCCTGTTTCTGAAAGATAAGCTGAAACTGCCCATCAACCGGGAGAAAAGCGGTATCCGCAAGCCTGTGGACTTTAAAGTGCTTGGATACGGCTTCGTACCCACGTACCGGAAAGGGGATAAAGGCAAATACCTGTTGATTGCAAGCGAAAAGAGCTGGAAATCGCTCAAAGAGAAGCTGAAAACGATCACTCGAAAAACCACCCCGATGTCTTTTGACGAGCGCATCCAGAAAATCAGGGAAGTCTCCCAGGGTTGGCTCAACTACTTCCGAATGGCAAGTAGTTATGACAAACTGAAAGCACTTGACGGATGGCTCAGAAACCGTCTGAGGTACTGTATATGGCATCACTGGAAGAAACCCGAACGGAAAAGGAAAAATCTGATCCAATTGGGAGTTGATCCAGTCCATGCTTACCAGTGGAGCAGAACCCGAATGGGAGGCTGGGCAACAGCCCAAAGCCCGATTCTGCTAACTACCATTACCTTGGAACGGCTAAGGAAAAGAGGTTATCAGGCTATGCTAGCGTATTATAAGAAAGTTGCCCCACATCTTAATGAACCGCTGTATACGAGACCCGTACGTACAGTGGTGTGAGAGGCGCACTCCGTCAGCTAATTACTGGCGGAGCCGTCTACTCGATTATTTTCAGTTATTAATCAGTCAGTTACAATTTTTAAAATAGTCAAAAAGATGAAGAAAATTAGCACACTTTACAAAAAAGACCCGAATGATTTAAGTAGGGTAATTAACGAATTGAACCCAGAAAATAAATGGGTAATTGATGGCGAAGGAATACCAACCCGAAAGTTTGACGGAACTGCCACCGCAATTATTAACGGTGAACTTTACAAAAGGTATGATGTGAAAAAAGGCAGAGAAGTACCATTTGGTGCAATACCTTGCGATGATCCAGACCCGATTACTGGACATTGGCCGCATTGGGTTAAATGCGAAAGAAGCGACAACGCCAATAAATACCATTTTGAGGGATTTGATTTATTGGTATTTGAAGAACCATACGGAAGCAATTTAGATGGGACTTATGAACTTTGCGGAACTAAAATACAGGGGAATCCAGAACATTACGGATTTAGCAAACTTGTAAAACATGGATGCGAAGTTTTGCCAATTACCGACTTTTCATTCGATGGATTGAAAGAATACCTGTCAAACCCCGAATTGGATATTGAAGGTATCGTTTTCCATCATAAAACTGATGGCCGGATGTGCAAAATTCGGAAATGCGATTTCGGTGTCAAGCGGCACTTATAATTGCAAATAACGGTTTCGCGGATAAACGAAGTTTATGGATTTTTGAACAAATAAAATTGAAATTATGGAAAATCTTATTAATACCATGAAATTTTTAAAAAAGTATGTATGTTCTATACCGCCTACTAAATTCGATCAATATTCAGAGTCGAGACACGGTTGTGAATCGTATAATGCTGCCTTAGATGATGTTATTTCAATTTTAAGAAGTGAAAAAAATACAGAAACGCAAAACGATTCAGAGAGAACGCGATAAATTTCGGTTATTCGCTGTTAAGCTGAGTTGCCTCCGCCCCAGCAATATCGCGTTTTGAGGTTATCCGCGAAACCGTTAAGCCGAATGCCGTAGCGAAGCGGAGGCAATTCGGCTTAACTTGTTTATATACGCACTTCATAAAATTGAACCATGCCACAACTAACTGAATACGAACAAAAAGCATTGAATAAATTAGGTGAAAGCATACAATCAGGAAAATGGAGTAATGACGGATTGGTGCAATTAATTGAACTGGTTGGGGATTTTTTTAAATCTTCAGACAATACCCGACTACGCTAAGTCTCGAAATCTAACCTATAATGGAGTAAAGAAAACTAGAAAGATAGTTGAAATCAAAGGCGTAAAGTTTGTAATTGACAACTACTAATATAATTCTCCTTTTGCCGTTTTCGAATCATTTTCTGCTTTTTGCGGTGGTCTTTGTCCTTTAGACCACCTTTTTAATGCCCTAAACTTGCTGAAAATAAAGCAAGCAATGGCAACAAAAACAATCGTTATTGATGGTCCGATCGGCCAGTACTCCTTCTCCAAACAATTCATGCGAAATGAATTGTCCGGACAATCGAAAAATCCGGTTCTCATCAAAATCAGCAGTCTGGGTGGATCGGTTGACGATGCCCTGAATATTTACGATCAGTTCATCGAGCACGGTAATGTGACTGCAGAGCTTTCTGCTTTTGTGGCCAGTTCGGCCACCTTGATTTCCCTGGGCGCAAAAACAGTCCGGATGAATGAGAATTCATTTTACCTGATTCACAAAGCCATGAATTGGGTGGATGAATGGGGAAGCATGAACGAGGATGAAATTGATGCCCTGATCGCCAAACTCGAAACCCAGAAACAGCAATTGGCTAAAGTCACCCTCCAGCTGGCCAAAATGTATGTGAAAAAGACTGGTAAAACTTTGGATGAAATCATCAGCCTCATGAAAAAGCAAACCTGGTTAACGGCAGAGGAAGCCAAAGACTGGGGATTTGTCGATGAAGTATTCGTTCCCGAAGTGGCTGTCAACTACCTCGAAAACCTGCAAATGGTCGCCATGATCAACTCCAGCGGTTATCCGGATCCACCACGAAAATCAGTGGGTTTGACAAGCTCACCTACCGTTGTGGTGGATGAAGAATCCCTATTTGACCGCATCTGGAACCGGATTACCAACAAGCAAAAAGAAGTTACACCCATAAATAAAACCGAAATGAAAAACCAATTCCTTAATGTCAATCAGGTGCTTACTGTGGAGAGCTTGGAATCAACCGCCGATGGCGTGTTTCTTAATGAAACTCAGCTCGAAGCAATTGAAAACAGGCTTGCATTGGATCAGCAGATTATTGCAGAGCGCGACACGGCCAATTCAGCCCGCGATGCAGCATTTGCTGAACGTGACACTGCCAACACCAACCTTCTTAATGCAATGGATCCGTTCAATGCCATTGATGCAAGTATTGCCAGTGCAGAGTCGCCGGAAGCCAAAGTTTTGGCCATCCGTGCACTTCTCTCTAAAAAGCCCGCTACCCAACCTGCCGGAAACATGGGAAAATCAGATCCTGTTTCAGATGGTGTTCAGTGGGATGTGATCAACAATCTTCCACACAACAAACAAGTCGATAAAAACTCTTAATTTTTCATAGCCATGTCAATTACTACAACCGCAATCGTACAGGAGTATGGTGCTTTTTACCAGGATGCAGGCCAGAACAAAAAACGCATCCTTTCCATGCTTTCGCAAGGCCGCCAAATCACCAATCTGGCTACCCCGATCAAAACGGACGATACCATCTTCCGTCTGGCCAATGCAAGTTTCCGAACCCTGGTGCAACCTTTTCAAAAGGCTTTCACCCAAAAAGGCGGGGTCGATATCGTTCCCAATGAAATCCGGGTTTTCCGGTTCAAGATCGACGATGAATTTATGCCCGATGAGCTTTATGCCACCTGGCTTGGTTTCTTAACCGCCAAACAGGTTGACCGCAAGGAGTGGCCGTTCGTAAAATGGCTGATCGAAGTGTATTATGCCCGTCAGATCGATCAGGACATGGAACTGAACGAATATTACAAGGGCGTTTATGCCGCACCTGCATCAGGCGTTGCCGGTGCTGATGGTACCGGGATGAACGGACTGAAAAAGATACTTCAGGATGGAGTGGATGCCGAAACGATCAATACCATCAATATTGGCCCATTGGATAAAGATCAGATTTTTGACCAGGTGGAAATGTTCACCGACCAGATCGCAGAAGTTTACCAGGGAATCTCAATGGACATTTGCATGAGCCAGTACTGGTGCAAAAAATACCTTCAGGATAAACGGGCACAGGGTTTTTATCAGAATAAATCAGATCAGGACATCAATACCGGAATCGATTTTACCCCGCTAAAGATCAAAGGTCTGGCCTCAATGGTTGAAACCAATGACATTTTCTGCACACCATCTGAAAACTTCCTGCACATTTCACCGGCAACGGTTACCAAAAACACGTTCAAACTCGAAGAGTCCAAGCGTTCGGTGGCTGTTCTGGGTGACTGGTCAGAAGGTTTGGGATTCGGCATTAACCAGGCTGTTTGGACCAATATTCCTAAAACGATTTGATCAGAAACTCTCTGAATCGAAACTACGAAACCATCGGCTTTTTGCTGATGGTTTTCATTCACTTTCATAAAAAGAATCATCAAAAATGTTAGAATTTACAGACATCAATAAAAGTTTGCCCAATGGTCAGAACATGGGCGGATTGACCCAGGAAATTTATTACGGCTTTCATGCCGATGTGCTGACTTGGCCAACCGCTCCGGTAGATGCGGCAACTCTGGCGGCCAATGCAGTATTGACCGGTGAACTGGCCATGAAACCGGGAAAGAAACTGTTCAAAATGTACATCACCGATGATACCGGTGAATTTATGATCGAACCGGTGGGAGAATTGGACGGAAAATCATTCGTGACCCACCTGACTGTTTTTCATCCGGGACTGAAGGATACCTTGTTTGGCTTTATCAATGCAGCCAAAAACGACAATCTGGTTTTTGTGGTGCAGGACAGCGATGGTCAAAAATACCTCATGGGTGACAAGCTACGGCCAGCTGTTTATGCAGGTTCTCCGGATGGATTTGGTACAGGAAAAGAAACGGCAGCCAGGAAAGGGATTTCAATGGAATTTACTTACAAGACTGCAAACTTGTACATCTATCCCGGAAGCATTCCTCTTACTGAAGCATTACCGGGATAACACAAATGTGGACCCAGTATTTCAACTTTATAAAACTTCGCCGAGGAAGGGTCATTGTACCCATCCACGGCGAAATTGATTTCAGTGCCGATAATATCTGCATTGAAATCTGCAAAGAACTTTATGAGAAGGGATTTCCTTATCTTGAATTGACGGAGTTGGGGAAAAAGGAGTTTTATGGCATTATTCCTGAAACTCCTTTGTCAAAGCAAGAACAAACATCGAAAAAGAAGAAGTTCTAAGAATTCATTTTATTTTTAGAAAATATAAAAATCAAGAAATCTCTATGTCATCATGTCACCTAAATATGATCAATACAATAATTCTGAAAAATTTCTGCTAGACAGGCTGGATTTCGATATCCGTTTTTTTGTGGCACAAAAATACAATCCCGATCTGGATAAGTTGTGCTATCTGTTCGATGGAATCTAAAAAGTTTAACGAAAAATGAGACCAAGGGCTGGTGCATGAGGCTTGTTCAAATTTGTTTGTTTAAGTAGTTCCGCTTCTATTAGCCTGATTTTATATTTTAATTTTGGCTTGATAGGATTGAATTAAGACGCGGTTTGTCATGTTATCACTCTTTCGCATTTATTTATACATTTGAAGCCAATTAATCTAAATCCTTTCATGAAAGATGATCAATATATATGGGAAGAATTCAAGAATGGGGAAGAATATGCCATATCCTATATTTATAATCAGAACATTGATTTCTTATTCTTTTATGGTAAACGAATAACTAAGGATGAAGATTTTATATTAGATGTAATCCAGGATCTTTTTTATGAATTGATCAGGACAAAGAAGAATTTGGGGAAAACAGATAACATTCGATTGTATTTATTGAAATCCTTCAGAAGAAAATTAATTCGTGAACTACAGCGAAAACAAAAGCAAACGGGAAGCAATGAAGAAATCGAGATTCAGCCTGATATCGTTTTTTCAGTTGAAGAAGATATAATCTCAACAGAAGAAAACTCCAAACGACTTGAAATTATCCGGCAAGGGATGAAAGAGCTTAACCAAAAGCAACGCGAAGTCCTATATTACAAATTTACACTTGGGTTTGATTACGTACAAATCAGTGAAATTATGCAGGTTACCAATGATTCTGCACGGCAATTGGTGTCAAGGGCAATTACTTCACTGAAAAAATATTTTGCTGAAAATAATTTTATACTGATGCTCATTTTCAAAAAATTAGTGAAGAAGTAATTTTTTTTGAATGTTTTTTGTCACAAATTCTATTTAGTTGCCTTATGTATGTATAAAGGCAAAAAATGGAAAACGAAAAATATATTGGTTACGGTGTTGATGAATTACTGGAAGATCAGGAATTCGTCATAAAAGTCAATAATACCCGTACAAATGAGGAATGGGATCAATTTCTTCAATCCAACATTTCAGCTAAAGAAAACATCATTCGTGCGAGGAAAATAATTCAATTATTTAAAACCTACGAAGGAAAACTCTCCGAAGACAGAAAATTCAATCTTTGGAAAAACATCAGTATTTATAACAAAACTAATTCATGGAAAATCACACTCCCACACATTAATCCATTCCTTAAAATAGCGGCTTCCATCCTGATTGTTATTGCCTTGGGAAGTACCGTTTATTGGGGACTAAACCGCAATGGAGAAACCTATGAATTTTCAGAATCAACAGGAATGGATCAGAATTCTGAAAATCCGTTTTTGCGTCTATCGAATGGGTCAAAAATTAATTTGACGGATAAAAATTCAGAAATTGTTGTTTTAAAGAATCAGGATGCAATCCTGGTGAATAAAGACAGTGTTATTGCGAACACTCCTGTTAAAGGTCAGGATATTAATCCTGTTGCATTAAATGAAGTTTCTGTTCCTTTTGGTAAGAAAACGACTTTAATATTGGCTGATGGAACGAAGGTCTGGTTGAATGCCGGTAGCCGATTTGCCTTTCCGCAATCTTTTATTGGCAAAAATCGGGAAGTTTTTCTTGAGGGTGAAGCTTATTTTGAGGTTACAAAAAATAAAAACCAACCATTTATTGTTTCGACGAACAATATTGATGTCGAAGTATTAGGTACAAAGTTTAATCTTTCAGCTTATCAAACCGACAACTTCTGTGAAACAGTATTGCTTGAAGGAGCAGTAAGAGTTCAGGATAACGGAAAGTTATTTAATGCTAAACTTGAATTGAAACCAAACCAAAAAGCTACTTTTTACAGCGATAATAAAGAACTTGTTCGTTCGGAAGCGCCTGATGCAAATATGCAAATTTCGTGGATCAATGGCTGGTACCAGTTTTCAAACCAAAATTTAATAACAGTTCTGGATAAGCTTGAAAGATATTACAATATCCGGTTTGTACATGACCCAACTCTTGAATCGAAAGCATTTCCCATTTCAGGAAAATTGGATTTGAAAGGTTCAATAAACGAAGTTATGGCAGTATTATCGAAAGTAGCAAAAATCAATTATCAAATTACAGACAATGAGATAATTATTAAAAAACAAGATTAAGAATGTAAAAGATTAAGAAGAAGAAAACCGGGGGAATTAGGCCTCCTCCGGTCTTCAGTGTTTATCTAATAGTGGTATTAATAATAAACGAAGTAAAACTATGAAAAAAAAACGAAACAGGCAGAACCTGTGGTACGGTAGTATGCCAAATTTTTTACTAAAAATGAAACTACTAAGCTTTCTAATTTTTGTGACTGTAGCTACGGTAACTGCCAACAGTTATTCGCAACAAACAAAATTCAACATGAATTTTGAAAATGTTTCTGTCAGAAAAGTATTCCAGCAGATTGAAGAAAACAGTGAATTTATTCTTCTTTATAGCGAGAAGTCGGTTGACGTGGAGCGGAAAGTAAATGTTGAAATAACTAACCAGACTGTTGACAAAATTCTGGATCAAGTATTCATGGGTACGAAAAACTACTATGAAATCCATGACCGTCAAATAGCGATCATGGAAAAAGGATCAACAGAGAAGCCTTTATTTATGGGTAAAACGTCAGAAACCCAACAACAAAAATCCATCTCAGGCAAAGTAACCGACTCTTCGGGTGCTTCACTCCCCGGGGTATCCGTTGTTGTTAAAGGCACAACAACCGGTGTTATTACTGATATTGATGGAAAATATACACTAACCAAAGTTCCTGAAAATGCAACATTACAGTTCTCGTTTGTGGGGATGAAGGGGCAGGAAGTAGCCATCGGTAATAAGTCTTCAATTAGTGTGGTAATGGCGGAAGAAGCCATTGGAATTGATGAAGTTGTGGCTGTCGGGTATGGAACACAGAAGAAGGTAAATCTGACAGGTTCAGTTTCATCAGTAAATGGGGAAAAATTAAAAACTATAACCTCTCCTAATACTGCGTTACTCTTACAGGGACGATTACCTGGTGTTACGGTTATTTCAGGTGGTGCCCAACCTGGGAAAGATGATCCCCAAATAAGAATTCGCGGAATTGGAACTCTTGGCAATAATAATCCAATGGTCATTGTAGATGGTGTAGAGACCTCGTTTAATCAAATTTCCTCGAATGATATTGAAACCATTTCAGTTCTTAAGGATGCTGCCTCCGCTTCAATTTATGGTGTAAGGGCGGCGAATGGAGTAATTTTAATTACAACAAAACAAGGAATTGAGAATAAAATGAATTTAAATTTCAATTCTACAATATCATTTTCGAACCCAACTGTAATTCCATCTTATGTTAACTCTTCGGAGTGGGCACAATTATATAATGAATCGGTTGGTCAGGAAATATATTCTGCTGAAATGATTCAAAAATTGAAAGATGGAAGTGATCCCGATCACTTTGCCAATACCTATTGGCCTGATGAAATCTTTAGAACTGGAATCTTGCAGAAAAATTACATTGGAGTTTCTGGTGGAAGTTCCAAATCCAAGTATATGGTTTCTATCGAATATTTAAATCAAGAAGGAATGATGAAAGGCACTTCAAATGACCGCTTAAATTTTCGATCAAATGTGGATTTTATACTTAAAAAGAATATTAAAGGTGGAGTTAAGCTTTCCGGTTCCAGACAAAGAGTTGATGAACCATCTGATGGAACTGGTGGAGATTGGGGAATTATGAGAAAACTCTACTGGTTTGCAAGACCCACTGTCCCAGTTAAACATGCCAATGGACATTGGGGCTATTGGGATGGAAATCCACTCATGTCAGTTGCAATTGATAATCCTGCAGAATCAGTAACAGAAAAAGAAAATTATCAGGAACTTTACCGTTTTAATAGTCAGGCATTCCTATCTATTGATTTTCTTAAGAATTTTAATTTTAAAACTCAAGTTGCAGGAAAATTCAATCATGAATTACAATCGACATTTATTCCCCAAATACCGAAATATAACGCTGAGGGTATTTTCATCGAAACAGATTCAAATAACTCTCTGACCAATAAAAATAATACTGGTTACATGTATCAAATTGAAAATATACTTAGTTACAGTAAAAATTTAGGTAACCATAGTATTTCCGGTTTGGCAGGACAATCTGCACAAAATAGTCGCCTTGATTTTACTCGTGCATACATTGAAGGGTTTCCAAATAATGAAATGTTTGAGTTAGGTGCAGGAGTTAAGAATCCTGATGTTGGTGGTTCAGCAACACAATATACTATTCAATCATTTTTTGGACGCCTAAATTATATTTTAAATGACAGATATCTTTTTGAGTTTAATGTCCGTCGGGATGGGTCATCAAAAATGCCCAAAATAAATAGGTATGGAATATTTCCCTCAATGTCAACAGGTTGGATTATTTCTGAAGAAAAATTTTTAAAAACTATACCATTTATACCTTATCTTAAGATTCGTGGTAGTTGGGGTAAATTAGGTAACCAAGAAATAGGGGACTATGCTTATTCTCAATATGTAGCATTAGGACGAAATTACTTATTTGGTGGAAATTTAACTCCTGGAGCAGCTCAAACAAGTTTGGCAAATTCTGAAATTAAATGGGAATCGACAGTGATGACTAATTTTGGATTAGACATTTCCTTTTTTAATGGAAATTTAAATTTGACTGGTGACTACTTCATTAAAAGAACCTCAGACATCCTCTTGCAATTGCCTATAAATGCAACACTTGGAAATTTAACTCCTCCATATCAAAATGCCGGTGAGGTTGAAAATAAGGGATGGGAGTTGGATTTAAGTTATAGCAGCAATCAAAATCGTGATTTTCAATATTCTGTTAGTGGAAATATTTCAAAGGTGAAGAATAAAATAATCGATCTCAAAGGATTGGAATGGATTTCGCAAGGAGGGATCTTTAGGGAAGGCGATCCGATTGGTGCTTATTATGGATTTTTGGTGGATGGGATTTACCAGTCACAACAGCAGATTAATGAAGGACCAGTGCGCTTTAATGGATTGGTTGGACTTGGTGATTTAATATATAGGGATATAAGTGGTCCTGATGGAACTCCTGATGGGAAAGTTGATGGTGCATACGATAGGACTATTATTGGAAGTCCTTTTCCTGATTGGACATATTCATTTAACAGTAATCTTTCATACAAAAATTTTAGTTTAAGTTTATTCTTTCAAGGTGTTCTGGGAGCAGATAGATATTTCAGAGAAGTGGTGAGGGGAAATGTAACTCAAAAATGGCTTGAACGTTGGACTAAAGAAAATCCATCTACTACCATGCCAAGACTAAATGGGATCTCGAATGACGAAAATTCTGATTTTTGGTTAATGGATGCTTCTTATTTGCGTTTAAAGAACATCGAATTTGGCTATAATCTACCTCAAAGTATTTGTAAAAAAGTAAAATTAGAGAACGTCAGGTTTTATGCTTCTGGAACCAATCTAGTTACATTTACCAAGATAAAAGATTGGGATCCGGAAAAATTTGCTGATGATTCTGAGAATTTTAATTATCCACATGATAAAACATATTCTTTGGGAATTAATGTTAATTTTTAAACTATTCTAAAATGAAAAAAACAATATTCAAAATAATTGTATCGGTTTTATTACTAACTGGATGTTCTGATGATTTTTTAAATATGAGTTCGCCTAATGCATTGTCTGATGATGTTTTTTGGAAATCGGAAAATGATGCGATGTTAGCCATTGCTGGTTGTTATGATGCCTTACAAGATGGAAATATTTACGGTGGAGGTCCTTGGTCTTTTGGAATAAATGCTATGGAAGGAATATCAGACGACGCATACTGGAATTGGGATCATTCCTATGAATCGATAACATGGGGAACGCATACATCCATGCATGCAGGTATTAAAACTTGGTGGGATTCATGCTATAAAGTTATTGTTAGATGTAATAAAGTAATTGCATTGGTTCCAAATATTCCTATGGACGAAGCAAAAATGAGGAGAATTGTTGCTGAAGCAAAGTTCATTCGCTCACTAATCTACCTACATTTAACAATGACATTTCGTGACGTACCTCTAATACTTGAACCTCAGACATTGGCAAATGCAGATGTTCCAAAAAACATTAAAAATGAAATCATTAACAAGATTATTGATGATTTAAAAGAGGTTACAAGTGTTTTGCCAAAGGAAGTCCCTACAAGCGAAAGAGGCAGGGTAACTTCAGGAGCCGCTCTGGGCTTGTTGACTAGAGTCTATTTATATAATAACATGTGGGACGAAGCTGCAACTACTGCAAAAAAAATAATCAATGAATACAACTATGTTATTCACCCATCTTATAAAGATTTGTTTTCATTGGCTGGAGAAAATAGCAAGGAAATAATTTTTGCTATTGAATTCGAAAGAGGAATTGGTGAAGGACAACTGGTCGGAAGGCATTTTGCAAATGCACCTCCTCATATGGCTACATTACCCAATCTTGTGGATGAGTACTATTGTATTGATGGATTGCCAATAGATAAATCGCCTCTTTTCAAGGGAGATCCTTCACAGTTACCGTCACTTTTAAATTTAAATTATTTACGTGATGTTAAAAGATATATCAATCGGGATCCTCGGTTAGGTTATACTTTAGTAACCAATAATAGCATTTGGTCAGGAAAACCGATCAATATGGTTTATGTCACAACAGGAGTAGTTTTCAGAAAGTGGTCTGAAGAAGCAGTAGGTGGCATAAGTTTAAATTATACAGATAATGCGCTAAATATTCAAGTAATTAGATATGCTGATATTCTTTTAATGTGGGCTGAAGCATCTGTAATGTCAGGAAAATATCAAGAATCCGATATCATAGATGCAATTAATAAAATTCGTCAACGAGGAGATGTTATGATGCCAAAAGTAGAAGTTATTGAAGGCACAGGATTATCTAAAGAAAAATTGTTGACCATTATTAAACATGAACGAAGAATTGAATTAGCATATGAAGGCTTAAGGTATTTTGATCTTATCCGTTGGGGAGAATTGAAGGATGCCTGGAATAATGGATGGACTCCAAAAAGTAACTCACGAATGTATATTGAACCCCGAAGTAATGTTTGGCCGATTCCTCAATATGAAATTGATAATAATTCTGCATTGATTCAGAATCCTGAATGGCAATAAAGGAATTGAATTAGAGAAAGAAGTTCTTTCAAACGAAAGAACTTCTTTAATTGTCAAAAACTAAATCAGGTTTTTACTTTAACGACCTGACAAATAATATATCATCAATAAAAAATTATTGAATGAAACATTCCAACCGAAAGCAAAAAATAAGCTTAGTAACATTACTTTTTGTTTTGTTTTTAAGTTTCTTAGATTTTAAGATTTATGGCAAACCTGATAATAATCCGAACAATAAAATTGAACATCCAAATGTAATCCTGATTCTTGCCGATGACATGGGATTGGGAGATATATCGCTTGTTAATGATGGGAGAACGCATACACAGGCAATTAATAAATTGGCAAATGAAGGAATGTGGTTCAGGCATGCTTATTCGGCTGCGCCGGTTTGCGCCCCGGCCCGGGCAGCGATGTTAACCGGACAGTACCCGCACCGCACCGGTTGTGTCGATTTAAACATGCAGCGTTACCCAGAAATTACCCGTATGAAAAAGGGATTACACACCATTGCCGATGTATTTGCCGCAAATGGATATGCGACCGGCTTGGTTGGGAAATGGCATTGCGGGGTTGGTGAAGGTTATGATCCGTTAAGCAGAGGATTCCAAGAATTTGAAGGTTTTCACGGGTTTAATGTGCCTGACTATTTCAAATATGAATTGATTGTGAAGGACTCACTAATTAATGTTAAAGATAAGTATTTGACCGAAGATCTAACTGAACGAGCCATCCGGTTTGTAGGTCGTCATCGCAACGAACCGTTCTTTTTGCACCTTGCTCATTATGCCCCGCACCGTCCGCTGGGAGCCCCGGAGGAAGTAGTTGGCAAATATCTCGAAAAAGGATTCGATAAAAATACAGCCACCGTTTATGCTATGATCGAAATCATGGATGATGGGATAGGTAGGCTCGTCGCTGAGTTAGACAGGATGAATATCAGAAAAAATACGCTTATCCTTTTTTCCAGCGACAACGGTCCCGACCCTATGGCAGGCGAACGGTTCAACCTAAACCTAAAGGGCAGCAAATACACTGTAAATGAGGGAGGAATTCGTGTGCCGTTTATTGTCAACTGGCCGGGAAAAGTGAAGCCAGATAAAATAGAAGAATTAGTACACTTTACTGACATATTTCCAACCCTGGTGGAAGTCTGTAACCTGAAAGTACCATTCAACCAAAAACAGGATGGCAAAAGTTTTGCCGGGCTTTTAAAGGGGGAAAACAACCTAATCACTGCAACCCGGATGTGGCAGTGGAACCGGGGAGTTCCTGAGTATTCTTACAATACCGCTATCCGGCAGGGTGATTGGAAACTGGTACGACCGTTTGTTTCACACTGGGAAATTCCGTTTGAAAAATCGGTACTAAAGCCTGTGCTTTACAATTTGAAAGATGATCCGGAGGAGCAAAATGATCTTTCTGAAATGAATCAGGACATTTACATTGAATTGAGAGTAAAACTGGAGCAATGGTCCCGCGAAGTGGAATTAGACCGGCTTAAAAATTAAAATCAGATAAAATGAAAATACAATTAAAAAATATATTATTCTCTGAAAAAATAGCTACACCATTCCGATGGGGTTTGGTTTTGATTATCAAATTATTCTTTACCCACATCGAATTTCTGACGGGACTGTCACGTCAAGACAATAGACGGGTAGAAACAGAAAGTTCTCGGATCCCCGTAAAGTCTCTTTGGGGACGAAATATGAACTTGATGTATTGCCTCCTGATTTCATTTGCCTTAATATTGCCAGATGCTGCGAAAGCACAAAAAGATTTCTCCCATGTTCCGGGTATTGTAGTTGCTTACCGTCCGGCTTCAGACAAAATATATCTAGGAACACCCAGTATTTGTATTTTGCCCGATGGAAGATATGTTTGTTCACTAAATGAGTTTGGAAAGAATACAAATATGACCTTAATTTTTGAATCGTTGGATAAAGGTAAAAACTGGAGCAAAATATCAGAATTCAATGGAAAACAGCATGGTTTGTTTTTTCATAATTCAACACTCTATGCCATGGGAGTCGATCAAAGTTACGGTAATTGTGTAATTCGGAAATCTAGTGATAAAGGTCATTCATGGACTACTCCGACCGATAGTGGCAACGGATTGCTGCGTATGGGAGATGCAGAAAAGGGCTATCATACATCCTCTGTATCAGTTGTGATTGCCAACGATCGCATTTGGAGACCTGTAGAAGTTGCAAGGAAAAGGGGAAAATGGGGTGATTTCGAATCTCTGGTAATGTCTGTGCCAATTGATGCAGATTTGTTAAATTCCGAAAACTGGAAAACCTCTACACGCATGGCATTGGATGTTTCCTGGGGGAATCAATATGGAACATGGTTGGAAGGCGGTGCAGTGATTTCTCCTAAAGGTGAAATAATAAATATTTTACGGGTTGATAACCGAGCTGAGGAAACGGCTGCTCTTATTCGTGTTTCAGATAACGGAGAACTACTTTCATTTGATCATGAAAAGGATTTTATCCGATTTCCAGGAGGTTGTAAAAAATTCAATGTTCGCTATGATAAATACAGCAAGCGCTATTGGAGCCTATCCAACTGGATTCCCAAAGAATTTAAAGGCCACAACATTGAGCGCACACGCAATACGCTGGCGCTAATTTCATCGCCCGACTTGAGAAACTGGACCGTCCATTCAGTGATTCTCCAGGATGACAATGTGGAGAAAAGCGGATTTCAATATGTGGACTGGCAGTTTGAAAACGATGATATCATTTTTCTCAGCCGCACTGCCTTTTTCGATGGAGAAAATTATGCCGATAACCAGCACAATTCTAATTTTATTACATTCCACCGCATCGAAGACTTTAGAAATCAGGAGCATCTGGTTTTGAAAAATATTAAAAACATCAGATAGTACTCATCAATAAAAATTAAATTCAGGTGAAACGAGCTATTAGAATGATAGTCACACATAATTGAACTTTTCTAATGTCGAGTTCCATATCAAACCTTTAAAGTTAACAATAGTAGAACATGAAAGTAAACGCAGTATTGATAGGTATCTTCATCCCAGGTCTATATTTCTGCTCACATGGGCGTACAATAGACTCTATGAAAAGGGAAGAACAACGCCATCCCAATATTTTGATAATAATGACAGATCAGCAACGCTTTGATGCGTTAAGTTGCTATGGATCGAAAGCAGTTGATACCCCAAATATTGACCGTTTGGCAGAGGAGGGTGTTAAGTTTGAGAAATGTTATTCCCCAAATCCAATATGCACTCCATCGCGTGCCAGTATGTTTACGGGAAAAAGTCTAGCAGGACATGGAGTATATCAATTACATGATATTTTGCCTGATGATCAAATATTATTCCCTAAAAGATTACAGCAAAGAGGTTATGAAACCACCCTTGTAGGAAAACTTCATGTTTCTGGCTTATGGCACGAAGCGGAAGAAAGACATCCCAATGACGGATTCGATAATTACTACTGGTGCATCGATCCGGGATTAAATCTGGAAAATCCTATAAATTCTTACGCCAAATGGGTAAAAAATAAAGATCAGGCTTTTTTTCAAAAGTTAAAGGAAGAAGGAAAATCCATGAGACATTTTCCTGAAGAATTACATTTTTCAAGATGGGCTTCGGAAACCACAATTCAACAAATTGAAAACAGGGATACAGCAAAGCCATTTTTTATTTTAATGAGCCTTTTCGATCCGCATGACCCATACTATGATCATCCCGAATCATTCCGAAACATGGTCAATGATAAGGATATTCCAATACCAAGCCGGCTGCCCGATACAACCAAAATACCTGAAGGTGTGAAACAGGAACTTCTTAAATCTGTTCAGGTTAAAAAAAGTTCCCGTTTCAGTGAATCGGTGCATGAGTTGAGAAAAGGCTATTACGCATCGATTGCCTTTCTGGATCAGGAGGTAGGCAAAGTACTGGATAAAATTGACACAGAAGGACTTTACGACAATACAATAATTATTTTTGTAAGCGATCACGGAGATATGCTTTTTGATAAAGGTTTATTTTCAAAAGGTGCATTCTTCTACGATCCTTCTGTCAGAGTGCCATTTCTCATGAGATACCCAAACAAAATCCAAGCCGGTACCACATTTGATTTACCAGTACAGCAATATGATATTGCAGCTACAATTCTGGCACTTGCGGACTATCCCGGGGAGCAAATCCGGGAGTGGATGCCTGAGTCGATGGACTTATTAAAATTTATCAAACAGAGAACTGCGTATAAATATTACCGGGATTATGCAGTTTGTGAATATAGAAATACCGGCTACGGACCCGGGGGCACATACTACGAACCCCCTCTTCATGCAACAATGTTCTTATCCGGATATTATAAATTAAATGTATATCACAATTTTTCTGATTCTCACAAATTGCAGGGAGAACTTTTTAACATGGAAAATGATCCTTTAGAAGAGAATAATTTGTGGAATAACCCAAATCATCAATACGTTAAAATTGAAATGATGCACCAGCTTACTGACTGGATGGTAAAAAATAGTGATAGGTATCCAGGGGGTCGAGGAGGAGAAAAATTCAAGCAACAAGTTACTTTGGAATAGAAAAAATTTATGGAACAACTTATAAGCTATATTGCTCCATCTGCCCCGGCAACGCGGAGACCGGCAACAGGAAATGAACTTCCTGTTCGGGTAGAAATAGGTTTTACGCCTAATTGGTATAGATCCAAACTTGGAATTGATTTTAGCGAACAATGGCATAATGATCCAAAATACCGAAAAGAAACGCTTATCTCTATGCGAAATGAGCTTGACACGCGCTTCCCTGGTAGGAAAATTGGAGTTTTGGAAGAAAATTCGATCGATTTGCTAACTGGGGTATATGGCGCATGTACAATAGCGGCAATTTATGGTATTCCTATAATTTATAGCAAAAACAATTGGCCCAATTGTATTCATCAACCTTTAAACGATCTTGAGATAAAGGCTTTGACCCCCCCGGATTTGGACAACAATCCCTTCTTCCAGAAACTAATGAAACAATTGGATTGGATTGGAAAAGACCAAGGGAAAATCATTGGATTCCTCAATTGGCAAGGGGTTTTGAACAATGCACAGCGGCTCAGAGGCGAACAGCTTTTAATTGATATGTTCGTCGAGCCAGAATTAGTGATGCACTTAATGAATTGTGTATGTACAACAATGATTGATGCAGCTAAACAACTGCACAAATATCAAAAAAGGAGCCATGTGGATTACCAATTTTTCACGGTGAGCAACTGTCTTGTTAACATGATTTCTCCAGAGCAATACCGGGATTTTGTAATGCCGTTCGATATAAAAATAGCTCAGGCATTCGGTTCATTGGGCATCCATAATTGTGCCTGGAATGCGGATCCTTACATGGAATATTATGCCCAAATTCCTAATTTAGGTTATATTGATATGGGGATTAAATCGAATATGGAAAGTGCTAAAAAATCTTTTCCCAAAGCAAGAAGAGCGATTATGTACACGCCGATGGATTTGAATTCAAAATCTTTAAGTCAAATAAGGCAAGACTTGGAAAGGATTGCTCAGTTATATGCACCATGCGATGTTGTTTTGGCTGATATTGAAGATGGGATGCCTGATGAAAAGATTATTCAGCTTCTAAATATTGTTGAGAAGATCTAAAGCAATTATTATCTAGGATAAAATGAACAACACAAACTCTACTGTATAAGAGCTGAAACATGCAGATAGTATTTATAAATTAATCAACGATGAAACCTTTTATTAAAACAACTTTTGCCTTTTCTTTAGGCGTGTTAACGGTTCATTCATTTGCAGCAAATGTTCCAGGAAAGGAAAGACCCAATATTATTTTCATTATGGCCGACGATTTGGGCTATGCCGATTTGGGGTGTTACGGCCAGGAGAAAATACAAACTCCCTATATTGATCAGTTAGCATCAGAAGGAATGATGTTTACTCAAGCCTATTCAGGTTCTTCGGTTTGTGCACCTTCCAGATGCAGTTTAATGACAGGTCTGCACAATGGTCATAACACAATTAGAGATAATTTACCTCACAATATTTATTTGAGGCCTGATGATTTTACCATTGCTGAATTGTTCAAACAGGCTGGATATAGCACTGGAGGAGTTGGAAAATGGGGATTGGGAATTCCCGGTTCCTGGGGCTTACCCAACCAACAAGGTTTTGATTATTGGTATGGACATTACAATCAGGATCAGGCACATTTTTACTATCCCGATTTTCTCTGGGAGAATGATAAACTGTTACTGCTACAAGAAATGAAAATAGTGAATGATATTGGTGAGATGGTCGGAAACAGGGGAGGTGAAAATAGATTTTATACGCATGATTTGTTTACAGAGAAGGCAACCGATTTCATCCATAAAAATAAGGAGCACCCTTTTTTTCTTTTTGTATCGTATACTATTCCGCATTATTCCGACTATCCAAAAGATACGCCCGAGCATTATATTGTGCCGTCCGACAAACCTTATTCAAATAAGGACTGGCCACAAATTGCCAAAAATTATGCAGCAATGATTACCCGTATGGATGGTGATGTTGGCAAGATCGTTAAATTAATTAGTGAATTGGGATTAGAGAATAATACATTAATAATTTTCACCAGTGATAATGGTCCATATCAAGGTGTTACCATCCCAATTGAGTTTTTTAACAGCAATGGCCCTTTTAGAGGAGGAAAGCGTGATCTTTATGAGGGAGGGATAAGAATACCTTTTATTGCCAAATGGAAAAATAAAATTTCCGAAGGTGTTGTAAATAATGAACCAATTGCATTTTGGGATATAATGCCAACATTTGCTAATATAATAGATTATCCAAAGTTGATAAAAACAGATGGTATTTCTTTCTTCTCTCTATTGAAAGGAGAGAAACAAAAGCAAACAGATAGACCATTTTATTGGGATTATGGACATGCTCGAGAAACCTATTCTCAGGCAGTAAGGTATTTAGACTACAAGGGAATACGAAAATTTCAAAAGGGAATTAAGACTTTTGAATTGTATGATTTGAAAAATGATTCTGGAGAAACAAAGAATATTTCATCAGAAAAACCGGAGATAGTCAGAACTATTCAAAAAATAATGGAAAAGGCTTACGACTATTCTGACAAATACGATACAAAAATACATTTTCAATAATTAAAACCGTGAAAAGGTAAAATACATTTTTCTTGCAATTTAAGAAAAATAAGTTTTTTACTATACCCATATCAAATTTTCAACCTATAATAACTGAATTTAATTATGAAAGATAAATTAAAATTACCCCTACATGGAATTATTCCACCATTGGTCACACCATTATTAGACAATAATACCCTTGATATTGAAGGTTTGGAACGTTTAATTGAGCACACTATTTCTGGTGGGGTTCATGGTATTTTTATTTTAGGCACAACAGGCGAGTTTGCCAGTCTAAGTTATAATCTCCGAAGAGAACTAACAGAACGAACCTGCCAATTGGTAAACGGCCGAGTACCGGTATTGGTGGGAGTAACTGATTCTGCATTTTCAGAAAGCATAAATTTAGCTAAAGTCGCTGCTGATTGCGGTGCTGATGCTGTTGTATTGGCGCCACCCTATTATTTTGCATCTGGCCAGCCCGAACTACTGGAATATTTGAAGCGGATAATGATTCAAATGCCTTTGCCTCTTTTTATTTACAACATGCCTGTTCATACCAAGGTAATATTTGAACCGGCAACAGTGAAAGCGGCAGCAACCATCCCCGGAATTATCGGGATGAAAGACAGCTCTTCCAATCTGGCTTATTTCAAGCAGGTGCAATATGGGCTTCGTGATCGGCAGGATTTCACCTTTATGGTTGGACCTGAAGAATTTATGTCAGAATTTGTTCTTACAGGTGGTCATGGAGGAGTAAATGGTGGAGCAAACATGTTCCCAAAATTATATGTGGAACTTTACCATGCTTCTGTAAACCGTGCCTTTGAAAAGATAGGCCCTCTTCAACAAAAAGTTATGCAAATAAGTACTCAGATCTATAACGTTGGGCATTACGGTTCCAGTTACCTGAAAGGGTTGAAATGTGCTTTATCGGTAATGGGAATTTGTAGTGATTATATGGCTGAACCGTTCCATCGTTTTAAGCAACCTGAACGAATAAAAATTGAACAAATATTGGAAGAATTAAATTATCGGGATTTAATTTAATAAAATGAATACAATTGATATTATAATTTTCATAGCTTATTTAATTGGGATTGTTCTGTTTGGAAGTTCCTTTTACAGGAAAAATAAGACTTCAGCATCTTTTACTTTAGGGAACAACAATATACCGACATGGGTGATTTCTATGTCGATATTTGCCACTTTTGTAAGCAGCATAAGCTATTTAGCACTTCCCGGACAGGCATATCAGTCGAATTGGAACGCTTTTGCGTTTAGTTTATCGATACCGTTTGCAACCTATATGGCAGTAAAGTTTTTCGTACCGCTTTACCGCTCAGTTAACAGCCCCTCGGCATATACTTACTTAGAAATCCGTTTTGGTCTTTGGGCAAAAATATATGCATCAACTATGTATTTGCTGACCCAGTTGATGCGGGCGGGCACTATTCTGTTTTTATTGGCATTAACGTTACATGTTATATTAGGATGGAGTATTATAACCATAATAATAGTAACGGGATTAAGTGTAATGATATATTCATTACTGGGAGGGATACAAGCCGTCGTATGGACAGATGCCATACAAGGGATAATCCTAGTGGTTGGTGCACTGGCTTGTGCCGGTGTGTTATTATTTTCAATGCCAGAAGGCCCGGGGCAGTTGTTCCGTATTGCAATGGATAATCATAAATTCAGCTTGGGAAGTTTTAAGCCGGGCCTGTATAGTTCAACCTTCTGGGTAGTATTGATATATGGAATTGTTATCAACCTACAAAATTACTCGATTGACCAAAACTATGTTCAACGCTATATGGTTGCCAGCTCGCAAAAAGAAGCGCAGAAATCAGCAATTTACGGTGGTTTACTTTATATCCCGGTTTCCATGTTGTTCCTGTTTATTGGAACAGGTCTTTTCAGTTATTATTCTGCCCGGACAGGTGTTTTGCCTGCCGATATTCAAGGTGATAAAGTTTTCCCCTGGTTTATCGTTAATGGTTTACCGGCAGGGTTGACAGGTTTGCTTATCGCTTCAGTATTTGCAGCAGGCATGAGTACCATTTCAACGAGCGTAAATAGTTCGGCAACTGTTATACTGGACTACCTAAAAAGCTTTCAAAAAGGTGAGCACAATGAAAAAAAATCAATGAAAATATTGTACCTATCATCTTTTATATTCAGCATCCTGAGTATTTTAATCGCAATAGCCATGATTAATGTACAAAGTGCTTTGGATACTTGGTGGAAACTGGCATCAATATTCAGTGGAGGGATGCTGGGACTTTTTCTGCTGGGTTATTTGGCTCCAAAAGTAAAAAATACAGCCGCCGTTTTGGGTGTGGTTTCCGGAGTAATGGTTATCGGATGGATGAGTTTGTCACCATATATTTTCACCAAAGGAGAACATATAAAATACGCAAGCTCTTTCCACAGTTATTTATCGATTGTATTTGGTACAATGTCAATTTTTATTGTCGGTTTTCTTTTAGGATTTATCATTAACCTATTTAATAAACGAGAAATAAAGACTCAATAAAGAAACAATCAATATTTCATAAAGATGAAAACAATGTCTCTCTTTTACTTTTTAATACTTTTTACAATGGCATTTTCATGTAATCAACCGGCCTCAAAGAATCCGGAAAATTGGAATGAGAAAGAATTAGAAAAATGGTTTCAGTCCGGAGAATGGAAACTTGGCTGGGATATTTCTCCTGATCAATCAATAAACAAAAAGGAATTGGCCAATCAGTTCTTTAAAAACAGAGAACGTTGGGAAAAAGCATTTAATTTTCTTAAAACCAACAATCTGGGAAATATCAGTATTGGGAGACATGAATTAGAAGGAGCAAATTTATTTGTCAATGTAGATGAATACACTACAAAAGATGAGGAAGATTGTCGTTTTGAGGCTCATAGAGAATATATTGACATCCAGTATTTGATATACGGAGAAGAAAAAATTGGGATTTCAGCCTTAGGTAAAACATCAGAAATTATTCCTTATGACAGTATAAAAGATGTCACATTTTTAATGGCAGAACAAAACAATTACCGCACTGCAACTCCTGATAGGTTTTTCGTGTTTTTCCCGGAAGATGCCCATCGACCTTGTGTTAAAACTGATGAAAAATCCAACGTCAGAAAGGTTGTCGTTAAAATTAGAATTACGGACATTAAATGAGTCTGTGAATATCTAAACAGTTGAAATACAAAACCATTAATGAATTAATAAACATTAATTTTAAAGTTATGAAAAATACAATATTAATTATCATTTTTGTCTTTTGTGCAATGTTGCAATTGAATGCACAGGTTCAGAAAGTACCAGGCGTAGTGGTAGATTATATTCCAGCATCGACCAAAACGTATATTGGCTCGCCAAGTATTTGCATTCTCCCAAATGGCGATTATGTGGCCTCACACGACCATTTTGGGCCAGCAACAACGGAACACCAACAGGCGATAACAGCAGTTTTCAAATCAACTGACAAAGGAAAGTCCTGGACTAAAATTTCCGAGATAAAAGGACAATTTTGGTCCAATCTATTTGAAGATCAGAATGTGTTGTATATTATGGGTACATGGAGGCACCATGGCAACTTAATTATCCGCCGTTCCTTGGATGGAGGTGTCTCCTGGAGTGAACCAACTGACAATAAAAATGGATTGTTGCTGGAAGGTGAATATCATACCGCCCCCATGCCGATGGTTATTCACAATGGTCGGCTGTGGCGCGCCATTGAAAATGCAAAATCAAACACCACCGCATGGGGAAAGCGTTACAGTGCAATGGTTATTTCCGCACCTTTAGATGCTAATCTTTTATATGCTGCAAGTTGGAAAGCAACAAACAGTTTGCCTTACGACTCAACTTATCTAAATGGAAAATTTGGTGGATGGCTGGAAGGAAATGCAGTGGTTACACCAGAGGGTAAAATGGTCAATATTTTAAGAGTTGCTACAACAGAGCCAGGACGTGATATTGCCGCAGTAGTCAAAATCAGTATTGACGGAACAAAAGCGACTTTCGACCCGGAAACAGGTTTTATGGACTTTGTTGGAGGAGCCAAAAAATTCTCCATCCGGTACGATGAAAAAAGTAAACGGTACTGGACGCTTGCCAATATGGTGAAAGAAGAGTTTTCTCATTTGCTGGCAGCCAAGGTGCGTAACACGCTGGTTATAAAAAGTTCTCTCGACCTGAAAAACTGGACGGTGCATAAAATTTTACTTGAACATCCTGATGTAGAAAAACATGGTTTCCAATATGTTGATTGGCAATTTGACGGGCGGAATATTATTTTTTTTTCACGCACTGCCTATAATGACAAGTTTGATGGAGCTCGAAATTATCATGATGCAAATTTTTTAACGTTTCATAGAATAAGGAATTTTCGAAAACAAATAAAATCGGATGTTCTATATGATAATGTTAATAAGTAACTTTATGTTTTTACAAATAAAACCTAATCTAATATTTGTTGAAAGGGATTTTCATACTATGGTTGTAAATCGCTTGAATATTTTTTTTCAATTTAAGAAAAAATTAAAAAGGCGAAGGGAATAATTTAGATTTCAATCTTCAGCTTTTATCGTTTGGTTATTGGGGGAAAACAATAATTCAGTTTAATCTGTCCTTTCCTCATTTATTTCCCATTTGTTCATTTGCGGAAACTGAGGAATAACCATGGAAACTGAGGAATAGTCATTAAATATGAATTTTTAAAATTAAAATAAATCAAATAACAAAATGAAGCAATTTATAGTCATCATTCTGGCAGTTTTTCATTTGAATGTTTATTCCCAAACTATTCCAGGATTTCAGGAATACACCTATAAACAAATTGACACGATCACTTTAAAGCTTTTCGTGAAAAATCCGGATAATTTCAACAACAAAAAAAGTTTTCCGACTATCGTCTTTTTCTTTGGTGGCGGATGGAATTCCGGTCGCCTGACCTCGTTTCAACCCCATGCCGACTATTTAGCTTCGCGCGGAATGATTACCGTTTTGGCCGATTATCGGGTTAAAACCCGCCATCAGACAACCCCATTCGATGCAGTGGCTGATGCCAAATCGGCCATCCGGTTTTTACGGCAGAATTCAAAAAAACTGAATATTGATAAAGAAAAAATTATTGCATCCGGAGGATCGGCTGGTGGCCATTTGGCTGCTGCCGCAGCAACGGTTCCCGGACTCAACGATCCAAATGACAACCTGAAAATCAGCGCCAAACCCAACGCGTTGGTTCTCTATAATCCGGTTTTTGACAATGGTCCAACGGGTTACGGTTATGAACGGATAGGAGAACGATATCCTGAAATTTCTCCTATTCATAACATCGAAAAAAACGCTCCTCCAACCATTGTGTTTCTGGGTACGAAAGATCGACTGATACCAGTTGAAACTGCGAAACTTTTTAAACAAAAAATGGAATTGGCTGGCAATCGCTGCGATTTGTTTTTGTATGAAGATCAGAAACATGGGTTCTTCAATTACCGCGATGACAGTAAAGATAAAAACAGGTATTTCACCGAAACTTTATTTCAGACCGATCTTTTCCTCGAATCTTTAGGTTATTTGCGAGGAAAGCCAACGATTGAAAAGACGTATAGATAGTCTAATATAATTATCTCCACCACAGAGGCCGATGCCGATTTAAAATTACATCTTTTAAGAGACAAAACAAATAATGTTGATCGGATCTGTTTAGTTTGCCCCTTTGGGCACAACGGCAAAGCTTGAGGTTTTACCTCATCATAATATAAACAACTTAAATGGTTGAAGAAAATAGCCTATATGGTTTAGCTTACAATTGTCCGCATCTTGAACGGCAGGATGATTGCCTTCTAAAGCAGGTTGAATGTCTTTCATTTGGTGAATAGGTTAAATGGATTGATAATTTGAGTAAGGAAGAAAGGAAAGCTATTCTGGAGCACCATAAGGCTTGCTCCAAAAATAGATAGTCGATCGGATCTGTTAGTTTACCCCTTGCTATTTATAGCAAGGGGGTTTATGTTGATTAGCGAAATTTAAATTTCTTATAAAAACCACAAATTATCTTTCCCAAATGCGGGAATTTCGACTCCATCGAAATGGGGTGCTATTTGGGCAACCATTTCAGGGTATTTGATGGTGACGGGCAAGTTTTGCTGCCGGACGGATTTCCAGTACATGCGGCTGAACTGGTAAACCTGATCGATTAATTCTTTGATTACATGGACTTTTTTCAATTGTTCTGCGTAGTGCCGAACAGTTGATGTCTTGAATCCAACTTAGGTCAATCTCTAGTCCAATATATTTCAAATCATACTCTTTCTGTAACTTGTACTGTTGTTTAAATTCATTGGTAAATGCGACCAGAACAGCTATTCCTTGCTCTTCCAAATCTGTCCTTTCTGCCATCTTTTCTGTTCAGTTAATTTGCACAATTAAACTTAACAGAAAATAAAAAGATGATGGAATACAACGAAAAACAGCAGCTCGTCCTTCAATGGATTGAATCAGGATGCGATTACCTTCAGGGAACCATGCTCTATGGGCGATTCGGGAAAAACATCTTTCTAAGAACGGATTTCCATAGCAAACAGCGTAAGTACGCGACCAAAATCATTTATGAATTGTGCAAATCGGTAGGACTGAATTATGCACAACTTCAAAAGGATAACCTCATTCCAGATTTAAAAGCAGCAACATCAGGCAATGAATCCAATCAAGGGATTCTGGAAATTGTTCCAAACACATCTGAAGAATTGGTCGATAAAAACCTTCCGGATGCAGAGGGTAATGCAGCTGAAGAGATTACCCAAATACCAGGGATTGAGTTGTTTTTGGTAGAAATGCCCGAAGCATTGCCTTCCACAAGCATAACAGAGTATCCACCAATCATCCGAAGGATAATTGCCGAATATGCTGAAACCTTCCAGGAACGCAGTAAAACACATCGTATCCTGACCGAAATGCCACAGGGGAATAGCCAGGCATTAAAAACCAAACGTGCCGAAATCTTTGACCTTGTCAAATCCTTCACCATTCGCTTGGAGTATCTTTTTAAGATCAGGCAACTGTTCGAACAAAACGGAGAGCTTCCGTTAGAAGACGAAGTTTGGCCCGAGCCCAAAGAATTGCCGGAAACAACGTTGTCAGATGATCCGGAAGAACTTCGAAAAATGAAGAAGAACCAGCAAACAGCCAACACCAAAGATCAGAACATGCTTGACTATCAAACGATGGTAAAGGGAGATGAGAAGAAAACCATGCCATCCGGTCCAAAGCGAACCCGGATTGAAAACCGGATCAAAGGCCGTTTGAAATTCATTCAGGAAATAGACCTGAAATTAGTCGGCCTGAATGCTAACTAATTCGATCCAAAGCATTATCCCTGAAATAACAGCTGATAATTCAGCAAATAATCCACAGGGAGAATCCGGCAAGCAGCAAGCTGTTAGCCTGGTATCGGATTTGGAAAACGGAAACTCATCGGTTTTTGTCGCTGATGCTGACAAAAACCTCACAAAAGCCATCGGCCAGCTGCAAAACGGGTTGACCACCCATTTTTACAGTTGGGGAAACTTTAATCTGGTTCGTTTGATGATGTACATCCTCAAACAAATCGGCCCGGCCCATGCTTTCATGACTTCCTATTCATTCAGTCAAAAAAGTATCGAACAACTTAATCTGAAATTGTCGCAAAAACAACTGCTCTCTTTTCGGGTGATCATCGACAACCGGGTGAAAACCATGAGTCCGATTCCGTTTCAAATGCTGATGAACAGCTTTGATTACCGTTGTGCATCCATTCATGCCAAAATAGCTTTGATCTGGAACGAAAACTGGAAAATTACCATTCTGACCAGTCAGAATGCAACGGACAATCCCAAAATGGAAAGAGGAACCATTTTTACAGATGCTTCAGTTTTTGACTTCGATTTAAAAACCCTTGAAAATGAATTTCACCGAGGATCAGCTTAAAGAAATTGAAGACATGGCCGGACTGTTCTTTGGTGCTGAAGACATTGCCATCAATCTGGAACTGAATGAGGATGAAACAGAAACTTTTGGTTTTCAGATTGACAGCAAGAATACCAGTTTTCCGGAGGTAGCAGCCTACCTGAAAGGCAGACTTACCGCCGAAATTGTGATGCGAAAAGCCATTAAACAATCGGCACAAAATGGCAGCAGCCCATCGCAGCAACAAATGCTTCACTTTTTAAAAGATTCGAAATGAGCCGCAAAGCATTGGAGGATATGAAATACGAAACCATCAAGGCGCACATGCTTGATCCGGAGCACTCGCCACTTCCCCCAGACCAGGCGGAACGTTTGGACCGGATTGTTTCGCTCTCGAAAATCCTGGACAAAAATCCGATGCAGAAACAGGCTATTGCCCTGCACCGGATAAAATATCCGGATATTGTAACTTCAGTAGCTTATGAAGACATGCGCCTGTGCCTGAAACTTTTCAACACGATCCATACTTTCGATTTCGACTTCTACCAAACCTGGCTGATCAATGACATTATCGGCAATATCCTGGAATGCCGAAAAGGAAACACCGATAAAGACCGCCGGGTAATCTCGATGGAACACACCAACCTATTGAAAGCAATCGGAGAAAAACCGGAGAACCTGGAAGACCCCAAACGAACTGAAAAACATCAGTTCTACATTTTGATTCAGAACAACAACCAGCAGATCAAACTTGATCTGGACAGTCTGCAGAACCTGCCGACTGCCGCGATCCGTGAACTTAACCGACTCATTTATGGTGGAAATGAAATCAACGATGCCGACGCCGAACAAATCATGAACTCTTAAAAACATGATCACAGAACTAATTGACCTGAACAGTCCACAGAAAATATCAGTTGTCAACAACGCACAAAGCGAAGTGGACATTCAGGGACGTGGTACCGGAAAATCGTATGTGATTGGCTGGGAGATCAACGAAATCGTGCGACGGATGCCGCGATCAATTACATCGATCACCGGCCGTACTTACGGTCAGATTTATACCCGGACACTACCGTCAACCATTAAGTTCCTTGAGAAGTTAGGCTACGAAAAAGATAAGGATTTTAAAATCGGAGGAAAACCTCCTGAAACATTCCTTTCTCCTTATGAACCCGTTACCAAATTCGATAATTATATCTCATTTGCCAACGGCACCGGATTTCTGATGCTTTCGCAGGAAAGAGCCGGTTCGAGCCGTGGGCCGAACCTTGACCGTGAAATCGTGGATGAAGCTTTAACCCTGAATAAAGCCCGGTACGACGAGGAAGTTTCACCTGCAAACCGGGGAAACGAGGAACACTTTGGCTTCCGGTCCGGAAAACGCATTCGCCAGCACCATGGATTCCGGTACGTTTCATCCATGCCTTATACCAGGGAACAAATGTGGCTGCTTCGATATGGTGATTACTATATGGACGAAGCCGGCATTCCTCTTTTCGATATCTGGAACCGGATCGTCAAGCTTCAGATACAAGTGATCGAAGCCTATAAAGCAGGGGATAAACGCTTGTTTAAGGATATTTGGAATGAAACGGTCCGCCTGAAGAAACAAATCGCTCCATTTGCTTCCAAACAAGGTATTCTGTTTACCCTAGCCAATGCATTCGATAATGTGGAGAACTTAGGGATGTCGTACATCGTTCGCGAATACGACAAGCAAAACCTGATGACTTTCATGATCGAGATCCTGAACTGGATCATTAACAAAGTGGAGGACTGCTATTACCCGCTGGATAGCCAGAAGCACATTTATTACGATGCCTACAACGATGATTTTATCCGTGGATTGGCAGAAAACAGCAATTGGGATGCCGATCAGCTCTCAACCCCTGACAGCCGTTTTGACCTGGACTGCGACCCCAACCGGCCGCTGGAAATAGTGCCGGATTGGGGTGCCAAGATCAATCTTTTCTCAGTTGGTCAGGAACGGAACTTTAACTTCGTGACCAAGATAATTGAACCGGTAGACTGTGTGATCAATGAATTCTTCATTAAACCGCAAACAGCCAAAAGTGTGCCGGTGGATGATCTGGTGGATTTGTTCTGCGATTATTACAAGCAGCATCCCTGTCGGGATTTGTTCTATTTCCGCGACAGGTATGGCGATCACCGGCAGCCGAATGTTAAAAACTCCAAGCCTTACAACGAACAGGCCATTGAAAGGCTTGAAAAACGGGGCTGGAGAGTATTTACCAAAGTACATAAGGGTATGGAACCACCACAACATGATAAATATTTGTTGTGGTTAAATGTTTTGAAAGGCAATGATCCCAGGTATCCAAAATTCATCATCAATGGCCGGAACTGTAAGTTCACCATCATTTCGATGAACAACACCAAGGTAATTGAAAAGGAAGGGAAATTCGCCAAGGATAAATCTTCGGAACGAAGGGATTCCATTCTGCCAGAGGAGGCAACTCATTTCGGGGATGCTGTGGATAAAAGGTTCTGGACGAAATATGGAACGATTCTTTATAAAGCTGGAAGTTCAACGTTTGTGAGTCCAAGGATATAAAAAAATAGAAAAGCCTTGAACTACTTCGATCCAAACTGACTTATCACACTTTTCCAGACCTGTCCGTATTTTACGACAACTCTAAAAAGTTGCCAAACTCAAAAATTCTTTGGTGTTCGGAGCGCCACGATAAACCATTCCCAAAATATCAGTTGATTCCCAAACAGTGAGGTTCCTAGATCCTTCGCGGCTGATTGTGTAAGGGCTCCATCATACTTGTTTTTATTAAAATCCACACAAA
>DPRM01000043.1:48211-48424 GCA_003537645.1 Prolixibacteraceae bacterium
GACAAAGAATTGGTTGAGTTCGAATACAATTCGTATAAGAGTTGTTACGGGGAATAACCGTAACAGCTTCAGCTTCAAGAGGCGAAATGCCTCTTTTTTTGTGCTCATTTCTTCAGGAAATAGTCAGAAGGGGTTCTCTCTCCTACAATTTATGAGCAAAGTTATCTACGCATCCCGGAAAAGTCAAGGCTTGTTTCGAAGTCGCGGTCGTTG
>DPRM01000018.1 GCA_003537645.1 Prolixibacteraceae bacterium
TTGCGAATACCGATTTCCTTAATCCGCCTTTTTGTTGAAAACTCTACCAACCCAATTAATCCGACACAGGAAATCAGGATGGCAATGATGGCAATTACCCGGATTGAATCGGCCCGTTTCTCCTCCTGTTGGTACATCGAATCAAGGTAATCGTCGTAAAACTGGAACGAAAACCCGTAATCGGGAAGCACTTCTTTGAATCCTTTCTCTACCTCTTGTAATGTTTGCGCCAGATTTTGAGGGCGAATTCTTACATTAAAATGAGATACATCCCTGGCATTTGTAATCATCAGCGCGCCAATTTTATTGTACAGGTTTTCGTAATGAAAGTCGTCGAGCAGGCCAACCACATCAAAGCCAAACATCTTCTTTCCTTCAAAACTTTCCCAGCCAGCCTGCTGCATTGCTGTTTTGTTAATCAGGCAAACATTGTTTTTGTCGGCAACATAAAAATTGCGGCCTTCAAGGATTTTTAGTCCGAAGGTCTCAATAAAACTGTAATCGCTCGTAATATTCGAAACTTTGCCAAGTTCATCAGTCTGATTATAGCTGAAAATTCCTCCGGGAGTGCCGTGTGTGAAACATGAACTTTCAACACCGGGAATTGAATTCAGCCTCTCTTTTAAAACATCAATTTTACCGGCTGCCTGCCAATGAACTGGGATTTTTATCAATTGCTCCGTGCTGAATCCAAAATCGAGGTTTTTGGCATACTTAACCTGCCGGGTAATTACCATCAGCGATACCAAAATGATAATGGAGGCAGCAAACTGGACAATGTTCAGCGATTTTCTTAAATCGAACCCCCCGGCTTTTGTAGTTCCCCTTTTCTGCAATAAATCTTTAGCCTGAACTTTTGTTGCCACCCACGCCGGGTATGCGGCCGAAATAATTGCAATGCCGGCAAGGGTTGCCAAACATGCCAGAATTAACGCGGGTGAACCCAAAATGCCAAATACCGGAAAACCTTTGCCAAAAAGTTTTACAAACAACGGCTGTAAGAACCAGGCAATCAAAAGGGCGGCAAAACTGGCAGCCAATGTTGTAAAAAAAGCTTCGCCGATAAATTGAATAAACACATTGAAGTTTCGGGCGCCAAGGGTTTGTTTTATCCCAAATTCCTTAAGCCTGTTTGTATTGTGTGCCACCGAAAGGTTGATATAATTGAAAACGGCAAGAATTAACAGCACAACCGTTAACCATCCAAGTAAACGAACCAGCTTAATATTGGCGTGGACAAGATTATCGTTGCTCAATGATGTGTCGAAATATACATTTTTATAAGAGGTTAGCGAATATTCATTTTCATCCTTTT
Organism: Prolixibacteraceae bacterium; assembly: GCA_003537645.1. GTDB lineage: Bacteria > Bacteroidota > Bacteroidia > Bacteroidales > Prolixibacteraceae > Aquipluma. The sequence goes on from DPRM01000018.1 coordinate 1,316, forward strand.
CATGTGTCTTTGGTATCAACGGGGTGAGCTTGCTGCTTACGGTTTCTACCGAAACACCGGGTTTCAGCAATACAAGCGAGTTATAAAAATAGGTGCAGTTGTCGTTGTTGCAGCTTCTCGAAAAACGAAGTTTTAAATCCGCAGAGCAAATCATATCGCCTGAAAGTGTGCTTTTTTCAGGAAAATCTTTGATTACTGCAACCACCTGTACATCTTCCTTGTACGAAATGTTCAATGTTTTTCCAACCGGGTTTTCGTTTCCAAATATTCTTTTTGAAAGACTTTCGGTTATGACCACGTTTTTTTTATCGCCGAAAATTCCCTTCGGGTTGCCTAGTGCAAATTCAATGGGCAAAACTGAAAATAACCCTTCATCGGAATTGATGACATTCGTGCTAAAATAGGTACCATTATAAACAACGGGTTCATTGCCCGTCATAAAATTGGTAACCGTCTCTATTTCCGGGATGTTGTTCAACAATAATTCGCGTGCCTGCTCCGGAACAGACGCTTCGTTTTTCGATGCTTTGATGCGGTAAATGCGTTCTACATTTTTCAAATGGCTGTCGTAACCGAATTCTGAAACCAGAAAGGATGTTAGTAAAATGATTACTGCAATACTAACTGCAAAACTTCCTATGGTGATGGTCGAAAAAACTTTGTTTCTCAACAGGCTCCTGATGTAAAATTTAAAGTTGTTCATTGCAAATTATTTTTTAATTCATTCGTAACGTAGTGCTTCCACCGGATTCCTCGTTGTCGCCCGCCAGCTTTGCCAGCTCACTGTCAGCAAAGCAATTCCCAATGCCAGCAAACCAGCCAGGGCGAAAATCCACCAGCTCAACTCGGTTTTGTAGGCAAAACTTTCGAGCCATTTGTGCATTGCATACCAGGCGAGGGGAGTGGCGATTAGAAAGGCGATTGCGACCCATTTCACAAAATCACGGTTGAGCATGGTCATTACTTCCGAAACTTTTGCGCCATTTACTTTGCGGATGCCGATTTCCTTAATCCTTTGCTGAACCGTAAAACCAATCATTCCCAACACGCCGAGTACCGAAAGAAATATCGCAATGCCCGATAAAATTCGGATTATGCTTGCTGTATTTACTTCTGATGTATAATTGGAACTTATCCGTTCATCCATAAACTGATAAGTAAAGGGTAGATTTGGCTCAACTTCCTTCCACACATTCTGAATTTGCTGAAGGGCATTGCTGTAATTCCCTGATTCAAGTTTTACTATGATATTGTGTTTTCCCCAGGGACGAATAAAATACATCACAGGTTTTGAAGCTTCTTTTAACGAAAAGTATTGCATGTCTTCAGCTACCCCGATGATTTCCATTTCGTTGTTCGGTGTGTAGGCATTGTTTTGCACCACCACCTTTTGCCCGATTGGGTTGGTAAGGTTGAGTGCCTTAACAGCCGATTCGTTGATAACTATTCCCATTTGTTCGTCGTACAAAATGTTTTTATCGAAATTTTTGCCTTGCACTATTTTTGCACCAATGGCCGGAAAAAAATCATGGTCAACTGTAATTTGCCCCAAATCGGCTTTAAGCTCATTCTCTTTGCCGGGGAGCCAAACAGGAGTGTAATTATTGATGGAACCGGCAGGGGCATTTTGTGTTACCCCCACCTCTTTAACCATTGGAACGGAAGCCAGTTTTTGTTTGAACAGGTCATACCGTTTGTCCATCGTTTCTCCGTATGGATTTATAACTACCAGCGTATTTTCGTGGTCGAACCCCGTTTTAGCTTTCATTACTAAGTGAAGTTGTTTGCTGATTAATATTGCTGAAGCGATAAGCGAAGTGGCTATCACCAACTGAAAAGTGACCAGAGAGCCTCTGACAAGAGTGTGTTGTTTCCTGGTTTTCAGGTTTAAAATGATGGTCTGATTTTTTAAAAAACCTGTAGCCTTGAACGATTGTATAAAAAGAACCGGATAAATTACGGAAACTGCAATCACCGAAACCAGCAAAATGCTGATTACAGGAAGTAAACTAAAGCCGGGCTGTATTTCTTTTCCGCTAAAATTATTAACGAATGGCAGAAGCAAAAAAGTAAGACCAATTGCTAAAATCATCGCAAAGGAAAGTAAAACAAAGGATTCAGAAATCTGATTGCGGATTACCGCGAAACCTGATGCCCCGTTGATTC
>DPRM01000064.1 GCA_003537645.1 Prolixibacteraceae bacterium
GGTTCTATTTCGGCGAAATTGTACTCCATTTTATTCGTATTGAATCAGTTTCTGAATTTTAAGGCGCAAAGATAGAAAAATGATTCTTCAACAATTGTATAAAAAACAAAAAGGGAAAATCAGGAAAGCATTTGATTTACCGCTTCGAAAATGTGGCGGAACCTTTTTTAATATTTCCCAATCAGTTGTAAAGGTTTCAATTCTGTTAAATTATTTTAATTAAACTTAAATAATAAGGCAACTTTATTGTTACAAGCAGACCTCATATTTGCCCGCAAATTGATTGTAAATGGATAGACAAACTTATTCTGAGGTCAGGAAGCTGGAATTCAGCTGTTTTCTTTGTTCAGGTACGAAAGGACAGGATTGTGGAGGAAATATTCCGACAGGTCGCATCGGCAAAACACACAATTTACTTTCAGAAAGGTTTGTGATCCTTTTTATTGGCGCAGATTAGCAAAAATCTGCTTTCTACTGAACCGGATATTCGGAATCAAAACGACCAGATGGTGTCACAATTCGCTATTTGCAACTAAAACTTATTAAAACTTAAAATATTGATAATTAATTAATTGATGTGATTGATCGCATCAAAACGGAATTAATATGCTTTAACAACAGAATTTACTTAAATGCTTAAAAATCAAATTAATTGTATGAAAAAAATTCTTTTTACTATTGGATTTCTGGTTTGGGCGACATTTATCTGGGCTCAAAACATTCAAATCAAAGGGAAAGTAACTGACAACTCCGGAATTCCGCTTCCCGGGGTCACAGTCATGGAAAAAGGAACAACCAACGGTGGAGTGACAAACACGGAAGGTCTGTACCAGATTGACGCCTCTTCAACCGGTACATTATCATTTTCATTTATCGGCTATAAAATGAATGAAATAGCAGTTTCAGGCAAAACTCAAATAGATGTTGTTCTGGAAGAAAGCGTTCAGGCAATTGATGAAGTAATTGTCACTGCACTTGGTATCAGTCAGGAAAAAAAATCAATTGGGTATTCCACCCAGACAGTTGCCGCTAAGGAAATTACCAGCATAAATGCCCCAAATATGGGAAACATGCTGAGCGGTCAGGTTGCCGGGTTAACAGTGAATACCAAAACCGGAATGTTTCAGGCGCCTGATATTTCGCTGCGTGGTAAATCGCCGTTAATTGTTATTGACGAAATCCCGGTGGAAACCAACTTTTTTGATGTTTCTTCCACCGATATTGAAAACATTGTTGTGTTGAAAGGCCCGACTGCTTCATCGCTTTATGGTTCGCGCGGACGAAATGGCGCCATATTAATAACCACAAAGAATGCAGATAAAGAAGGGTTGGAAATCACTGTTTCGAACAACACGATGGTTTCGGCTGGTTACACAGTTTTTCCTGAAACACAGACAGAATATGGTAACGGCTCGAACGGGCAGTACGAATTCTGGGACGGTCAGGACGGCGGTATTTCTGATGGTGATATGATTTGGGGACCAAAATTCTCTGACAATCTGAAAATTGCACAGTGGAACAGTCCGATTTATGATAATGTTACAAACGAAACCATTCCCTGGTGGGGTGATGTTGCCGGAACCCAATATGATAACAAATCCCGATATTCAAGAGTTCCGATTGCATGGGAGTATCACAACAACCTGAAAGATTTTATGCGCACAGGCATAATTTCAACTACCAATTTTGCAATTGCATCAAAAAGTAAAAAAGCATCCACCAGGGTTTCGGGATTTTATCAGTCGGAACGGGGACGGGTTCCGAATTCGGATTTAAAAACCGGCGGTTTAACTTATACTGCACTGTACAACCTTACCGACAACTTAACATTCGATACAAAACTTTCATACAACAAAGTAATATCACCCAACTACCCGCGTTACGGATACGGCCCTAAAAACCACATGTACACCATTTTAATATGGATGGGTGACGATGTAAACGGTCAGGAGTTAAAAGAACATCTTTATGTTCCGGGACAGGAAGGATATCGCCAGGCCAACTTTAATTATGCATGGTACAACAACGTTTATTTTGCGGCCAACGAGCTGAACCAGGAGTTCGACCAGAATACCATTAACGGGCAGGTAAAACTGAAATGGGACATTACCGAAAACCTGAGTTTACAGGGAAGAAGTTCGGCCGTATTAAAACATATTTTCGAAGACAGGGAAAGTCCCAAGTCATATCTGAATTATGGCGACCCGCGCGAAGGTGACTATAAAACATGGAATACCGGCCAGGTAAACGTTGACAACGATGTGTTGCTTTCGTTTAACAAAGATTTCTCCGAAAAATTCGGATTGAGCGCCAATGCAGGTGCATCGATGTTTTACAAGAAATACCAGCAGGAATACAATGCAACCGACAGACTTGTTGTTCCGTGGGTTTATAGTTTGAACAACTCGCTCGGAAATGTAAAAGCTTCAACTCATCTCGAAGAAAGAGAAATCAGGAGTGTTTTCGGAACCTTAACCGTGGATGCACTGAATTCATTTTTCCTTACGCTCACCGCGCGAAACGACTGGTCGTCAACGCTGCCAGAATCAAACAACTCATATTTTTACCCGTCGGTTTCGCTGAGTACACTGGTTTCAAATCTTGTTCCGCTCCCCAAAGTTGTTGATTATCTGAAACTCTATGGTTCGTGGGCCGAAGTTTCAAGCGACTTGTCGCCTTACCAAACTTCCTCATATTACAGCAATGCCGGAATGTATGATGGTAATTCGATGGTTAGTTATCCGTCGGTGATTGTGAACCCGAATATCAAACCCGAAAAATCGACTTCGTTTGAATTAGGACTTTCATCTGTATTCTTTAAAAACAGGATGACTTTTGATGTTACTTACTACAATATTGTTGATGAAAACCAGATTATCAATCTTCCGACATCACAGGCAAGTGGGTTCAGTTCACGAAAAGTAAACGGGAATCAATACACAACCAATGGTGTTGAGGTAATGCTGAATGCCAATCCGGTGAAGAAAAATAATTTCCGTTGGGATGTGGGTTTAAACTGGTCAACAAGTGTTAAAAAGCTGACTGAAATTTACGGAGGTGCCGCAAAATACGGTAATTATTCGCTGAACGAACGTGTGGATAATTACTATGCAACAGGTTGGTTAAAAACCGCCGATGGTGAACTGATTGTTTCTGAATCGAACGGGTTGCCCACAAGAGACTCGTATGCGCAAATGCATGGTCACCTCGACCCTGACTGGAGATTTGGTTTACAAAATCACTTCAAATACAAAAAACTTTCAATGGATTTAAATATCGACGGAGTTGTTGGTGGTGTGATCAACTCGCTTACCGTAGAAAAAATGTGGTGGGGTGGCAAACATCCATATTCAACCGAATACCGCGATGCTGAATATGCTGCCGGCAAACCGGTTTATGTACCCGATGCGGTGAATGTTGTTAGCGGCACACTCACAAGGGATACCGACGGAAAAGTGATTTCAGATACAAGGGAATACAAAACAAACGCTACAGCAGTGAGCTGGCAAACCTGGAGCCAGAACTATCCTTACCGCGCAAAAGTAACCGAAAGCGAAAGTAAAACGTTCGCCAACGTGTTCGACCGCAGTTATGTGAAACTGAGAAAACTGGCTTTTAACTACGACCTTACCAGTTTGATAAATGTCAGCGCGTTCAAAAAAGTTGAAGCCACAGCTTACGGCTATAACCTGCTGATGTGGAAAAAGGCAGACATCATCGACCCGGATTACGGCGACGATAATAATTTACAGGACCCTTCGTCGAGATATGTTGGTCTGGGATTAACAGTTACATTTTAATTAAGCAACCAATCAAAAATGACTCTTATTATGAAAAAGTATATTTTAACCATATTTCTTTTTGCACTGATTTTCAGCTCTTGCAGCGATCTCACCGAGTTAAATGTAAATCCGAACAATGTGCCTGAAACACACCCTCAGCTTTTATTAACCAACATTGAGTGGAATGCTTTTCAGGTTGAAGGTGTTGACCCGATGTATGCTTCACGCATGGTTGTTCAAACCGATGGTGAAAATGAAAACCAGTATTACAAATGGAGCCGGGCTGGTTTTGAGAATTATGACCAGCTCAGGAACGTTACAAAAATGATTGAGGAAGCCGAAAGGATTGAAAGTCCGGCATACATTGCCCTCGGAAAATTCTTCCGTGCATATTATTTTTTCGGATTGACGCTTACTTTTGGCGATATTCCGTACAGCGATGCTTTAAAAGGCGAAACTGAGGAAGTTTACACACCCAAATACGATTCACAAAAAGAGGTTTTCAAGGGCATTTTGAATGAACTGACGGAAGCCGACGAACTTTTGGCCAGCGATAACAGCATCATTGCCGGCGACGTTATTTACAACGGAAGTACAAGTCAGTGGCGGAAAGCTGTCAATTCATTCCGTTTAAAAGTACTGATGATGCTTTCGAAAAAGACAACAGATACCGATTTGAATGTGATTGCAACTTTTGCCGGTATTTACAACAATTCACCACTCATTGAATCGAATGCCGATAACGGACAGCTAATGTTTATTGATGAACTTGGCAGTCGTTATACCGAATACAACAGCAGCAGCTACGGTTCGGCAAGGTATGTCGATTCAACATTTATTCAGCGGTTGCAGGACAGGAAAGACCCGCGGTTATTTGTATTCTGCGGACAAACACGCGTGGCCAAGGAAAACGGATTGGCCATCAACGATTTTGCAGCTTACGAAGGCGGCGACCCGATTGCGCCTTACAACGAGGTTAACCTGAAAGCTGCTGCCGGAAAAGTATCGAAAGTTAACCTTAGATATACCAACGACCCAACCACCGAGCCGCATTTGTTTATGAGTTATTCCGAATTGCAATTGATTCTTGCAGAAGCAAGTGTGAGGGGCTGGATTAATTCTTCAGCAAAAGAACATTACGAGAATGCGGTTAAAGCATCGTTTGAATTTTACAGTACTTATGCTGCAGAATATGCCGGTTTTGTCAGCAACGCTGCTGCCGAAGCATACCTGGCAGAGCCGCTGGTTGACTTTTCAAAAGTTGCAGGTAACGAAGCAAAACTTGAATTGATTATGATGCAAAAATACATTCCATCGTTTTTGCAGGGAGGCTGGAGAATGTATTTCGACCAGTTGCGGACAGGATATCCTGTATTCAGAACGCAGGAGGGAGTTACACCTCCGGTTCGCTGGATGTACCCAACCGGCGAATACCAGAACAACAGTGCAAATGTTACTGCTGCGATTACAAGTCAGTACGGCGAAAGCAACGATAATATCAGGGCAACTCCCTGGTGGCTGCAATAGGTTTTTTTATAGAATTAAGTATTATTGGTTTGCCGGTTTTTTGCCGGCAAACCTTTTTTTACAGTTTCATCGTTTTTTTCATAATCAAATTCGGGTTAATGTTTGTTTTAATTTTAGTACTTAAATTTTGTCTGCTATAACAATTAATAATAAACACGTTTGCTCATGAACAAAGAAGATTTTGTTTCGAAAGCCCCAGCGTCATATAATTTTCAGGTAGAATAAATTTTGACGGTTCGGCAGTATTTGACAACGATTATGAAACCGGTGTGCAGGTAAAACTTCCATTGAAAACTTTTAACGGCACGGATTAATTGCCGGCGCAACCGGAACCGGGAAAACAATGACCCTGCAGGTAATTGTTGAAGAACTTTCGAACGCCGGTGTTCCGGTACTGGTGATGGATGTAAAAGGCGACCTCAGCGGACTTGGCGCTCCGGGAACCATGAACCCGATAATTGAAAAACGGACAAAACACATCGGTATCAGTTGGGAAGGAAAAGGTTTTCCGCTTGAGTTTGTGAGTATTTCTGACGAACCCGGCGCCAGAATGAAAGCACAGTTTCGGAATACGGTCCGGTTTTATTGGCAAAGATTCTTGATTTGAACGATAACCAGGCTGGTGTTATCTCCATGATTTTTAAATATTGCGACGACAGGAATTTGCCGATACTTGACCTGAAAGCAGTGATTAAATACATCCAGGAAGAAGGAAAGGAAGATTTTCAGCGTGATTACGAATTTATGCACTCTACTTCGGCGGGAACAATTACACGCGCCATTATCGGGCTTGAACAGCAAAATGCCGAAGATATTTTTGGCGAGCCATCGTTTGAGATTGAAGACCTGATGCAGCACAAAAGCTCAGGCGAGGGTGTGGTGAATGTGCTCCGTCTTACCGATATGCAAACAAAACCAGTGCTTTTCATCACTTTTACGCTTTGTTTGTTAGCCGAGATTTTTGAAAAATGCCCGAATTGGCCGGCCCTTTTGCAGTTGGTCGTCAAACCAGGTATTGTACAACTGTTTGAAAATTCATTGTGTCCACTTAAAATATTTTGGGTCAGTGGTATTGATTTCATGGTCCCAGTCGTAACTCAACCCGATGGCTTTTATCTGGCGGCGGAAATTGTCGCAGTTTTTCTGTGTGGTAATTGCCGGGTGTGTTCCGGTTTGAATGGCGTACTGTTCAGCCGGAAGTCCGAATGCGTCGTATCTCATCGGGTGGAGCACATTTAAACCCTTCATCCGTTTGTAACGACTTAAAATATCGGTTGAGGTATAACCTTCAGGATGGCCAACATGCAAACCGGCTCCCGACGGGTAGGGAAACATGTCGAGGATGTAATATTTTTGTTTTGAAAAATCGTCGGTAGTTTTAAACGTCTTGTTTTCTATACAATGTTTTGGCCTTTTGGTTCTATTTCGGCGAAATTGTACT
>DPRM01000116.1 GCA_003537645.1 Prolixibacteraceae bacterium
AATGACATATTTTTAGGATTTAATGGTTATAATTAAGCAATTTGCCGTGTTTCTTCCCAGCTTTCGCTGAAACTGATATCGATGACAAAACAAATGCTGATATCGATAGCAAAAGTTACCTGCGCTTTGCAGTTGGCAGGTGCGCCTGCTCCGGATTTTTCGACAGAACCTTTGGCTTCAATAGTAATTGTTACACTAACCAAACCACCCAGCAACTCGGCATTTCCGCGGAATAACATAAAAGCCGTAATTTTTACAACTGAACCGCTGTCGGCATAAACTTCGACACCCACCATAAATAAAACGCTTGCGTGTCCAACAACGGGCAACCCGACTGTGATTTGTGCCCCAAAGCCAAATTTCATGGTAACGCCAACTTTTGGGCTCGTGTCGGCTTCGAGTTTTAAATCGACATTACCGACGGCAAAAATAGTTCCCACGCCCACCGAAACACACATAACCTGCAAACCACCGTGGAAAGTAAAAAATCCACCCGCAGTTGGCAACAACTGACTCGGGTCGGTTGTAACTTTTAAAGCTGCATTAAAATAAACGCCAATCCCCAGACTTGCTTCCAGTTTTAAAGGTGTTTGCGGACTTTCGTATAATTCTTTTGTTGGCGGAAAGCGGACAAGCGGAATGTCTTTTGTGGCTTCAAATTTATATTCCCAAATGTTTGCGCTGTTGCTCATGGCCACTTTCAATCCTTTTTTCAGAGCATCACCATATTCGCCTGAACTTAGTGATGCAAGGATTTCAAGAATTTTGATAACCGGTTCAAGCGCATCGCTGAATTCAATTTCGGGAGTTGGCAGGTTTAATCCCGGCGCATCGCTGGAGTTGCTGCTCCCAAGGTCAACTTCCTTCCCTTTTTGTGAATTGAAGTTACCTTTTATTTTCATCACTTCGGTTAAAGGTCCGATGGAAACAACCATGGCAAGATTGTTCATTCTGCCTTTCCAGGTATCAGCCAAATCACCTGCAAAAGAATCAACATCGAAATCAAATTTTCCTACATAATCTTTTTGCGGCTGTCCTTTTGGTTTGCTGCTCGCCTTGTACTGAACCGCAATCACCAATTTCCCCGGATAATCAATTAACGGATAATCGAACGATGGCAAATCAAATTTGATGGCTTTGTCAGCAATCCCATTTACTGCTCCTTTTGCGAGTTCGTAACCCTGATCCAATAATTTGCCTGCTTCCTCTTTTGCTTTTAGTTGAAGTACATTCAATACATCGCCTGCATCGGGCAAATTTATTTTATTGAATGCATCCAGTGGGTTGTTTCCGCCACCGATTCCTTTTATTAAAGAAATGGCCTGGCCAAAGTTGCTGTCGGCATCGCCAATGTTGGGGAAAATTCCTTTACTGTTTAACAGGCGTGAAGAGTCGGCAAGAAGTGGAGGTGTTTTACTCAGTAACGATTCTACTCCTTTTTTGAAACCGGGAGTCATAAACAGCACTTTTTGAGTGCCCATATTTTGCAGGAAGCCAAAATTGACAGTGTCGGAATTTGCTGATTTTAATAAATCTTCGGGATGAGCAATTCGTAAAAAGTTTGAAACATCAGCATCACTTATTACTTTGTCTTTTACCCATTTCCCAACGCGGATTAACGGAACACTTAATTGTTCGGGCAAAGGCGAAACATCTCCGGTTCCTCGGTTGTGTTGTACCATTGTCCAGCTGCCGTCTTTTGGCATAATTACAGAACCACGTGCAGCACTTACAAAAATTTCTTCGTTACCTGCATCCACTGTTGCGCTTAAATCGAACCGGCTGATTTTCATACGTTGCGGACTTCCGGCAATTTTAATTATGCAATTAACCGGACCGCCGATTGTATTGTTTTCATATTTCAGCAATGCCGCAAACTGTTCCTTTTTGATAGGTTCGCCAGCTGGAGAAATTTGTACGTATGAAAGTATCCCTTTTGAAGGAACCCGGTTATTTTGCCCACCTTCCGATACGTTTTCAAGTTCAACGTCGGCATCAAAAGTTGCGGCATATAATTTTGCATTACCATTACTGAATATTTTTGGTTGTTCCTTTATATTTCTGATATTGAAAAGACCCCTGACAATTCCGGGATGAAATTCAAAAGGATTTGGTTTTGGTGTTTTGCCAATAACTGTTTTACCATCGGGTCCCAGAATTGGTTCGTTGTAGCTGAAGTCATATTTTCCATCGCTTTCAGCCTGCCAGCCACTATCGATTCGGGCCACATAACCATTAGCCAAACGGAAAAGTGTAATTGTTCGAACCACCCGAATTCCCCAGGGATACAACATACTTTTTACCTGCACAACTTCGTGGTTTGTACGGCCTGTAACCACATTAAACTGTGCCTGGCTGGTTTGTGCAAATAGTGCTTCCTTGTTTAGCCATTCGCTAAACATACTTGCGCCGTAACCACTTAATCCAATACCGGTTATCGGCACACCGGGACGGGCAGGAAGGTTGCTGCTGTTTGTAAAAAATTCGTTATTGAATATTTGTGTCGGTGTTCCCGCAAGTGTACTTGCATCGGTTGCATTTCCACTCACATCATTGATATTTACCAGTTGAATGGTGTAGCCTTCAAACATATTTCCCTCATCGTCGGGAGCAAAAGATGTTCCGGCAGTTAATTCAAGCTGAAGTCCGCCATTGATGTAATTTTCAAAAATGGGTTTCGGATTATCAATTTTTGGTGTTTTTTGTTGGGTTGATTTATTATCGAGAATTGTTA
>DPRM01000030.1 GCA_003537645.1 Prolixibacteraceae bacterium
TCTTCATTTTGCGGATTGTATTGCGGCCAAACCGGCAGACCTTCTCCATTCGGATTTCCGGTTTTAGCGAAGTTTGTCCAATACGCATTCATTATTTGTGCTAGCTTTTTCTCTTCTTCTGAAGGTTCTGTTGCCCCACGGCGCGAATTTAGCGTACCAAATACATACGAAACTTCTGAGCCATGACCGGCGCCATAACGAGCCCGCTCGCGTATGGCAGCAGGAACATAACCAAATTGATACATGTAGGCCGGTTCTCCGGCAGCAACAAAACTCTTTGCCGTAAACCTGGCAGGCTCGCCCCAAACCCAATCGGTGTTTATTTTTGTCTGTATTTCTGCAAATTCTTTGTTACCCTCAGGGTCATAGGCTGCTTTTGCCGCGGCTTCCAAATTGCCAAACTGTGCAAACAACTCTTCTTTTGTAGTGCTGGTACTCACAAATGCTCCTCCAATTTCTGCACTGCAATTGCCAATCATGAGTGGAACCTTTGCCTGTCTTCCGGCTTTGTAGGCGCTTTCTGAAGTTTCAACCACAAACTTGCCATCGAGAATCGGGCCTGAATAAATTCGCGGGCCACCTTGTCCATCGTTTTCCTGACCACCGTCCACAATCTCTTCAACACTCAGGGCACGCAGTTTAGCTAAAGCTGCAGCATCAGTTCCTTCAATTCCATGCTTTTTTGCAAAGTTTATCCCAATCGTTTCGGCTGAAACAGGGTACAGTACATCGGCATTTTCCCTGTTTATCGGTCTGCCAGTTAAAACACCATCACGGCCACCGCTTGATTCGCCAATTGCTTTATGGAAAAGACCTTTCGCAGCAGGAATTGATAGCAGTGAATGAACCGAAACACCGCCAGCCGAGAATCCAAAAATGGTAACATTATCCGGATTACCGCCAAAAGCGGCAATATTCTCTTTCACCCATTGCAGGGCAGCAATCTGGTCCATAAAAGCATAACTTCCTTTTGGTTCTTCGGGATGCTCCTTGCTAAGTGCAGGAAATGCAAAATGCCCGAGGCGGCCAAGACGGTAGTTTATCGAAACCAGAATCACTCCGTTTTTTGCAAACGCATCACNNGGCATTTTTGACCCCGGTTTAAAATTGGCAGGTGTCCATAAATTCAGGTAAAGGCAATCTTCCGAAGAGCCTTCGGAAATGGTGCCCGGAGCAGCGCCCCAGCCGCCTTGTGCACAGTTTGGACCATATTTGCTTGCATCGCGAACTCCTTCCCAGGGAGTTACGGGTTGTGGCGGACGCCAGCGAAACTCGCCAACTGGCGGTGCAGCAAAGGGAATTCCTTTGAAAACTGAAACATCACCTTCGGTTACACCCCGAAGAATTCCTGCTTTGGTTTTTACTTCAGGAGCTGTATTGACAAATGTTTGCTGAGCAAACAAACTAAAACTGATTAGGATAACTAAACCTGTCAAAATATTTTTCATTTCATTCAAATTTAAATTGATTGTTTACTGTCCGCCGGGTGTCATCAGTTTTGTAAATGAAAGCGAACCTAATTTCCATTGACCATCGAGTTTGATATAAACTTCGGTAACCATAAACGGATTGGTGACTTCGTTACCGCCAACCACAGCCAGCAAATCAATGCGGTTCAGAAGAATGGCAGTATTGTCAATGATATTTACCGACACTTCGTGGATGTCAGCTTTCTTGTACCAAATCATTCCGCCTTTGATAATGTTCATTTCCTGCTCTTTTCCCCAGCTTCCACCCATGTGCACAAACATCGATTTTTCGTGAAAGAGGTCAGCCAGTTTATCTGCGTTTTTGTCGGCCATCCACTGCCATTTCTCTTTTGAGAGGTTGACGACTTCCTGTTCAGCCGTAGTGAAACTCTTTGCCCCCTGATTTTGTGCGTAAGAACTTTGCACACCGAAAATGATTAGTAAAAGTCCGAGAATAGTTGTTTTCATATTGATTTTAATTTATTTTTTTTTTTTTAACAGACTTCGACTACGCTCAGTCTGACGGTCACCCTGAGCGTAGTCGAAGGGTGTTTATCATTGTGAATATTTACCAAAAAACTCATTGAGTTTATTCACTGCCTGTTCAACATATTCAGGCACATAATAGGTTTGAATGTGGGTAGCTCCTGATATTAGATATAGTTCTTTTTCGTTAGTTCCAGTTGCCTTTTTAAAAGCATCCTCCGTCATGTAATAGCTATCAGCTTTGCTTCCGGCCATCATCAAAAGTGGCTGGTTGATTAACTCCATGTTGGTAGAGGCATCAAAAGTCATCAGGTCAAGCAGACTGCTCATGGTGTATCGGAAAGTTGAATTGGGGTGTTTGTGCGTGTTTCCGTAGTAAATATAACCTTCGCGATAGAGGTCATACGGAATTTTCGCCAGTTCTTCTTCTTTTGTTGGCATTGGGCTATCCGCAGCATAAAGCACTTTACCCCCGGCTGCTTCCTGTGCACGGGCATCCGAAGCCTGTTTTATTCGTTCCTGAATGGTGGAAACGCCTGAATTCATAAATCCGTTTCGTCTGACAACGCCTGAATTAAACATGCTCAACGTGGCCACAGCCTTAAAACGTTTGTCGGTTTGAGCAGCTGCCAGCGTATAGCCACCGCCACCGCAAACACCCAAAACACCCAGTCTTTCAGCATTTACCCCTGCATATTGTGTAATGTAATCTGCCATTCCACGAATATCTTCAATTCGAAAGGCAGGTTTATCCACATTGCGTGGCACTCCGCCACTGGCTCCCTGATACGATGCATCGGCGGCAATGGCGATGTAACCCGATTCGGCCAAACGCTGTGCATACAATCCGGCTACCTGTTCTTTTACACCTCCATTTGGATGAGCTACTACCACCGCTGCATATTTCTTCGACGGGTCGAAGTTGGCGGGTGTATAAATATTGGCAGCGATTTCGATACCATTCAGTTTGTAGGTAACCGCGTGGATATTTACTTTACCCGGTACATTTTCGGTAATTGCATCACCGTAAACCAATCCAAAAGGATTAGCCGGTTTGGTTTGCGCTGAAGCGAAGACGCTTGTAAACGTTAGCATAATTATTAAAAAATGGGTTTTTATACTTTTCATTTTTAATCTTTTATAATATTCATTTTTGACGTTGCCAGGAGCTTCGCACGCTGACAGGTCAAACAAATCATTTATCCAATCCTTTTTCTTTTAACCACTCCGACATTAAATCGGCTATTTCAATATTGTTTAAATCAGAAAACGGAAAGTGTGTATTTCCTTTTACCCCGATTTCTGGCAGGTGAATTACGGTAACATCGCCGCCGTGTTTGTTTA
>DPRM01000090.1 GCA_003537645.1 Prolixibacteraceae bacterium
CCTAAACCTGAAAGGACAAGAAATAGTGAAATCAATATCAAAAGTGAGCCTCGTTTCATCTCTTACAGGTATATAATATTAACCTTTATCTTCTTGTCGCTCTGCACACTAAAAGATGCTTTTGAAAATGAAGGCCGGTTTGAAATACCAATGGATTGAAAATTGGAAAAACCGATACCCTCCTTGGGTAAGATAATTCCTCTTTTTATTTTCCCGTCATTGTTTTCATCGTGCAAAATATTCACTGCATATTTTCCTTCCGGCAGGTTTTTGAATGTTACAGTCGATGTCCCGTTTACTATTACCCCGGTAAGTTTTTTGAAATACTTTTTGTAATGCTCATCGGGCAATGCATCCTCTCTGTTGTACAATGCGAATTGTACAGTACCTTTTGAATTTCGCAATTCACTCACATCAACTGTTAATGAGCAGGTTTCCTGCTTTTGAAAACCAAATGAAGAAAGCAGTACAATAACTAAAAGCGACTTAAAAATTATGATTATTTTATTCATTTTATCTATTTTATTTATGTTTTCTATTTGCAATTTTCTCTTTAATACGATCTACAACGTAGTAAACCATCGGGACTAAATAAACTGTCAAAATCATAGACGACAGCAAACC
This sequence comes from Prolixibacteraceae bacterium, assembly GCA_003537645.1. GTDB lineage: Bacteria > Bacteroidota > Bacteroidia > Bacteroidales > Prolixibacteraceae > Aquipluma. The sequence goes on from DPRM01000090.1 coordinate 625, forward strand.
TCCGATGATCACCCATGCCAAACCATTTTTCCATTCGCTGGCTGTACCTTTGGCCAATGCAATAGGCAACATTCCGATGGCCATAGCGAGCGTAGTCATTAAGATAGGGCGCATTCGCTCTTTACCTGCAATAATCAATGCTTCTTTGTAATACTTGCCCTGTGCTTTTAACTGATTGGTGAAATCCACAATCAGGATCGCATTTTTTGTTACCAGCCCCATGAGCATGATTAATCCTAACTGTGCAAACAAAGTCAGATGATTTAGCGATAAGTTTAAGGCAAGGAAGGCGCCGACAGCAGCCATCGGTATGGCAAATAATGCCACAAACGGATAAATGTAGCTATCATAAAGGGCTACCATGATCAGGTAAATCAGTATAAATGAGATTAAAAGAACCGAACCCAAAGCCCCGAAACTTTCATCCTGTGTTTTGATATCAGCCCCCCAGGTTAATTTTACCCCTTCTGGCAATGGCTGCGTTTTCAGAAAGGCAATTGCTTCATCAGCAAGTGTACCCGATGGCCTGCCAAACGATTCGGAAGTAATGGTTACAGACGGTTGACGGTCCAATCTTTCGAGCAACGAAGGCGAATTGTCCTGTCTTACTTCAGCAAATTGAGACACTTCAATGGGGANNCTTCTACTGATAACTGAACATTATCGGCACCCGGTATTTTTTCAATAGCCGCTTTCAGTTTATCCCCTGTTTTCATTACCAAATTCAGATCGCTTCCGCTCAGGGTTATTTTGATAGGCGCCTGTTTAGGCAGTAAGCCCAGAACGGCCATTGAAAAGTTAACGCCAGAAAATTGCTTTTTCAGCTCTTCACGAAGCGATTTCATAAACGCCTCTGTTTTCATGTCCCTTTCCTTTTCCGATTTTAGTTGAATGGTAAATTCTGATAAATTGGCCGAGCCAACCCCCAAACTTCCAATACCAGTACTTGGCCCGGCAATGTTGCTGAAAAGTGTGGCTACTTCAGGTTGCTGAAGGATAAAGTTTTCTACCCGCTGAGTTCTGATATTGTTCTCCTGTACCGTTGTTGTTTTATCATATTCCAGATTCAAACGAAACTTTCCCTGATCTCCTGTCGACATCATTTCTTTTCCGATAATGCCTTGTTTCATCATCACCCCCGTCATTACCAAAAGGAAAATAACGATTCCGGTAAAGATGAGTTTGTGGCTAAGTACCCATTCCAACTGACGACCATACCAATCGATGAATGTTGTTAATTGTCTTTCAAACCAAAGTAAAAATCGGTTTATGATGTTGGTAGGTTGTAAATCTTCCTTTTTGCCTATTCGCGAAGCCAGCCAGGGAACCAGCGTAAACCCCACCAATAAACTGGTAAGTGTGGATGTAATTACCACGATGGAGAATTGTTTCAGCATATCGGCTACAAAAACCTGCAAAAACAAAATCGGTAAGAATACAACCACATCAACGAGGGTAATTGAAATGGCTGAAAATCCAATTTCCATACGCCCTTCCAATGCTGCGGTTTCTTTGTCTTTGCCCATATCGAGGTGCCGCTGTATGTTTTCCAGAATTACGATGGCATCATCTACAAGTATTCCGATAATTAACGACATGGCCAGCAAGGTCATTAGGTTTAAGGTGAAACTCATCAGCCACATCACGGCAAACGCGGTAATTAATGAGGTCGGGATTGCGATTAAAACAATCAACGAGTTCCGGTAGCTTCGTAAAAACAGAAACATAACCAGTGAAACCAGAAATACCGCTAAAATCAGGTCAAAAACCACTGAATTTACTGCCGCAATGGTCATATCGGTTGAATCATCAGCAACAACAAATTTTACCCCGAAGTTGGAGTTTGCACTTTCAATTTGTTTGAGCTTTGCATGAACCAATTTTGAAACTTCCACCGCATTGGCATCGCCTTGTTTTTTCAGCAAAAGGCCTATTCCGTTTGTACCGTTGTACCGACTTACAGAACTTATTTCTTTCACTCCATCGATAACAATTGCCACATCTTTTACATAGACCGGCATTCCCGGCGCAGGCATGGCAACCTGTACATTCATAATGTCGT
>DPRM01000092.1 GCA_003537645.1 Prolixibacteraceae bacterium
AGTTAATTTTAAATTTCTGATTATCAGAACTTTTCTAATTCATTTATTTCTTCCTTGAAATTGTTGGTCAAGGTTTTTCCAAAACGGTTGCCACAATCAAAAATGAACTTCTGGAAACCCTATTATTTTATCTGCCTTACAATCAGGTTGAAATAATTCTCGTAATTCTTGTTCGATAAGTATTCTTCCTTGTTGTTTTAAAAAGGGAGTATAGTGAGCATAAATTGTCAATTTCCCATTACAATTTTTTAACCAACAGTCTTTTTTTGCATGATTTTCAATTCTCGTTCTCAATTTTAAGCTTTCACCAAAATCTATTATAAAATATTCAGTATCCACTTTACAAACTATAGCATATATGCCTGATCTGTCTTTAATCTCATCAATTGATGCGAAAGGGCCTCTAAACGAATATTTTCCTAATTTGATTGCCATATCTTTAAATTTTGATCATCTCCCTTATTGTAAACTATCCTGTAGCGCATTTAAATAATCAACAAGTAATTCTTTGCTTTCCGGTGTTAAACGGGCATCGCGATGAAGCAAGGTATATGAGGGCAATGGCATTTCGCCTTGTTCAATCTGGCTTGCCATTGACTTTAATTTGCTTTTTTGTTTCCTTACCGAATAGGATCCAAATTCGTTAAAATTCAGTTCAGCCTTACCTTTTTTGATATGGTTCTCCAAAAACCATCCAACGGGTTGCACGTGGCTATACCAGGGATAATTGGTATTATTGCTATGGCAGTTGTAGCAGGAGGTATGCAATGTCTGCCCCACCTCATCAGGAACTTTATAAGTTAGTATAAAGTCGGTTGATGGTACTTCCGAACTTTGATTGGATCTGGTGGATATAAATTGAATACCCACCAGAACAATCAAAATTGCTAACCCAATGCGCTTTACCAGTTTCATTTTACTGAAATTTCTACAAGTACCCTACCACATTTTAACATTTTACTTCCATAAAATGGATTCTTTATCTTATCGGATGCACTCAACCACTTGCCACCTTTGTTGTTGTTATACATCGGACAAAATAACTGATATAAGGTGCGGTCAGATCCTGTTATAACGATCATGTCTTTAAGGTCTCCTCCCAAGAGTTCAAAGTGCTCCCTTTGATGGTCAATTTTGTCGCCATTTTCCGAAATATGCTCCGCATTTTCTTTGGCATCATCCAGAATTTCTTTCAATTCTTTTTGTTTTGATGCGTCCTGGCTTGAAAGGTCAAATTTTCCAAGGGCTTCGAACAGCATTTTTCCTGAACTGGCCGCTTTCTTGCTGTTATCATCAACCAAGGCATCTTTTAAAGCGAGGTAATTATCAAGAATAGAGGTTGCCAATAGAGAGTGTTTAACCTTGATTGAAGGTATCACACGAGGTTCTTCTTTCATTTTTGGCGCCGTATTGGAATGGCTGCTTCCTGAGTGTCCCGAGCTCGAATGGTCGTGCTGGGCGCTTGCTCCCCAGCTCACTAAAGCCAGGAAAAGCATAATCATTGTTGTTTTCATTGTTTTGACATTTAAAAGAATTAAAAATTGATATTAGTGTTAGATCGGGAATCTTCATCGGAATTTCACGAACGAAGATTACTGATTTGAATAAAATTTCTATTATTCACTTTTTTTCAAAATCGTATGGATCATTTTAACCAAAAAAATGATGGAAGCCATGTGGATTTGAATCTTTTATCGGAACCAGTTTCATATTACACACCGGGCAATTTCCCGGATGGTTGAATTTTTTGTTTTCTTCACACCTCATTGGACATTGATAAACGATGTTCTTTTTTTCATGTTCAGGATATTGCTTTTTTTCGTCCATGACCTTTTTGTTAAATGTTAAACATCTAGTATCCATCTATTAACCAAACAAACAGCGAAACAGAAAAATAAAGATTAATACAGTTATAAAAAGACGACTTTCCTAATACCAGATTTTAATTAGACTCTCTACTTTGCAGGTACTTTACTGTTTCACTTGTAGTGAGAGGATTTGTCACATTTCCGGTCCTTAGGAAGAAAATTGTTCTGTTATCTTCGTTAAAGAACACAGGATGTCGGCAAGGTTCGATATAGAGCGTGCATATTTCTTTCGTTTCTAATTCATGAAAAGCCACATGGATTTTAGTACAAATATCCTTACCAAAAGCATTTGCAACCAACAGGATTATCCGTTGCTGAAAACCATCTTTATCCTTTCGCTTTAACGACCAGTAATCATTTTCAAGGCCCAATATTTCACCATTGTCGTTGACCCCGATAATTAAGGTACCTCCATTTGCATTGAGGAATCCGGCAATTGATTTTAAAATCACATCTTCCAGATTTTTATCTGTTTTTATCTGGCGGTAATCGTGGCGTAAAGAGGATTTAAATTCAACAAACTCACTTTCTCCACCGGCTATTAAACTTGGAATACTTTGCTTTAACAACTGTTTTTTCCCGTATAGCAAATATTCCCTCCTTTTAATGGATTTATAATACAAGCCAGAGCCAAGGCCTATAGCTACACCCAGTATTGAAAACGCTATCGACATAGGCATCATGTGCAGACTGAAAGAGTGTTTGAAACTTCCCAGAAAAACATTGAATAAATCGGTCAGGTTATATTCGTTCGTGTTCAATTGGAACCAGTAAATAACCATGCTGATCGGGTGGATGATGAAATATCCGATTAGCAGTCCGATAAAACTATGGATGATCAGTTCTTTGTTATTTTTCATGATGAACCTGGATATTACATGACGCATAGCTATAGTTATAAATTATTCACAATAGGAAACCATAATCTAATGGCAGCTCCAACGTCTGTTGACGTTCCAATTTCAATTTTCCCTTTATGGGCTTCACAAATGAGCTTTATCAGTGGAAAATCCAGACCATTGAACCCTACCAATTGGGTTGTGCTTCTGCCTAAAAGGTTAAATGCATTCTTCTCCGTAAGACTGGAAAACCCTTCTCCGTCATTGCCAATTTCGAGAATAGTATATGACTTGGTTGAATCTTCCCAACCATCGATGGAGATATTCTTTTTGCAAAATTGCACTGTGTTCGCGAGAATATGATCCATGCACGTACCGAATAAGTCAGCATCCGCATATACAAATGTTTGTCCCTCATTTAACCGATGTGAAATACTAACTGTAAATTGATTCAGCGCAATTTTTTCATTGTATTTGCTAAGCCTAAACCTTACCTCTTCGAGCAGGTTTATTTTATCTTTCTTCAATCTGGCGTCCTTTGTCCTTAGTTCAGTTATTTTCAAAGCCGTAAGCGAAAAGTTCTCCAGGCGGATTACCGATGCGTCAAGCATACCAACAATATGTTTTAGTTCGCTTGAAGTGTCCATGTTTTTTATGATACTGACAAAGCCAACAATCCCATTGAGAGGCGTCCTGATCTCGTGGCTGATCAAATGAAGAAAATTAGATTTAATGTTGTCCAATTCAATCAATTCTTCGTGTTTCTCGATTAAGATTTTTTTTAACCTCAGCGATCTGGAATAAAGCCCTGAAATAAATCCAAAGAACCCACCGATCAATGCAAAGATTATACTCATCGGTAACATGCTAGAATGAAATGAATGTTTAACCCGCATCATAAATACGTCAGCCAATAAATCGAAAGAAATAATTGAGGGATTAAACTCAAACCAATAAACAACCATGGTTATCGGATGAAACACAAAAATTGAAATAAGTGCGCCAATTAGTGTGTGAAAAAGGATCATGTTAAAAAGCAAACCTGTTATGTCAGTTGCGATTTTCTTCATTTCAATTACTTGTTTTATTGTAAATTCCGGCTTTTCGGAAAAAATACGCTGTGTTAATTGATCCGATGACTGCGAGGTCACCGGATCAATTGAAAAGAATGAGTCACTACCTGAAATATTCGCTATTTCATGGGCGCCATTTTCATGTCCATTTTCGCATCCTTTTTGCCATCCATCTTCATGTCAGTTTTCGCACGCTCGTATTGACAACAACCCGGCAGCTTATTGTATGCTTCATCGGTAGCCTTGTGCATTTCGGTATCGTGGCCTGCATTGGCAATGGCCATTTCCACTTTGTGGACATCGGTTTTTGAATCATCAAAAGCCAGATCCATCATTTTGGTTTCCTTGTTCCAATTGGCCGTGGCAACTCCATCAACAGCTTTTGCCGCTTTTTCAATGCGCGCTTTACACTGGTCGCAATTTCCATAGACCTTTACTTTCTCAACTTTATTGCCTGCAAAAACTGCAACTGCCCCAAACACAATCAGGGTTACCAAGCTTAAAACTTTTGTTTTCATACTTTTATAAATTAAATGGTTAAACTTTTATTTCCGATACTTGCAGCACTCCGGAAGCCCTTTATAGGCTGCATCTGAAGCTTTAAATTTTTCGGTATCATGGCCAACTTTGGCAATGGCTTTCTGTATTTCGTCCAGGTTGGTTCTACCTCCGTCAAACTGTACATGGAGCATTTTGGTTTCGGCGCCCCATTCTGCGGAAGTTACTCCGGAAACCGACTTGGCAGCAGTTTCGATCCGGTCTTTGCACTGGTCGCAATTACCTGAAACCTTAACCATCTGATGTTCAGTTTTGGCCTTTTCCGAACCACTTCCTATGTCCATTCCTGACATATCGTTGCCAGCCGCCGGTTTCGCGTTCGCAGGAGCGCTTTGATTGCCTTCCGAATTATCATCGCCCGGCATGACCATTCCCGGCATTGAGGTTGCTTTTTTGCCTCCGGAAGGATTCATCATACTGGGTTTGCCTTCGAGTTGCGCCGCAGCATCCACGCTAAAAGCGCTTTGGGTCACAATTTCCTCACCATCGGCTAAACCATTCAAAATCACGTAGCTGTTGCCCAGTTGCGGGCCCAATTCAATTTCGCGGATCTTGAAAACAGGCTCTTCACTGTCATGTTGTTTAACATATACGATGGAGCGTTTACCAGTCCAAAGAACTGCTGAACGCGGAATAACCAATTTGTCTTTGTATTCGTTGAGATTTGCTTTGACCAGTCCGGTTGCAAACATTTCGGGTTTTAGTTTTGCTCCGGGATTGCCGATTTCCACACGAACTTTGGCAACGCGGTTAACCGGGTCAATCACCGGATCAATAAACCTTACGGTTCCGGAATAAGCTGAACCCGGCAATGCCTGAATAGTAAAATCTATTTTATTGCCAATTTTAAGGAAAGGGAGGTCGCTCTCATAGGCATCAAACAAGATCCAAACGCTTGATAAATCTGAAACTTCGTAAAGTACCGAGCCCTGACCGACATAGTCGCCCATACTGACACGCTTTGCCGTAACAATGCCAGAAGTG
>DPRM01000044.1 GCA_003537645.1 Prolixibacteraceae bacterium
TCGGAATTTAATGGGACAGTAATGACCCAAATTGAAAAATCTACAAATGACTAAATTTACAACCATCATTTCAGGAGCTCTATTGCTTTTAGCCTCCTGCACCGCAAATTCTCCAAAACAAACGCAGGAAGATCGACTGACCGATTTTGTCGATCCGTTTATCGGAACCGCCTATCACGGGCATACTTATCCGGGGGCAGCTTTTCCTTTCGGACAAATCCAGTTGAGTCCCGACAATGGAACTCAGGGCTGGGACTGGTGTTCCGGCTATCATTATTCCGATAGTATCCTGGCTGGCTTCAGTCACCTCCACTTAAGCGGAACCGGGATCGGCGATCTGGCTGACATCTCATTTCTACCGGTTTCGTCGGAAGTAACTTTTCAGGAAGGTGAAAAAAACGCCGATTTTGTAACCCGTTACTCCGGAAAATACAGTCACGATCAGGAAACGGCAAAAGCAGGATATTATGCGGTGACGTTAAAAAACAGCAATATCAAAGCTGAATTTACAGTTACAGAAAGAGCCGGGCTGCACCGCTATTCGTTTCCTGAAGGAGGTGAAAACAACCTGATTATCAATCTTGGATTTGCCATCAACTGGGATAAACCTTACCAAACATCACTGAATGTTGTGGATAGTTTGCTGGTAACCGGCTCTCGTTTATCGAACGGTTGGGCAAAAGATCAGCATGTATATTTTGCAGCCCGCTTTTCAACACCTATCACCAAATCGATTACCGAAAATGTAGGCGGTGAAGGCCGGACCGTTGGTGTACTAAAATTCGGACAAAAACAAGTGATGGCCAAAGTTGGTATCTCTTCGGTAAGTATCGAAAATGCACTGGCTAATTTAGATTCGTCGCTCGCTGGCTGGGATTTTGAAGCTACAGCGCAAGCCGCCTCTGATGCCTGGGAAAAAGAACTCTCAAAAATCAGGATTCAATCCAGCGACTCTGCGCAAAAAACTATTTTTTATACTTCGCTGTATCACACCATGGTGGCGCCATCGTTATTCTCCGATTTAAATGGCGATTTCAAAGGTGTAAATGGCGATTTACAAAAGGCAACCGAATACAACCGTTATACCGTCTTTTCTTTATGGGATACCTACCGCGCCCTGCATCCGCTCTTTACGTTAACACAGCAAGCGAAAGTAAACGACATGGTTAAATCGATGCTCGATCATTACAAACAAACCGGATTATTGCCCGTATGGGAACTCGAAGGAAACGAAACCTGGTGCATGGTCGGAAATCATTCTATTTCGGTAATTGCCGAAGCAATCCTGAAAGGAATTGGTGATTTTGATCAGCAGTTGGCTTTTGAAGCCATGAAAGTGACTTCAATGCACGATCGCGATGGAATGGGTTATCACGACAAACTGGGCTATATTCCGGCAGATAAAATTCAGCAATCGGTGGCCAAGGCCGAAGAAGTTTGCATCGACGACTGGGCTGTAGCCGCAGTAGCGCAGAAATTAGGCAAAACTGAAGATGCCGCTTATTTTGCCAAACGTGCATTGAACTACCGGAATTATTTCGACAAAGAAACTGGTTTTATGCGTGGAAAACTGACCAACAGACAATGGACTACACCTTTCGATCCGGCTTATTCGAAGCACGAAGGAAGTGATTACACTGAAGGAAACGGTTGGCAATATTTATGGCTGGCCCCGCACGATGTTAACGGGTTGATTGAGTTGCTGGGAGGCAAAGAACCATTTGCCATGAAACTTGACCAGTTGTTCAAAGTAGAAGAAGGTGTTAAAGGCGAAGAGGCCTCGAACGATATCTCCGGATTAATTGGCGCTTACGCTCACGGAAACGAACCCGGACACCACACCACCTTCCTGTTTAATTATGCCGGATGGGCATGGCGCACGCAGGAGCTGAACCGTCAGATTCAAACCACTATGTACACCACTGCACCCGACGGTTTGTGCGGCAACGAAGATTGCGGACAAATGTCGGCCTGGTATGTTTTCAGCGCTATGGGATTCTATCCGGTTAATCCATCGGAGTTAACCTATCAGCTCGGCTCGCCACTCGTTCAGGAAGCTAAATTAGAGGTAGCTCCCGGAAAATTCTTCACCATGAAAGCGCCACTGGCCTCAAACGAAAACAAATATATTCAGGAAGTAAAACTGAACGGACAGGCACTTGGCCGCACCTACATCACCCATCAGGAAATTATGGATGGAGGAACACTGGAATTTACAATGGGTGCACAACCCAATAAAGAGTTGTTCAAGTAGTCGCAGTTTGTAGTCGCAGTAATCAAAAGGGGATTTCATCTTTACTTCAGATGAAATCCCCTTTTTTCGTTTTTAATGCATAAGATATATTGAATGTTTTTTGCATTTTGTTTTGTACTAACACCAAAAGTATAATCCTACTTTAAATGAAGGACAGGCTACAACCATAAATTGGCAAGGTTATAATGTGAATTATTGTGGTGATTTTAAAATGAAAAAAGATAATGTTGAAACAGATATAACAGAAAACGTGAAAAATAATGCTACAGATAAAGAATATTTGAAAGAAGGTTCTTTTAGCACTGAAGCTCTTGATAAAACAACGACATATAGTACCAAATGCTCTGACGGGCTAACATATACTCCATCTGTTATAGGCGAAGACAGTATGCCGACACCCCTTTGCCAAGGAACGGTAGCAGGGAGCTATAGTAGTACACAAATGCCAGGGCCTTATGAAGGGTATGATTGTAGCTATTTCACTACTGAGTCCTCTTGTTTGCAAGGATGGAAAACTCACGGTTGTGCTTGGAATTATACTTTAGCAGATAAGCCAATATAAATAGAATAATAATATAAAAACCGCGAATAAATTCGCGGTTTTATATTAGTAAACAAAATAATATTAATGAGTATAATAATCTTTAAAATAAGTAGGCTTACCGGTTTCTATGTTAATTGATGGTATTACAAACACAAAACTATCTTTTTTGAGTATAATTATTGTGTCGTTAATTTGGTTTTTTAAAAAAATAGTTTCATTTTCTTTTAAAAACCAGTTACCATTACCAACATATTCTCCTTTGTAGTAATACTTATATGTATTGTCCGGAAAAATATGAAATTCTTCACTTTGTACAATGAAATCATAATCAAATTTTAAATCATCGGTCAACGCTTCTTTTTTAACCAATTTCCAAACTGGATTATGAGTCAAAAGTCCAAAAGGAGAAGTTGTCCAGTCACTGACTGGGATAGTGATAGTTTGAGTAGTCGTAACACCTTTATTATCGGTTGCTTCGATGGTATAGCTTGTATTTTCAAGCAAGCCATCTGTTTCGTAAATTCCAGAACCGGCAGAGATATTTATATCTAAACCTTTTTCGTTTTTTAGCTTGGCAGTTTTTATACTACCTTCTAAGTCCCAAGAGATTTTAGCTTTATCTCCGTATCTGATAGCTTCGCCAAACTTTGGCATAGTGATATTGGCAACTTTGCCAAAAGTTATTTTCATTGGTATCTCTACTTCGACATTTTTCTTGTCTGTAGAAGTTTGAGTATCACCATAAGCGGTGATAGTAAAAGTTGTAGGTTCTAACATAACTCTTAGCATAGAGCCAGAACAAGCAACTCTTTCTCCATTAAGCATGCAATAATTGGAATTCGTAGAACTCCAAGTGATGGTAACACTTTCACCATATTTGACAAGACTAGAAGAAACGGTAAGGGTAACACTAGGCGCTAAAACCTCTTTGTCCTTTCCGCAACCGGATAAACCAACAAGACCCACCATCAACGCAAAAATGATGGTAGTTTTAAAAATTAGAGTTTTCACAAAGAAAAGAATACTGGCAAACTTCTTCATATTGAATGATTCTGTTACAACTAATTTACAAAATTAGGTCTGAATCAAAGCCTTATAATTCAGTTTTTTTCATTAGTGACCGATTAAAATATTCCAACGTTGTGAAAAATTACGAATTATTAAATGTTTCGCCACCTACGGGGCTCTTTTTGTCGTATGTAGCCTTTTTCTATAAATATTCTATTCCTACGGAATGGGATTCGATGCCAGCGGCATCAGATATTTATAGCACGACGAGTTAAAATAAATCAAAGCGTGCCATAGGTATGCAACAATTTGAGCGTCGCATTTTGTCGATCATCAATGAAACAGAAAATAAAAACCACAGAAACCACAGAGTTTACACAGAGAGGACAGAGCTTTTTTCTCTGCGTTCTCTGTGATCTCGTTGTGTTCTCTGTGGTAAAAAATCGCTGCAGTAAAATACTATTTCGCCGGAATATTTTTCAGTGTTTCCACCAGGTAATCCCAGAATTTGGCAACCGATTCGATATTGACTTTTTCGTCAGGAGAGTGCGGGAAACGGATGGTTGGCCCGAAAGAAATCATATCCCAATTTGGATAAGTTCCACCCAAAATACCACATTCCAAACCGGCATGTATTGCTTTAATCTCCGGAACACGTCCGAACTTGTCATTGTAAACCTGAAGCATCGTTTTCAGGATTGGCGATTCCATGTTGGGTTTCCATCCCGGATAGCCACCTTTAAGAACAACTTTTGCTCCTGCCAATGTAAATACCGAATCCATGCGCGAACCTAACTGCGCACGGGCTGAATCAACCGAGCTGCGCATCAGGCAGGCAACTTTTATTGTTTTTGTTTCACTATCGGATTTTACAATAGCGAGATTGGTCGATGTTTCAACCAAACCAGCCATGCTGTCGCTCATGCGGATAACCCCGTTGGG
>DPRM01000007.1 GCA_003537645.1 Prolixibacteraceae bacterium
TTCTGGACGAGTACCAGAAAATGGGTGTCAAATTTGCGCTTGAAGTGCATCCTTCTGAAATAGCTTTTGATATTGCAACCGCCTGTCGTGCGCTGAAAGCCCTGAATTATCACCCGGCATTCGGATTCAATTTCGACCCAAGCCATCTTGGCTACCAGGGAGTTGACTATGTGAAATTTATTTACGAATTCTCCGACCGTATTTTCCACGTACACATGAAAGATGCCTACTGGAGCGAACATCCGATGGAAATTGGCGTTTTCGGTGGTCACACCGATTTCGGCGACAACCGTCGCTACTGGAACTTCCGCAGTTTGGGCCGTGGAAAAGTTGACTTCGAAAACATCATCCGCGCACTGAACGATATCAAATACACCGGTCCGCTTTCCGTAGAATGGGAAGACAGTGGTATGAACCGCGATGCCGGAGCCGTTGAAGCATGCGACTTCGTCCGTTACAGCGATTTCGATCCTTCGGACGTGGCTTTTGACGATGCTATGCAAAAATAGTAGCAGGTATCAGGATGCAAGTATCAAGACACGCATCTTTTATCTTGATACTTGCGGCTTGATACTTGTGTCCAAATCAAATATCTAAATAAATTATAATGACCAACCGACGTAATTTTCTTAAAAGTACAACAACCGCGGCAGTGGGACTTAGCCTTGCTGCAACTATGCCAATTCCAATCAGTTCGTGCGTAGGCGCCAACGATAAACTTCGATGCGGCGTAATTGGTATCAACGGAATGGGATTTGCCGACCTGGCAGCTTTCCTTCGCCAAAAAAATACTGAATGCGTTGCTATTTGCGATGTGGATAGCAATGTGATGAATAAACGCGCTGCCGAAACCGAAAAAGCTCAAGGCTTTAAACCCAAATTATACAGCGATTACCGCAAATTGCTCGAAGACAAAGATGTGGATGTGGTGATCATTGGCACACCCGACCACTGGCATTGTTTGCCGATGGTGGAGGCATGTCAGGCCGGAAAAGATGTGTACTGCGAAAAACCACTTGGTAATTCGATCGAAGAAATCAACATCATGGAACGCGCCGCCAACAAATACAAAACTGTTGTGCAAGTGGGAATGTGGCAGCGCAGCGATCCGCACTGGATGGCAGCTGTTGACTTTGTAAAATCCGGAAAACTCGGAAAAATCCGCACCGTTCGCACCTGGGCTTATCAGGGCTGGATGGAACCGGTACCCGTGCAACCCGACGGCGAAGCTCCTGCAGGAGTTGATTACGATTTCTGGCTCGGGCCGGCTAAAAAACGTCCGTTCAATCCAAACCGTTTCCATTTTAATTTCAGGTGGTATTACGATTACGCCGGAGGTTTAATGACCGACTGGGGTGTACACATCATCGATTACGGTCTGTTCGGAATGGGTGATCCTTCGCCAAAGTCGGTGATGTCGATGGGTGGAAAATACGCTTATCCGGATGATGCTGCCGAAACTCCCGACACCCTGCAGGCTTTATTCGAGTTCGACGGACATACCATGCTTTGGGATCACGGAACCGGCATTGATGGCGGATATTATGGCCGCAATCACGGCGTTGGCTACGTTGGAAACAACGGAACTTTGGTAGTCGATCGCGATGGATGGGAAGTTATTCCGGAGCGCAAGAAAAATGCCGACCTGATTGAACGTGTACCTTTGCAGAAAGGAACCGGTAAAGGGCTCGACTACCACATGGCCAATTTTATTGAAGGCGTGAAAGACCGCAACCGCAACCTGAATGCCAGCATCGAAATTGCTGCAAACACCGCGCGGGTAGCTCATCTGGGGAACATTGCCCTGCGTACCGGTCGCCGTTTGTATTGGGATTCTGAAACCAGCAAATTCGTGAACGACGAGGAAGCCAACAAATTTTTGGTTCCCGAATACCGGGCACCGTGGGCTTTGCCTAAAATTTAATTCTTGTTTTCTGAAATATTAAAAAGCCTGGTGCAAATGCACTGGGCTTTAATTTTTGCTAAATTAAACCATCAGCTATCTTTCGGGTCAAAATAAGCGTTTGAAAAACGCTTAACCACCAGTTTTACTCTTAACTAAACCAAACTATGACGATGTTCCCGCGAATTAAACTTCCCGTATTTTTCTTTTTCCTACTTTTCATATCAGTTATTTCGGCGCAATCCCAAACAAATTCCTCTCCACGAGAGCGAATTTCGATGGATTCCGGCTGGCGCTTTGCTTTCGGTCATCCTTCGGATACCGACAAGGATTTTACCAACGGAACCGGTTATTTTTCCTATCTGGCCAAGGCTGGATACGGCGATGGGGCTGCTTCCAAAAACTTCGACGACCGCACATGGCGAAAACTGGATGTTCCGCACGACTGGGCTGTTGAATTGCCGTTCAGCAATAAAGGCACGCACAGTCACGGCTATAAAGCTATTGGCCGCAACTTTCCTGAAAACAGTATCGGCTGGTACCGCAAAACATTTACAGTTCCTGAATCTGATCTTGGGAAACGAATTTCCATCGATTTTGATGGTGTTTTCCGAAACTCCATTGTTTGGGTAAACGGGTTTTACCTTGGTCACGAACCGAGTGGCTACGCCGGTTTTAGTTACGACATTACCGATTACCTTAATTATGGCGGCGAAAACATGATTGCAGTCAGGGTTGACAACATGATGGAAGAAGGTTGGTTTTACGAAGGAGCCGGTATTTACCGTCACACCTGGCTGACCAAAACTTCGCCACTGCATGTTGCCCGGTATGGCACATTTGTTACTACCGAAGTGAAAGAAAATTCGGCCGCAATCACTGCTGCGATAACAATTGTCAACGAGAATAATACGATGTCAACCTTCGACGTAGAACAAATTATTCTGGATGCTGAAGGCAAATCAGTTGGTACTTCAGAACTGAAACAACTTTCACTAAAACCCGGCGAAGAAAATGAATTTACCACTCTGATTGATCTTCAGAATCCCAAACTTTGGTCGATAGAAAATCCAACCCTGCATAAATTGATTACCACGGTAAAATCTTCAGGCACAGTGGTTGACACGTATGAAACCACCTTTGGAATACGGACTATTCGTTTCGATGCCAACGAAGGATTTTTCCTGAATGGCAAGCATGTCAAAATTAAAGGAACCAACAATCATCAGGATCATCCCGGAGTTGGGGCTGCCATTCCCGATGCCTTGCAGGATTTTCGTATCAAGCAGCTGAAAGAAATGGGCAGCAACGCTTACCGCTGTTCGCACAATCCGCCCACACCTGAATTGCTCGATGCCTGCGACCGGCTCGGAATGCTGGTTCTGGACGAAAACCGGCTGATGGGAACCAATCAGGAACATTTTGATTTGCTGAAGCGAATGATGCTTCGCGACCGCAATCACCCCAGTGTGATCCTCTGGTCGTTGGGCAACGAGGAATGGGGCATTGAAGGCAACATTACCGGCGCCCGCATAACAGCTACCATGCAGGCTTTCGCACAGAAAATTGACCCGACCCGACGTATCACCACAGCGGTTAGCGGTGGTTGGGGCGCAGGTATTTCAACGGTGGTTGATGTGATGGGATTCAATTACCTCACACATGGGAATATCGACGAACATCACAAGAAATTTCCCAGTCAACCGGCTGTTTTAACCGAAGAAAGTACCACTTCAGGAACTCGCGGCGTTTATGAGGATGATAAAGCCAATGGCCGTATGGCCGCTACCGACCGCACGGCTGGCGGGGTTTCTGCTGAAACAGGCTGGAAATTTGCCGACGAACGTCCGTTCATGGCCGGGTTGTTTTACTGGACAGGCTTCGATTACAAAGGAGAACCAAACCCGCTTGGCTGGCCTGCCGTCAGTTCGCAATTTGGTATCATCGATGCCTGTGGCTTCCCGAAAGACATTTTTTATTACCTGAAATCAGTCTGGACCAGCGAACCTGTTCTTCATATTTTCCCTCACTGGAACTGGAAAGGCCGTGAAGGTCAGGAAATTGACGTGTGGGCATACAGTAATTGCGACGAAGTTGAACTTTTACTGAATAAAAAAAGTCAGGGGCGAAAAGCCGTCCCAAAAAATTCACATGTAGAATGGAAGGTGAAATATCAGCCCGGAATTTTATTGGCACGTGGTTATAAAAACGGGAAAAAGATCATTGAACAACAAATTGAAACAACCGGCGAACCCGCATCAGTTCAGTTCGTTGCCGACCGCCAAACAATCAAAGCCGACGGAAAAGATGTTTCGGTGATTACCGTTTCAGTAAGTGATAAAAAAGGGCTGATTGTTCCGGTTGCTTCCAGCGAAATTACTTTTTCTGTAGAAGGGCCGGGCAAAATCATTGGTGTCGGAAACGGCGATTCCGGCTCTCACGAACCCGACTGTTTCATTCCAACTTCTGAAACAGTAAAAATCGGGAATTGGGTATCGCAAAAAGTGGACAACACCGAAAACCGACCTGAAATTGCTACCGGGTTCAACGATTCGGATTGGAAACCCGCCTTCAGGAGGGAAAGAGATGCCAGCAGCGAACCTGCAAAAGCAACTGTTTACCGGGCCGGTTTCGACCTGTCCGACATTTCAGAAAAAGATAGCATTACACTCTATTTGAATAGTTTTGGCGAAACACAAAGCATTTATCTAAATGGCCAAATTGTACTGAAAGACAGCCCCAAAAGAGAGAATGGGTTCGCGTTGAATATTTCGAAATCCGCCTTAACTGAAGGGAAGAATGTGCTTGCAGTAGTTGCCACACCATTTCAGGAACGCAGAAGAGGTGGCGCTAATTTCACTTCGGGAAGCATACAAATACTAACTCCCGCTGAACCCTGGAAACGCAAAGTTTTTAAAGGACTGGCACAGGTAATTGTACAATCAACCGGAAAATCAGGCGAAGTAACTTTAAAAGCAAGTTCTCACGGATTAGCACCAACTGAAATCAAATTAACGGCTGGCCAATAAACCAGGAGTTGAATTTTCTTAAACGTTCCATGGGAACGTAATATTTGTAGCCCCGACTTTTAAACCGGGGAATATTATGAGGAAAGATTTATGCGCCGGATAAAAATTTATATCGAAGCTTAAATGCAGACTCCGGCGCAATTGGATAATTTTAATGACTGCCCTAAATCTATTATTACCAGATCAAACACTATGAATATGATCAACCAATCTAACTTGTTAAAGACACTCACAATAACCGTCATTCTAATTTTAACCTTCAATCAAAACAACTTCGGGCAGAAGCTGGAAGCGCAAGCCTATGAATGGAAAAGCGTACAGATGGTGGGTGGCGGATTTGTTACCGGATTTGTATTTCATCCGACTGCAAAAGGTATTTGTTATTGCCGGACCGACATGGGCGGAGCCTATCGCCGAAATCCTAAAACGCTTCGCTGGGAACCTTTGCTCGATTGGCTTTCGATTAAAGATGTCAACCTGATGGGCGTTGAGAGTATTGCCCTCGATCCTTCCGATCCGGATTGGGTTTTCCTTTCCTGCGGAACATATACCAATCCACGCGCCGGAAATGGAGCCATCCTTCGCTCATCCGATCGTGGTAAAACATTCCAGCGAACCGATGTACCGTTCAAAATGGGTGGAAATGAAGATGGTCGTGGAAATGGAGAACGTATGTCTGTCGATCCCAATAACAGCAACATTCTGTATCTGGGCACACGGCAGGCCGGACTATGGAAAAGCTTAGATCGCGCTGTGACCTGGAACAAAGTGGAGAACTTTCCTGATATTACCGAGAATGCTCCGGCCAACATGCGTGATCAGGACAGTATTATGCGCTGGCGGCGAATGAATCAGGGAAGCGGAGTAATTTTTACGCTTTTCGACCCCAAAAGCGGATCAGCAAAAAAAGGAAGTTCAACGATTTATGTTGGTGTTTCGCTCATGAATCACGAAAACCTCTTCAGGAGTATAGATGGAGGAAAAACCTGGCAGCCTGTTCCCGGGCAACCGCAACAGTATCGCCCGACACATGCGGTGCTTGTTTCCGATGGAAATTTGTTTGTTACCTACGGAAATTCTCCCGGTCCTTCGCGAATGTCTGACGGCGGAGTCTGGAAACTAAATACAAAAACCGATGAATGGACCGAAATTACTCCCGACAAGCCCGATCCCAAAACCCGTGCTTTTGGCTATGCTGCTGTTTCGGTTGATTCGCGCCATCCGGACATTCTTATTGTAAGCTCATTTAACCGCTACGGAATTGAAAAAGGTGATGAAATTTTCAGGAGCCTGGATGGAGGAAAAAGTTGGAACAAGGTTTTTGCCGGTGGTGGAACATTTGATTATTCGCTGGCACCATACATCCAAAAAACCGGAGTTCACTGGATGTTCGATATTGAAATTGACCCAAATAATCCAGACCATGCGCTATTTACAACGGGTTACGGAGGTCATGAGACTTTCAACCTGACCGACATGGACAAAGGCCAACCAACCATTTGGCACGTGATGGGAACCGGCATTGAAGAAACTGTTGCGCTCGAGTTACTTAGTCCACCCAAAGGAGCACAAGTAATAACGGCCATTGGCGATTACGGCGGTTTCGTACATTGGGATTTAGACAAACCTGCTCCTGAAGGAAGTTTCGATAATCCGCAATTTGGCAACACCAATAGTGTGGCTTGTGCTTCGAATAATCCTGAAATTATAGTTCGGGTTGGGCGTGCTACAAAGCGAAATGAAAATAGTATTGGCTATTCAACCGATGGGGGCAAAACCTGGCAACCTGCCGCATCAGTTCCCCATCCTCAAAGTAGTCTTGGGAGAATTGCGGTTTCTGCTGATGGAAAAACCTGGATATGGGCGCCTGAACCGGTGCGTGGCGGATTTGGCGCGGGAAGAACTGCACCACAGGCAATTCCAGTGTCGTTTACAACCGATAACGGAGCCAGCTGGACTGAATGCAAAGGACTGCCGGCCAATACACGGGTAATTGCAGATGGGGTTAATCCAGCTAAGTTTTATGCGATGAACCTTTTCGACGGAAAGCTTTTTATCAGCACCAACGGAGGGGCTGATTTCACGGAGCAAGCATTGAATTTACCCGATGGACTTCCTGCGAGAGGTGGAAATCGGGGAGACTCACGTGGCGGACAGGATTGGATTTATGCAACTCCAAATCACGAAGGCGGTCTTTGGATAGCCGCTTTCAACGGACTTTACCATTCAGCCGATGCAGGACAGACATTCAGCAAAATAGACGGGCTGGACGAAATTCATGGATTCGGATTTGGTAAAGCTGCGCCGGGAATGGATTATCCGGCTATGTACCTGATCGGCAATGTAAACGGAGTTCGTGGAATTTACAGGTCTGACAATGTTGGCAAAAACTGGATTCGCATCAACAACGAACAGCACCAATGGGGTTTATTGCTGCACATCACCGGCGATCCCAAAAAATATGGGCGAGTTTATGTTGGCACGCATGGAAGGGGTACTGTTTACGGAGATATAGCGAAATAGAAAAAATTTAGAGATTAAAAAAACCCGGTTAACAGCCGGGTTTTTTTGTTAATAATTAGAGGTTTACAGACTTTAAGAACCATTGGTTTATTCTTCTTGTCGATTCTACAATAAGATTCCGGCGTTTTTTGCCTTTATTTCAAAAAGATTGTTGATATTTGAATCATATTCAACTGAAGTATTGATCTTATTCACACCATTTCAGGAGTATTAAACCATCATCCTAACTACTAAAAACTAACGCTTGTGGAAAAACTATCCTTAAAAGAAAAAATCGGGTATGCCCTTGGCGACGGGGCTGCAAACATTGCCTGGCGCGGAGTTTCAACTTTCTTATTTATCTTCTACACCGATGTTTTTGGAATAAATCCGGCAGCGGTAGGATTACTTTTGTTAATCGCCCGGTTCAGTGATGGGGTTAGCGATATTGCAATGGGTATTATTGGCGACCGGACCAAATCGAAATACGGTAAATTTCGTCCGTGGATATTATGGACAGCCATTCCGCTAGGGGTAATATTGTCGTTGTTATTCATGAGTCCGAACTTAAGCGATACCGGAAAAATAATTTATGCCTATACCACATATATCATATTTACGCTGGTTTATACGGCCAACAACATTCCTTACGGTGCACTGATGGCCGTGATGACCGGCGACGATAAAGAACGCACCAGTCTTGGTTCGTATCGTATGGTTGGCGCATTTTCAGGAGGTATGCTGGTGCAGGGAGCTTTGTTGTTTTTGGTTGCCCACTTTGGAAATATTAATCCGACGATTGATGTAAACAAGCTGGATGCTAAAAAATATGAAGTGACTGTTTCGTCACCGAAGGATGTGGAAAATGTAAACATCAAAACCGATGATGGTATTGCCATGTTTACCTGGGCAGATTCTACAATTACTGAAGGTGAAAATGTACCGACGAATGGAAAAAGTTTTTCGATGGAAGCACAAAAAGAGTATTCTTTTATTGTTGCCGGAGAAGAAGACATTGAAGCAAAAGATGTAACCATTATTGACCAGAAAAGAGGTTACAGCAATTCAATTTATTTACTGTCGGTAGTTTTATCCTTATCGCTGATTATTACTTTCTATACCACAAAAGAACGCGTTACCCCGCCAAAATCGCAGGAAACCAGCCTGGGGAAAGATCTAAAAGATTTAATCAGGAACAGGCCATGGATTATCATGTTGATTATCGGATTGGTATTTCAAATTTACAACTCCATAAAACAGGGTATTGTTGTCATTTATTTTTCGCATTATTTGCACGATCAGCTTCTGGCCGGATCGTATATGGTGGCGCTAATGGTAGCATCCATTGGTGGGGCAATGATAACATCACCTCTTGGCAAACGATTTGGCAAGCGCAATCTGTTTATTTATGCCTTTATTTTTTCAGGAGTGGTAAATGCGTTACTTGCTTTTTGCGGCCCCAACGATATTGTTGGTATTTTTTCAATAGGTATCATTTCTGAATTTGCTGCGGCCATATTCCCAACCCTGTTTTTTGCTATGCTTGGCGATGCTGCCGATTACTCGGAGTTTAAAAACGGACGAAGAGCAACCGGACTTATTTATTCAGCTGGTTCATTCTCAACGAAACTTGGAGGTGGCGTTGCCGGTGCAATTATTGGTTTTGTATTAGCTGCATATCATTACAACGGGCAGGATGCAGTTGCCATTCAGGGTGCAGTTCCCGGAATCATTATGCTGATGAGCTGGATTCCAACAATTGTAGCATTGATTGGTGCCGGTTTAATGATGCTTTATCCATTGGATCAAAAGAAGATGGACGAAATCACCATTGAATTGAATAACAGAAGATTGAAAGAAAAAAGTGCCTAAAGTGCGCTAGATTTCGGAGTGCCTAAAGTTGAAAATAACTCTAGGCACTCCGAATTAAAGGCACTCCGAACTAATAATAATCATTAAAAACTCAATACTATGAAATTTGGACATTTCGATGATCAGCACAGAGAATATGTGATCACCAACCCAAAAACTCCCTGGCCCTGGATTAATTACCTGGGGAATGAAGATTTTTTCTCACTGATTTCAAACACAGCCGGTGGATATACCTTTTACAAGGATGCCAAATTCCGGCGTTTAACGCGTTATCGCTACAACAATGTTCCGATGGACAGCGGTGGCAAATATTTCTACATTAAAGATGGTGATACCACCTGGTCACCAGGCTGGAAGCCCTGCAAAACAGAGCTGGATAGCTACGAATGTCGTCATGGAATGAATTACACTTCCATCAAGGGTGAAAAAAATGGTGTTTCAGCCACTGCGCTGTATTTTGTGCCGCTTAAGACCTGGGCCGAAGTTCAGAAACTGACACTAACCAATAACTCAAAGGAAGTTAAGAAACTCAAAGTTTTTTCTTTTGTAGAATGGTGTTTGTGGAATGCCGCCGCTGATATGGAAAACTTCCAGCGAAATTTCTCTACAGGCGAGGTGGAAATTGAAGATTCAGTTATTTATCACAAAACAGAATACAAAGAACGCCGCGATCATTTTGCCTATTATTCGGTAAACGTTCCGGTTCAGGGCTTTGATACCGACCGCGAATCGTTCTTCGGATTATACAATGGCTTTGACGAGCCACAGGTTGTTGCTGATGGAAAACCGCGCAATACCGAAGCTCACGGTTGGTCGCCAATTGCTTCGCATTACCTCGAAGTGGAATTGCAGCCCGGCGAAACCAAAGAATTCGTTTTTGTTTTGGGTTATGTGGAGAACAAGGAAGACGAAAAATGGGAATCGAAAAACATCATCAACAAGACCAAAGCAAAAGAAACGATTGCGAAATTCAATACCGTTGCAAAAGTGGATGCCGCTTTGGCCGAATTGCGCGATTACTGGGACAATCTGTTGAGCGTTTACACCATTGATTCGGGTGATGACAAACTCGATCGCATGGTCAACATCTGGAATCAATACCAGTGCATGATTACTTTCTGTTTCTCGCGTTCTGCTTCGTATTTCGAAAGCGGCATCGGCCGTGGAATGGGCTTTCGCGATTCGAACCAGGATTTGATCGGATTCGTTCACCAGATTCCGGAGCGTGCCCGCGAACGCATCATTGACATTGCTTCGACCCAATTTCAGGATGGAGGCTGCTACCACCAATATCAACCGTTGACGAAAAAAGGTAACAACGACATTGGTGGCGGATTTAACGACGACCCGATGTGGCTGATTCTGGGTACGATCAGCTACATTAAAGAAACAGGCGATTTTGGTATCCTGACAGAAATGGTTCCTTTCGATAACGACATGTCGGTTGCCCGCACGCTGTTTGAGCACTTAACCGTTTCGTTCGATCATGTAGTTAATAACCTCGGACCTCACGGATTGCCACTCATTGGCCGCGCCGACTGGAACGACTGCCTGAATCTGAACTGTTTCTCGAACGACCCCAATGAATCGTTCCAGACCACAGAAAATAAGACTGAAGGTACAAAAGCCGAATCACTGATGATTGCCGGTTTGTTTGTGATTTATGGCCGTGATTATGTGACATTGTGCACAAAACTTGGCCTGACAGAAGAAGCTGCACGCGCGCAATCACATATTGATGCAATGATCGATGCGGTGAAAAAACATGGTTGGGACGGCGATTGGTTTATCCGTGCTTACGATTACTACGGAAATAAAATTGGCAGCAACGAGAACGAAGAAGGCAAAATTTTCATCGAATCGAACGGATGGTGCACCATGGCCGGAATTGGTAAGGAAGAAGGCCTTTGCGAAAAAGCGCTGGATGCTGTAAAAGATCGCTTGGATTGCGAACATGGAATCGTGCTGAACAATCCGGCATTTACGAAATACTATATCGAATATGGCGAAATTTCGAGCTATCCTGCCGGATACAAGGAAAACGCCGGAATCTTTTGCCACAATAATCCGTGGATCATGATTGGCGAAACCGTTGTTGGCAACGGTAACCGCGCCTGGGAATATTACCGCAAAATTTGTCCGTCGTATCTCGAAGAAGTGAGCGATTTGCACAAGACCGAGCCTTATGTATATGCGCAAATGATCGCCGGGAAAGATGCATTCAAACCGGGCGAAGCCAAAAACTCGTGGTTAACCGGAACAGCTTCGTGGAATTTTTACGCCATCACACAATTCATCCTGGGTATTCAGCCCGATTATGAAGGACTCATCGTCGATCCGTGTATTCCAAACGATTGGAAAGGCTTCAAAGTTACCCGTAAATTCAGGGGTGCTGAATATCACATTGAGGTCCAAAATCCGAATGGCGTATCGAAAGGCGTGAAAGAAATCATCGTTGATGGCCAATTACAAACTTCGAACCTGATTCCTCTTTTCGAAGATGGAGAAGACCATGAAGTGATAGTAATTATGGGATAAAACGTTCGATTTGTGTCGTCCTAAAAAAGCGATA
>DPRM01000106.1 GCA_003537645.1 Prolixibacteraceae bacterium
ATCGCTATTTCAGGACTAGACATTTTGAGATATAAAAAACCCTGGTGCAGAATCTGTATCGGGGTTTTGCTTGCCCTGTTTGTTTTGCGAGACGTTAAGGCCAATGGTGCTTTCTCATAAAAGCCGAACAACAGTGTTATTTTTTAGTGGTTGATGCTGTCTTAGTACTGGCTGACAGTATAAAATCCACGTGACTATTGGCTCATGATGAAAAAGAGAGAAAAAGGTTTTTGCATTGAGTTGTTGTAACTCAAACCGGAATCGTCCGATGGCAGAAAAGTGCATTGTTTTGGTTATTGGTACCCCATTAAAAGCGATCAATGTTTCACCAGTTCCGCGGCCAATTCCTTCAAATTTTTGCCCGAAAAGTTTCCTGAAGTCATCAGCAGCAAATTAGTGTTTTGCCAGTTTTGAGTTTTCAGGAAAGCGAAAAGCTCATCTGAATTGGTTGAAACCATCATCTCCGGCGAGTCGAACGCATCTGCAACTTGCTGGTCGGTAATTGGTTCCAGCTTTTTGTGTCCGATGGTGTGCGGGTTAAAATACACGATGGCTAAATCTGCAGCATCCATGCTGTTTTTATATTGCGGAAGAAATTCCTTTTTCAATGAGCTGAAAGTGTGCAACTCCAGACAAGCCACCAGTTTCCGCTCCGGAAATTGCTTTTTAACCGCTTCGGTCGTGGCTTTCAGCTTCGAAGGCGAATGAGCGAAATCGTTGAAAATCATGCAATTTTCGGTTTCGGCCAGCACTTCCAAACGGCGGGCCGCTCCTTTAAACTCTGCAATTGCTGAATAAAACTGAACATCAGAAAGCCCTAACTGGCGGCAAACCAACTGTGCTCCCGAAATATTCTGAAGGTTATGATTGCCAAAAATCTGTAACCTGATTTTCTGATTACCGGCGATCAAATAAGTAATACCATTTTCGATCACCGCTTCGTGCGCATGATAAGGCAATTTCTTAACATCAGCGCGGGTTTTGGCTGCTACCTGCTGCAAGTTTTCATCACTTCCGAAGTAAACCAGCGAACCATTTGACCCGATCAGATCTGCAAAAATCTGGAACTGCTCCACATAAAACGGGAAAGTTGGGAACACATTGATGTGATCCCAGGCAATGCCACTCAGCAATGCTATATCAGGAAAATACAGGTGAAATTTCGGGCGGCGGTCAATCGGCGACGACAAATATTCATCGCCCTCAAAAACCGCGATTTTTGCATCTTCGGTGAGCGATACCATTGTGTCAAAACCTTCCAGCTGCGCACCAACCATGTAATCGAAAGCAATGTTGTTGTACCGCAAAACATGCATAATCATTGATGTGATGGTGGTTTTGCCGTGACTTCCGCCAATTACAACGCGGGTTTTATCTTTGGTTTGCTCGTACAAATATTCAGGATACGAAAAAATCTTCAAGCCCAGCTCCTGCGCCCGCAGCAACTCCGGATTATCCTGACGGGCGTGCATTCCCAGAATTACGGCGTCCAGTTCAGGAGTAATATTTTCGGGAAACCAGCCTTCGCGTTCAGGCAATAATCCGTGGTTTTTAAGGCGGGTTTTCGATGGCTCAAAAATCTCGTCGTCCGAACCTGTGACCAGATAACCCTTTTTATGCAGTGCAATTGCAAGGTTGTGCATGGCGCTTCCGCCAATTGCTATAAAATGTACTCTCATTTTTTTCAGTTTTGAACTTGCAAAATAGGCAAAAAACCGGTTCTATGGCCTGTCATCAAATCTTCATTTTAAATTATTGATCTATTTAAAATATTCTGATCTTCGCAATTCATTTTTACAGAACATGGCAAAAAGTAAATTTCGCAGCATATTTTTCGGAAGGGCAGCCCTCCCTATCTGGCTGGCATTGATCACTTTCGGGCTAACCGAACTTTTTTCGCGCTATCCGCAAATTACCGAAACCGCTTATTCACAAACATTTTATCCGATTGTTGCTTTCCTGTTATCGTTCATCAATAAATGGGTTTCCTTTTCGCTCGACGATGCTTTTTATGCGTTGCTGGCGGTGTTTCTGGTTGTTCTTGTGGTTCTAACCATTTTCAGGAAAATAAAATTCGGACGTTTTATCCTGATGGTGCTGCAAACACTGGCCATTTGCTACGTGCTGTTTTACTGGTTCTGGGGTTTTAATTATTACCGAAGTGGCCTCAGCGAACGACTTTCAATTACAAAATCACAGCCCGACACTGTGCAGTTTGTAAAGGTTTTTCAAAACCTGATTGCACAAACCAACGCCTCGTATTGCAGCTACGAAAACATTAAATATTCCACAATCGATTCTTTGGTCGAAGCCTCTTACAAAGCCAATTCCTCTTTCCTGAAACTTAAATATCCGCAGGGAAATCGCATTCCGAAACCAATCACACTCAGCTCATTTTTTGCCAAAGCCGGAATTGCCGGTTATTACGGACCATTTTTCAGTGAAGCCCACGTGAATGACAGCTTGCTGATGATTGAATATCCGCAGGTTTTGGCGCACGAATTTGCCCACCAGTTTGGCATCACCAGCGAGGCCGAAGCCAATTTTTACAGCTGGCTGGTTTGTGTACAAAGCGACTCAAAACATCTTCAGTACTCGGCCAATATCAGCATGGTGAATTATTTCCTGTCGCAATCGAAACACCTGCACAGTTTTCCCGATCTGGTTCGTCAAATCAACAAACCGGTTATCGACGATATCCGAAAAGTGCAGAAACACTGGGCAAGCATGAGGAATGAACAGATCGATAAAGCCGCCGGAAAAGTTAATGATGCATATCTGAAAACCAATAAAATTGAAAAAGGCATCGAAGATTATTTCGGGGTAGTTCGGTTCGTGATGGATTTTGAAACCGATTCGGTTGCACAGAAAAGGAGTAAATACGGACAAGCCCCATCCCCAACCCTTCCCCAATAAAAGGGAAGGGAGTTTTGACATTCTAAATTCTGATTACTATGTCATTGTTGAACTTCAACTAAAAATCTGCTCAAAAAAGAAAATCTGCTTCAATTCTTTCAGTACCCAACCCCCTTCTCTTTCGGGGAAGGGTTGGGGATGGGGCGCCTTTTTTCTACTTTTGCTCCCGAATTTTGAACAACAGATACATGCAATTACACCCAATACATGCCGGAAACTTTAGCTGCGACGGAGGTTCGCTGTTTAGCGTGATTCCGAAAGCGATGTGGAGCAAAGTTTATCCGGCCGACGAAAACAACATCACGAAGTTGACTTTGCGTTGTTTGCTGGTTGATTTGGGCGAACAAAAAATACTGATTGAAGCAGGAGTTGGGAGCCACTATCCGGAGAAAGTACAAAGAAACAACGGGCATGAGGATACCGACGCTATAGAAAAATCGCTGGCAGAAAAAGGATATTCTCCTGAAGATATTACCGATGTGCTGTTTACCCATTTGCACTGGGATCATTGCAACGGCGCAGTTCTGAATGAAAGCGGGCAACTGAAATTGCAGTTTCCAAATGCCACGCACTGGTGCAGCAGGCGGCAATGGGAACATTCGAAAGTGTCGAACATTCGCGAACGGGCAGCATATTATCCTGAAATTCTGGATTTCCTTAAAGCAGAAGGAAACATGCAGTTGGTGGAAGAAGAATGCGAACTGTTTCCCGGAATTTCGGTGCGCATGTTTGACGGCCACACTCCCGGACAAATGATTCCATTCATTCAGTTTGATGGAAAAACCTACGTTTACATGTCAGATTTAATTCCAACTGCGGCCAACATCCCAATAGTTTGGCTGGCATCGTACGATTTATACCCGGTTACCGCGATGGAAGAAAAGGAGCAATTCCTGCGAGAAGCTGCTGATAATGAATACACCCTGTTTTTCGAGCACGACTTTTACACCGAATGTGCAACGGTTGAATGGGGCGAAAAAGGGCCAAAACTGAAAGAAAAGTTTAGGTTTTCCTGAAAATAAAAAACCTCTCCCGGGATACGGAAGAGGTTGTACAACTATATTAAATACTTGCTATTTCGAAGCCTGAAGTTCTATTTTAACCTGATTCTTTTTCGATTTCAGATCAACAGTTTTTTCTGATTTACTGTACGAAGTGTAATTGGCAACCAATTTACATTCTCCGGTTTTAACATTCTTAAGTGTGAAATGACCATCAAAGTCGGTATATGCTTTTGAATCTGAACCTTCAATCGTAACTTCAACACCAACCAAAGCTTCACCTGTTGCTTCGTCAATAATATTTCCGCTTACAACAGTCATCGCGAGTTCGCTTTTTGCAGTGCTTTTATTTTCGGCTTTCGAATCAGACTTTTCGGCAAAAGCACTCATTGATGCTATAAGAACAAAAACTGATAAGATTAATTTTTTCATGATTGTCTGTTTTTTCATTTGATTTATGATACAAAAATAGACTCACATGATTACACCGTGATTGCAATTGGATTAAAGTTTTGTTACAAGCAAAGAAAACGTTTCAGGGTTCAGTTGCGACACTGCCAACTGTGACCGATCACCGATCACTCTTTTTTTGCCTTCTCCGGATATTCGCGTTCGCTCACGATCTCGCCGTTTTTGCCAAAATTGCGCCAGATGCCCACTTTCTCGCCCATGTTATAGTGCAATTCGTAAAGCAGGTTACCGCTGGCATCCCAAATCATCCAGGCGCCATGCTTCAGTCCGTCCTTGTAATTTGCAAGTCCAATCAATACTTTGTGCTCGTTGTAAGTAATCCACGAGCCATGCATAAGATTGTTTTTGTACGATCGCACTTCGTTCAACTGTCCGTTCTCGAAATACACATTGGCAGTGCCGTTTTTCAGCCCATTTTCAAGGTTCAGCTCAATCTTGATTTTGCCATTCGGGAAATGGGTCACATACCTCCCGGTATAAGCCACGCTATCGGCATAATACACACCGTTAATTTCTTTCAGTTCCTGCGCTTTGCCAACAAAAGCCAACAAGCCGATTAGTACGATCAACAAAACAAATTTCTTCATGGTACACTTTTTTCTTTTATTTTTCTTGCAATCCTATCGCGACAAATTGTCGTAACAGAATCCTTTCTATTCAATAACCGGGGGCGGCATAGCCGCAAAATATTTGTAGCAGAAAATAAGATCATTGGCAAATCAGGTGCATCGCACCGAAATAAATTACCAATGTTTCAATATTACGGTGCGATGCACCTTTTGGATTCGCCTATTACCTAAAACTACAAATATTTCGGTGCGCTGCACCTTATGCTGTTTAAAAGAGCTCCACCAGCCCCGAGTCCTCGGTGCCGGTGGAGCTCTTGATTCTATACTTTGTGCAAATTCTTATTTCGAAATCATTTTAACCACTTTCTGCTCGTTGCCATTTACAACTTTTGCAAAGTACAAACCTTTTGGAAGTTGGGTTCCGTCAAATAAAAAGCGGTGTTTCCCTTCGCTTAGCTTACCTTCCTGAAGGGTTGAAACTGTTCGTCCGGCCATATCAATTACTGAAACACTAACAAACGATTTATTTTCAAGCTGAAGTTCAATTGTTGTGCTTCCGCTAAATGGGTTCGGGTAATTAACCAGTTTTGTTTCAGTAGAAACAATGGTTGGTTTAGCTGATGTGGTGAACCAGTAGGAAGCATTGAATACCGGCGAACCCGCTTGTGGCTGAAAGTTTGGTGCAGTCAGGTTAAACGGATTGGTAATTTTTGCATCGGCATCACTGGCCAGCACTTTGTTTTTGCGTGCTGCTTCCACAAACCATGTTTCAATCTGTGCTGCAGTCAATACGGCATTGTCGCTGTGGAACTTGTTGCCGTAAACACCGCCAATAATATTGTTCTTTAGTGCCAGTTCATCGGCGCTTGCAGCATTGTGTGTGGCGGTTGATTCCAAACGAACACCACGACCCCAGCCAAGGAACAGTGAATTGTAAACCGATAAACGGCTACTTTTCCTTATGCGCAAGGCTGAACCTTCTTTGTGGTTTTGCGGCAGGGTGTTGTAGGTTGCCAAATCCTTTGCCGATCCAAATCCGCTCACGTTGCTGAAAATTGCCTTTGTAAACGGAGTGTTTACGCTTGCATCCTTGTCGTTGTCCGATTCAAAACCATTGGCTGTGTCCGAGTCAACAATTTCAGGATCGCGAAGTATAATTGCAAACTGTACCATTCCGCTGAAACCATTGTCGGTGTCAAAGTCATCGTCTTCGGTGCGGTACGAAACCAGGTATTTGGCATTCACGGTTCCTCCAAAAAATTCGTAACCATCGTCTCCGGAATAGGAAACCTGGATATTTTCGATGCGGGTTCCGTTTCCAACCGAACCCAGTGTAAGTCCGTTTACTTCGCTGCCTGTTGCAACTTCAAAACCGGCAAATTCAATACGCACGTAAGTCAGTACGCCAGAATTGTCGCCTGAGTCGGTTCCGCCGTATTCTGATCCGATACCTCCTTCAGCAATACCAACACCGCCAGCGAGGTTGTTTGGAGCTTTACCGCAAACAACCAATCCGCCCCAGTCGCTTGGCGTACGGAAACCGGCTCCCTGCGATGAAGTGAAAACAATGGGTTGGGTTTGTGATCCGGCTGCCATAATTTTACCACCACGCTCGATGGAAAGCACACTTTTGTTGGTTCCGCGGATGATGGTTCCTTTTTCGATGGTCAAAGTTGCACCGGCATCAACATACACCCAACCGTCGAGTTTTACAACGCCACTCCAGGTTTCGTTGGCCGTGATGTGAACACCACCGCTACGGGTAAATTGCCCGTTGCCTTTGGTCATGGTGTAGGTTTCCGGATAGTTAGCATTTACCGGATCCCAGTTTGCCCAACCTTCAGTCCAGTTGTTTACGCCGTCGAAAGCGCCAACATAACTTACTTTCTCAAAAAAATTATTGTTGATCGACTGCGAATTAGCAGTGGCCGTTATCAACAAAAACAAACACATTCCAAGTAAAATTTTTCTCATGACAATGATTTTTAATTATTTTCTAAAATCCTGTTGTTCTGTTTATTAAATCTAATAGGTG
Source organism: Prolixibacteraceae bacterium (assembly GCA_003537645.1). Classification (GTDB taxonomy): domain Bacteria; phylum Bacteroidota; class Bacteroidia; order Bacteroidales; family Prolixibacteraceae; genus Aquipluma. The sequence goes on from DPRM01000106.1 coordinate 6,993, forward strand.
AACCAATTATAAAGTCCACGTCACACTAAGTGAGAACTGGCGGTTGGGCGTATATTTCCGGGTATAAGCCATAATATCTTCCTTCTCGCCCTGGTACTGTACAAACTTTACGGGTTCGTTTAAAATATCTTTGAGACCTGCTTTTATCTGTAATTTTTCGCCAATTGTTTTCTGAATAGTCAGGTCGAGCGCGTTACGGGGCAATTCCCATGTATGCGGATTTGCAGGAGTTCCCACATAAGCAATGCGTTTTCCTACAACATTGTAGTTCAGGCTGATGTCCCATTTTGTTTCAGGATTATTATAGAATAGACCGAGATTAACAATGTAAGGTGATTGACCCGACATTACACGGATGGTGTCGCGGGTAAATGCCTGTTGCGAGGTATTGATTTCACTTTTAATGAGCGAAGTGTTGAAAACAATCGTCAAATCTTTTAAATACCGAAGGATGGTTCCGGAATTTTTAAGTCCGTCAAGCCGTTTCCTTACATCTAACTCCACACCAGTGCTGTATGCTTTTTCAGTATTGTAGGTAAAATAATCGTAGGTCGATCCGGAAGGTCGCAGGAAAGTTTCAATCGGATCGGTAAACGATTTGTAAAACCCGGCTATCGAAACCATTTCACCCTGATTGGGATACCACTCGTAACGCAGGTCGTAGTTTTTTATGTAAGCGCTTTTAAGTCCGATATTCCCATATACAATGGCAAAAAGCTCAAAGTCCTGAAAGTCGAAAGGCGCCATTTCACGAAATTCGGGCCGGTTCACCGTTTCACCATACGAAAGACGGAAAAGGTTTTTCTCGTTGATATTATAAGTAGCAATCACTGAAGTGAAAATATCAAGTGTGTCGCGCGAGATCGGGGTTTTGTCGGCATCTTCGGTAATCTCAAAAAAGTCGGTTATTTCGCGGCTCCAGTTTTCAGCACGGACACCTCCGTAAATATTTAATTTTTTGGTTACCGGAATATTGAAGGCAATGTAGCCGGCTTTCATTATATCCGTTGCGTCGTAGCTGTCTTTTGCACGTGTGTTGTCGCGGTACGAAATACCATGCTGTGTGTAAGGCGTTGTCCGGTCGAAAAAGAAATTTTCAGGAGCAAAAATTTCTTCCGCAGAATTGTAAAAAATATCGGGCGGGTTGCGCATAGCCACCACACCAATCAATCTCGAATTGAAGGCGCGATTCTTCGTTTCATAGAACCCACCGGTTTTTAGCACCCAGGGGGTTTCCGACCCAAATACATTGAAATTGTGCGTGAAATCAAGTTTCGCGTCGTTGGTATTTTCGTTCATGTCAATCCAAAGTCGTCCGGCATAGTATGGGTTTGGCACATTTTGTACCCGCAGAAAGTATTGCTGAAAACGATCGCTGGTTTCATCGTTGTTTTGCACAAACATTAAGCGGCGATTATCAGGCTGCTTTTTATTGGTCAGCGAATATCCCAACATCCACGACAGCTTGCTCCGTTCCTTATTAAAAATCTGTTCTCCTGAAAGCTGGCCTGAATAAACCAGGCGGCTTTCGTATTTGAGGTCAAACATTTTCAGTGTTTCGCCATTGTCGTAACGGATTCCGTTTCGCTGCGTGTTTGACTGTATTCCTGATTGATTCAGGAAATTCCGGAATTCGAGTTTTTGATTTTTCCCGTAAATAATGTTCCAGTTGTGGATCAATCCGGTTTTGAATTCTTTTTTTGAAAGCTGGTCGGTAAAATTGAAATCCATCACCGATCGGTTCAATTCGCTGTCGAACTCAAGATATTCGGTACGCTGACCGGTGGTAAAACTATTGGAGTTTCCATAACTAAATGAAGTAATGTTTCCTACCGAAACTTTTCCAACCAGAAATCTGCGCTGCAGCGTGGCCGAAAAACTCTGATCCAAAAAGGGTGATTTCGTGGATGTTTCCCAGTTGTTGCTGAAAAGCGAAGAGATCGCGTTTATTTCATCCGTTCTTTGAACATACAGTTCGGCATTTGGCCATGTGTATAAAGCTGCAAAATCCTGACTGTTTGGAACTCCTGATGGAATCGCGCGTGAGCCATCGTCCCAGCCCAGCCAGTCGGTTTTACTTGCATCGTGTGTTAGAAAGTCGCTGTTAAATGTGGTGTTCTGAACATATTTTGTTCCGTACGAGAGGCTGAAACTGTTTTCGTCGGCCACATTTTTTGTACGGATATCGATGGCAGCACCGGCAAAATCGGCAGGCAGTTCGGGTGCCGCACTTTTATAAATCAGAATATTGTCGATCAGTCCGCTGGGAATGGCATCGAACGAAAATGCACGTTTGTCGGCTTCGAAACTGGGAGCAGTCGCGCCGTTCAGCATCACCGAATTGTACCGTTCAACCAATCCGCGAACAACCACAAAACGTCCGTCGGTAATGGTAATTCCCGGAACCCGGCGAATGACTTCGGCGGCATCTTTATCCTGCGATTTGCTTATTTGCTGGGCGGTGATTCCGCTCACGATCAGGTTACCGGCCTTCAGGCTCGAAAGCATTGAAACTTCGGTATTGTCGCGGTGTTTGGCTACTACCTGAACTTCTTCGATATCAAGCGAGGCCGGTTTTAATTCAATATTGATTACTGTTTCTGCCCCGCTTTGTACTTCAACACGAATAATCTGATTGTCGTATGAGATGTATGAAATAACAAGGTTATATGATCCCTTCTCAATTTTATCTATCAGGAAATTACCGTCAAAATCGGTGATGGCTCCTTTTACGGTTCCCTGTAGTGCAACAGTGGCACCAATGAGGGTTTCTTTTGTGTTAGCGTCAATTATAGTTCCCTTAATTACACCATTCTGAGCCATACCTAATAATGAACTAATCAACAAAAATGCTACCGGTAAAAATCTTTTCATGTCCATTCAAAAAAACGCTTAAATTCAAATTTGCTTCTGACCTTACTATATAAATCTGGCGCTAAGGAATAGGCTTATAGTTACAGAACGATTAATATTTATTTACGCTACTGTTACATTTCAATAACAGCGGTGCAATAAATATCGGTAACACGCATAAATACAGCTATATATAAATATGACAGAAATAATATTCCGGCATTTATTAACATTAAGGACCGATTAACTTAATCTCTTGAAAATTGGTGTCAGAAGAAATCAAGATAATATTGAAAATGTAGCTTTGTGTAGGCCGAATAAAACAGAAACTGCTTATCTGGGCTCAAATACCTGACATAAATCACTCTTTTAAAACATTTTGCCCAAATGCAAACATGAACGTATGTAGTTAATTGAATATCTGATAGCTATAATGTTACCTAATAATTAATAACATGACTTTTTGTGT
>DPRM01000075.1 GCA_003537645.1 Prolixibacteraceae bacterium
CAAAAAGGATTTGGAAAGAATGGACGTCGCCGACCCGAAATACGACCGGTTGAAACTCACCAAAGAAAGAATCGACGGAATTGCTTCTGATATTGAAAACGTGGCAAAATTGCCCAGTCCGGTTGGTCGAGTACTGACAGAAACTGTTCGACCCAACGGTATGAAAATTACTAAAGTAACAGTTCCTTTCGGCGTAATCGGCATTATTTACGAAGCACGTCCCAATGTAACTTTCGATGTTGTTGCCCTTTGTCTGAAATCGGGGAATGCCTGTGTTTTAAAGGGTGGCAGCGATGCCATCGATTCGAATACTGCCATTGTTTCAGTAATTCAGAAAGTGCTGAAAAAATGGAACATCAACGAAAATACGGTAACACTTTTACCGGCTGGCCGCGAGGAAACCCACGAAATGCTGCATGCACACGGCTACATCGACCTGATAATTCCTCGCGGAAGCCAGGGGTTGATTGATTTTGTGCGCGAAAATGCCCGGATTCCGGTAATCGAAACCGGCGCAGGAATTTGTCATACTTATTTCGATAAGTTTGGTGATTCGGGAAAAGGAGCTGAAATAATTTTCAATGCAAAAACACGCCGGCCTTCGGTTTGCAATGCTCTCGATTGTCTGGTGATTCACGAAAGCAGGCTCGCCGATTTGCCGCAACTGACTAAAAAACTGGCAACCGAAAAAGTAATTGTTTATGCCGATGAATTTGCCTTTTCAAAACTGAAGGGGAATTATCCGGCAGAACTGCTGTTTCCTGCCACCGAAGCATCTTTTGGCACCGAGTTCCTCTCGCTGAAAATGGCCGTAAAAACAGTGGATTGTATTTACGATGCCATCGACCATATCAACAAATACGGGTCGAAACACAGCGAGGCTATTATTTCGGAAGATGCTGAAAGAATTGTGAAATTCAGAAAAATGGTGGATGCAGCCGCTGTTTATTCCAACGCTTCAACAGCGTTTACTGATGGTGCTCAATTCGGACTGGGAGCTGAAATTGGCATCAGCACGCAGAAACTACATGCCCGCGGCCCGATGGCGCTCGAAGAACTCACCAGCTACAAATGGATTGTGGAAGGCGACGGCCAGGTTAGACCGAAATAGAAAAAGAGAAGAGAAAACAAAATAAATAATATAAGTTGCAGAATGTAGACTCCGGTCTTCGGACTTCGGACTTTAAACTTTTTAAAATGAGACATTTTACATCAGTTTTCGACATCCCCGATTTAAAAAAGGCGCTCGAAGTGGCTGCCGATGTTAAGAAAAACCGTTTTGCTTACCAACATCTTGGTAAAAACAAAACCATGGTGCTGATATTTTTTAATTCGAGTTTGCGAACAAGGCTCAGCACTCAAAAAGCCGCCCAAAACCTGGGAATGAACACCATGGTGCTGAATGTGGGTGAAGAAAGCTGGCAAATGGAGTCGGAACTGGGCGTGGTGATGGACGGCGACAAACCTGAACACCTGCTTGAAGCGATTCCCGTTATCGGTTCGTATTGCGATGTTATTGGGGTTCGCGCTTTTGCAAAGTTTAAAAGTCGCGAGGATGACTATTCGGAAAAAATTCTGAACCAGTTTATTCAATATTCCGGTGTGCCTGTTGTAAGCATGGAAGGTGCCACCCGTCACCCGTTGCAGAGTTTTGCCGATTTGCTAACCATTGAGGAACACAAAACAAAGGAACGGCCGAAAGTTGTGCTGACGTGGGCACCTCACCCGAAAGCGTTGCCGCAGGCGGTGGCTAATTCGTTTGTTGAGTGGATGCGCAAAACCGATTATGAACTGGTAGTTACCCACCCCGAAGGTTACGAACTTGCCCCTGAATTTATGGGCGATGTAAAAGTGGAGTACGACCAGAAAAAAGCTTTCGAGGGCGCCGATTTTATTTATGCGAAAAACTGGTCATCGTACAAAAGTTACGGACAGATACTTTCCAAGGATTTTGGCTGGACTGTCAATGAAGAAAAAATGGCACTGACCAACGAGGCAAAATTTATGCACTGTTTGCCGGTTCGCCGCAATGTGATTGTTACCGACGGTGTAATCGACAGTAAAAATTCGATTGTGATTCCCGAAGCTGCCAACCGCGAAATTACCGCGCAGGCTGTATTGAAAATGATTTTGGAAGACCTTTGAAACTTTGTGATTTTACATAGTCATCTAATGACAACGAATAATTGACTGAATTTAAATACCTTTGAGAAAAATTATTACGATGATTTTAGAACGTACAAAAAATGAGATATTAATTCGACTACCTGCAAACATTGAATTGTCAAGGTTGCAGACAATTCTGGATTATCTCGAATATCTGGAGCTGACTTCAAAGTCGTTAGGAAAGGAATCGGAAGTAATTGAACTTTCTCAGGAGGCTAATAAATCAATGTGGCAGAAGATTAAGGAAGCTCGTGGAATTCAATGAAAATTGTTGTTGATTCAAATATTGTTTTCAGCGCTATATTAAATTCGGATGGGAACATTGGCCAATTAATTTTAGAAGGGTCGGAATACTTTGATTTTTTCTCCGTTAGCCTTTTAAAAGGCGAAATCTTAAACCATAAAAAGAAAATTCTTAAAATAGGTCGTTTTTCGGATGAACAGTTTGCCAAAGTCTATTTGTTGGTTTTAAGCAAAATAACCTTCATTGAAGATATTGTATTAAGCACCAGTGATTTGATTTCGGCATATGAACTTGTTAAGGACATTGATGAGAACGATGCAATGTTTGTAGCTTTGAATACTTACCTCAATGCACAGTTATGGACAGGAGATAAAAAATTAATTGCAGGACTCAGCCGGAAAAACTATTTGAACACTTTAACCACCAATGAATTATATAAGAACTATTTGGAATTAAAATCGAAATCACTAAAATAATTGAATAGTAAAATAGAAATAATTCCCGCCATCGACCTGATTGAAGGTAAAT
>DPRM01000017.1 GCA_003537645.1 Prolixibacteraceae bacterium
CGCAAACCGCCAAAATGGGCGACGGCTGGGTGTATGGATACGATGCCAACAAAATTCAGGGCTTCAAGCAAACCCATCAGCCCAGTCCGTGGATCAACGATTACGGCCAGTTCTCGCTTTTCCCGATGACCGGCGAACTGAAAATTAAGGGCGAAGATCGCGCAAGCTGGTTTTCGCACAAAGCCGAAACAGCCAAACCGCACTATTATAAGGTTTACCTGGCCGATTACGACGTAACCACCGAAATTACGCCAACCGAACGTGCGGCAATGTTCCGTTTTACTTTTCCTGAAAACGAAAAATCGTATATTCTGGTTGATGCGTTCGACCGGGGTTCTTACATCAAAATAATCCCTTCTGAAAATAAAATAATTGGCTATACTACCCGAAACAGCGGTGGTGTTCCTGCCAATTTCAAGAACTATTTTGTGGTAATTTTCGACAAACCTTTTGTGAAAAGCGATGTCTGGAGTACAGACAAATTGGTTGCCGGAAAATCGGAATTGCAGGACAATCACGTAGGTGCGGCCATTCAGTTTAAAACCAAAAAGGGCGAGCAAATTCATGCACGCGTTGCCTCATCGTTTATCAGTTACGAGCAGGCCGAACTCAATCTGAAAGAATTGGGCAGCGATTCGTTTGATCAGGTGAAAACCAAAGGGGCGGACATCTGGAACAAAGAATTGTCGCGCATTGCAGTTGAGGGCGGAACTGACGACCAGATAAAAACTTTCTATTCGAGTTTATACCGGGTACTGCTTTTCCCGCGCAAGTTTTACGAGTTCGACAAAGACGGCAAAGTGGTTCATTACAGTCCGTACAATGGCGAGGTTCTTCCGGGTTACATGTTCACCGACAATGGTTTCTGGGACACTTTCCGGGCAGTATTTCCATTCTTTAACCTGATGTACCCGTCGCTGAACGAAAAAATTCAGGAAGGTTTGGCAAATACCTACAAAGAGAGTGGTTTCCTTCCTGAATGGGCAAGNNACCGAACACGAAGGCCCGCTGCATTCGGTTGGCCGCTATGGTGTTGACTATTACAACAAGCTGGGTTATGTTCCCTACAATGTTGGAATCAACGAAAATGTGGCCCGAACACTTGAATATGCGTTTGCCGATTTCTGTGTTTATCAGCTGGGTAAAAAGCTTGGCAAGTCCGAAAAAGAATTGGCCATTTTTGCCAAACGCTCGCAGAATTACAAGAATGTGTTCGACAAGGAAACCAATTTAATGCGGGGCAAAAACGAAGACGGTACTTTTCAGTCACCGTTTAGTCCGTTCAAATGGGGCGATGCCTTTACCGAAGGAAACAGCTGGCATTACACATGGTCGGTTTTGCACGATGTGGATGGTTTGATTGGCCTGATGGGTGGTAAAAAAGAATTCGTGACCATGTTGGATTCTGTGTTTGTTGTTCCGCCTGTATTTGATGAATCGTATTACGGGCAGGTTATTCACGAAATACGCGAAATGCAGATCATGAACATGGGAAATTATGCACACGGCAACCAGCCTATTCAGCACATGATTTATTTGTACAATTATGCCGGAGAACCATGGAAAACCCAGCACTGGGTGCGCGAAGTGATGGACCGCATGTACACACCACAGGCCGATGGTTATTGCGGCGATGAAGACANNATGGGATTTTATCCGGTAACTCCGGCTGTTGACGAGTATGTAATTGGAGCGCCGCTGTTTAAAAAAATCACGGTGAGTCTCGAAAATGGCAAAAAGATTGAAATCAATGCACCTAAGAACAGTGCTGAAAACCGCTATGTCCAGAAGATCGATTTGAATAGTAAAGCATACAGTAAGAACTTTTTCAACTATTCGGAACTGATGAAAGGTGCAAGTATCAACTTTGAAATGGGCAACCAGCCCAATAAAAGCCGCGGGACAAAAGATGTTGATTTCCCTTATTCTTTTTCAAAAGAAAAATAGCTGATCCAATATGAAACGATTATTATTAGCAGCATTTGTTGTACTAAGTTTGGTCTCGAATGCACAGGAAAAATTAAAAACCAAAGCTGCCGGAAATCCTGTATTCCCTGGTTGGTATGCCGATCCGGAAGCAATTATTTTTGGTGATACTTACTGGATTTACCCAACCTGGTCAGACCAATACGGTGAGCCTGGCCCCACTGACAACTTTACGGAATTGCAGTTGAAAGCGCGTGAAAACACCATCAACCCGCAATACCTGAAGCAGACTTTTTTCGACGCATTTTCGACGAAAGATCTGGTGAACTGGGAGAAACACCCACGTGCGCTCGATATCAAAAATGTATCGTGGGCGGCTTATGCGATCTGGGCGCCGTCAATCATCAAAAAAGACAACAAATACTATCTCTTTTTTGGTGCGAACGACATTCAGAACAACGAACAGCCAGGTGGAATTGGCGTTGCTGTGGCTGACAAACCTGAAGGACCATTTGTTGACCACATCGGCAAACCACTTATCAATCAGTTTCACAATGGCGCGCAACCCATCGACCAGTTTGCCTTTCGCGATGCCAACGGGCAATATTACCTGATTTATGGTGGCTGGAGGCATTGCAACATTGGCAAACTCAACGCCGACTTTACCGGTTTCGTGCCTTTTGACGACGGAACCACCTTCAAATCAATTACTCCTGAAAATTACGTTGAAGGGCCATTCATGTTTATCAGAAATAAAAAATACTACCTGATGTGGTCGGAAGGCGGATGGACTGGCCCCGACTACAGCGTGGCTTATGCCATCGGAGAATCGCCGTTTGGACCCTTCAAACGCATCGGGAAGATTTTGCAGCAGGATCCGAAAATCGCCACCGGTGCCGGACATCATTCGGTGATCAATATTCCCGGAACTGATGACTGGTATATCGTTTATCACCGTCGTCCGCTGGGCGATACCAACGGGCATCACCGTGAAACCTGCATCGATCGCATGTATTTCGATAAAGACGGATTGATAGAACAGGTAAAAATTACCAAGGAAGGGGTAGGGAAAAGGGTATTGAAATAATGAATATACATTTATAGAGCAAAAAAGCACCCGAACAACTGTTTGTTCGGGTGCTTTTCTTGATAGAAACAGATACTACAGCGGTTGATAGCCGAACCAGTCAAAGTTGGCTACAGCTTTGGTTTTGCTGCCATTACCGGTGGTAAATAATCCGATATAAACACCGGTAAAACCACCTGCAACTTCCGAAGAAAGAAAATAGGTGTCGCATTTGCCCAATTCCTTAAATTCGTCGTTTCCCTGGGCGTATAAAAAGGTATAATGATCGCGCGACCCGACCACTTTCAGTTTCACACTGCCAGACTTTAGTGCCACGGTTTTTCCGGCGCCGAAATTAAAACCACCCAGTCGGTTGCTGATGCCTAAAACTCTTTTTCCACCCTGATTTCTTACCGAGAATTTATAATGATGTTTGTCGTTCATTAATACAGTCAAACCAGCTTCGTCGTTTTCTCCTGAAGGATTGAATTCCATTTCGGTAGATGCTTCAAAATTGAAATGCTCCTGACGACGACCCAGAAAAGTTGGGGTATCAGCCCAATCCAGCCCAACTTCGGTGGCTTTCAGTGTTAAAAATCCTTTCTTTTCGGTAAACGAGTAATTCGCGCGAGCCGGGTTGCGAAGGTAATTCCATTCGAAGCCAAGCTTTGAATCATCAAATTCCACGCGTTTGAACTCATTTTTTACGGAACCCTGCGGCAATGTTTTTACATTCATTTCCAGATCGATGGTTCCGTTGCCATTCACTACAGGCCAGCTGTTTTCAGTCCAGATAACCGGAGCTAAAAAGGTTTCGCGACCCATAATGTGGAATCGCCCTTTTGCCGGACGGAAAGCCAGGCAAACCATCCACCAGCTTCCATCAGCAGCCTGAATCAGGTCAGCATGGCCGGTTCCCTGAATCGGGGAATCCTGTTTTTCCTCATCGGCATGTGTTAAAATTGGGTTTGCCGGATTGCTCATGTAAGGTCCCATCAGCTCTCTGCTGCGGGCAATGGTTATTTTGTGGCCGTATTCGGTTCCACCTTCCGAAATCAGCAGGTAATACAAACCGTCTTTTTTGTAGATGTGTGGCCCTTCAGGATAACGCCCGCCTGTACCGCGCCAGATACGCCGCGTTTCTCCAATCCGTTTCCCGGTTTTGAGATCGATCTGATTGATTTGAATGCCCATTTTCCCATCGGTATTGCACACATACACTTTACCATTTTCAAAAAACAGGTCAGGATCAATACCTGAAGTTTCCACCCATACAGGTTCAGACCACTCGCCTGCCGGATCAGTCGCAGTGACTATGAAGTTGCCGCCACCACTGACGTTTGTGGTAATCATGTAGAAAATACCTTCGTTGTAGCGGATGGTTGGTGCATAGATTCCGGCAGAAGCGCCACATTTTTGCAAAGGCAGCTGCGAATCGCGGGTGAGGCAATGCCCAATTTGTTCCCAATTGACAAGGTCTTTGCTGTGAAAGATCGGAACTCCCGGAAAATACTCAAATGTGCTGTTTACGAGGTAAAAATCGTCGCCCACACGGCAAACACTCGGATCGGGATGAAACCCCGGAATGACTGGATTTTGGTAGCCGTTCCGGCCAAAACTGAAGATGGAAATTCCTATCAGAAACGATAGAATTACCAGTTTAAGAGATTGATTCATGGTTGGTTAATTTATATTTTTATTTCAATTGCAATCAGTTTTTATCTCATTATCCAAAATAATTAAATAACGGATTGAGATTCAGGAGTACAAATAAATTTATAATTATTGTATTCCTGCATAAAACACACAAAAATAAAGATTCAAGCTGTTAAATTTGGGTCAAAATTGAGGGCATTTTGCTCATGTTTTACAAACACTAAAAACAACCACTAAAAATGAAGAAACCATTATTCTTACTTTTATTGTGTCTGATTGGTATTCAAACTTTCGCACAATGGAAGCCTGCCGGTGAGAAAATTAAAACCGCCTGGGCCGAAAAAATTGACGTAAAAAATGTACTTCCGGAATATCCGCGCCCCATTATGGAACGACCCGACTGGTTGAACCTGAACGGTTTGTGGGATTACTCGATTCTGAAAACCGGTGCGGCAGAACCAACCGCATTCGACGGACAGATTCTGGTTCCTTTCCCTGTAGAGTCAAGCCTTTCGGGAGTAATGAAAACCGTTGGCAGCGAAAATGAAGTTTGGTACAAAAGAAACTTTACCGTACCCGCGAACTGGAAAGGCAAAAATGTATTGCTGCATTTTGGCGCAGTTGACTGGAAAGCTGAAGTGTGGGTGAACGATATTAAAATCGGTTCGCATACAGGAGGTTACACTCCATTTTCGTTCGATGTAACTCCATTTTTGAACAAGGCAGCCAGTCAGAAATTGGTTGTTAAAGTTTGGGATGGCACCGACAAAGGATTTCAGCCACGCGGGAAACAGGTAAGTAAACCAAATAGTATTTGGTACACTCCGGTGACAGGAATATGGCAAACCGTTTGGCTTGAACCTGTTGCTGCCAAACGTATCGAGAATATCCAGACAGTTCCGGACATCGACAATGGCCAGGTGGCTGTTTCGGTACAAACCAAAGGCGCAGCTTATGGCGATGTGGTGGAGGTAAAACTGTTCGACGGATCGAAAGAAATTGCCGTCAGCAAAGCTACTTCAGGAGAAAAATTAGAGCTTTCGGTTCCTGAAGCAAAATTATGGAGCCCAGAATCGCCTTTCCTTTACACAATGAAAGTGAGTTTGATGAGCAATGGTGTGGTTACCGACCAGATTAACAGCTATTTTGCCATGCGTAAAGTTTCGACCAAGCGCGACAAAAATGGTATCGTTCGACTCGAACTGAATAACAAAGCTTATTTCCAGTTTGGTCCGCTCGATCAGGGTTGGTGGCCCGATGGTTTATATACTGCGCCAACCGACGAAGCCTTGAAATACGACATTCAGAAAACCAAGGATTTAGGTTTCAACATGATTCGCAAACACGTAAAAGTTGAGCCAGCCCGCTGGTACACACATTGTGACCAGCTCGGAATTCTGGTTTGGCAGGATATGCCCAGCGGCGACCGTTCACCTCAATGGCAAAACCGAAATTATTTCAATGGAAATGAGTTTCGCCGGAGCGCCGAGTCGGAAGCCAACTTCCGAAAAGAATGGAAAGAAATTATGGATTACCTGTATTCGAATCCATGTATTGTGACCTGGGTTCCGTTTAACGAAGCATGGGGTCAGTTTAAAACTGCTGAAATTGTGGAATGGACGAAGGCGCACGACCCGAGCCGTTTGGTAAATCCTGCCAGTGGCGGAAACCATTATCCGGTGGGCGACATGCTCGATTTGCACAACTATCCCGGTCCTGATATGTATCTGTACGACGGGCAGCGGCCAACCGTTTTGGGCGAGTATGGTGGAATTGGCTTAGCGCTGGAAGGTCACTTGTGGGCGACTGATAAAAACTGGGGATACGTTCAGTTTAAGAACCCGAAAGAAGTAACCGACGAATACGTTAAATACGGAGAGGCTTTGCTGAAAATGATCAAAACCGGTTTCTCGGCCGGAGTTTATACCCAAACCACCGATGTGGAAGGTGAGGTAAACGGCTTTATGACTTACGACCGTAAAGTAGTTAAAATGGAAGAACAGCGCGTACTTGAAATCAATCAGAAGATATGTAATTCACTGAACGAATAGGAAATAGTAGGAAGTGACCGGAGGAAATCAAGTCGTCCGATCTGAAAAACAGATGCCCATACTGGAAAGCCCAATGTGGGCATCTGCTGTTTTTATTTTTGTTTCTGATACACTATCAGTTGATTGAATTACGTTTCAGTTTTGTCATAAAAAAAGACAAAATGAGAACAACCTCAACTTTAACACGGGTTTTGTATGCATTCATAATTGTGTTTTTTGTTTGCTTGCTTCTTGACTTTTTAGCCCTGCACGACATTCATAATGATTATGTGAGTACGTCGGTCATCGATCGGTTTTCGCCGGCAGCAAGTTCGGTTTTTCCTGAATGGACGAAAACTTCAGGCGAATGGTCGCTTATCCGGTTTAGTTTTGCAGTAAAATTGTTGATTACCGTCCTGACAATTCCGGTAGTCCGGGCATTGCGCAAAAAATATCGATTGGCAGAATAACCTTGGTTTTATTTAAATCATGAGCCGGGCGAAGCAAAAGTATTCACTCTATTTCTGATCCGGCTTTTTCTTTTGCTGAAGTTTACCGATAAACTCAACCATCCGTTTGGCTCGGGTTTCCTCTCGTTTGGCCGAAGTTATCCAGTTGATGTATTCCTTGCGGTGCGTATATGAAAGCTTTTCAAAAAAGGCCAGTGCTTCCGGATATTCAGTCAGTAAATTCTGAACTTCTTCAGGAATAATTACTTCTCTTTTTTCAAGATCGTGTTCCAACTCAACCAAAACTGTATCTCCGAAGGTTTTTTCCAACTTATGCCTGATTTCCTGTGTCAGGATCAATATGTGGCAACCGGTTCCCATGTTGCTCATAATTCCACGGTATTCGGCTTTTCCATCGAACAATGCTTTTACTTTCACCATTCCGCGAGTACCAAATATTTCTTCCACGCTGAAGGGGAATTCCACATAACCGGCATTCATACCTTCGTGCTGAATAATTGGAGCCGTAAAACTGATTTTAGTAGATTGTGTTGCCATTGATAATGAGTTAATTACTGTGCTTCTTGTTAATATTTGCATAATCAGACGGGCTTATTTTAAATTGCTTTGCGAATGAACGACTAAAATATGATTGGGAACTGAACCCGACTTTTTCGGATATTTCACAAAGACTCACCTTGCCTTGTATGATTAGTTCCGCAGCTTTCTTTAAACGACAAATCCTGATTAAATCGTTGGGAGTCAGGTCTGATATGGCTTTTATTTTACGGTAAAGCGTTGGGCGGCTCATATTCATTTGTTCGGCTATCATTTCAACATCTAAATTGGTATTTGAGATATTCTTTATAATGATTTCATTCAAACTTTCCAGGAAGATTTCGTCAGCCTTTGTATATGCCATCGATTTTAGGTTGGCAATCGGCGAATTAAAATAGTAGTTACGAATACTATCGCGGTTATTTAGCAGATTAGCTATTTGAGCAAGTAATATATCAACCGAGAACGGTTTTTCAATGTAGGCATCAGCCCCTAATTCCAAACCTTCCAAACGCGATTGTACTGTATTTTTTGCTGTAAGCAGAATGACAGGAATATGACTAAAATCCAGATCAGTTTTTACTTTTTTTAGCAGGCTAAACCCGTCCATCACTGGCATCATAATGTCGCTCACAATTAATTGAACACTGAATTCATTTACGATATTCATGGCTTCCTCGCCATTCATTGCAGTCAGAACATTATATACTGCGTTGATTTCGTGACCGATAAAATTGTTCATTTCCTCATTATCTTCAACAATCAGTATGGTGGGTTTCGAAATATCGAACGTATATTCTTGTTTTATTACTGAAACGGTTTTATTCAGCTCTTTGGAATCGTCTTGCAAATTGATTGAATTGGCCAGATTGACTGGTAGTTGCAAGCGGAAAGTAATAAGTTCGTTTTCCGGATCAAGTAATGTCAGGGTTCCCAAATGCATTTCGGCCAAGGATTTGGCCAAGGGCAGACCCAGTCCGGTTCCGGGTTTATATTCCGAATTTTCTCCTCTGAAGAAAGGCTCAAATATTTTATCTTTTATGGCCTTTGGAATTTGTTGACCATCATTATTTACATCTATCGTAAAATGGTCTTCACCCTCGAGGTAGGTGAATGTTACAAGAATCTGAGTTCTGGCATATTTTATTGCATTCAGCAACAAATTGCTTAACATTTTTACAAAAGCTTCTTCGTCAACAGAGATGTACAGTTGTTTCGTATTAGTGGTAATGTTAAAACTTACATCATTTTGTTCTGCTGCACCTTTAAACCGGTTAAAATTCTCATAAAGAATAGAAACAATATCTTTTTTCTCATAATTAAGACAGTATCCCTGAAGTTCTGTTTTTCGAAAATCAAGTAACTGATCAACTAATTTCAGGAGTCGTTGCGCATTTTTATCCATAATAGACAAGTAGTTCTGCGTATCATCCGGAAGTTTATTGTTGCTAATTACTTTTGCAAGCGGGCCTGTAATTAATGTAAGAGGAGTCCTTATTTCGTGAGCGACATTGATAAAGAAATCTATTTTGGCCTGATGCAGTTCTTTCTCCTTTTTATACTCTAACTGTTTAATACTTTGATCAAATTTTTTCCTGTTTTGCTTTATGGTCATTTTTATAATCAGTGCCGTAATGCCAATAAACAGCAAAAAATAAAACATCAAAGCTACTTTAGATAACCACCACGGCGGAAGGATTGTAATTTTTAGCTCTACCGGAGTTTCATTCCATACTCCTGCCAGATTTGAACTTTTTGCTTTAAAAACGTAATTTCCCGGAGGTAGTTTTGTGAAATAAGCAGTGTGTGAGTCATTTAGATATATCCAGTTGTCGTCTAAGCCTTTCATGCAGAAAGCGTATTCAGTCATTGAAGGAACAATAAAACTGAGTGATGAGAAATCGATACTAAAAGTTGACTGGCTATTTTTTAATGTAATTTGCTTCGCGAAAGAGATCGGGATTGTTGTATTTTGCGTGTTAACCGTTTTATCAAAAACGGTCATATTTGTAAGGTAAACCTGTATTTTGTTTTCAAAATTGCCAATTTCTTTTGGCGAAAAACTGATCATTCCTTTCACCATCCCGAAATACATTATTCCTTTTTTATCTTTCCACGACGAGTTGTAATTAAACTGATTGGTAATTAAACCGTGTTCTTTATTGTAAACTCTAATCTCGCTTGTACGAGGATTCAGCCTGACTAGTCCATTTGTAGTGCTCACCCATAAATTATTTAATTCGTCGGATAAAATGCGAAATGTTATATTGCTGGGCATGCCGTTTTTTACTGTATATCGCGTAACCTGGCCCGATTGACGATCATATTTTTTTACGCCTTCCTGTGTTGCAAACCAAAAGTTGTGATCAATGTCCTCGAAAATGTCGTTTATTGTATTGCTGTTGTTTGTCGGTATGGTGTCGTGCTGGAATTTTCCATTTGTACCATCCTTCGGATTATAGTAATACAAACCTTTCGTAAAGGTTCCTGCCCAAATAACGCCAGAATGATCTTCTAAAATACTTTGAATTCGAATGTTGTCAGGAAACTGAGGAATCGGCTCAAATTGGTCAGTTACTTTGTTGTAAATATATATACCATTTGATGTTCCAACCAGAAGCATTCCATTGGGCAACTTCTTCATGATAACAATTGTCTTGTTATGATTGATCGTATAGTGTTTCGTAACTTTTCCGCTCGGAATATTAATAAGGTCAATACCCATCATCGAGCCAACCCATAAATTATCTCCGTCGGCAATTAATCCGTGTAAGTTTTGATGAGAGATTCGATTCGCACCTGCATTTGGCCTGTAATGGTAATATTTCCCGGTACGAACATCCAACTTGTTTAACCCGGCATCTTCAGTTGCAATCCAGAGATTATCATACTGGTCAGTCGTAATATCGTGCACGATGTCTCCTTCCAGGGTATTTTCATTTGGATAAGCATAAAACTTTTTAAATGGCTGGAATGGTGCATAATAGTTTATTCCACCGGAATATGAGCCCAACCAGATTCCATTTTCTTTGTCCTTATAAAGGGTGCGTAGAGAATTTGTGGATAATGAATAGGGATCTTGCTGTCGTTTGTTGATTAAAAAGTAGGAATCCTGAATTAAGTTATAGATATAAAGGCCACTTTCAGATGCTACCCAGACTTCGTTTGGATTTGTCTGAATGAAATCGTTGACACAAATTTCAACCTGTTCAATTTCTTTGCTCATCAAATCTTTATAGGTATTTGTCTGAATGTCAAATAATTTGGCGCCGTGGGTAGTCGATCCTATAAATAACTTCTCTCCGGTAATTGATTGATATATGCTAGTAAGGTTCTTTACTTTGAAATTTGGAGAATGAGAAAATAAATCAAAGCCTTGAAATTCCCCGCTTGATATATCAAATTGGTAAAGCATTCCATTTGATAGTACCAGCCAGATTTTTTCTGTTGAGGTATAGCAAAACGAATTTAGAAAACCATTATCAGGAATGGTATATGTTTGGTGAGAATCAAGCTGTTCGTTGTATTTTACCAATTTACCATCAAGAATAAGCCAAAGATTGCCCGAGGAATCGAAAACAAGATTTTTTGATTTCATGCCTTTGCAAAACGGAATCAGGTCGAAATTTTCCTCTTTTTCATTGTATTTATAAATACCCATGTAGGTGCCTACCCACAACGATCCCTTGTTGTCGATAGCCAGACTTAAAATCCAGTTATTTCCCAACGATTTTACTCCTTCATCAGTATCCCGGAAGCTGCGAAACGAATAACCATCAAAACGATTCAGCCCATCGCGTGTTCCAATCCACATAAATCCATGCGTATCCTGAATCGTGCAGGTGATGTTATTATTGCTTAATCCATTTTCTCCCTGATATTGCCTGAAGTAATAATTCTGAGCCGACAGGGAAGAATATATGAATGTCAATAGATACAATAAAAATATAACTCTTTGTTTCATCTGTTTTTTTAATGTCTGGGGAAAAGCACAGGAAAAGTTGTACTGCGTTTAGCTATTCTTCTCGTTTTATTTCTCCTATTCAAACCAATTTATTGAAATTGAAAAATACTTCAAATTACCATTCGCCATTTTAAAAATCGTCTCATCATTTTGAAATATCCTCTCTGAGATCTTTTAAAAGACTGATCCCGGGTAAAAGTAATTGAATATGAGATGAAATTAAAAAAGTACGATAACAATGTGCTAAAGCACCATCACGGCGAAGATTAAATTTGCTTCTGTTAAAATCTCGATAAACTAACCAATTTACAAAAACTTATTTCAGATGAAACTAAAAAATAAGGTCATATTTAGGAGGTCGCATGCAGCGCAATTATTTGTATTGTGCTTTTGTGTTTTCAATTCATCGTGCATAAATTCCGAAAAACAATCGGAAAAGACTTCCAGCTCCGATGAACAAGTCCTTTTTATTGGCGATAATATAGCCATAGCTCAAACTGAATACGGAAAAATTCAGGGATACCAGATGAATGGGATTTATACATTTCTGGGTGTTCCTTATGGAGCCAATACTTCAGGAAAAAACAGATTTATGTCTCCCCAGAAACCAGAGCCCTGGAGTGAAATAAAACCAACAGTATTTTATGGAAACACTGCTCCTCAAAGAATGGAAAATCGGTGGCCAAATAATTATTCCACTTTTGCCGATCACTGGAATTATTGGGATGTAAGTGAAGATTGCCTTCAACTTAATATATGGACACCTGCGCTGACCAATGAGAAAAAGCGTCCGGTTTTGGTTTGGCTGCATGGTGGCGGATTTACCAATGGAAGTGGTATTGAGCAGGACGGCTATCATGGAGAAAATATCAGTAAATATGGTGATATTATCTTTTGTTCGGTTAATCATCGCTTAGGACCAATTGGGTTTTCTGATCTTTCGGGCATTGGGGGTGAAAAGTACCGGCAATCGGGTAATGTTGGGATGCTTGATATTATTGCTGCGTTGGAATGGGTGCACAATAATATTGAGAATTTTGGTGGCGATCCGGGTAATGTTACAGTAATGGGGCAATCCGGTGGTGGATCAAAAGTCTGTACGGTAATCTCAATGCCGGCTGCAAAAGGATTGGTTCATAAAGCAGTTGCGCTAAGTGGCAATTCACTTGGGGCATCCGATCAGGAAGTTACAAGGAAAATTGGTGAATACATTTTAAAAGAAGCAAATCTGACTGCTGCACAGATTGATAAGCTTCAGGAAATACCCTGGCGCGAATATCTTGATATTGCTGACCGGGCAGCGTCTAAATGTTTGAAAGATCTCAGGGCAAACACACGAAGAACGTTCGGCCCTGTAGCTGAAGGCTTTAATATTCCGGAAGGCACTTTCTTTTCTCCTGAAACCCAAGAAACAACTCCCCAGGTTCCAATGATGTTTTGCACAACTTTCCACGAATGGAATCCCAACAGAGGCGATGCCGCCTTAGAAAATATGTCTTTGGATGATGTTGTTGTAAAACTTACACCAAAATATGGCGATAAGTCGCAAGAAATTGTAACTGCTTATGCCAAAAATTTTCCGGAGTTAAAACCAATCGAAATATGGGCTTTAATAAGCGCTAACCGCAAAGCTGTTGTTGAAACTGCAAATGCGAAACTTCAGCAAAATCAACCTGTTTACATGGCCTGGTTTGGCTGGGAGCCTCCTTTATTCAATAATCGAATGCGTGCCTTCCATTGTCTGGATATATCGTTTTGGTTTAAAAATACCGACAGAATGGTAACGCACACAGGGGGAGGGACCGTTCCCCGGCAATTATCAGATAAAATGGCCGATGCACTTTTGAATTTTATGCGCACCGGTGATCCGAATGGCGCCCAACTCCCTTCATGGCCGGTATTTACCAAAGAGAAAGGTGAAGTGATGATATTGAACAATGAGCCGGTTGTAAAAAGCGATCCGGACAGGGAAGCAAGAAAATTTCTGGAGCAATAATTAGGAACAAATAAATAAAGATAAAATGCAAATGCGGAAAAGTGTTCCCGACACTTCACTGCAAGGTTGCTGTTCATGTTTTAAATAAAAATTAACACTAACAACTTAAATTTTATGAAAAAATTACGAAAGCTAAAGGTACAAAGAGATTTGTTTTCCTGTAAAGGAATGCCCTTAACAAGAATGTTTAGAATGGTATTTCTTACAGTCTTTTCTTTATTTCTTAGCCAGGCCGATGTGTTTGCAACGAAATCAGAACCCCAGCAGAATCAAACATCTAACAGGCAGATTATTTCAACTGACAGTGAAAGAGCCACCAGCAATGTTTCCCAGCAGTCAGTTTCAATATCAGGAAAAGTTACCGATAGCTCCGGCACACCGCTACCGGGAGTTACTGTCATTGTAAAAGGCACGGTGCAGGGAGCCATCACAAGTGCCGATGGAAATTATTCATTTTCCAACATTCCTGATAATTCGGTACTCTTGTTTTCATTCGTAGGGATGAAGTCACAGGAGATTTCAGTTTCAGGAAAAACAAGTATTAATGTTGTACTGGAAGAAGAAACCATTGGCCTGGACGAAGTGGTTGCAATTGGTTACGGTACATTAAGCAAAAAGGAAATCTCAAGTTCGATTGTAAACGTAACGAAAGAGAATTTCCAGAAGGGTGCCGCTTCAGGCCCGATAGCATTACTTATTGGTAAAGTTGCCGGCTTAAACATCGATCCTTCCGGCTCTTCCCCTGGCTCAACCGCCAATGTTCAGATTCGTGGCGCAACCTCTATTACTGCAGGCAACTCACCTCTTATTGTTATTGACGGCGTAGCAGGTGGAGGAGATATGAGCAATATTGCAACACAGGATATTGAATCAATAACTGTACTTAAAGACGGTGCTTCGGCAGCTATTTACGGTACACGCGGCGCAAATGGTGTAATTCTTATTACCACCAAAAGAAGTTCTAAAGGTGGTGCGGCCGGCACATTCAATGTAACTTACGATAGTTATTTTGCTGCCAACCTTATGCATAAACTTCCTGATGTACTCTCTTATGACGAGTACATTGATCCAAAATACAAAAGAGGAGTAACCACCAACTATGGAGCTCACGACGATTGGTTAGGTGAGCTGAAGCGTGATTTCTCTTATGACAATAACCAGTATCTTTCTATTACAGGTTCAACCCCTAAAAGTAACTACAGTGTTTCTTTGAATTATATCGATAAAACTGGTCTCGATAAGGCAAATGAACGTGAGCAATACGGTATTCGTGCAGCGCTCTCGCAGAAAACGCTCAACGATTTACTGGAAATAAATTCGTCGGTAAATGTTAGTGCGGTTGATGCTAAAACCGGTTCAAATGGCATTCAGGGTGCTGCCGTAATGAATCCAACAATGCCTATATGGAATGAGGACGGTACCTACAATCACCCGACTACAACTCCGGGTGCGACCAATTCCGTTGAAAATGCCAATGATATTACAAATGGTAGCAGTCATGCCTACATATTAGGTACGCTCGAAGCCAAACTCCAGCTTATCAAGACCGAAAAACAGTCGTTGACTACTTCTGCAAATTACACGATGGATTTTCATGACCAAAAATACCGTTATTATCTTCCTTCAACACATGCTACTTCTACATGGGATGGATATAAAGGCAGGGCAACACTTCAAGATCAGAGATGGTTACTTAAACAATTTGAATGGACAGCCAATTATGCGCTTCGCGTGGGCGACCATTCGATAAGATCTGTTGCCGGTTACTCATTTTCAGAGGATTCGTGGGAGAATATGTCGATGACAAATAATGACTTCACATTCGATCAGTTTCTTTACAACGCTATTGGTTCAGGAACATGGCTTACCGCTGGCAAAGCAGGTATGACATCGGATAAAAATTCATCACGCCTTGTAGGTTTATTTGGTCGTGTAAACTATTCATGGAAAGAGCTCCTCACTGCAACTGCTTCTTTGCGATACGAAGGTAGTTCACGGTTTGGTATCAATAAAAAATGGGGATATTTCCCCGCTGTTTCGGGTTCCTGGGAAATTTCGAAAATGCCTTTCATGGCGAATTTTAAAGATAAAATCAGTAGCCTGAAATTACGCGCTTCGTATGGTGTTACAGGTCGCAGGGCGGGCACCAACTATCAATCTATTCAAACTTATACATCAAGAGGTACTTCGTATTACATGGATGGCGCATGGGTTCCGGCTTATGCCCCAAGCAAAAATGCCAATTACAATTTGGCCTGGGAACTTGGAATTTCAAGCGACATTGGTATCGATTTCGACATCTTCAACCGGTTACGCGGTTCTGTTGAGTATTTCGACCGTCGTTCAGAAGATTTGCTCTACAATTATACAGCTCCGCAGCCACCATTTGTTTACAATTCAATTCTGATGAATCTGGGTTCAACCAAAAATACCGGTTTCGAAGTTTCACTGGATGGTGATGTAATGAAAAAGAATGATTTCTCGTGGGGAATGAGCGCAACTTACAGTACCGGTAAAACGATTCTCACCAAACTTTCCAACGATCTTTTTAAGGCATCTTATATTGATATCCGTGCCAGAGGCGGCGCCGGTTCTTCAGAGTATTTCTTCCGTCTTATGGAAGGTGGCACCATTGGCGAAGTATATGGTTACGAACATGCAGGTATTGACGAAACTGGTCAGTTGCTGGTTTGGAGCAAAGAAGGTGAAGCCATCTCTAAAACTGCTGCCGACAACTCTGATAAAAAACATATCGGAAATACTGCTCCAAAGCACTTCTTCTCATGGACAAATAATTTTAAATACAAAAACTGGGACTTGAATATTTTCTGTCGTGGTGCAGCCGGAATGAAGATGTGGAATGGTCAGTTATTCGATATCGGTCTTAAAGGTTCAGCAGCGAACAACGTACTAAGAACAGCTTTTACAAAATACGATCATGTTACTTCCGACGGATATATTATTTCTTCATTCTTCCTCGAAAAAGCTGATTGGTTTAGTATTGACAGGGTATCTCTGGGTTACAACTACGCGTTTAAGAACAAAGCCTACGCTAAAAGTATGTATTGGTATGTTTCAGCTAACAACCTGCACACATTTACAGGCTTCTCGGGTATCGACCCCTCAACTGTTCAGTCCATTGGTTTGGATCCCGGTATTTCCGGAAGTTCAGTTCTTCGTACTACACAGATCACCCTGGGTACAACAATCAAATTTTAATAATGAGAATAAACACTATTAAGAGACTATTATGAAAAAGATAAAATTATTATGCGTTTTAATACTTACGAGTATAACGTTTACCGGCTGTTTCGATCTTGAGGAGGTGCCATACAACCAACTCTCTCCTTCAAAATTCTATTCAAACGAAAGTTCTGTTAAATCTGTAATATCGTCAATTTACGCACAGGAGATGACTGACCTTGCAGAGTTCTATTGGTACATTCAGGAACTTTCGGCTGACCAGATTGCATGGCGGACATGGAATGGCGGTGCATGGGGCTGGGACGAAGCTTATAAATTTGTACTTTCTTCTCATACCTGGGATTCACGGTCAACAGTTATTCAGGTAACATGGGAAAAAGGCTGGGCATCAATTGGTCTGTGTAACAATGTTATTTATGACCTTGAAAACCTGGATGCAAAAAGTATAGGTATGACTGATGAGGCCAAGAAAGCATACATTGCCGAAATCAGAACATTCCGGGCATACTGTTACTATTGTATTTACGAAGTTTGGGGTGGCGTGCTGCCACTCAATACAGGTGTTTCAACTGCTGAAATTCCTGGTAGTGTTTCTGAAAATTTCGATGAAGGTTGTAAAATCATCTATGACTTCATTATAAAGGAGCTTGACGAAACTGTTGCCTTACTTCCTAAAAATAGTGTTAATCGTATGAATCAGGCTACTAACCGCATGATGAAAATGCGTATGTTGCTCAATTCTGAAGTTTTTATTAAAACAGCCAAATATACTGAATGCGCTGCCCTGGCACAGGAAATTATCGATGGTAAATACGGATCGTATCAAATCTCTCCTAAATACCAGGATATTTTTGGGCCAAATAACCATACCTGTACCGAAAATATATTTGCATTCGCAAGTGACGCAGCTCACCGAAATACGGGCTGGATTCGCAACATGACCTTTCTTCCTTCTGTAGTAAAGACTTATCTTGATTATACAACTCCAAACGGAGCATGGAACTGTTGCTGTTTAGCTCCTTCATTCGACAATTCTGCCGACTTTTATAAAGGAGCTGCCGACGAAGATGCCAAATGTTTCCTTGATGCACCTTATGGCGATAAATTGGGCGCAGTTTATCAGCGTTTTAACCCGAAAGATATTCGTCGTCAGAACTACTTTGCCGATGCTTCAGGGAATTACGTGGGTCAGTTTCTGAAAGGTACTATGAAAGCCAATTTTGGAACCGGAGCTGTACTTTTAGGTGATGCTGACCGCAATAAGCAACCTTTGATTTATGTTGACCAGGTGGGCACATTTCAGAATAAAGGCCGAAACCTTGAAACAGTAATGTCACCTCGCTGGGGTGAAACAAATTCTGGAATCCGGTTTATTAAATATCCGATGTTCCCAACTGCCGCTGCTATCGACTTCCGCGAAGCTGACAATGTTGAGTTCCGTTTGTCAGAAGTATATTATACGCTGGCCGAATGTAAACTCCGCGCAGGAGATGTGGCAGGCGCAAAAACTTTGGTAAATAAGGTTCGTGAGCGTTATTTCTCTGCAGCAGACTGGGTAACTGCCAAAGACCAGCTTAGCCGTGGTTTTACAGTTTTTGATAAGGATTGGATGTTAAGTGAATGGGGTCTTGAATTCCTTGAAGAAGGACGTCGCCGTCGTACAGACTTGAGACGTTTTGATAAATTTACTCAAGGTCAGTGGTGGTTTTTTGGCCGTGCAACCGAACCTGGAATTGCACTTCCTGCAAAACGCGACCGTAAATACGAATGGTTCCCGCTTCCTGATAAAGCACTTAGTGTTAACCCGGGATTGAAGCAAAATCCAAACTACGTAAATTAGGGATTTAAGTAAGTTTAATAAAGTCGATCTTAAACATTGAATTGGAAGATCCCCCGATAGATTTTCGGGGGATTCACCAATTCGGTAAATAAAATCAAGTAAACGGGGGGTCATTAATACATTGATAGAAATGAAATTAATAGCTAAGAATAATATGAGAAAATTTAGAAGGGTTGTCTTAATTACAGCTTTGTTTCTGGCTTACATGGTTAATGCCTCTGCGGTAGTTATAACCCACACCGAACCATCGTTTTGGTGGGTTGGTATGAAAAATACAGAATTACAGATTCTGGTTTACGGCGAGAATATTTCCAGTTCGAAAGTTTCAGTCAATTATCCGGGAGTAAAAGTTAAAACGGTAGAAACTGTTGAAAGCCCGAACTATTTGTTTATCTACCTCAATATCTCGAAATCGGCAAAGCCGGGTATGATGAATATCGAATTTGCCGGAGATGGACAAAAAACTGTTCAGCCCTTTGAACTGAAACCACGGAACCCGAAACCTGGTGCACTGGGATTTTCTACTGCTGATGTGCTCTATTTGATTACTCCCGACCGTTTTGCTAATGGCGATCCTTCAAATGATAATTTAGAAGAAGCAACAGTCAACAGGGAACGTTCAGGAAGTCGTCATGGTGGCGACATCAGAGGGATCATCAATCAATTTGATTATTTGCAGGATTTGGGAATTACTACAGTCTGGTTAAATCCGGTTCAAAAGAATGGCCCAAATACCTATCATGGTTACGCGATTACCGATTTTTATGCTGTCGATCCGCGATACGGTACAAACGATGAGTATATCGAGATGATTGATAAAGCTCATGATCGTGGGATGAAAGTTGTTATGGACA
>DPRM01000086.1 GCA_003537645.1 Prolixibacteraceae bacterium
TGACGCACCATTTGCAATTTTTGCCGTTAGTTTTCGGTAGTACTTTTTATAATGTTCATCAGGAAACGAATCTTCGGTATTGTACAACGCGAACTGAACCACTCCTTTTGAGTTTCGTAAGTCTCTTACTTTCACCGTTAACGGGTAGGTTTTTTCTTCTTGGTTTTGAAAAGAGGAAAACAGCACAAGGAGTACAAATACCTGAATAATCGGAATTGTTTTTATCATTTTCTTTTTCTTTTACTTATTTTTTCTTTGATTGTATCAACCGCATAATAAACAACAGGTACCAAAAACACTGTAAGAATTAACGACGAAATTAAACCGCCGATAATTACCCAGGCCAACCCGTTTTTCCACTCGCTGGCAGTTCCCTTTGCAAGTGCAATGGGCATCATCCCGATGGCCATGGCAAGTGTGGTCATTAAAATGGGGCGCAAGCGTTCTTTCCCGGCAATAATCAGCGCTTCCTTAAAATGTGTACCCTGGACTTTTAGTTGATTAGTAAAATCCACAATCAGAATAGCATTTTTTGTTACCAGCCCCATGAGCATAATCAGCCCTAACAGCGCAAATAAAGTGATGTCGTTGGCCGTTAAATTCAACACAAGAAAAGCGCCGATGGCTGCTACCGGGATACCAAACAATGCCACAAACGGATAGATAAAACTATCGTACAAGGCCACCATAATCAGGTAAATAAGAATAAACGATATCAGCAGAACCGAGCCAAGTGCACCAAAACTGTCGTTTTGTGTTTTAATATCTGCCCCCCAGGATAGTTGCACGTCTTCGGGTAGCGGATGCGCATCGAGATATGCTATCACATCGTCGGCGAGCGTTCCCGACGGGCGGCCAAACGATTCGGCGGTAAGGGTTACCGAAGCCTGGCGGTCGAGGCGTTCGAGCAGCGAAGGTGAATTGTCCTGCACCACTTCGGCAAATTGTGAAACTTCCACCGGAATGTTCATCGGATTTACCATGATGAGGTTCTGCACATCTTCAAAATTTTTACGGTTAAAATCATCAAGCCAGATGCGAACCGGATATTCAGTTCCGTTTTCGGTAAGCGTTGCATCCTCGTTTCCGGTAAACGCGGTTCGTAAATTCAACCCAACATACGCCGTGTTTAATCCCAGCCGCTGCATTCTATCATTATCGGGAACAACCTTGTACTCCGGATTTCCTTCCACCACCGAAAGCTGCACATTGTCGGCCCCGGGAATTTGCTCAATTACTGCCTGTAATTCTTCCGAGGCAGTCATTACTTCTCTGAGGTTTGCGCCGGTGAGTGTGATTTTTATGGGCGCCGACTTGGGTAACAAACCAATTACTGCCATCGAAAAGTTAATTCCGGCAAATTCCGATTCCAGCTCGTTGCGCAACTGTTTCATAAAAGCTTCGGTTTTAATATCCCGTTCACTTTCGGGTTTTAACTGAATGGTAAATTCCGATTTATTGGCCGAGCCAACACCCAAACTCCCGATTCCGGTACTTGGGCCGGCAATGTTGCTGAACAGCGTAGCTACTTCATCATGCTGAAGTATATAATTTTCAACCCGTTGCGAAACGATGTTGTTTTGCTGAACGGTAATGGTTTTATCAAATTCAAGATTCAAACGAAATTTGCCCTGGTCGCCGGTAGCCATCATTTCCTTTCCGATAATTCCCTGTTTCATCATTCCGGCAGTAAAAACCAGCAGCAGAATAATGATTCCGGTAAATATGAGTTTATGGCTTAAAACCCATTGCAACTGTTTTCCATACCATTCAATAAATGTCTGGAGCTGGTGTTCGAACCACAGCAAAAAGCGGTTAAAAATGTTGATGGGTTGCAAATCTTCTTTTTTCCCGATTCGCGATGCCATCCATGGAGTAAGCGTAAATCCAACCAGCAAACTGGTAAGCGTTGACGTGATAACCACCACCGAAAACTGTTTGAGCATGTCGGCAATAAAAACCTGCAGGAACAAAATCGGGAGGAAAACCACCACATCGACCAAAGTTATGGAGAGTGCGGAAAAACCAATTTCCATTCGTCCATCCATGGCAGCGGTGCGTTTTTCTTTTCCCATGTCGAGGTGCCGCTGAATATTCTCCAAAATCACAATGGCATCATCCACCAATATTCCTATAATCAGCGACATGGCCAGCAAAGTCATCAGGTTGAGCGTGTACCCCAACAGCCACATAACCGCAAAAGCCGTTATCAGTGAAGTAGGGATGGAAACAAGTACAATTAATGAGTTCCGGTAACTTCTCAGAAAGAGCAACATTACAATCGACACCAGAATAACAGCGAGAATCAGGTCGAAAACCACCGATTCCACAGCCGCAATGGTATTATCCGTTGAATCGTCGGCAACAATAAATTTAACTCCGGCTTCTTTGTTCTGCCCTTCAATTTGTTGCAGTTTTTCACGCACCAGTTCCGACACATCCACGGCATTGGCATCGCCCTGTTTTTTAAGCAGCAAGCCAATTCCGTTGTTTCCATTGTACCGGCTTACCGATGCGATTTCTTTTATACCGTCGGTAACCGTGGCAACATCTTTTACATACACCGGGCTTCCGGGAAAAGGCATGGCAATCTGCACATTCATAATATCGGTTACAGTTGCAAACTTGCCGGTTAAACGTACCGAATTATTTTCCTTTTCAGACTGAACTTTACCGGCAGGTAAATCGAGCCCTGAACGGTTGATGGATTCAACCACCTGCAGAAGCGATATTTTGTAGAGTTTAAGTTTATCCTGGTCAACCTTAACCTGTATTTCGCGTTCTTCTCCACCCAAAAGTGTAATTTCTGCAACTCCTTTCAACTGCTGAATTTGCGGCAGAAAATCGTCTTTCATTTTCTGATAGAATGCTGTTTCTGACAGGTTGCTGGTGGCGCTTATCGAAATAATGGGCAAATCGTTGGGCGAAACCTTACTCATTACCGGACTTTGAATATCGGCAGGCAAATCAGTAATAATATTATCGATATAACGCTGCGCATCCTGCATGGCGTTGTCAACATTGGTACCGTATTTCAGGTTGGCAATAATTACCGAAGCGTTGGGCATCGATTTGGTTTCGAGATAATCAACGCCTTCGAGGTTCGACAGCGCATCTTCAATTTTCCGCGAAACCGAGGTTTCCACTTCCTGCGGCTCAGCTCCCGGATACATGGTTTTTATCACTACCACCGGCTGGTTAAAATCGGGCAGCAGTTCGTAGCTCAGATTATTGTAGCCAATGATTCCAAGCAGTGCAAACACACTGAAAAGAACGATAATGAGCGATGGCCGTTTTATGGAAATTTCTGTAATATTCATTTTCTGATATTATTTAAGCGTTACATTGGCGCCGTTAAACAGGTTGATAAAACCATTGGTTACCATTTCGTCTCCCTCGTTTAATCCTTCAGTCACCACCACTTTGTTTTCAATTCGTTCAGAGATTCTGATATCCTGCAACTGTGCTTTTCCGTTTTTTACCAGGTAAACCTGCGGCTTAATCGTGGTTCCCACCAAAGCTGAAGCAGGAATTATAATTCGGGTTGAATCGCTTTCGCTTTTCAAATCAACTTTGCCAAACATCCCCGATTTTATTTTTAAATCGGCTGTATTTTTCACCGACAACTGTACCGGATAACTGTTGCCAATGTTGGCTTTGCTTCCAATCATTATCGTTTTTCCCGCCAGCAAGATTTCAGGATACACATCGGCTGAAACAGGACAAAGCTGGCCCATGCTAAACTTGCTCAGACTGTTCTCGGGCACATTCACCGTAAACTTCAGGTTCGAAATGTCGGTGATTTGGAGCAGCGGTATTCCGGGAGCGGCAAAAGCGCCTTCTTCGGTTAGTTTTGCGGTGACAATCCCGTTAAAAGGTGCACGAATGGTGGTTTTGCTGATTTGTTCCAGCAAAGTGGCTTTTTGCACTTGTGCCGATTTTAATCCCAGTTCCGCCTTTTCGAGCTGAACGCCCTGAATGGCATCGGCTTTGGCCAGAACAGTAAATCGTTGCACATCTTTTTCCAGTCCTTCAATTTGAATTTCAACGGTTTGCAACTGAAGTTTCAGCAATGAATTATCGAGTTGAATCAGGGTTTGTCCTTTTTGAACTGTGCTTCCCATATCTACCAGAACAGCAGTAACCTTTCCCTGTATATCGGCGCTTAATTTAGTTTCCATGAAAGGTTCAAAATTGCCCGGAAAAACGGTTACGTTCTCCAACCTTTCTGATTTCACATTAAGGATTTGAACCGAAACCGGATTTTCCTTATTGTATTGAAAGACCCTTTTTTGTGCAGTTTCTTTATTGCTTTTCATTTTGTAAACAGTAAACGCGACAACGGCAAGCGCCAGAACGATATAAATTATCTTTTTTAACATGATGGTATTTTTAATTTTTTATTGAAATATTTCCGGTTAATTTTTTCAGCTCCAAATCGGCTTTCAGGTAGTCGATGATAGCGGTTAGCTGGTTTTGCTGTGCTTCACGCAGTGCATTGTCGGCCAGCAAAATTTCAGTAAGACTTGACGTTCCCTGCTTTTGCTGCAAAACCATTTCATCGTAAACCGTTTTTGCCAGGTCGATTTGGTTCGTGGTATTTTCGATGGTTTGTTGTGTAACAAATCTTTTGCGTGTCGCATTTTCAATCAGCATATTGTTTTGTTCGGCCACATTGTTCATTTG
>DPRM01000028.1 GCA_003537645.1 Prolixibacteraceae bacterium
CGTGGATCTATTTAAGGAGAATTCCAGTAAAAGCTTCATTCAAAGAACAACTCGACATTTTCAGGAATAAACACACCTGGTTTTGTACCATTACCTATATGATGACTTTTGGAACTTTTGCCGGACTATCTGCTGCCTTTCCTTTGCTGATAAAAATCCTTTATGGTGGTTTTGAAGGAGCTCCGGATCCGTTGGTTTATGCCTTTTATGGCCCGTTGATTGGGTCGGCCAGCCGCATTCTGTTTGGATTTGTTGCCGATAAAACCGGCGGTGCAATCCTGACCACCATTACTGGCATTGGCCTGGCAATTGGAGTAACACTGCTGATAACGATGGGGCTTGTTGCACCAACCGGAATGGAGCAATTCCCGATGTTTGTGACTATTATTCTGGTTTTGTTCTTTTTTACAGGAATAGGCAATGCGGCTACTTTCAGACAGTTCCCGATTATTTTCGGACATAATCCACGCCAGGCAGCCGGTGTAATTGGATGGACCGCAGCAATTGCCGCCTACGGACCCTTCATATTTGCTACTATTATTGGCACTGTAATTTCGGCAACTGGAAACGCAAAAGTCTTTTTTGTTGGCTTACTTGTCTTTGTCTTATTCGCTACCATTGTAAACTGGTACTATTATAACCGGAGGGGGTGTGAAAAACCGAGTTAAATCCATTTAAAATTCTAAATATAATGCACAAAGTAATAACATCGATGGTTGAGTATTTTGGCTGCGATGTGCGCCGGATAAACCATGCATTAAAAGTATATGGATTGGCAAGTACTATTTGTCGTTGCGAGAATCTTTGCGAACAGGATATTGAAGTGACCGAAATTGCAGCCGTATTGCACGATATAGGTATTCTGGTTTCTGAGAAAAAATATGGTTCGTGTATCGGGAAATACCAGGAATTAGAAGGTCCGGCGATTGCCCATGCAATACTTGATAAACTGAGAACAAAACCAGATACAATTGCAAGGGTTTGTTATCTGATAGGCAACCATCACACCTATACAAAAATTGATGGAATTGATTTTCAAATCTTGGTTGAGGCCGATTTTCTTGTAAATATTTACGAAGATGAAATGGATGAAAAGATGGTTAAAAGCATAAAGGAAAAGTATTTTAAAACCAATACCGGACTTCAGTTATTAGATTCGATGTTTGTTTTGATCAGTTAGTATTATCAAAAAAATGGAATACTCCAATACCAACATACGCCGACAGGATCGTTTACTTGATGAAGCTCAAGCCACTGAGCTGCTCAAAAAGGGCGAATACGGCATTTTTTCAGTCCAAGCCGAAGAGGGTGGTGCTTATGGCATACCCATCAATTATGCGTGGGACGGTAAACAGTCTATTTTCCTGCACTGCGCCCCCGAGGGACGTAAGCTCAGGTGTATAAAAAACTGTAACCGGGTATCATTCTGTATTGTAGGGCATACACAGGTATTTTCAAACAAATTTTCCACCGCCTACGAAAGCATTGTTTTGAATTGTTTGGCATTCACCAATCTGCCCGAGGTTGAGCGCATGAAAGGTCTCGAATTGTTGCTCGATAAATATTCGCCCTCTGACAAGGAAAAAGGAATGCAATATGCCAAGAACTCATTTGAACGAACAGAAATCATTCGGCTTGATATTACCGGATGGTCGGGAAAATGCAAAAGAATAATGTGAGATATTTATGTATGCAAAGCGTGCCAAACTATTGTAAACTCATCTGAGTTCTACACATTGGCAACAAAAATTGAAATTTCCGGGTTCATTCTTTTGTTTTTGAATCCCCTGCAATGGGTTGGCGATCGGAGTAACATTGCTGATCACCAAAGGACTTTTTGCGCCTTCAGAAATTGAGCAATTAAGAATTGGATTTTTAAAAGATAGAGAGGATAAACGATCAGCTTGATGAAAAAATTAACTTTCGTTTGGAGATGAGAAATCTTTTGCGTTATCTTTGTGAGCGAATATTCACTTACTTATTTTTATAATACATTTAAAACTTTTAAGCCATGAAAATTACAAAATATCAGGATCAGCCAATAAAAGAAACTCCTCACAAAATTGATGTACGGGAAATGTATAACAAAGCAACTGCGCAGGCAATGCTTATGGCCTTAAAACCAGGTGAAAGTCTGAAACCGCATAAAACGCCGGTTGATGTATTTTTCTTTGTTGTTGAAGGCCGGCCAACCATTCATATTGGCAACGAAAGTGAAGTGTGCGAAGCAGATACGCTTATTGAAAGTCCTGCTGATATTGTACATTACATCAGTAACGATTCAAATAGTTTAGCCCGGATTCTTGTTGTTAAAGCGCCACGACCAATTAGTTTAACCAAAGTGCTTTAAAAAAAATTACTAATTAAATACCATTATGGATATTACTCCCCGTCAGTTAGAGATCATAGAAGCAGCCGGAAAAATACTTACCTCTTCAGGTGTTAGTGGACTGACTATCAAAAATCTGGCAAAAGAAATGCAGTTTTCAGAAAGCGCCATTTATAGACATTTTACCAGCAAAGAGGAAATTATCTTAGCTATGCTGGAATATCTGGCCATAACAATCGAGGAGAGACTACAGAATGCTATTCGACCTACTGATGAGCCGGAAGCAAAATTTACTGCTATGTTCCAAAGCCAGTTTGCTTTTTTCGAAAGTCAACGATATTTCGTGGTTGCTGTTTTTTCTGATGGCTTATTGAAAGAAAGTCAAAGTATTAATGAAGCCATCCTCAAACTACTAGGGATAATTGTGAAAAATTTATTCCCGATATTGCTTGAAGGACAGCAGAAGGGAGTATTTTCAAATTCTGTTCCGTTAGAAGACTTGATATACATTCTGATGGGGACTTTCAGGTTACAGATGTTCAGATGGAGATTAGAGGATTTCCAGTTTGATATAAATGAAGCCGGAAATAAAATGATTCAATCTGTTTTGACATTAATTAAAAACAAGTAATTATGAAAATGGCTCTTCCTTATTTATTGGCATCAATATTAGCCGCTTTTGGTTTGCTTACCTTATTCCTAAGTAGCTCCGTAATATTTGATTTATTTGGAGTCAGGGCTAAAGAGGGCAATTATGTTTTATTTGTTGTTTGGGCAAATTTTATCAGTAGTCTGCTCTATCTTTTCGCTGCGTATGGATTTATCGAAAGCAAAAAATGGACTGCCCCTCTGTTAGGCATTTCAGTAATAGTGCTTCTTCTCGCATTTGTCGGGTTATTTATTCACATCAACGCTGGTGGTATATACGAAACAAAGACAATTGGCGCGATGGCTTTCAGAACAACCGTAACGATTGTCTTTTCAGCGCTTGCTTATTTCACGATAAACAAAAAATTAAAAAAACAGTAATCTAAAAAAATTTACCCAATCATGTTAGTGAATATTAACTTACATCAAAAAGCAATAAGAATTGTCCTTGCCCTGATTCTTTTTCAGGTTTCCGGAATCCTGTCTGCGCAAACACTCTCGCTGGAGCAATGCATCGATACGGCATTGCAGTATAACCGAACGATTAAACTGTCGCAGCAGGATGTTTTCCTGGCCAGTGAGAAAAACAAGGAAACCAAAGGCAATCTGTTTCCAAAATTGAATGGGATGACTGACTATCGTTATTATACCGATTTGCCATATCAGTTGATGCCTGCTGAAGCTTTTGGAGGACCTGCCGGAACTTATAAAGAAGTGCAGTTTGGTGTGCCTCAAAGCCTGAATGCCAATCTGCAACTAACAGTGCCAATTTACAACCCAACAGCTTTAGGTGCCGTAAAGACTACCCGTATTGCCAGTGAACTTTCTGAAATTCAGAAAATTAAAACCGACGAAGACGTGGTGATGGAGGTTTCAAATGCTTATTACAATGCACAAATTCTGCTATATCAACTGGCTTTTTTGGATAGCAACATGATCAATACCAATAAACTGGTGCAGACAACAACTTTACTGCACCAACAGCAAATTACCAAAGGAACTGATGTTGACAGGCTGAAATTACAACTGGATCAAGTAACCAATCAAAGAAGTACCGTTTTTTCGCAGCAACAGCAAGTTTTAAATGCACTCAAATTTTTGATGGGAAAACCAATTTCAGATACCATCCAGGTTTCAATCAATGAAAATGCGAGAATCCAGTTGAATCCTCAAATCCAGGCGACTACGGATATGAAGTTGATTGATAAAAAATTACAATTTAATTATGCTGAACTAAAAGGGCTTCGTAATTCGAAATTGCCTTCGCTGGGTGCTTACGNNCATCCAATCGGTTATGTTGGCGCTCAACTGTCGATTCCAATTTTTAATGGTACGGTTACAAAACACAAGATTGTACAGAAAAAGATAGATATTCAGAAAACAAATATTCAGAAAGAACTGGTATCCGAAAAATCAAAACTCGATCTGATAAACGCAGAAATGCAATATACACTTGCAAACCAGAATATTGCAACAGTTGACGATCAAATAAAACTGGCAAAAAAGATTTATACCAATACTGTGCTGCAAAACAAGCAAGGCGTAGCCAACATTACCGATTTGCTTTTAGCCGACAATTCCTTACGCGAAGCACAACAAAACTACATCGTTGCAATGGTAAATCTTCGAAAAGCTGAATTGGAATACAAACGGGTAACAGGAAACCTTATGGCGATTAAGAATTAAAAATCACGAATAAAAAATCAAGGAAATGAAAAAAGCGATCATTTATATAATTGTGGCAGTGGCGATAATAGCCATAGTGGTAATTCGCCTGAAAACCAATAAAGAAACCACTGTCAGCAGGGTTTATCAATACGATAAAGAGCAGGCAATTAATGTGCAGGCCATCACACTGAAGCTTGAACGTGTTAAAAACGATATTTCATACACGGGAACTTTTGAGCCCAACAAAGAAACAAGAATCAGCGCGGATATTCAGGGTAAGATAAACTCAGTTTTTGTGGATGCTGGAAGCGCGGTCCGAAAAGGCCAAGCACTAATTCAATTAGACAACTCATTGTTGAAACTGCAATTACAAACCATTGAAATTCAGATTGAAGGATTGGAAGCGGATGTAAAGCGCTATACCGTACTTGCCAATGCCGATGCCATTCAGGGCGTTCAGCTTGAAAAGACCGAGTTGGCTTTAAAATCGGCCAAAGTACAGAAGGCTACTTTAATGGAGCAAATCAATAAAACGACTATTAATGCGCCTTTCAGCGGAATTGTTACCGCGAAACTAACAGAAGAAGGAGCCTTCGCGGCACCGGGAATTCCTTTACTACAAATCACAGATATCTCAAGCCTGAAATTTACTGTAAATGTTCCCGAACAGGAGTTAAGTCAGTTCGAAACCAATCAACAATACACTCTTTCCGCAGATGCTTATCCTGAAACTTTATTGACTGGAAAGGTAATCATGACAGGCAGCAAAGCCAATATGGGAAATAGTTTTCCGGTACAATTTTTAGTAAACAACACCGCCGATTTAAGAATCAAATCGGGGATGTTTGGAAATGTACAGTTAAAAAACGATGGTGATGAAAAGTCAATCATCATCCCGGCATCTGCTATTGTTGGAACAAACATTCAACCACAGG
>DPRM01000037.1 GCA_003537645.1 Prolixibacteraceae bacterium
TCCCTGATTTCGCCCAATGGTTTTGTAAGGCTCTCTTTTTCACGCCCGCCTTCAAGTTTTACAAGAATTTGTTCGGCACGTTTAATCACCGATTTTGGCATTCCGGCCATTCCGGCCACGTGAATCCCGAAACTGTGATTGCTGCCGCCGCGAACCAGTTTGCGCAGAAAAATCACTTTATTTCCAACCTCTTTTATCGAAACATTAAAGTTTTTTACCCGCGGAAATGCACCTTCCATTTCATTGAGTTCGTGGTAATGTGTGGCAAAAAGCGTTTTGGCTTTTGCAACGGCGTGTTCGTGCAGGTATTCCACCACCGACCAGGCAATTGAAATTCCATCGTAGGTTGAGGTTCCGCGGCCCAGTTCGTCAAACAAAATAAGGCTTCTGTCCGACACATTGTTCAAAATGCTGGCGGCTTCAATCATTTCTACCATAAATGTAGATTCACCAAGCGAAATATTGTCCGACGCACCAACGCGGGTGAAAATTTTATCGACATACCCTATTTCGGCTACCTCGGCCGGAACAAACGACCCGATTTGCGCCAACAAAACAATAAGCGCGGTTTGCCGCAGCAACGCCGATTTACCCGCCATATTCGGCCCGGTGATGATAATGATTTGCTGTTCGTCCTGGTCTAACAAAACATCGTTGGCGATGTACGATTCGCCAATCGGGAGTTGCTGTTCAATTACGGGGTGACGGCCATTTTTTATTTTGATGGTGGTCGAATCGTTTATTTCGGGACGGAAATAACCATAGGTTGAGGCACAAGCCGAAAACGATAAAAGACAATCGATTTGAGCCAATATGTTTGAATTGAGCTGAATAGCGCCCACATATTCCGAAAGCGCCAGCACCAGCTCGTTGAAAATCCGGGTTTCAAGTTCAAGAATTTTTTCCTCGGCGCCAAGAATTTTTGTTTCGTACTCTTTCAGCTCTTCAGTAATGTACCGTTCGGCGCTCACCAGTGTTTGTTTTCGTATCCAGTCGGTGGGAACCTTGTCTTTGTGGGTATTCCGCACTTCGATGTAATACCCGAAAACATTGTTGAAACTGATTTTCAGCGACGGGATTCCACATCGTTCGCTTTCGCGCTTTTGTATTTTGGCAAGAAAATCTTTTCCTGAGTAGGCAATGTCGCGCAATTCATCCAGTTCCTGCGAAATTCCGGGAGCAATCACCCGTCCTTTGTTGAGTGCCACAGGCGGGTCGGCAATAATCTCGCGGTGAATTTTTTCGCGGATGAGGTCACAGGTATTTAACTGTTCGGCAAAACGATTCAGCGCAGTATTTTCGGCAATGGCACAGGCTTGTTTGATAGGCAGAATCGCGTTCAGCGCATTTTTCACCTGCACCACTTCCCGCGGATTGATTCTTCCAACGGCTACTTTCGAAATCAGTCGTTCCAAATCGCCTACCATCCGCAAATGTTCTTCAATATTTTCCCTGATTTCAGGGTATTTCAGAAACAGTTCAACCACATCGAGCCGTTTATTAATGGGTTCGATATCCTTTAGCGGGAGCGCCATCCAGCGTTTCAGCAAACGCGAACCCATGGGCGAAATGGTTTTATCAATCACATCAATCAGCGATTTGCCATTTTCGTGAATCGGGTTGAAAAGTTCCAGATTGCGGATGGTAAACCTGTCGAGCCACACAAAATGGTCTTCCTCAATACGGCTCAATCCTGCAATGTGGTTGAGTTTCCGGTGCTGTGTAATATCGAGGTAATGCAAAATAGCTCCCGAAGCAATTACTGCCAACGGCATTCCGTCAACGCCAAAACCTTTAAGCGACTTGGTTTCGAAATGTCGGATGAGCCTGTCGGTGGCGGCATCTTCGGTGTAAACCCAGTCTTCAAGGTTAAAAGTGTAATATTTTGGCCCGAATATTTCGGTGAATTCCTTGCCGCGTCCGCGCTGAAAAAGCACTTCTTTAGGTTGTAATGAGCTGAGCAACTTGTCGATGTATTCAAATTTCCCCTGGGCAGTAAGAAATTCACCAGTCGAAATATCGAGAAAGGCTACTCCGGCCATTTTTTTATCGAAATGAACCGAAGCCAGGAAATTATTTTCGCGGTTTTCAAGAATATTATCGTTGATTGAAACCCCCGGAGTTACCATTTCGGTAATACCCCTTTTTACAATGGTTTTAGTGAGTTTCGGGTCTTCGAGCTGTTCGCAGATAGCTACCCGCTGACCGGCACGAACCAGTTTTGGAAGATAGGTGTCGAGCGCGTGATACGGAAATCCGGCCAATTCAACATAACTCGCAGCACCATTGGCACGACGGGTAAGCGTGATTCCGAGAATGCCAGCTACTTTGATGGCATCGTCGCCAAACGTTTCATAGAAATCGCCAACCCTGAAAAGCAGCACCGCGTCCGGATGTTTTTCCTTGATTTGGTAATACTGCTTCATCAGCGGCGTTTCGAAATATTTTTTTGCTTCACTCATGGAAAGCAAAGATAATTTTTTGATGTAAGCGGGGAAAGAAGAGAAAGAAGAAAGTTGTGGGGGAAGTTGTCATTGTTGTTTTTTTTAAAAGTTGTCATTGTTATCGTTGTTTTCCAGTTATCATCGTTTTTAAGAAATCAACTCCGA
This sequence comes from Prolixibacteraceae bacterium, assembly GCA_003537645.1. Taxonomy (GTDB): domain Bacteria; phylum Bacteroidota; class Bacteroidia; order Bacteroidales; family Prolixibacteraceae; genus Aquipluma. The sequence continues at coordinate 2,610 of DPRM01000037.1, forward strand.
CAACCATGACAACAAAGAGAACCTGACAATAATTTTCTTACGACAACTTTTTATTTCCACGCACCGAGAACCTCACCCATAACCACATAAATCACAACATTGTAGCCCACGTTAATCCAGAACAGACCCATGGGTTTCCGTTCATACAGCACATCGTTTAAACGGCTGGTGGCAATCCAGAAAACTGCAATCATCAGCCCGGCGAAGATGCCGAAAATTGCATCTGCTTCAGCACCCAGAAACATGGCAAGTGACAGTGCTGCCAACAAAGTTGCAACATAGTTAACACCCATAATCACTGGCATTGGCAGCCATTTCTGCTTACTCATTTCGTCACGGTTAAACCCGTTCAGTTCCATCCATTGCTTGCCAAAAAGTGGCCCGTACCAAATCCAACCGAGAAAAAAGGCACTAAAAGCGGCGACAATCACTGCGAGGAAGTTAATGTTCGAAATAACCTGTCCAAAATCCATAATGCTTTATTTTTATTAATGATGACATAATATACGGACATTTAAATCTTTTTCTGATATTTGCCCCTGATTTTTTAAACGAAGGGAAGAATGAGTTGTACAGGATGTTCATTAAATAGTTCGGCAAATTACTTAGCCATCAACAGTTACAGTTGGCTGGATGAATTGCCAGACACCTCCGACCAGTCGGATATTGTGGAAGTTAAGTTTAAAACGACAAGAAAAGAATACTACAGAAACAGCGATAAAATTGACCTGAAACGTGGAGACAAAGTGGTTGTAGCCACCACTCCCGGGCACGATGTGGGAGAAGTTACCTTAACCGGCTATTTAGCCGAAAAGCAGTTCAAACTAAAAGTCAGAAACACCGAAAGCTACAAGCTGAACAGTGTTTATAGAAAATCGACAGCTGCCGATGTTGCTTTGCTTGGAGATGCCCGTAACCGCGAAAAACCAGTAATGATTCGCGCCAGGCAAATTGTGCTGGAGCTTGGCCTTGACATGAAAATTGGCGATGTTGAGTTCAGAGGAGATGGCAAAAAGGCCATTTTTTATTATCTGGCCGATGGTCGTGTTGATTTCAGGGAACTGATAAAATTGTATGCCCGCGAGTTTGGAATTTTGATTGAGATGAAGCAGATTGGCGCCCGGCAGGAAGCCGGAATTGTTGGCGGAATAGGCTCGTGTGGAAGGGAACTTTGCTGTTCGAGTTGGCGTACCAACTTTAAAAGTATTTCGTCGAATGCCGCACTGAAACAGGGTTTGTCGCCATCGGCACTCAAAATGGCCGGTGCTTGTGGCAAGCTGAAATGCTGCCTGATGTACGAACTCGATACTTACATCGAAGCACAAAAAGATTTCCCGCAAGAACTGCTCAACCTCGAGCTGGCGAAAGGTATTGCCAAACCATTTAAAACCGATTACCTGAAAAAGGAAATCTGTTACGTGATGGAAGGCGGAGGTGGTATGTTTTATCTGCCATTGCAACAGGTTAAAGATATTATTCAAAAGAATAAGCGCGGAATCAGACCCGAGATTGGAAGTTCAGCAGAAAAGGCCAAAGAAGAAAACCAGATGGAGGTGAAACTTGATGAGCGACTTGACCGGTTCGATAAAAACAAACGCACAATCAACAAAAAACGAAGGTCTAAATTTAAACCCAGACCTGCTGAGTCGGGAAAATGATTTTAATTATTTTTTACGGATTAAAGTCATTCCGTCGCGGAGTGGCAGCATCACTTTTTCAACGCGGTTATCATTTTTAATCAGCGAGTTAAATGCGATAATTCCCTGTGTTTGCCAATCGTCAGCCGCGGGTTCTTCTAACACTTTTCCACTCCAAAGGGTATTGTCTGCAATGATGTAACCACCAGGATTTACTTTGTCAAAAATGGCTTCGTAATACGCCGGATATTCGGGTTTGTGCGCATCAATAAAAACAAGATCGAACGGGCCGGTTAACCCGGGAATAATTTCGAGTGCAGGGCCAATCCGTTGTTCAATGGTATTTTCAAATCCGGCTTTTTTGATGAAACGGGTGG
>DPRM01000040.1 GCA_003537645.1 Prolixibacteraceae bacterium
TTTTGTCGTTCACTAATGATTTTTAATACTTTTTTCCTGGTTGACCAGAATACTTCTTTACAATTAATTAATCATGTGATTTTTCTTGTTTTTGTTGATTTTTGTATTGATAATCAATGCTTTAGAAAATTTCAATTTTCCAATTAATTGTTTGGGGCCAAAATGATCTTAATTTAATAGCGGTCTTTCAGAAGAGGGGGTAAAATTCGGTACATTTGATGCCGAGATTTTTTTTGTAATGTTGAAACTTGTTAAATTATAATTACTTACTACGATGAAAAACACAGATCTATTAAAGTACGGGATTGATACCAATGTTGAAATTTTACACAATCCGACGTATGAAGAACTTTTTCAGGCTGAGATTGATCCTGCTAACCAGGGGTTTGAAAAAGGTGTATTAACTAATACCGGTGCAATTTCTGTTGATACAGGTAAATTTACCGGACGTTCACCAAAAGATAAATTTTTTGTAAAAGATGCTGTTACCGATGAGCATTTATGGTGGGATGGAACTATCAACCGTCCGACAACTCCTGAAGTATTTACACACTGTAAAGACCTTGTTACAAAACAACTTTCAACCGCTAAAAAATTGTATGTAGTTGATACTTTTTGCGGAACTAACGAAGATACCCGTCTGAAAGTACGTTTTGTTATGGAAGTAGCATGGCAGGCACATTTTGTGACTAACATGTTCATTCGTCCTTCACACTACGAATTAGCTAACTATGGCGAACCCGATTTCGTATGTTTGAACGGATCGAAAACTACCAATCCTAACTGGAAAGAACAAGGTTTGAACTCTGAAGTTTTCACTTTATTCAACCTTACTGAAAAAATGCAGGTTATTGGTGGTACATGGTACGGTGGCGAAATGAAAAAAGGAATTTTTGCTTTGCAAAACTACTACTTACCATTAAAAGGTATTGCTTCAATGCACTGCTCAGCCAACGTAGGTGCTGAAGGTGATGTAGCTATTTTCTTCGGACTTTCGGGAACTGGTAAAACTACCCTTTCGGCTGACCCAAAACGTTACCTGATTGGTGACGACGAACACGGTTGGGACGATCACGGAGTATTCAACTACGAAGGTGGTTGCTACGCGAAAGTAATTGATCTTGAAAAAGATAAAGAGCCAGACATCTGGAGAGCTATCCGTCGTGATGCTTTGTTGGAGAATGTTACAGTATTGGAAGATGGTACTCCTGATTATACAGCTGCTGCTTCGAAAACTGAAAATACCCGTGTTTCTTATCCAATCTATCATATCAACAAAATCGTTGCACCGTCACGTGCAGGTCACGCTTCAAAAATCATTTATCTGTCGGCTGATGCATTTGGTGTATTGCCTCCGGTATCTATTTTGGACGAAAAATCAGCTCAGTATCACTTCCTTTCAGGCTTTACTTCAAAATTAGCCGGAACCGAGCGTGGTATTACTGAACCAGTTCCTTCTTTCTCGCCTGCATTTGGTGAGGCATTCTTAACCTTGCACCCAACAATGTATGCGAAAACATTGATTGGTAAAGCCAAAGAACACAACGCAAAAGTTTACCTTGTAAACACTGGCTGGAATGGAACCGGAAAACGTATTTCGTTGAAAAACACTCGTGCGATCATCGATGCTATTATCGACGGATCTATCGAAAATGCTCCAACAGTACACATTCCAATCTTGAACCTTGTTGCTCCGACAGTATTGAACAATGTTGATACTGAAATTCTTGATCCACGTGGCACCTATGCTGATGTTACAGAATGGGAAACCAAAGCTAAATCGCTTGCTGCCAAATACATCAAGAACTTCGAGCAATATTGTGACAACGACGATGCTAAAGCATTGATTCCTTCTGGTCCACAATTGTAGTCTAAATAATTAGCTATTATAATAGAAACCCCGTTGGAAACAACGGGGTTTTTTCATGAAGTAATTTCGGCCAGACAAGATTTTATTTCAGGAAAATGGAATACAAAACCTTCATCCAGCAATCTTTGTGGTGTAACTTGCGGACTTTGTAAAAGTAGTGAAGCAGCTTCTCCGTATAACAATTTCAGGCCAAATGCAGGAACAGTAAAAACAGCAGGCCTTTTTAATGATTTAGCCAAAACGCAGGTAAAGGTTTTATTGTCAATATTTTCAGGAGCCGATAGATTGTAAATTCCCCTTGCTTTTTCGTTTTGTATTGCCCAAAAAATTGCGTTTACCAGATCCGAAATATGAACAAATGGAAATGGTTGTTCACCGGATCCTATTTTTCCGCCAATTCCCATCTTAAAAACGGGCAATAATTTCTGAATGGTTTGTGCGTCTTTTCCTAGTACAAGGCCAATCCTGAAAACAACTCTGCGAACTTTTGGAGATAAGTTTAAAGAAGCGTTTTCCCAGTTTTTTACAACTTCACCAATAAAATCGTTGGCAAAAGATGTACTCGATTCGCTATGAGTTATCGTATTTGTAGAATAAATGCCTATTGCTGAAGCTGTTATGAAAATTTGTGGCTTTTTGTTTTCGGGCAATCCGTTTATTGCCTTAACAATATTTTGCGTAGCAATGATTCTGCTTTTTGCAATTTCATTTTTGCTTTTTTCTGTCCAGCGCTGTAGAATTGGCGCACCGGCAAGGTTAATCACAACTTCAGTACCCGAAAGTATTACTGATAGTTCTTCAATACTATAAAGTTTGTTTCTTCCAATTGGAACAATCTGGTGACCTGATATTTCGAGCTTTTCAATAAGATTTCGGGCAATAAATCCATTTGCCCCTGAAATTGCTATTTTCATGATTTCGTTGATTTTATTTCAAAACAAGCTGATTTTTAATTGAAAATACAATCAAGTTGAAATTAAGTTTAACTTTTCAGGTTTAAATCTGATGTAAACTCATTTTAGATTAATTTTGTTCCTCTTAAACGCTGGATAGCCTGACTTGAGTTAAATTGTTGAATTTTTGAGTTAAGTTTGTTAACAATAGAGTGATCGTAAAATCAAAAGCAATTTCCGAGTGAAAAAAAAAGCACCCATATCTTCAGTAAAAACAAAATCATCTGTCCGAAAAAGTTCAGGTTCATCAAAAAGTTTTGGACGAAAAATTGCTATTTTCTTTTTAAAATCAGGAATTGCCATGTTACTTCTGGCTTTTCTGCTTTTTCTGATTGTTTATGTTGGTTTTACCGGTCCGGTGCCATCGTCGGAAGAACTACAAAAAATCAAGAACCCGGTTGCAACTGAAGTTTTTGCCAACGACGGGCGTTTGCTCGGTAGGTATTATGTCGAAAATCGCAGCAACGTAAGTTTCGACCAGATATCTCCAAACGTTATTAATGCCTTAATTGCAACCGAAGATTCACGCTTTTATCACCATCGTGGAATTGATGAATTGGCTCTGTTGCGTGTTTTTGTTAAATCGGTTTTGCTTCAGAACAGAAGCGCCGGAGGTGGAAGTACACTAAGTCAGCAAATTGCGAAAAATTTATATCCGCGTAAATCGTTTGGCCCATTAACTATGCCCGTCAACAAGTTGCGTGAATCTATTATTGCTTACCGCCTCGAAAAACTTTATTCGAAAGATGAAATATTGACGCTTTACCTGAATACCGTTCCATTTGCTGAAAATACATTTGGAATTGAAGTTGCTTCGGAACGATTTTTCAGCAAGCCACCATCGAAATTAGATGTTCACGAAGCGGCTACTTTAGTGGGAATGCTAAAAGCCAACAACAGTTACAATCCGCGTAAAAATCCTGAACGATCACTGGATAGACGTAATGTAGTTATTGACCAGATGCTTAAGTATGGCTATTTGACAGAAGAAGAAGCAAAAACAAATAAGGAAGAACCTATTGACCTTTCGTATAACCTGATAACTTATAACGAAGGGCCGGCTCCATATCTGATGGAGAAACTTCGCCCTTTTCTGCAATCCTGGTGCAGCGATCATTTTAAAGAAGATCAATCAACCTATAATTTATTTACCGATGGACTAAAAATTCAGACAACCCTGGACTTTGATATGCAAATGGCCGCTGAACAGGCAGTTTCGCAGCAGATGAAAAATCTTCAGGCATTGTTTGACGAACACTGGGGGGGCAAGATGCCATGGGGAAACGATCAGTCGGTTGTTCAACGTGCGATGAAACGATCTGACAGATACCGGAATCTTAAAAAGAGTGGTATTACAGAAGAACAGATCAAGGTGATTTTCAACACTCCAACTTCAGTTTCACTGTTTACCTGGGACGGAAATAAGCAGGCAGAAATGTCTCCGTTGGATTCGATTAAGCATTATTTGAGGATATTGAATACCGGTTTTATGGCGATGGATCCACATTCCGGAGAACTGAAAGCCTATATTGGCGGGAACGACTTCCGGTATTTTAAATACGATCATACCATTTCGAAACGCCAGGTTGGTTCAACCTTTAAACCTGTTGTTTACCTGGCTGCTCTCGAGGCCGGAATTTCTCCGGATACCTATTTCCCGAATGAACAAAAAGTGTATGCCGACTACGATAACTGGTCGCCACAAAATTCACACGATGATTACACCGGATTTTATTCGATGCAGGGTGCTCTGGCAAAATCAATTAATACAATTGCGGTGGAAGTATTAATGCAAACCGGAATTTCAAATGTAGTTGATTTGGCTAATCGCATGGGAATTGAATCTGAATTGCCTGAATATCCGTCGCTTGCATTGGGAAGTGCTTCAGTTTCGCTTCAGGAAATGGTTTGCATTTATGCAGAAATTGTGAATGGAGGACGAAAAGTAAACCCGTATTATTTGATTTCGATTGAGTCGAATTCAGGAGAATTGCTCGAAAAATTTGAAAATATTCAACCCGACGAACAGTTGGCTCAGCCCGAAAACTGTCGCATAATTACCCACATGCTTCAATCGGTTGTTGATGAAGGTACCGGTAACGCCATCCGGAGCAAATGGGGAATTACTTCTGAGTTTGCCGGGAAGACCGGAACAACACAAGATCAGGTTGATGGCTGGTTCATTGGTATGACTCCGACGCTTGTTGCAGGTGCGTGGGTTGGGGGAGAAGATCCATCTGTTCATTTCAGAACATTGGGAACCGGAGCCGGGGGACATACTGCTTTGCCTATTGTTGGCCAGTTTTACAGTCAGATATTGAATAAAAATAAATTTAAAAATCTGAAATTCAGTGCTTTTGAACAACCATCAGACGAAAGCCTGGCCATGCTTAGTATTCCACCTTTCCGCGAGGTTCTTGAGATAACCAGAAAAGGATTTTTACGCGACTTGTTTGGGAAAAAAGATCAAAAAAGCAGCGATGAACTTGTGAAAAAGGAAAATGCCGGACAGGATCAAACACAAGCAGTGGAAGCAAAACCGACAGACCAAAAAACTAAGAAACCATTCTGGCAGAGTATGAAAGAAGTTTTCAAAAAGAAAAGTAAATAATCAACCAATAATACATGAATAAAAAAATCGAGAGGTGGTTATCTGAAATTTCAGAAAAAAATTTGATCTACATTCTTAGTTTACTGGTTGGTATTCTGAGCGGAACTGCGGCTTTCATGTTGAAGAACTTCATTCACTATGTCAGTCATTTTTTGACCCGCCATTTTAAGGTGAGCGATGGAAGCCTTTTTTATCTGGCCTATCCAATGATTGGAATCCTGATTAGTTTGTTGATTGTAAAGTATTTAATCAGAGACGATATTAGTCATGGGGTGTCGAAGATTTTGTCGGTGCTCTCGAAGAAGGGTAGCCACATCAAATCACATAACATGTTTTCGTCGATGGCTACCAGCGGATTTACTATCGGATTTGGAGGGTCGGTTGGAGCTGAATCACCTATTGTATATACTGGCGCGGCCATTGGTTCAAATATTTCGCGTTTGTTTAAGCTGAACCAGAATCAGATGCGTTTGCTGATTGGTTGCGGGGCTACCGGTGCAATTGCCGGAATTTTCAAGGCTCCGGTTGCCGGAATCATGTTTACGCTCGAAGTGCTGATGCTTGATTTAACAATGGCCTCATTGATTCCATTGCTCATTTCAGGAATTACTGCCGCCACTTTGGCCTATTTTTTTATGGGCGACACCGTTTTATTTCATTTTGCAATTACAAATCAGTTCGATTACGGAAATCTTCCATATTACATATTACTCGGAGTTTTATCCGGATTTACCTCTTACTATTTTACACGTACCGGGATGCTTGTCGAGAGCCGGGTTAAACGAATAAAAGGCAGTTTTACAAAATTAATTGCCGGAGGCTTTTCTCTGGGGTTGATGGTTTTTATTTTTCCATCATTATGGGGAGAAGGTTATGATTCAATCAACAAAATATTTGTGGGCGACGGCCCTGATTTATTGAATAATTCAATATTCTTCGACTGGAAATCTGATCCCTATGTTTTTCTTGTTATTCTGGTATTTATCCTGATGCTGAAAGTTGTTGCCATGGCTATCACCACATCCAGCGGGGGAGTGGGTGGAATTTTCGCGCCGACATTGTTTATGGGAGCTGTAGGTGGTTATATTGTCTCACTTTCTCTTAATACATTTTTTGGATTGAATTTGCCACATGCAAATTTCGCCCTTGCCGGGATGGGAGCTTTAATGGCTGGAGTAATGCACGCACCTTTGCTGGGTATTTTCCTGATTGCTGAAATTACAGGTGGATACCAATTGTTGGTGCCATTAATCATTTCAGCAACAGTTGCTTATGTTATAGCTACCCGATTGGAGCCTCATTCTATTTACACCAAGCGGCTTGCCGAAATGGGAGATTTGGTTACTCACCACAAGGACAAAGCAGCAATGCATTTTATGAACGTAAAAGAATTGATAGAGACCGACTTCGAAATTTTATCGCCTGATTTGAACCTCGGACAGATGACCTATTTTATTGCACGCTCGAAACGCGATTTATTCCCTGTTGTTGACGAGAATGGGATGATGCTGGGTATGATAAAGTTAAATGATATCAGAAATTTGATCTTCGAACAGGAATTATACGAAAAAATTACAGTGAGCGATCTTATGTACATGCCTGAATTTTTTATCGCACCAACAGATTCAGTCGAAGTCGTTGCTGAAAAATTCAAATCGTGTGGTCGCTATAATCTGGCTGTGATTGATGACGGCCGGTATGTCGGATTTATTTCGCGCGCCCGAGTGTTCTCGGTTTACCGCGATACCATGGCCGATTTGTCGTTTGAATAAGTTTCAGGTATTTATTTGGTAATTCGGTAGAAGTACAAATATACTCCTGAAAATAAGAACGTAAAAATGGTATTGGCTACTGAAAACCCATTTGAACCCATCCAAATGACCGGTAAAAATAAAATAACAATCTGTGCAGTCAGGTAAAAATACAAACCTGCGCGCTGCATGCGGTAAAGTTTGATGGCTCCGGCCAGAGAAACGCCAAAAGCAGCCATTAATGAAGCGAAATAGAGAGGGCTCAACTGATCGGTGCTGGTTATATTTGTGAATGATTCAATTTTTTGACTAACTGTTTCGAAGAAAATTGTAGCAAGTAACATACTTAAAAAACCAATGCTGCTGCCTGCAATGCTAAATATGCAAGCCGACTGGAAAAGAATTGGACGATCCTTCATTTTATCGAATGTTTAAATGTTCAAAAATACCTGATTTTTTGAATAAGCTGATTTTTTAACCACTTTGATTTTATTGTACCTTTGACACCTTAATTCTAACAAATATTTTACCCCAATGGAAAGAGATACCAAAGTTTTCGAGATAATCGAAAAAGAACGTCAGCGTCAGTTGTGCGGAATTGAATTAATTGCTTCTGAAAATTTTGTCAGCGATCAGGTGCTTGAAGCCATGGGATCGGTAATGACCAACAAATATGCCGAAGGTTATCCCGGTAACAGATATTATGGCGGCTGCCAGTTTGTTGATATGACCGAACAGCTTGCTATCGATCGTATTAAAGAATTGTTTGGTGCTGTTTATGCCAATGTTCAGCCACACTCGGGCGCTCAGGCCAATGCGGCAGTTCTTAGCGTTATTCTGAATCCCGGAGATACTTTCCTTGGATTGGATTTGGCTCATGGCGGCCATCTCTCTCACGGTTCGCCTGTAAATTCATCGGGTGTGCTGTACAATCCGATCGCATATCATGTTAAAGAAGATACCGGTTTGGTTGATTACGACGAAATGGAAGCTTTGGCTTTGGAGCATTTCCCGCAACTAATTATTGGTGGCGCTTCGGCCTATTCGCGCGAATGGGATTATGCACGCATGCGCGAAATTGCTGATAAAATTGGAGCAATGCTCATGATTGATATGGCTCACCCAGCCGGTTTGATTGCCGCCGGATTACTTGATAATCCTGTAAAATACGCTCACATTGTAACTTCAACAACCCATAAAACTTTACGTGGCCCGCGTGGTGGAATTATTCTGATGGGCGAAGATTTTGAAAATCCGTTTGGCTTTAAAACTCCAAAGGGTGTTACCAAAATGATGTCGCAAGTACTCGATTTTTCTGTTTTCCCCGGCCAGCAGGGCGGTCCGTTGGAACATGTTATTGCTTCAAAAGCCGTATCTTTTGCCGAGGCGCTCGATCCTTCGTATAAAGTTTATCAGTCGCAGGTTAAATTGAATGCTTCGGTTATGGCCGATGCTTTCATGGCCAAAGGTTATAAAGTGATTTCGGGAGGAACCGACAACCATTCAATGTTGATTGATCTTCGTACCAAATTCCCTGAAATTTCAGGAAAACAAGCGGAAAATGCGTTGGTACGTGCCGACATTACCATCAATAAAAACATGGTTCCGTTCGACAGTCGTTCGCCTTTTACCACTTCGGGACTTCGTGTAGGAACTCCGGCCATTACAACCCGAGGATTGAAAGAAGATGTTATGCCTGTAATTGTAGAATTGATCGACGAGGTAATCAGCAATATCGATAATGAAGAAGTGATTCTTTCGGTTCGTAAAAAGGTGAATACAATGATGAAAGACCTTCCGTTGTTTGCCTGGTAAGAATTCTGAATAAACCAGATAATAAAAAATCCGGAAGGTCAACTTTCCGGATTTTTTATTGAATATTATTTCGTGTACGAAACTGGTTTTTCCTTTTCAGGATGAAATTTTATTTTAATTACAAATCTCATTTATCTCATTTGTAAGTGCGTTATATTTCGTTTTACTTAACTGAAGCGCATCAAGAACCTCCGGTTTACTCTTTAACTGCGAGCAAGTTATAATATCCTGATTAAGCAAATGTTGTATTTCTTTCTTTGTAAGATTGCTAAGTATCGTTATCGGGTAAATTTTTAATCTTTCAATAAGTTCTTTCAGTCCATTTCCATTTGGGTAATCCCAGCCCAGAAGATGAAGTCCGCTGCAATTCCCATATTGTAACGAGTCGGCAGAAAAGCGTGTGTTTGTAACTACCCATCCTGAAAATGAAAATCCGGCATATTCAGGAAAAGTTTTCCTTTTATCGATAATATCGTTTACACGCGAACGCACATATAAAGGTACCTGTACGCTTATTTGTTTCCCTTGATCGCTGCTGTATTTGCACTCAACCAAATGCTGAACATTTTTACCGGTTGCAATTACATCCATTTCGTGCGTGACGCAGGTACCATCAATAATTTGCCCAACCTTTACTTCGAAGCCCTGTTGTTCAAATAATTTCCCTATTAAATTTTCGAAGGGATAACCGGTTGGGCCAAGTTCCATGATGGCCTGTTTCAATTTGTACCGGGAGGCAGCACCCGTTTTCGATCGGCGCAATAACGAAAAAGCGCGTGAATATATTTTTTTTGTAGTGAGACCGGTTGACAGCCAACCCACAATATTTTTAACAATCTCATCAATTAAATCATTGTCTGCACCTGCGTTACGTAACGATCGTTCCAGCTTGTATGTTTCAAAGAGTTCTTCTTCGCCCGATGCTTTTCTGATAAAAATACTGTTTTTCCCATTTTGTATTGATTGGTTGTCGGTCATAATAGTTTGATTGGTTTTTGTTTCGATAAGGAAACAAATCTAATCAGAAATATCATTGAAGCTGAAGGAAGCAAATAAATTTGCAAAACAAAAAAGCCAGTGAAAACTGGCTTTTTTACTATTTACGAAGTTGATGTTTTAACATTTGATCACGGGTCCGGCTTCGAAGCCTGTCGTTGTTCGAGTTACGGAAGCTTAAATAATTATAACTTGCAAAAAATATTATTGCAAAAATCAGGAAAATAATTCCTACATATCTCGCAGGGCCCGAAAGCATTGCAAATAAAACGATACCAATTGTTATCAGGATTATTGCCGATATTAGCAGATAGTTTTTGTTATTTCCTTTTTGCATTGCTCACCTCCCTTCAACATTTGTTCGTTGGTTTTTACGAATTCAGGAGGAGGTTTGTTCCATTCATTTTTTTAAAGCGGAATGTTACCGTGTTTACGCGGTAAATTCGATTTTCTCTTGTTCTGTGTCATATTTAGCGCCTGAATTATCTTTGAGCGTGTATCCTGAGGCAGAATAATTTCATCAATGTATCCAAGCGCAGCGGCCCGATACGGATTGGCAAACTTTTCACGATACTCCTCAACGGCGGCAATTCTTTCTTCCTCGCTAAGTTTTCCACGGTGCAAAATATTAATGGCGCCTTCGGGACCCATAACTGCAATTTNNCCAATGTGCTTGCTCGACATTACATCGTAAGCGCCTCCGTAGGCTTTGCGGGTAATCAATGTGATTTTGGCTACAGTAGCTTCGGCAAATGCATACAGAAGTTTGGCGCCATGCTTAATAATTCCTCCGAATTCCTGACCTGTACCCGGCAGAAATCCGGGAACATCGACCAAAGTAACAATCGGAA
>DPRM01000146.1 GCA_003537645.1 Prolixibacteraceae bacterium
ATAAATTAGAAGAAAATTTGCATACCGAAATGCAATATCATCTGATAAAAATCGGAATAGCGTTGGGTTATGATGTGATATGTGCACAAAACGACCAATCGAGATCGTTTAATGGCACCAACTTTTCATTTCACTGCCTTTCTGCTTTTCCAACAATCAACGCAGACAAAGATACCGTCAACACCATAAAGATGATCGATGTACTTTGGTTTCAAAAATCAACGAACAATATCATTGGGGCATTTGAGGTAGAGAAAAGCACCAGTATATATTCGGGCATTCTGCGTTTGACGGATCTTGCCTACTCTATTGCAGATGGAGATGAAGTATTGTACATCATTATTCCCGACAGCAGGGAAAAAGATGTACGGATGCAATTATCAAGACCTTCAATAAAAAGCATCAAAGTACCAATCAACTATATTTTGTTTTCAGATTTGCGGCAGAATTGCGATGCCCTTTGCAAGTTTGGCGAAAATCATCATATTATGAAGAAGATTGCTAAGACAATATAATATAAAAAGCCTATAAGGCTAATTTGAAAAGTGTAAAAAACTAGGAAAACTTCAGGGGAAACACATTTGATTAGAAGACGGGCATTTCGGTTATCATTATCTTCTTCATTTCTGTTAATGTCAATATGTTTGGTATTCGTCACCTATCTCAAATACTTTGTAGCCAACAAAAGTTGTCTTGGCGAAAAAGTTGCCACCATCATAGCAATTGTCCAATGCTATTGCAACATTAAAATAGCTTAACTTGTGTGTACCACTTTTTTTGTCTTTTAAGGACTGTAAGAGTTCTTCAGTTTTTATCTCAGCAGGAACATACTTACTCTTAATTGTTATGGATGAGTTTTTTGAATCGAAAGAGACTTTTATTTCACCTAAATATTTTATTTTATAAATAACATTTACGTCTATTTTTGTTGTAGTCGAAACTGAATCACCCCAAACATATTCCTTAGGATTTGAGAAAACTAATTTTGGTATTTCATTTTTTATAAATGATTGGAAAGATTGGTAATTTGTTGATTTAGTGTCAATGTCCACGGACCAATTCGTCTTGAATTCCTTTGAACCGTCTTTGTTTAATATAATTTCTATGCATTTGTTTGCAAATTCACTTCTTTTCTGAATTATATCGTAATAAAAAGCTTTCAGAAAAGCAGAGCCATCTATTAATACCGGCTTGTTCTTTCTGTCGGAATAATCAACGGTAGTATTTTTGAATTTATTAACTGCGTTGGCCTTAAATGAATTGTAAACGCTATTTTTGATTTCTTCATCTGTTTGCTTCTCTACATTGCAATACACAAGATATCCAACTCCTTTTCTTACTGATGGTGCGAACCACTTCAAAGAGATTGAAAGTTTTACATTATACCATTCGGTGACTTCAACAATTATTCCTTTTGAACAACTTCGATAAATTTTACTTTGTTGTTGGGAATCACCATCGTTCTTTTTAACAAACTCATAGCCTAGCTTGTCGAACGCTTCATTAGAGTATTTATAATCCTTAATCAATGTATCATTCCATACAATTACTCTGTAATCGGATTCGTATTTTGTTTGCACATTAGTGTCTGGCGGCTTAACCCCATTAATTATAAATTTTTCGAAATAGGTTACTGATTTAGAATCTGGCTCCTGTGAAAATACGATCAAAGAAGAAAAAGCAGTCAAAAAGAAAAGTAATAATTTTCGGCTCATTTGAATTAGTTGTTAAGATATTTTCTGATTTGTATCCATTCTTTTAAAACATAAAAGGAATTTGTCGTGTTGCTCGGACTTGTCGATGGAAGTGTTATAAAATCTCTGTCCATGGAAATAGATGGCTCTGATTTTTGTTTTTCAAAATACTCGCCAGCTTTTTTCCCGTTGAAAAAAACTGTTTTGATTTTTGGATGGTTTTGAAAAAAATCTTTAAAGTCGTTGTGAATTTGGTTTATAATTTCTTTGTCTAAACTTCCACTTCTATTACAGAATTGAAGAACATCCCAAACAGCAATGTTATTAGTCTGTAGTAATTTAACTTTCGTCTTATAGTCAGCCGAAACAACCTCGTCAATTTTCCAGTCAGGTATACAAACACGAAAAATAATGTCCCAGAATAAATTGTCTGGGTGTCCATAATACTGTCCAGCTTTTATTGAAGCAAGTCCAGGCATTGTTCCGAGAATTAAAACTGTCGCTTGACAATCCGTAATTGGGTCAAAACATTTTATTTCCATAGTCTGTTTGTTTGCCATTGCTGCTATAGGAGTTGGATCTAACGTTTGTGTGCCAGATGATTGTGGTTTTCTTTGCTACATGTGCATATCCTGATCCATTAAATAAGGTGCAATTTACCTCAATTAATTTCATGTTTCTAAATTACTTACACTTTTCAAACTTATGATTTCCGACTTGGTTTTCAAAGTAATTTTACAAAATAATTCAGGTTTGGTTTCTTAAACCAATAAACTACTAATATTCGCAGTCCAACATGTACCTCACATATGGTATGCCATATACCTAATACATGGTATTTGAACAGAATTCAGTTGAATGCAACTTTGCAGGGTATTTATACATATCCGAAGCAGATATCAAATAAGACTGAAATGTATATTATTCCAGATTCATTAAAAAGTGAAATCGGGGCATTTGCCAAACATGTAAACGATTTCCGCAGTGGCGAAATTGAAGCCGTAAGATTCAAGGCCATCCGTGTGCCGATGGGCATTTACGAGCAACGTAAAAACGGAACTTTTATGGTTCGCATTCGGTGTGCTGCGGGTATGATTTCGCCACAGCAGTTGAAAGAAATTGCTCTTTTGGCGCAAAAAGAAGGGGCAGAACCCATTCATATTACCACCCGGCAAGAGCTTCAGTTGCACAATGTTCAGTTGGAGCAGGCACCCAGAATTCTGGAGCATTTGTACGAATTAGGCTTGTCATCGCGCGGAGGAGGCGGTAATACGGTTCGCAACATCATGGCTTCGGAAGATGCCGGTATCGCAAAAGATGAAATTTTTAATGTTACGCCTTATGCCTTGGCGTTGACCAATACCTTGATTGCTGAATCGGATTCATGGTCGTTGCCTCGCAAATATAAAATTGCCTTGGCCGGAAATGATTCGGATAATGCCAATGCGACCTTCAGCGATTTGGGTTTGATTGCCACAATCCGTTCAGGAGAAAAAGGATTCAAAGTCTATATTGGCGGAGGATTGGGCTCCAAACCTACCGCCGGATTTAAACTGTCAGACTTTATTCCAGCAACCGATGTGTTATACATTGGTGAAGCTTTGAAAATATTGTTTTCGGAACATGGAAACCGCCGAAACCGCCATAAAGCGCGCATCCGTTACATCTTCTACAAACTGGGCGAAGAACGTGTTTTCGAGCTTTTTTATGAAATATTTAACCGCTTGAAGGCTGAAGGCAATTATGAACTGGTGCTTCCAGAAGTTCATCAATCGCGAAAAAAAGGCCAAGTGATTGACTATAATTCTGAAAGCGAATTGTTCGGAAAATGGTTTAAACGATATGTCAGAGAGCAAAAACAAAGCGGTTTTTATTCGGTCGAAGTGCCATTCAATCAGGGAATGGTTAAAACAAAAACATTTATCAGGCTAGCCGAATTCCTTGCCCCACTTGGCGAAGATGTGATCCGTTTTACCATGAGGCAAAACATTCTGTTGCGAAATATCCCCGGACAGTTGCTGGAATCCTTGTATCTGGAATTGAAAGGTTTGGGCGTGGAAGTCGATTTGCCCCGAATCCTGAATTCGCTGGTTGCCTGTGCCGGTGCGGATACCTGCCGTTTGGGAATTTGCCTATCGAGAGGTGCATCGTCTGCAATCAAAAAATCATT
>DPRM01000047.1 GCA_003537645.1 Prolixibacteraceae bacterium
TCGGTGGCCGAGTTTTGACGAATCAACGTTCTTTCACCTGTCGAAATTTTCATTTTATAAAGGTCGTGCCAGGCCTTGTCGCGGTCGTTCAGTCCGATATAAATCGCATCCGGATCGGTGTAAGGAACCGCATAAATAAATACCCTGACACCTTTTAAATTGGTAAGGTCTCTGTTCTCCGGAATGTCACTTCCTGCAGCAGGCGCTTCTTTCGGGTCAACTGCATAAATGTTAAAATTTTCGTCACCGCCTTTGTCCTGCGAATAGAGAATGTATTTCCCATCGCGAGTCCAGAAATAGGAGCGTATTGGTCGGATGGTGTCGGCTGTAATTGGCTTTGCCGCGGTAAAATCCTCTTCAAGTTTCTTAATCCAGATATTCTGTGTCCCTTTGTAAGGTTTAATGAAGGAAATAAATTTCCCGTCGGGAGAGATTTGTCCTCCGGCAATTTCGGGAGCGTCGAAAAGCAGTTCACGGTCGATAAGAGGTGGCTGCTCAACTTTTGGAGCTGGAGACTGGCATGCTGCTGCCGTAATTAGCAACACGAAGCTGAAAAACTTTGTAGGTTTCATTGGCAAACAATTTAAGTGATTGGTAAATAACTATTTCGATAAATAACAGCAACTTGATTCATTTTGTTTATTGTTATTCCAAATGCATTCTTCAATTGGTGTTAAATATAAATTCTGCTGGCTATTGCCTTGGCAAAATCGTTCATTTGCTTCTTTACCTGTGAAGGTTTCGCATCATTTGACTGGCTTTGTGGCTTGCCGGCAATTTCGGTCAGTACCTGAATCAAATGATCGACATCGCTTTCACTGTTTCCGATACCCAGACTTACTCTTGCTACTCCGGGCAATGAGAGTTTGGGGAAGAAAGTCACAATCAGTTTCTGAAATTCTTCCAGACCAGGTCCAACATTCAGAATGTGCTTAACAATGATGTGCGCGCAATGGCAACCGGTCCGGACTCCAATTCCACCATAAAGGGCGAGCTCTTTACCAACCAGAGTTGCCATTTTACTCTTTAATGCGAACGGAATCACACCCACTTTATTTGAGAATCCTGATGATTCAGGATCTTTAATTCCATAAATTTCCAAACCTTCAATTTGTGCCATTCCCCGCAAAGCCCTGGTAGTTAAAGCCTGTTCTTCCTCCTGAATGACATCCATTCCAATTCGTTGCATCAGCAGAAGTGCCTTTCCCAGAGCAGCAATACCACCAGCATTTTCTTCGCCGGAGGTTCTGATTAAATCGAATTCTTCGGCATTAAATTTCAGCAGCCCTTTTCGTGCCACCAGCATTCCGCTGCCGAATGGTGCATAAACTTTATGGGCCGAAAATGCCAGATAATCAATGCCATACTCTTCCATGTTAATCTTTCGGTGGGCGACCAGCTGTGCGGCATCAACCAGCAGTCGCGCACCATGCTGATGAGCAATCCGGCTGATCTCCTCCAGATTGTTGCAAACGCCCAGAACATTCGAAGCTCCATTCACTGCCACAAGCCTGATGCGCTTTGCTCCGAACAAAGCTTTCTGATTATATGTCATCAGAAGCTTTTCCAGCTCGTTTAAATCCGCAAAGCCTTCATCGTTTACCGCTAGTGTGATCAGCGAACAATTGGGTATTATTCGCCAGGGCAGATCGTTCGACGAATGTTCCGAAAGCGTGTTGATGATAACAGTTTCTGTTGAGTCATCTGCTTTCCGGCTCAAACTTTCAGACACCAGGTTAATGGCTTCGGTGGCGTTGGAAGTAAAGATCATATCATATTCAGCCAGAGGTGCTCCCAGAAATTCGGCGCAAATGGATCTAACCTCCTGAATGATTTCTTGCTTTATTTGGTCGGGTTGGTGATATGCCTGTTGAAACGCTTTCCACACCGGGGCGAAGGTCGGAGTGCTGGCACTGTTGTCAAGATTAATGAATGTTCGCAGACCTTCCGTTGTTGGAACCTGAACACCCCGACCGATGAGTGTTTTCCGAAGTTCGTCCAGCAGTTTCCTGCCAGAAAATTTTTCGAGTTCGTCGTGGTAAAGTATTTCGGTAGCTGTCAGCTTTTCAGCTGGTGTATTCTGGAAAATGTCTTTTCCGGAAAACTTTATCATTCGCAGTGCCTTGGCAAATGCAATAATGTTAATAATGGCAGGCGTACCTGCTTCGAATTTGTCGGGCGACCTGGCCCAGATTATCCAATCTTTGGATATGAGTCTGGCAGTTCCTCCACCTGCATGAAACGGAACACCTTTGGGCAACTTGTTCCGTTTTACTGCCAATGCGGTAATGCCCAATGAAAGTCCGAAATCCTGACTCGATACCGTTCGATAACTTTCGGGCTGAAGTTGCTGAATGAACACTTTTGCTTTTCGGGGCGACAAAAAGATGACCACATAGTTGCCTTTATTCAGCCCCAGATATTCCAAAACTATTTCTCTGGCCTGTTCGAATAATTGAGTGGTAACCATCGAGAAATGACCGCTTCCCCGGTGAACATTTGAATAGGTTTCCAGGGCTGAATGCACTCCTTTTTCGAGTTCAACGAAAGCATCTAAAGATTCGTTCTCTGTTTTTTCTGGATAAGAAGTTTTGATCGTCCAATCTGCTGATTTCAAATTCATAAGCTGGAATTTTGAGGTATGACGGACTAAGGCATCAAATTGTTGCAAACTTGCTTAAGGATTTCATTTTTAATGTGAAATCCTTCATTATCTTTTTTATTCAGCTTCAAACCGTTCAATTACCTGTCCAACCCTCTCTTTAATTTCCTGCCAGGTTGGATTCAATTCTTCGGATGTAAAAGTTCCGTGTTCAATGTCAATGCGCTCAAAAACCATAAGGTAAAGCGCAAAAATGATTTCGAGGCTCAACTGGCCGCGTGGTTCAACAAATGGTCGTATTTCCTGAATCATTTCGTAGGTTTTCAGGCGGTAAAAGTCGGCAACTTCGTACAAATCACGAATCAGGTTGCGGAAACCGTCGGTTATTTGTCCGCCTTTGGCCATAAACAGCAGTTGCTGGCGGTTCATGCCGTACTTGGCAATCAAATCGTCCGGAAAATAATTCAGGTTATTCAGGTGGTCTTTCTGGAAATCGCGGATAATGTGAACCAGGTAACTGAAAATAGCGCAGGGAGTTGCAACCCGTTTAACATCGAAAACCGGTGGCAGATATTGACCATCTTTTTTGGTTAGTCCGCACAAATGCACAAAAATGGAAGCCGGAGCTACCGAAGCGCCACCCGCATAGTCGATAAACCCGTCCAGCGTGGGAAAACCGTCGTGGTAAATATCGTAAATCATCGACTTTGCAAAGGCTTCGAGCGGCCAAAATGGAATACAGAACCTATCAACAGTTTCAATCAGTTCAGCCTGAAGCGGATTGTTTTGCGAGGCTTTGGCAATGGTATTGATCCAGCGGTAAACATCGGACTCAAACTGTGCCTGATTTTCAGGAGCAATGGTGATGTGTTCGGTTTTGTAATCATCGATCAGATCGTCGATGGCACGCATAAATTTGTAGCAGTTTTTTGCTGCCTGGTAGCGTTCCTTGTCCCAGAAATGCGCGGCAATCAGGATGTTGGGGTGATCGACAATTTTTTCGAAATCGATGGAATCGAAGATCCCGAAATACAGGTCGGTTTGGGTTCGGACTGTTGTTTCCATGTTGTTATTTGGTTTTGCCACAAAGACACGAGGCCACAAAGATTAATTCAAAATTTTCCTTGTGCCTTTGCGTCTTAGTGTTTAATATTTTGTTTTTGCGTCTTTCAATATGCGTTCCGTGGTTAATTTTGCTCCCAAAAGCACCAGCGGGACACCGTTTCCGGGATGAGTACTTCCACCTGCGAAATACAAATTTCGATATTTTTTGTGTTGGTTGTGCGGACGAAAATACCCCATTTGAAAAATGGTATGTCCAAGGCTTCCAAACACCGACCCATGCGTCACATTGCATGTTTTCTTCCATGTTTTCGGGAGGTAGCAGACTTCGAACTTAATGTGTTCTTCAATGTCGCCGAGGCCCGCTTCTTTCAGGCGGCTGATCACTCCGGCGCGTGCGGTTTGCTTCAGTTTTTTCCAGTCCTGATCGTATTTTGAGTCTATATGAGCCACGGGAACAATCACCGAAAGCGTGTCGTGATTTTCGGGAGCAGCCGATTTGTCGCTGCGAACAGGCGCATGAATGTAAAAACTGGGGTTTTCAGAAAGCGATTTTTCCTTGAAAATTTTGTTCAGCCCGTCTTTGTAAGGATCATTCAGGAAAACACTGTGGTGATCGAGCTGCGGATAAGTTTTATCCATTCCCCAGTGAAACACGATGGCCGAGCACGAATATTTTCGTTTTTTCAAGCGGTCAGCAGCTTCTTTGTCTGGCAGTAATTCCTTGTAAACGTAGGGCAAATCGGCATTGGCAATCACCAGATCGGCATCAATCCGTGTTCCGTCTTCCAGCAGAATTCCTTCGGTTTTATCGCCGTTCAGAATGATTTTTGCTGTCGGCGATTTGTAATGAAACTGCACGCCCAAACTGGTGGCTTTCTCAAGCAATTTTTCAACAATCCGGTGCATTCCGCCTTTCGGGAACAAAGCTCCTTCAGCAATTTCGGCTCCGGGCAGCATTGAGAAAAATGCAGGCGCCTGATACGGATTCTGGCCTACATAAATGTTCTGAAAGGTAAACGCCATCCGGAGGTGCGGATCTTTAAAAAACCGTTTGATGTAGTCGGTGTGAAATATCCAGACTTTCAGTTTCAGGAGCAATCTCATGCTTTTCAGGTTGACAAACTGGAACAAATGATCGAAATTTTTGTCCAGCAAATCGTTCATCGACAGGTTAAAAAACTCGTAACCTTCTTTCACATATTCCTGAAATTTTGGGAAACTGCCTGGCTCGATGGCTTCCAGTTGAGCTTTCATTTTTTCGCGATTGCGGGTAAAAGCGAAGTCGCTTCCGTCGCTGAAAAACAGTTTGTACACCGGTTCGAGCGAAGTAGTTTCCAAATCCTTTTCCAGATCAATTCCCAGTTCCGACAAAACCTTTTTGTAAAGCGACGGCATCAGCAAAATGGTGGCGCCCAGATCGAAGCGGTGCCCTTCCTGAATCATTTGTCCACAGCGGCCGCCCGGGTTGGCATTTTTTTCAAATACGTCAACGGCATATCCGTTTTGGGCTAGAAATGCGGCGGTGGCAATTCCTCCAATTCCGGCTCCGATGACGACTGCTTTTGGTTTGTTGTTCATGGTTGATTTTCTGGTTTTGTTTTCTGAATGTTGTATTTCTGTTTTCGTTGTTTTCAGACGTTTATTGGATTCATTTCGTTACAAACTAATCTGAATGTTTTTGCTGTTGCGTCGGAGCACAGACTTCCACTTTTTTCGACATTTTTACGCCGACGTCAAAAATTATTCTCCTATTTTACCCCGGCTTGAAAGCCGGGGCTACAAATATTCCGCCCCTATGGGGCTATAATCTCTCATTACCCAAATTCTGGAGGGAAAACTACTATTCCTGATACTCCGGATAGTGCATTTTCGGTGAGTTCAGCGGCCATAAAGACATCATCGGATGGTAGTTCCATTGAAACTTTCAATCCGAAGTTAGAAGCTGTTTTATAACCAAATCGTGGATAATATTCCGGATGTCCGATCAGGATTGCCGATTGAAATCCCAATTCCCTGGCTTTTTGGTGCCCTTCAACGATTAACCGCCCGCCAATTCCCTGCTTCTGAAATTCAGGAAGAACAGAAACCGGCCCGAGTACCAGCGAATCAAAAGTTTCCCGCTTATTTTTTATTTGCATGCGTGTGAATAAAATATGCCCTACCAATTGCCCGTCGAGTTCGGCAACCAGCGAAAGTTCAGGAATAAAAGTGGGAGCTTTGCGCAGTCTTTCAACAAGCTGGCCCTCGGTATGGTCGCTTATGTCGAGTGTTTCAAAAGCTTCCTGGGTTAATTCAATTACACGGTCGTAATCTTCAGTAGTTTCCTGACGGATGGTGATGTTTTGGTTCATGATTTTTGATTTTCAGCGTGAAAGTAAAATCAATCTATCTGTCAGGAAAATAAAATGGTATGAATGCCCTGTTTTTATCGATGAATGGACAATTTCAACAGGTTTGCCAAAATCACTAGATTTTTTTCATCCACTTTTTAATTGGAAGCGGGAAAAATTCAGGAGTTTCGCTTTTGTATTTCAGGTATTCTTCACCAAAGAACTTTTCCAGTTCCTGATATTCACCTTTGATGAACACTTTAAACATGAAATAGCCAACCACACTTGAAGTTAATACCAGCCACGAATTTAGCAGAAGCGAAAGCGCCGGAATAATGAATAGCAGAATAGCCGCATAAAGTGGGTTTTGGCATAGATAGAATGCCCCGTTGGTTACCAAACGTGTTTCGTTGAGGCCTTTCAGCAACATTTTTACGGTTGCCAGATAGAAGATCAACCCAAAAGTCATCAGCATGGCGCCGATGATTTTCAGAACTTTTGTGTTTTCAGGCGTGAAGTTGAAAAAGTGGGTGGTACAACTCAGAACAATTGCAACTGTCAGCCACGGGAGCAGCACTTTCCCT
Organism: Prolixibacteraceae bacterium; assembly: GCA_003537645.1. Lineage (GTDB taxonomy): Bacteria > Bacteroidota > Bacteroidia > Bacteroidales > Prolixibacteraceae > Aquipluma. The sequence goes on from DPRM01000047.1 coordinate 6,582, forward strand.
ATTTTGGGTCCCACTCCGAAGAAATTTAACTTGTTCATGATTGTGATATTTTTATTTCAGGCCAAACCTGTAACTGAATTTGATCAGGAAAACATTGTGTGGCTTGTTGTCATTGCCGTCGAACAGGTTGCCCAAATCGCTGGCTAAATCCATTTTCCCAACATCGCCGGAGGTATTTCGCGATTGGCTCCAAACCAGGAACAGCGACGAACCGGGACTATATTCCCATCGCAAAACGAGGTTCGACAGGAATTCTTTTACATTAAAATCCTTCCGGTCGAAACGATAATCGGTGAGTTGGTCTTTGTTCTCATCAATCAGGTATTCATCGTCGTCGCGGCTGATCTGGTCGGGAGAAAAAATGCGGAACCGGTCGCGAAAGTCATCGGCCATCGGGTTCACGATCTGTTTATAATCGTTGTACGCTCCGGTTGCAATAAATGGTTGCCCCCAATATTGCAGGGTCAGGTCGGGACTTAAATTTACGTTTATCCTGAAGGATGCGCTCACTGTTTCGCGGTCGATGCTGGCAAAAATGTATTTATTCCCCGCACTCTTTTCGATTGTGCTTACGTACTGAAGTTCGCTGAACGATTTGCTGAAGCTCGGATTAAAAGAAAGCACCAGATAATTGGTTGGTTTATACGACAAACCACCTTCAGTATAAAAACTGTTGGAGCTTTTTGAATAACCATTCCTGAAATTGGAGTAAGCTTCGAACACAAATTTCTTTCTGCTGTCGCTTGAGAATCCAAAACGAATGTCCCAGTTGCCTGGAGTTTTCATCATCTGGCCGCCACGCAAAATGCTCTGATCCTGATTATTTCCCCTGAAAGAGCCTCCGGTAAAAACTCTCCAGAAATTCTTTAAATTCATATTGGCATTCCATTCAAACCCTTTTGCAAGGTGGTCGCCTTCAAAGTTCAAAACCGAATAAACATCGGCATTGATGCTGTACCGTCTGTAAATTCCTTTCGGCTCAAACTGTTGGTATTGACCCCATAATACGGACAGTATGCTATTTGCCTCGCGCAGGTAGCCCACGTCGTTGGTTTCAAACCCGGGCGATTTCCAGATCGACACACCCATAAAATTCCAGTTACCGTTTTGCTTTAAAATTTGCAGCCGTCCGCCCGTTCCCGAAAGCGATGTGCGGTTGGTGTCGAGAACGGAGTAACTGTTGTCGGGCCGTTGAAAGTACCTGACCGATGACCGCTGTGTATTTTCGATGGCTTTTCTCGATCCCTGCACCGTGCTGAATGCAGCATTGAAATTGACCATCCAGTTTTTATTGTCGAAATATTGGGTAAAATCGGCGCCTGCAGTGTAGGCCGATTCATGCAGGAAATCGCGCACAGTGTTGTTCATTGCCCGGTTGGTTGCGGTAAACATTCCACCAATCAGCGTATTTCCGTTGTGGCTGTCTTTTTGCACACGGCCGATGAAATAGTTGGTCAGCGGCTCCACCATTCTTTGCATCCTTCCGCCAACGGTGTCAATTTCAGCAAACTCGTCGTTGGTAATGGCATTGATGAACCCAACCGACAGGCCGTTTTTTGTTTTTCCCGTTAATTTGGCGGCTCCCAAAATGGCCGACTGAATCGGCACATCGGCGTACCAGCCATCTTCCAAATCGGGCGAAACCTGCGGACGACGGCCAATCCGGCGCGAATAAAACAGGTTGTCGTTGCCGTTTTCGCCGTCGCCAATACCCAGACCGAAATTGGTAATGTTTTTTCCTTCAATAAAAAATGGTCGTTTTTCCTTGAAAAAAGTTTCGTAGGCCGAAAGATTAACTTCTGATGGGTCGGCTTCTACCTGTCCAAAATCAGGATTGATCGTGAGGTCCATCGTCAGGTTATTGGTAACGCCAATTTTGGCATCGAGGCCTGCATTAATTCCCGAAAGCCGTCCTTTCGACCGAAAGGGATTTTCAGGAACAGCTTTAAACGACTCGGTTTTTGCAACCGTGTAGGGCGTGATATCTAAAATTTTTCGCGGTTTAATTCCTTCCAGCCCTTTCATTTCGCCATACAGGTGAACCATTCCAGGCGCTTCTTTCGGTATGTGCTGCCAGAAATCAGTTTCATTTTTCCGGTAAAAAATCCGCCCAACTTCAAGTCCCCACACCGTTCCTGAATTTTTGTCGAACCGCACCTGACTGAACGGGATTTTCATTTCAGCAACCCAACCTTCGTTGTTGATTGAAGTTTGCACCCACCAGTTGGGATCCCACGACGGGTCTTCGTATTCACCGTCGTTCATTACCATGCGGTCGTATTTTACCCCTGCCGAGCTCACGCCAAAAAGGAATCCGGTACGCAAATCGTGAAAACTGTCGAAAATAATTCCGACCAAATCGCCATCAGCTTCGTCGCGCCGGGTGAGGCGGTTGACAATGCTGTCGGGACTGGTATCGAAAGCTTTAATGGCTACAAAAAGGTGGTTGTCGTCGAACTGGATGTTGAACTCGGTACGCTGCGAAGCGGAGCGCCCGTTGAAAGGTTCGTACTGGGTAAAATCGTCGAGCCAGGCGCCTGTTTGCCAGGTGGCGTCGTCGAGTTTGCCGTTGATGTCAGGCGATGAAGTTACACGTGTTGCGGTGTACAATTTCTTTTCGGGGCCCTGACCAAAAGCTGAAATGATAAAAACTGTCAGGAGAGCGGAAAGGATACATTTTTTACTCATAAGTTTCTTGTTTCTGATTTCTGAACGATTGCTTCTGTTTTCTGATTTTTCAGACGACTAACTTTGCTCTTCGTTACATGCTTTCGAAAAAAATGTATGAACAAAGCCGAATTGTCGATACTGAATTGATGGATGAAATTATAATTGTCAGGTCATTCAGGAAAAGAAATGCTAATGAGTGACGGGTTTTAGCCTATGGAAAGTATTGATGTGCAGTTAGATCGATCGTAGAGGATGTTGAAACCCCGAAAAGTAAATCTTACATCGGATAGAGGTGTTTGCTGTTTAAAAGTTATATCTGGCTTAAATGTTTTTTTACGAACTCGACAATTTCATCCATTGCGGCATTTGCTTCAGGAAACATTGGAGCCAATAGCGGATAACAATGAACCATTCCAATTCCGGCAGTGAATGTGACGTCAACACCGGCTTCCTTTGCTTTGTAGTAGAATTTTTCCCCGTCCTCAAACAATTCATCGTCAACACCAGAATTTATAAAAATCGGGGGTAATCCGCTTAAGTCGCCATACAAAGGAGAAATTAGCGGATTGGTGGCCTTATCATTTCCGATATAATACGTACTGAAAACTGTCCACGAGTTTAATGGAGCCAGCGAAACTTTGTTTTTTGTGCGGTACGAATCGCTTGAGCAGGTGAGATCGGTCCATGGCGAAATGGCAACAGCGGCAACGGGTAAAGCGATGTTCCGCTCTTTCAGTGCCAGCAGAATTGCCAGACATAAACCACCACCGGCCGATTCGCCTGCTATCAGAATGTTCTCCGGCTTAAATCCAGAATCCAGAAGCCATTGATATACTTTCACTGAATCGTCGAGTGCGGCGGGAAATGGATTTTCAGGAGCGAGCCTGTATTCGTAAACCAGATTTGTAAACCCGGTATTTGTGGCAAATTTCGATACAAATGTCTGATGATCGGAGCACGAGCCAGAAACATATCCACCACCATGAACATAGAAAATCAATTTTTCAGGATTGGCCCCTTCAGGAATAAGCCATTCAGATTTTATTCCTTCAATCAACTGCTTCCTGATCGTAATTTCTTTCGGAAGCTTTGCGTACCGGGTTGCTCCTTTCTCGCACAATTCCCTGAAATCGGCAATAGAACTGTTAAAATCGAAAGCTTCTTTTTTTAGTTTTCCCTGAAACAAATGCCTGTTTCTCAACAGAAAGTTGAATATTTTACTTTTTAAACTTGTCATTTTATTTCCTTTCTGTCGTTTTATTCTCCCAGCCATTTTTTAAAGGCCGTCACTTTGTCGATGCTCACAAACGTATCGTCAAGCGGTTTGGGTGCAAGTTCCAGTTTCAGATGGCTTTTCGGAAAGACATGCACTTGTTTGATGCAGGCGTGTTTGATCAGGTACTGACGGTTAATCCTGAAAAACTCATTTGGATTGAGTTCATTCAGCAAATTATCGAGCGAATAGTCCACCGGGTAATGTTTGGCGTCGTTCAAAACTGCGTAGGTCATGCCCTCTTTCGAATAGAAATAAGCAATTTCGGAAACGCTGAACGACTTGATTTTTTGCCCGTACGACACCGAAAAACGTTCGCGGTACGACACTTCTTTTTTGTTGATCAGGTCGAACAGGGCCGACATGTCGATGCCATTTTTCTGCCCGTTCCATGCTTTGTATTTGGCAATGGCATTGTTCAATTCTTCCTGAACGATGGGTTTCAGCAGGTAATCGATGCTTTTCAGCTTGAAGGCACGAATGGCATATTCGTCGAACGCTGTGGTGAAAATAATAGACGAATCAACTTTTACCTTGTCGAAAATGGCAAAACTTAGGTCGTCTTCCAGGTGAATGTCGAGAAAAATAAGGTCGGGATGAGCGTTGGTTTTAAACCACTCCACCGAATCTTCCACCGATTCGAGTTTGGCCAGTACTTTAATGGCAGGATCGTAGGCCAGCACCATGCTTTCGAGACGGCGAGCAGCCAGTTGTTCATCTTCAATAATAAGGACGTTCATGGCAATATAATTTATGTTTTTATTCAGGTTGAAATTCAGTTTTGATACTCGGTAACCAGCGGAATGCGCGCCACAAAATGCGTTTCAGTCTTTTCAAAAATGGGCGCGGTATTGTTGAGCAGCTTATAGCGGTTTTGTATGTTTTTCAGGCCAACACCGGTTGATGTCATGTGAGCTTCGCGTTCCTGAAGGTTGTTCACCACGTTCAGCAGGTTATCGCTGTCGATAAAAATGTCGATCACCAGCGGCGATTTTTTCGACATGGCGTTGTGCTTGATGGCGTTTTCAATGAGCAATTGCATGGCCAGCGGAATGATCCGATGATTTTTCTTTTCTTCAGGAATGCTGATGTTAACCTGCACTTTGTCCATAAACCGGATGTTGATCAGGAAGATGTAGGCGTCCAGAAAACTCATTTCGGTACTTAAATTCACGAGCTCGTTGTCTTTATTTTCGAGCACGTAGCGATAGACTTTGGCCAGGTGTTCGGTGAATTTTTCGGCCAGTTCGGGTTCCAGCCTGATGAGCGAGGTCAATACATTCAAGCTGTTGAACAGGAAATGCGGGTTGACCTGCTGTTTCAGTACATCGAACTGCGATTGCAGGTTTTCCTTTTGCAATTTCAGCAACTGGGTGTTGGCCTTTGTAAGTTCTTTGGTGCGTTCGCGGATGGTTTGCTCCAAATCGCGGTTGATTTCTTCGAGCCGTTTGTGGGCAGCTTTAATTTCTTCTTCGGCTTTTATACGGTCGGTAATGTCTTTGGCAGTTCCCACAACAGCGGTTTTGCCATCCAGTTCGGTGAGATTGGTTGATAAAATTACCGGGATACGGGTTTTGCCGTCTTTGTGCAAAAGCCTGAATTCGTAACTCCACGAATCATCATGGCCAGATTTTCTCCTGATGTTTTTTCTCACGGCTTCATCACGAAATTCAGGAGGAATCACTGCGCTGAAATGCTTGCCAGTCATCTCCTCTACCGTGTAGCCCAAAATATCAACAATGGCATCGTTTACAAAAAGGAATTTTTCATCCTGAAGCACGAACAAACCTTCCTGTAAACTTTGAATCACATGGCGGTAATGTTCTTCCGATTTCCGTAGCGCTTCTTCCATTGCTTTGCGTTCCGAAATATCTACAATCAAGCCCCTGACTCCTTTTATCTCGCCGTTTTCTGTCAACGGACTGCTGTAAATTACGATAGGGAAAGTCGTTCCGTCGCGGCGCAAAGCAGTATATTCCATGCCGCCCTCTCTTCCTTTTTCTACGAATGCCTTTTTGATGTTGTCAAGGAGTCGATCGTGGTCTTCAGGAATCACTCCGGTCGTAGCCTGAAATCCAATTTCATTCTCCGAAAGTCCGAAAGCAATTTTGCCTGCTTTGTTCAGATAGGTAACATTGCCATCAAGGTCGAGTTCAAAAATGGTTTGCGGAAGCAGGTCGGCCAGTTCCCTGAATTTTTGCTCGCTTTTCCGGAGGGCTTCTTCCATTGCTTTGCGTTCCGAAATATCTACAATCAAGCCACGCAGCCCAACAATCTGATCGTTCTCGACCATTGGCGCGGCATAAACTATGGCTGGGAAAGTCGTTCCGTCATTCCGGAGGGCAGTGTACTCGTTAAAGAAATTCGATCGTATGCCCATCAAGGCATTTTTTACATTTTCCTGCATCCGGCTTCGTTCTTCGGGAATTACTGCATCCGAAGCATGTGGATTAATATCTCCTTCTTTCATGCCAAATGCTTCGCGACCTGTTTTGTTCACGTAAGTCACATAACCGTTAATGTCGAGTTCGTAAATAATTTGAGGCAGTAAATCAGCCAGTTCCCGAAATTTTCGTTCACTTTTTTCGAGGGCTTCCTGCATTTTTATCCGTGAAGTAATATCGCGCGAAGTGATGAGTGAAGCGGGCCGCCCGTCAATTTCGATGGCGGTTGAAGAACATTCGGTAATTACCCGTTTCCCACTTTTTGTAAATAATCGCAGCGTAAAGGTGAGGTCGGTTAAATTCCCCTTCATCCTTTCGAGATGATATCTGACAATCCAACCCCGGTCTTCAGGATCGATGTGTTCAGAGCCAAACTTTTCAAGGCATTCTTCCACCGAAAATTCAAGCATATCGGCAAATGCTTTGTTTACCATTACAATTTTCGAATCCTGCGAAATCAAAATTCCGTCGAGCGATTTTTCGATCAGGGTACGGTATTTTTTCTCGCTGGCCTTGAGGGTTTCTTCGAGCCCTTTTTGCTCGGTGTGGTCGCGCATGATTATAAACGTGGCCGGGTGCCCATTGTATTCTATGTAAGAAGTATTTATTTCAAAATGGATTATTCTTCCAGACTTTGAGATGCCTTTTGCCTCATAAATCATATTATGGCGGCTACCTTCCATTCGTAGCTTGTGGTATTGTGTCAGGCGTTCGCGGTCGTCTTCGGCCAGAAAATTAGCAAAATCGTTTTCGATCAATTCTTCTTCCGAATATTCGATCATTTTGCAAAATGCAGGGTTGACGAATTTAAATTTCCCGAATTGATTGATGATGATACCATCGTGGGCGTTATCAACCAGGTTGCGGTATTTGTACTCGCTTTGTTCGAGTTTTTGCTGCATGCGTTTGCGTTCGGTAATGTCGCGGATGGAAATAAACGAGGCGTTTTCGCTCTGATAGGTGATGTGTGTTACATTGAATTCGATCTCGACTTCCGAGCCGTTTTTATGCAGCAAAGTGGTATAATCAAGCCCGTACTTCCCAATGCCTTGCATCCGCAGAAAATGCTGTTCCATCATGCGTTCCTTATCCGATGGTGCAAGCAGGTCGGATGCGTTGATGCAACATATTTCCTCGCGTGAATATCCGAGCATATCACAAAAGGCCTTGTTCACATATTTGAAAACGCCGTTTTGCGTGATGTTGATCCCATCTCGGGCATTCTCAACCATATCAAAGAAAAGCTCCAGATTTTCGGGGGCATGCCTATTTTCTGAACAATTTTTTTCCATCCGGGTAAAGGAATTAATTGCGTTTAATCAATAGGGTGAAGATAGCTCCAAAAAATCAACAGAAAAGCAAAAATGGGGTTCAATGCCGGATTTTAGGTCTCGAATATGGTGTTTCGGAGGATGGAACCCTGCTGCCGTTTAGTTAACGCTGAAAGCCGTTGATCGAATCGCAGCGGATAGAGCCCGGTGAGGAAAATTCCATGTCCGTCCGCTGAAGTAAGACGGCAAAGGATATTAATGTTTCAATTGTGCATTCCATTTGTTTGAAACTAAGCCTATCCTTTGCCGGTGGCTTCAGCCAACGGACACCGAATTGTAACTAAGCAACATTTGGAGTTGGATTATAAATTCTTCATCATGTAAACCGATGATGCAGGACAAAGCTCCGAAAATTGCGCAGTTTGCCTTAAATTCTCCGGAAATTCATCACGTTGGATGATCTGGTAGCCCAAATGCGCAAAGAATCCCGGCGCGGTGGTGGTTAAAAGGTAAAGCTCCGAAAGTTGGTTTTCGATAGCCCAATTTTCCAGCCAATTGCAAATAAAGCGTCCGGCTTTTTTATCCTGAAATTCTTTCGCAACGGCAACTGACCGGAGCAAAGCCCGATTTCTGTAGATTTCCAATCCGCCCAAACCAACCAGCTTCCCGGATTCGCTAAATTTAAAGAGCCTGACATTGGGCTGGTTGAGGTCGGTATAAGCCAGATCGAATTCCCGGAGCAGGTCAACTGCCTCCGCAAGGTCGTTTTGATTGATGATTTCTTCGATATTCATAGTTGACTGTTTTAGAATCCGAAATGTTCTGTATAAATAAAATAATGTCATTCAATTGTCATTTAGTAGTCATTAAGTTGTATTTAATGACCATTTAATGACCATTTAATGACCACTGAATGACCATAACCGACTGACAAATAATACCAAAATTACTTGGTTGCTTCAATCGTTGCCGAAAGGATAAAATCGACCAAACTGGCACCCGACGACCATTCGCGAATGAACTCCTTGCTTTCGTCTTTTGGGCTGATGCGGATGTTTGAAAAACCGGCAGTAAGGAGCATGTTTTCGAGCTCGTTGATGGTTGAAGCGCCCGAAACGCAGGCAGAATAAAGTTCGAGGTCTTTCATAACTTCGTCGGGCATTGGCGCGGTAGCCACCACATCCGAAATGGCCAGGCGACCTCCTTTTTTCAGTACGCGGTATGCCTCGTTGAAAACCTGCTGCTTTTCGGGCGATAAATTGATGACACAGTTGGAGATAATCACATCCACCGACTGGTCAGCAACCGGCAGATGTTCTATTTCGCCCAGACGAAACTCAACATGATCGAACCCGCCCTTTTCGGCATTTTCGCGCGCGAGGCTGATCATTTTCGGGGTCATGTCAACGCCAATTACCTTTCCGGTTTTGCCGGTTTGCTGCGCGGCCAGGAAAGCATCGAAACCGCCTCCGCTGCCCAGGTCGAGTACCGTTTCACCCTCGCGGATGGAAGCAATGGCCTGTGGATTGCCACAACCCAACCCCATGTTCGAGCCAACGGGCACTTGTTTTACGTCGGCTTCGGAATAGCCCAACTGGAGCGAAATTTCTTCGAAGGTGTAGCTTGTTGGGCCGCAACAAGAGTTGTTTCCGGTTGATGGGCCGCAGCACGACGAATTGTTTTCTGCAAAACTGCCGTAATGTTCGCGCACGGCATTTCTTAAAATTTCTGATCTTTTCATATCTAATTGTTTTTTAATTACACCCTGTTGACGGCTGAATTGGAAATTTGATGCAGGAAAAATCAGCAATTATCGCAGCCCTTTGGCCTCTGGTTGTACTCAATAATGTTTCCGTAGGCGTCCACATTGAAAACGCAACAGTCTGTCAGGTTTTTCTTTAGCAATTGCCGTCCGCGCTGGATACGGCTTCGGGCATTCACATACGAAATCCCCAGCCTGTCGCCAATTTCTTTCTGCGAAAGGCCCTGCATTTCATACATCACCAGCGCATCGCGGTAATTGTCGGGCAAGGCATCCACGTAGTAGCCAATCCAGCCTGCCGCTTCGTGCATGGCATTTTGTTCCGTCTCGTCGGTTTTTTCTTCCTGAATGGCGGATACTTCCGGGTTGGTTTTCTTCCTGAAATAGTCGGCAATCGCATTGCGGGTCATCTGGTAAACCCAGCTTTGCAACTTGGAGCTGTCCTTTAGTGTATCAATTTTTGTAAGGATTTTCACAAACACATCCTGAAGTATATCTTCCGATTCATCGCGGTCTTTCACCCGCTTATTAATAAAATTCAGCAGCTGGTTGTGATGATCTTTCCAGATTGCTTCCATCATTTCATTCATCTTGCTTTGAGTTGTTAATCTGTTTTACTGAATAGACGTCGTTTTTTGAAATAGATGCAGAAAATATCCAAATTTCTGCAATTTTTCGGAAACAGTTTCTGTGAAGAAGCGAGTAAACTACCGGATTAAAGACAAATCTTGTCCCGGGACGCCGATATTTCGCCCGGGGAGATGTTTTTTATTCCTGGGGAGGCTCCCCAATGCCCGGGACGGCAAAATACAAGCCGGGGGAAGCCACATTTTGCCCGGGACGGCGAAAAAACGCCCGGGGCAAGCAGCAGCGCGGTGTTTAGTCATTCAAAAAACAAAACCCATAAACTCTTTTTAAGGAATTTATGGGTCGAATATTTTAAGTGATCCAGGTAAATAATCATTTATAATTTACTCATGTCATCCTGGAGTTCAGCTTCTGCCTTTGCAATTGTGCTCATAAATTCATCAACAAAAATAGGGTAAGTATCAATTGCTTCCAGCTTTTGAGTTTTTAGCTGTAATTCTTTCAGGCGATGCCCAAGGTCGTTCATTCCGAAAGTCATTACCGATGATTTTGCTTTATGAGCAATTTCACCCAGTTCTTTCCATTTTTTTTCATTCAGGTATTTGGTCATTCCATCTCTGAATTCAGGCATTTGGTCGAAAAACATCTGAATAAATTCTTTCATAATATCAGATTCGCCGCCTGTGATTTCTTTCAGGTAATCCAAATTTGTATAACGTGCTTGATCCATCAGGTTAGTTTTTATACTTATTTCTAATAATGCAATAATACGGAAAATAATTATTAGAACATATAGTTGCAGGCTCTTGAGATAAAAACTAATATCTTTGCCAAATGATATTTTTCATGCTTTGAATATAGGTAATAATCTATTTTTGCTCAATAAAAACTGAAACCAATTTTATGCAAATAACAGCTTTTAATCAGATACATAAACAATTAGGCGCCAAAATGTTGGAGTTCGCCGGTTTTGAGATGCCGATCGAATATTCAGGAATAAAAGACGAACATATGACTGTCCGCGAAGCAGTTGGCGTATTTGATGTGTCGCACATGGGCGAGTTTTGGGTCAAAGGCCCCAATGCGCAGGAACTTGTACAGCGCGTAACTACCAACGATGTTTCGAAACTTATGCTCGGACAGGCACAGTATTCCTGTTTTCCAAACGGCAAGGGCGGGATTGTTGATGACTTGCTTGTTTATTATTATGCTCCCGAAAAGTATATGCTGGTGGTGAACGCTGCCAATATCGAAAAAGACTGGAACTGGATTGTTTCGCAGAATACAAATGGTGCCATTCTCGAAAATGCATCTGCTGAAATCAGCCAGTTAGCCATTCAGGGCCCAAAAGCTGAAGCGACCCTTCAGAAATTAACCAATATTGATCTTTCTGAAATTAAATATTACACCTTCGTAACCGGAGCAATTGGCGGCGTTGACGATGTAATTATTTCGGCCACAGGCTATACCGGTTCGGGTGGTTTTGAGCTTTATTTCAGGAATGAACATGCCGAACAACTTTGGAAAGTGATTTTTGAAGCTGGCGCCGAATTCGGAATTAAACCGATCGGACTGGCAGCCCGCGATACGTTGCGCCTGGAAATGGGATTTTGTCTCTACGGAAATGATATTGATGATACCACTTCGCCGATCGAGGCAGGTTTAAGCTGGATTACCAAATTTAATGGCCACCATTTCATTGATAAAGATTTTCTGCTGATGCAAAAGCAGGAAGGTGTTGACCGTAAACTTCGTGGTTTTGAGATGATTGACCGTGGAATTCCCCGTCACGATTACGAACTGACTGATCAGGATGGAAATGTGATTGGGCGTGTAACTTCAGGAACAATGTCGCCTGTTCTGAATAAAGGTATCGGAATGGCTTACGTGAACAAAGCCTATTCGGCCATTGGAACCGAAGTTTTCCTGAATATTCGCGGAAAAATGCTGAAAGCCAAAATCGTTAAAATGCCGTTTATCAATCCGGCGTAACGCCTGATTTTGTAGGCTAAAAAAAACAAATTATAGACTTATGAAAAACCTGTTGGCAGCAAAACCAGCAGGTTTTTTCTTTGTCGAAATTCATTCTTCAATTTTACCTTTACCTTAAATGCTGCTTTCAACTTCAGGAAATAGGAGTGGGTTGGCTACTTTCTTTATATTTGTGGCTTTAACCTGAAAATGGAAAAAACCAAAAATCGGCTTGAAGTTTGTTTGTCCCCCGCAATTTACGATAAACATGCTGATGATCAGAATCTTGTGGTGATTGTTGATATTTTGCGTGCAACTTCTTCAATTTGTGCTGCAGTTCACAACGGAGTAAAAAGCATCATTCCTGTTGCCACCGTTGACGAAGCCCGCGAAATGAAACAACGTGGTTACATGGTCGCTTCGGAGCGCGATGGTTACGTGCTCGATTTTGCCGACTTCGGAAATTCGCCCTTTAATTTTACTCCTGAAATTGTATCCAGAAAAGAAATTGTTTATTCTACCACCAACGGAACACGCTGCATACATAAGGCAAGCCATTCTAAAGCAGTAGTAATCGGCTCATTCCTGAATATTTCATCATTAGCCAACTGGCTTATTGAGCAAAATGCCCCGGTTCTGATTTTTTGCGCTTCGTGGAAAGGCCGATTCAGTCTGGAGGACACCGTATTCGCTGGAGCATTGGCCGAAAGGTTATTAAATTCAGGAAAATTTGAAAGCATTTGTGATGCAGTTACAGCTTCGGTTGATCTTTGGAATTTGGCTAAACCCGATCTGTTTGGCTACATTCAAAAGGCAGCACAAAAAGATCGATTGGCATCGAAAGGTCTGGACGATTGCATCGAATATTGCCTGACTGCCGATCAAACAAAGGTTATTCCGGCATTTCAGGGAGATCGGTTGATTGATATTTCAGACCAGTAAAACATAGTCATAACATTTGTTTTCAGTGGCTTTCGTGAATTACGTATTGTGGTTACACTGAAAATGAAAAAAATAGAAAAATAACCCGCATTCGGGATTGCTGACTCAATTTTTTATTCGAATTTTGAAGCATATTAATTGAATGTTTTATAACTTATTGTAGTGTAGTTAAGTCTGATTTATCTCAGGCATCCAAACGCAGATAATCGTTTATTTTGAACCATTATTTGCAATTAAACTGATTGTAAATAGTTATTAACCCATAATTTATAACCAAATGAAGAAGCATAATTTTTATGCGGGACCCTCAATTTTGCCGCAATACACCATTAAAAACACAGCCGAAGCATTAATTGATTTTGCCGGAACGGGCCTTTCGCTGATGGAAGTTTCGCACCGCAGCAAAGAATTTGTTGCCGTTAGCAACGAAGCTCAGCAACTTTTCAAGGAATTGCTCGATATTCCAGCAGGTTACCACGTGCTTTTTTTAGGCGGCGGCGCCAGCTCGCAATTCATGATGGTTCCGTACAATATGCTCGAAAAAAAAGCAGCATATCTGAACACCGGAACCTGGGCCGACAAAGCTCAGAAAGAAGCCAAATTTTTTGGCGAAGTTGTTGAAGTCGCTTCTTCAAAAGCAAGCACTTATAATCATATTCCAAAAGGTTATACTGTTCCTGAAGATGTTGATTATTTCCATATTACCACCAACAATACCATTTACGGGACCGAAATCAGAACCGATATTGACTGTAAAGTTCCGTTGGTTGCCGATATGTCATCTGATATTTTCAGCCGTCAGATGGATGTTTCGAAATATGCCATTATTTACGGTGGAGCTCAGAAAAACCTTGCTCCGGCAGGCGTTACTTTCGTAATTGTAAAAGAAGATGCGCTGGGTAAAGTAACCCGCAAAATTCCAACCATGTTGGATTATAAAACTCATATCGAGAACGAATCCATGTTCAACACACCTCCGGTAGTTCCAATTTTCGCAGCTCTTCAAACCCTGAAATGGCTGAAAGAATTGGGCGGCGTGAAGGTGATGGAAAAAATGAACATCGAAAAGGCCGGAATTCTTTACGATGAAATCGACCGCAACAAATTATTCAAAGCCAATATTCCTGATGTAAACGATCGTTCGGTTATGAATATCTGTTTTGTAATGAATGACGAATACAAGGCATGGGAACCGGAATTCCTTACCTACGCCAAATCATTGGGAATGCTTGGTCTGGAAGGTCACCGTTCTGTTGGCGGATATCGCGCTTCAACCTACAACGCACTTCCGAAAGAAAGCGTAATTGCATTGGTTGATGCGATGAAAGAATTCGAAAAAATTAAACTTCAATAAAAATCGAAAAGAAAAGCAGAATGGGGGTTCTGCTTTTCTTTTTTAATGGGGAAAAACTATGAAAAGGGTATTAATAGCTACAGAAAAACCGTTTGCCCCGGCAGCAGTAAAACAAATTGCCGGAATTTTTGAAGAAGCAGGTTACGAAGTTCGTTTATTGGAAAAATACGCTGCAAAGGCCGATTTGCTTGATGCGGTGAAAGATGTTCAGGCAATGATTGTAAGAAGCGACATTGTTGACCGGGAAGTTCTTGAAGCGGCTACTGAATTAAAAGTAGTGGTTAGAGCAGGTTCAGGTTTTGATAATCTGGACTTGGTGGCCTGTACCGAAAAAGGTGTGGTTGCCATGAATACACCCGGACAGAATTCGAATGCAGTTGCCGAATTGGCTATTGGAATGATGATTTTTATGGCTCGCGGCAACTTTAAAGGCGGTTCTGGTTCCGAATTAAAAGGTAAAACTGTTGGTGTTTACGGTTGTGGAAACATCGGACGACGTGTGGCTCGAATTGCTCAGGGTTTGGGAATGAAGGTTGTTGCCCTCGATCCTTGCGTTACGAAAGTAAGTATGGAACCTTATGAAGTTAAGGTGGTTCAGTCGGTTAATGACTTATTTAGCCAGAGCGATTATTTGTCTTTGCATATTCCATCGAATGAAAAAACAAAAAAATCGGTGAACTTCGAATTAATGAACAAAATGCCGAAAGGTGCAACCATAATCAATACCGCCCGAAAAGAAGTGATTGACGAAGATGGCTTGAGAAAGATGCTGGAAGAGCGTCCGGACTTTAAATACATCAGCGATATTGCTCCTTCGTGCCACGATGAATTGGCTGAAAAATTTGAATTTCGCTATTATTCAACTCCCAAAAAACAGGGGGCTGAAACTTCTGAAGCCAACGTAAATGCTGGCGTTGCCGCTGCCGAGCAAATTGTGGCCTTCTTCGAAAACGGCGATCAGACATATCGGGTAAATAAAAGCCTCTCCTAAATCCCCTCCCAAAAGTGGGGACTTAGAAATACCTTAGAAGTTTATTGATGAAAGAAAAAGTACACGACAAAGAGAATTATACAAATATCAGTTATTCAGGCCAAAGGATATCGAATACAGAATTCGACAGTTGTACTTTTTCGAACTGCGATTTTTCGAACAGTGTTCTTTCTGAAAACGATTTTATCAACTGTCGCTTTGAAAGCTGTAATTTTGCCCTGACCAAATTAAGCGGGTCTGGTTTGAAAGATGTTCATTTCGTTGATTGTAAGTTGATTGGAATTAATTTTGATCATTGTTCCGATTTTCTTTTTGCTGCCAACTTTCAGAAATGCACGCTCGATTATGCTTCTTTTTTCATGAAAAAGATGAAACGGGCAAAATTTACCGACTGTTCGCTTAAAGAAGTTGACTTTACCGGAGTTGATTTATCGGAGGCTGTTTTCAAAAATTGTGATCTTTTAAGGGCTGTTTTTCACGAAAGCAACTTGCTGAAGACAGATTTTCGGACGGCCGTAAATTATTCATTCGATCCGGAAGCCAATAAAATCAAAAAAGCAAAATTTTCCTTATCGGGAGTGCCCGGATTGCTTGGAAAATACAGTATTGAAATAGAATAAGATTTGTCAAATTGTAAAATCGTAAATTGTAAAATCGTAAATATTTGTTATGTCATTGAAATTCAAGATCATTTTTTATAATCTGATGTTCTTTTTGATCCTTTTTGATGTTCTCTATCTGATTGTCTGGATATTTTCAATCGAGATGAATCCGATAAAAGCTTTACTTGTTGCAGGAATCACTGCGTTGATTATGCCATGGGCGAAAGCAACAAATCTTCAGCAAGGTAGAAAAGTGGCAATCAGGAGTTATATGATCGATATTTACAGGAAGTACCAGAAAAAGTAAAATATATTCAAAAAAAAGTAAAATTTATGGCTATCGTAAAACCATTCAAAGGACTTCGTCCGCCACAAGCAATTGCCAGCGACCTGGCCTGTTTGCCTTACGACGTAATGAACAGCACTGAAGCGGCTCAAATGGCTGAAGGCAAAGCCTGTTCACTGCTTCACATCACCCGTGCCGAAATCGACTGCCCGGAGGGAACCGATGTTCATTCGGAAACAGTTTACCTGAAATCGGTTGAGAATTTCGAGTGCTTTCAGGAGAAAGACTGGTTGATTCAGGACGAAGAAGCCAAATACTACATTTATGCACAAACCATGAATGGCCGCACGCAATATGGAATTGTTGGCGCTGCCTCGTGCGAAGATTACAACCGGGGCATCATCAAAAAACATGAGCTGACTCGTCCTGACAAGGAAGAAGACCGCATGATTCTGACCCGTTACCTGAATGCCAATATCGAACCGGTTTTCTTCTCGTATTGCGCTGTTTCTGAAATTGACGCCATCGTTGATTCGATAGTGAAAAATCAGAAAGCTGACTACGATTTTGTGGCTGAAGATGGTTTTGGTCACCATTTCTGGACCATTAATGATGCTGCTACCAATCAAAAAATTGAGGAATTGTTTGCAACCAAAGTTCCGGCAACTTATGTAGCCGACGGACACCACCGCACTGCTGCAGCTGCCCGTATTGGTTTGGAAAAACAAAGCCAAAACCCGAATCATACCGGTGATGAAGAATACAATTTCTTTATGGCTGTTCATTTTCCTGATAATCAGTTGCAGATTATCGACTATAACCGCACTGTAAAAGATTTGAATGGTTTGACCGAGGCTGAATTGCTCGATAAACTGTCACAAAGTTTTGATGTTGAATTGGCCGGAACCGAAATTTACAAACCAGCCAAACTGCACGAATTCAGCATGTATCTCTCCGGAAACTGGTATCAGCTGAATGCCAAAGCCGGAACTTACAACGATAACGATCCAATTGGCGTGCTGGATGTGACTATTTTATCAAATCTGGTGCTCGATCAGATTTTGGGTATTGCCGATCTGCGTACATCAACCCGCATCGATTTTGTGGGTGGAATCCGTGGTTTGGGCGAATTGCAAAAACGTGTTGACAGCGGCGACATGAAAGTGGCTTTTGCCCTTTATCCGGTTTCAATGCAGCAATTAATCAACATTGCCGATTCGGGCAATATTATGCCCCCAAAAACCACCTGGTTCGAACCAAAACTTCGCTCCGGATTGGTGATTCATAAACTGGATTAATCGTTTAAATAAACGCATAGAGACCAAAATCCCGTTGTAAATTTCGACGGGATTTTTTGTTTCTGAAAACCACCATTGCTCCCGGTTGTTATTTATGGACAGAAATAAGATATAAAATGAAAAATCGAAATATACTTTTGGCAGGCGCAGTTTTTATGGCTTTGGGAGTTTTGCTTGGCGCATTTGGTGCTCACGCTCTAAAAAAGATTCTTTCTCCTGAAATGCTTGCGGTTTACAATACCGGAGTTGAGTACCAGTTTTACCACGCACTCGGTTTATTGCTCGTAGGATTGATTGGTTTTCGTAACGAATCGAAATGGATACGTTGGTCAGGCATTGCCTTGTTTACTGGTATTGTTTTGTTTTCCGGAAGCCTTTATTTTTTGGCATTCACTGGTATTAAAGTTCTCGGTGCTATCACGCCGTTTGGCGGAATTTCGTTTGTTGCCGGTTGGGTTTGTTTGGGAATTGCACTCTACAAACACTGATTATTATCCCTTTTCTATTTCCTTTTTTCTGATATATTTGGCGTTCGAAAAAAATCAAACAAAAATACCTGACATGATTAAAAAGTTTCAACGTATTGTTTTTCTATCGCTTCTGGCGGTTATTTCAGGCGTTCAGATTTCGCTGGCCTGTACCAATTTTTTAGTTACTAAAGGCGCTTCAGCCGATGGTTCGACCATGATTACTTATGCGGCCGATTCGCATACTTTGTATGGCGAATTGTATTTTCAGCCTGCAAAAGATTATCCGGCAGGATCTATGCGCGATATTTACGAGTGGGATACCAATAAATTTTTGGGGCGGATTCCGCAGCCGGCACATACCTACAGTGTGGTTGGAAATATCAACGAGTTTCAGGTGGCAATTGGTGAAACAACTTATGGCGGTCGCGAAGAACTGGCCAAGCAGTCGGGTGCAATTATGGATTATGGAAGCCTGATTTATGTGGCTTTACAACGTGCCAAAACAGCCCGCGAAGCCATCGAAGTGATTGCCGATTTAATGGATAAATATGGTTATGCAAGTTCTGGCGAATCGTTTTCTATTTCAGACCCGAACGAAGTCTGGATTATGGAAATAATTGGAAAAGGCGAAGGTGAAAAAGGTGCCATTTGGGTGGCGCAACGTATCCCTGACGGATACATCAGCGGACACGCTAATCAGGCCCGTATCACAACTTTCCCAATGAACGATACGGCCAACAGCATCTACTCGAAAGATGTTATTTCGTTTGCACGAAAAAAAGGCTGGTATAAAGGCCAGGACAAAGATTTTAGCTTTTCAGATGTTTATGCTCCAGTTGATTTTAGCGGAGCCCGTTTTAGTGATGCCCGTGTATTTGCCGGCTTCAATAAGGTTAATTCAGGAATGAAACAATACGAGGAATATGCGCTTGGCAATGTTAAACATGGTGGTCCAAATAATTTTCCGGTCAACCGTATGCCTTTATGGATAAAACCCGATAAGAAATTGAGCGTTCAGGATGTGATGGGAATGATGCGCGATCATTATCAGGGAACTGCGTTGGATATGACTAAAGATGCAGGCGCCGGTCCATTTAAACTTCCTTATCGCTGGAGACCCTTGACTTATAAAGTTGATTCTGATACCTATGTCAATGAAAGAGCTATTTCGACTCAGCAAACCGGCTTTTCATTTGTAACCCAGTCGCGTTCGTGGCTGCCCAATCCAATTGGCGGAATACTTTGGTTTGGAGTTGACGATGCTTACAGCACTTGCTACGTCCCGATGTATTGCGGAATAACCGAAATTCCTGAATGTTTTAAAGAAGGAAACGGCGACATGCTTACTTATTCTGAAACAGCAGCTTTTTGGACTTTTAATCTGGTTTCGAACCTGGCTTATCTTCGTTACGATGCCATTATTCCTGATATACAGAAAGTGCAGAAAAACCTGGAAGATAAGTTTGTTGCTTACACGCCAAGTGTTGATTTGGCTGCACAAAATTTATGGAATGCCGGTAAGAAAAAAGAAACACTTCAGTTTTTATCCGATTATTCAGTAAGCCAGGCAAACGGAATGACGCAGGAATGGAAAAAATTATCACAATTTCTGATTGTGAAATTTATTGATGGTAACATCAAGAAAGAAAAAGATGGTGTGTTTGAAAGAACTGAAACCGGAATTGCCCCAAATCCAAGTCAACCGGGGTATCCTGAATCGTGGAAAAAGACGATTGTTGACCAAACCGGCGATCATTTGAAAATGAAGGGCGAAGCCAGCCATTGATTTTTCAGAATTATCCCGATCTTTTGTTGACGATGCGAATGGTGGAATGAATAATTTTATTATTTTTGCGCCACATTTCTGCAATCTCTTACTCATTGATTTGATGTAATATTGCCACTAAAACTTATAACAATGGATTTAATTAAAGTTGCACAAAACGCGTTTGTTACTGAAACAAAAGAACATGCGCCTTTCAATTCAGGTGATACTATTACCGTTCACTACAAAATTCGTGAGGGTAACAAAGAGCGTATCCAAAATTACCGTGGTGTAGTTATTCAGGTAAAAGGTACAGGTATTACTAAAACCTTTACTGTTCGTAAAATGTCTGGAAACGTGGGTGTTGAAAGAATTTTCCCTCTTTATTCACCGTTTATCGACCAGATTGAATTGAATAAAAAAGGTAGCGTTCGCAGAGCTAAATTGTATTATTTACGTTCTCTTACCGGTAAAAAAGCCCGTATCAAAGAAAAACGTATTTAAGAAAAATATTTTCTTTTTTGAAAAAAAAGGTTGGTTCGAAAGTTCCAACCTTTTTTTTATCTCTTTGTAGAGCCAGGGCATTGCTCTGTCTCTACAAAGATTCTTTTTCTATTGCAATAACTTCTCTTTCAATGCTGCTCCTGTATATGATTTAGGAATATTCACCAAATCTTCAGGCTTGCCTTCAAAAATTATCCGGCCACCATTTTTTCCTCCCTCGGGTCCTATGTCAATCACCCAATCGGCACATTTTATTACATCCAGATTGTGTTCTATAATTATAATGCTGTGGCCTCTGGCAATTAAAGCATTGAAAGAATTTAGCAGTTTACGTATGTCGTGAAAATGTAATCCGGTGGTTGGCTCGTCGAAAATAAACAGGGAAGGGCTTCCTTTTTCCTTGGCCAGAAAAGAAGCAAGTTTAATACGTTGACTTTCTCCACCCGACAATGTGCTCGATGACTGTCCAAGCTTCACGTAACCTAAGCCTACGTCCTGCAATGGTTTCAGCAATTTTGCAATTTTCTTTGCTGAAGTTGATTTTTGGTTTCCGAAGAAATCGATTGCCTCGTTAACTGTCAGGTCCAGAATGTCGAAAATGTTTTTTCCTTCGAAGGTAATTTCAAGAACTTCATCTCTGAATCGCTTTCCTTTGCAGCTTTCGCACACAAGGTGAACGTCGGCCATGAACTGCATTTCGACCGTAATTTCGCCTTCTCCCTGGCATTCTTCGCATCTTCCGCCTTCAATATTGAACGAGAAATGTGATGGCTTGAAACCGTTAAATTTTGAACTTTGCAGTTCGGAGTATAGTTTCCGGATTTCGTCGTAAACTTTCAGGTATGTAACCGGATTTGATCGCGACGATTTTCCAATAGGATTCTGATCAACAAACTCAACCGAAGTAACCAGGTTGATGTCGCCCCGGAGCTGGTCGTGCTGTCCGGTTTTTTCGCTGAATCCGCCAAAAAGTTTTGCCATAGCCGGATACAAAACCTTGGTAACCAACGATGATTTTCCGGAGCCACTCACGCCAGTTACCACACAAATTGTGTTGAGCGGAAATTTTACATCCACATTTCGTAGATTGTTTTCACGCGCTCCGGTAATTTCGATATAGTTGTTCCATTTCCGGCGCGATTGTGGTATTTCTATTTTTTCTCTGCCTGTCAGGTATTTGGCAGTCATACTTTCAGCCGAGGTTTCAAGTTCTTCGTGCGTTCCCTGAAAAACAACTTCGCCGCCAAGTCTCCCTGCCAGTGGGCCGATATCGATAATTTCGTCGGCTTCGCGGATGATTTCTTCGTCGTGTTCAACCACCAAAACCGTATTGCCGAGTTTTTGTAATTTTCGCAGAACCCGGATTAATCTCACCGTATCTCTCGAATGAAGGCCGATGCTCGGTTCATCTAAAATATACATCGACCCAACCAGGCTGCTCCCGAGTGAAGTGGCAAGGTTGATTCGCTGCGATTCGCCACCGGATAATGATGATGACAGCCGGTTCAATGACAAGTAGCCGAGCCCGACGTCATTCAGGAAATCAAGCCGGTTGTTTATTTCGGTCAGGATACGTTCTGCAACTTTTATTTCGTAATCAGTAAGTTTCAGGTTTGCAAAAAATGCCGTCAACTCGTCAATTGGCAGTAAAACCAAATCCTGAATCGAGATTCCTCCAACTTTTACGTACGATGCTTCCTTTTTTAACCGTGTGCCGCGGCAATCAGGGCAATTGGTTTTTCCCCTGTATCGCGAAAGCATCACCCTGTACTGTATTTTGTAAGTATTTTCTTCGAGCATTTTGAAGAACTGATTCAGTCCCTGAAAGTGCTTGTTTCCTGTCCAAAGCAGTGTCCGGTCATCTTCGCTTAGCTCATAATAAGGTTTGTGAATAGGGAATTTGAATTTTTCGGCCGAAAAAATAAGTTCATCTTTCCATTCCTTCATTTTATCGCCTTTCCAGCAGGCAACTGCATCCTGATAGATTGACAAAGACTTGTTCGGGATAACCAGGTCTTCATCAATCCCGATTACTTTCCCGTAACCTTCGCAAGTTTTGCAGGCTCCCAAAGGATTGTTGAAACTGAAAAGGTGTACCGATGGTTCTTCGAATTCAATGCCGTCTGCTTCAAAAAGGTTCGAAAAATGCTCTTCCTGAACCTTTGTTCCGATGTAAACTTTAACTACGCATTCTCCATGTCCTTCAAAAAAGGCGGTTTGTACCGAATCTGCAATGCGGCTTAGATTGTCTTCATCGTTTAAAACTGTAGCCCTGTCAATTACAATATTGCAGGCCGACTCTCCGCATTTAACCTGTTTGTCTTCTTTCAGGAGATCATCAATTTTTATTATTTCATTGTCGATTTCTAATCGCGAAAATCCCTGTTGCAATAATAATTCTGCTTCCTGAATCAAGTTGCGGCCGTTCTTGATTTTCAATGGTGATCCGATCATGAAACGCGTGTTTTCAGGAAAAGACTGGATGAAATTAGTAACATCGCCAACGTGGTGCTGTTTCACTTCTTTTCCTGAAATAGGCGAGATGGTTTTTCCAATACGGGCAAATAAAAGCTTCAGGTAATCGTAAATTTCGGTCGATGTGCCAACCGTTGAGCGTGGATTTCGCGTATTTACCTTTTGCTCGATAGCAATAGCTGGCGGAATTCCTTTAATATAATCGACTTCAGGTTTATTAATTCGCCCCAGAAACTGACGGGCATAAGACGATAAACTTTCAACATACCGGCGCTGACCTTCAGCATACAAAGTGTCGAAAGCCAGTGACGATTTTCCGGAGCCAGATAAGCCGCTGATTACGATGAATTTATTGCGTTTTATGTTTAAATCAATATTCTTGAGATTGTGAACTCTTGCGCCCTTTATTTGGATACAGGATGAATTATTGGAGGGAAAATTCATTCGTTATGTTATTATATTTACAAAAATTTGTTTTTCTAAAAAAAATGATTCATTTTTACAAACACAAAATTAGCAAATTGTTTAACTCTAATTCAAAATAAGGTTGCCTATCGACAGAACTCTACTCTTTGATTATTAAAATTAACAGTCACATAATTACTAGAGTAATGTTCAGAACAGAAGAGCTGAGCGATAATTCGCTCGTAAAACAATTTGTTGATGGCGATCAGGCTGCAATTGAAATTCTTATTTCCCGCCATAAAAAAAGAGTTTTTACCTATATTGTACTGATCGTAAAAAACCATCATTTAGCCGAAGACATTTTTCAGGATACTTTTATTAAAGTTATCCGTTCGCTTAAAACCGGGAAATATACCGAGAACGGAAAGTTTGTTTCCTGGGTGCTTCGTATTTCCCATAATCTTATTATCGATCATTTCAGAAAAGAAAAATTGCTCTGTACCACATCAAATGATGACAGTAATATTGATCTTTTCAATTCGCAGAAGTATTCGGAAGAGAATATTGAAGATAAACTGGTTTATGAGCAAATAACCAGCGATGTTCGCCTCTTAATTGAGGAGTTGCCCGATGATCAGCGTCAGGTGATCATGATGCGGCATTTCCAAGGTCTGAGTTTTAAGGAAATCGCCGATTTAACAGACGTCAGCATCAACACTGCTTTGGGGCGTATGCGATATGCGCTGATCAATCTTAGGAAAATGATAGAGAAGAAAAATCTGTGCCTGACAAAAAATTAATTGCCTCGTTACAATATTTTTAAATCATCGACGTTATTTCTTCATAACCAATAATTCAGAAATAATGCCTATGAGTAAACTCTCTACCTTAAACTATCTAATCAATTCATATCAGGCCGGGAAAAAAGAAGTTGAATTGTTTCAATATTCTTCTGAAAATTACAATCTTGACTTGGATCAGCCTGAATTTGAACCTTCTGCAAAAAGTGTTGATGCGATTTTGAATTTTGCATCGCAGTATGAAGTTCTAAAGTCGTGCCACACCGGCGATATTGAATTGAATTTGAATTGATCCTGAAAAAATATTTATAATCGCCAAAACGATTTGCTATATTTTATAAAACGAATTAGTAGTAAAACACACACGCAGCAAAGGAAACGGCGATTTTTTGAAATTTGAAAGCAGACTTGTAGTCTGCTTTTTTTGTTGTCTCCAAAGCGTTTTGTGTGGATTTTGCAATTCTGAACCTCCTGAAATACAACCTTATAATGGCATCATACGTTTTGTCTCTAGCTCAATATCAACAAACTTTCAGCCCTTCTTAGTCCGCCAATATCGTTGCCTCTGTCGTTGGTCAAACACCGTTTAACAATTCTATTCATTTCTTCTGCTGGGCAGTTGTTCGCAGATAATACGTCAGTAATAAGCTTTTTATAGAAGCTTATTCGTTCCCTTTGATCATTTGGTACTATCCTAGTGTATTTCTCACTAAAACGGCTGAAAATCTCGGCATAACCAACCGTTCTATTTGTTATACCTCGTTCAATTTTTGCCCGCAACCCATCGGCACCCATTAAATACCAACCCACAAAACCCTCTGTTGCATTCCAGAGCTCTTTAAGTTCAAGGAATGCCTGATATTCCAAGTCACCGGCCTCGTCAATGATTACCACTGGTTGGGGCATAGTTTTTAAATGTATTTTCAACGAGGTTTTAACATCATAGTAACGACCTTGAAAATCGGCTCCAATACACTTTGCCATTGATCGGATAAACTGTGTTCTGGTTTTTGCCTGAGATGCATCAACATAAAAACAATTTCTAACTGTACGTGCAAGATATTTCGCCGTGAATGTTTTACCTATACCACATTCATCAACACAGATTCTTGCTTTGCTATATGCCTTACAGAAAAGAATTTCCTCTTCAATAACTCTAAAAACATCGGTTTTTGCAGTGTTCCACTTTTTACTTTCAAGTGATACGCCAAATTCCTGAGCAAGGAGTAACCATTTTGTGGGCGACAAAACACCTTCCCTTTCTCCATTATGAATACGAGTGAAAGCAGAACCTGAAAGTCCATACATTTTAGCAAATTGACCGTTTGTTCCGCAAAAATTTTTACGTTGTTCGATCATTGCCTCGTGTACTTTGTCTTTAATTTCGGGAGTGATTGTAATAGCCATAATTGTTATTTTTTGGTTAATATCTATCGCGCATACTTTTAACAAATGGAGTTGTAATGCCTTTGAAAAAATCGTCTTCCTCTTCCACTTCGTCCACGATCTCAACCGGCTCAATGCGCTCGGTAATCGGTTTGCGTAATCCTGAAATCTGGAATTTATTATTTAAAGTCTTCGGGGTATTGTCGATCACGGTCACTTTGTCTATTGCTTTCTTTTTGCGGTTGATGTAGCCATCTACCGATGCCACATATTTTGCCATTGCTTCGTAGTTGGCAAGGTCTTCCGGAGTGCGTTCAACCTGTGCCTTGTTGTGTGCCGGTTTGGCAACGGCCTCACATACGAAGCGGTCTGTTCCGCGAAGGTAAACCAGCGCTTTCATCATTTGGCCGTCGTTTCCATCGAGCCAGTAAACGTCAAGTTCTTTTCCTTCAATTTGCTCCAATAGGCTTGTAAGGCGGTTGCCGAATGTCAGCTTTCCATTTTCGCCAATCAGATATTTTTTATTGTTCAGGCTAATCTGGCCGACTTTGCACGATGTTTCGGTTTTAAATCCGAGGTATGGAAGGAATGCGCGCCAGTTAGTTGCTTTTACGTCGGGGTTTTGGGTTTCCATGAATACTTCCCAGCGTGTTTTACTCTTAATTTTAGAGTGTTCCATGTTGTTCCATATCTCAATATCTTTCAGGCAACCTTCAGCAAGCAGATCGTAAGGAACAATCGGCTGCGGGTTAGCTCCTGCCTGGTTAGATTCTGACAACGCGAACGGACGAGCCAGCCAGCCTTCGCGCTCTTTTTCCAAATCGTAACGCAACCGACGGTAATAGGCTTCAATGCGTTTTCCTCGGGCGTTGTTGGCCTCAATGTGAGTGTATTGGAACATAGCCCCTTCCTGCAAAAAAGTTTTTAAAAAGGAGCTATTTAAGCTCATTTCGCCCTCTAATTCCGCAGGAAGGTTCAAACCCCACCCGGTATAGTTGCGGACCAGTTGACGGTAAAAGTCAATAATAATTCCCTCTTTGGTTTGTCCATAAACCCATGTTGTAAATGCTTCCGATCCCAAATCGATTGCGTTGTAAAACCACATGCGTTTGCCCTTTGCATACTCGAAAGGCGGCTGACGGTCATCAATCGATATAATAGAACCGGCAAACTTAGGTTGGTTCATGTCGTGGTATGGCCTGAATTTCGACATCCACACTTGGCGGTTTCCTGATCGAACGGTATGAGTAGCCACTTTGCTTGACCATCTGGCCAAGTAGTTGGTAATGGTGGCTCGCGAAATTTTTGGGAATTCTTTAGGGTCGTACACTTCGCCGGTTTCATTGTTGATCACTTCAACATAGCCGGTCAAAAAGCTTTCGTATTGGCGTGAAATTTTGGTGGGGGTGGGTTTGTCGGGTTGGTAGGCAAACATTGAGTTAAGCAAGTCGATCACATGGTCGTCAACTTTAAGAGCCGATTTGTTGCACCAATTGCCGTGGATGAGTGCTTGGTATCCATCTATTTTGAATTCACGATTTTTGCGTTGTAGTGCCGTAGTGCTTTCTGGAAGTGTGTGTTTTGAAATGCTTCTGAACCGATTACATTCACTCGAAACAATTTCCCATGTTCCCCTTGTCGTACCTCTTAGGCTTTTGCGTAATTCGATGCGTTTGGAATGTAAAATATTAACGCAATTAAGAACAGAGGCGTTTACAGTATATTCTTCAACCACAGGACCGGGCAAAACCTTTCCATCTTCGAGCCTGTAATTAATGTAAAATTCATAAGCGGTAAGATCCCTTTTGTAATTTTTCTCAAAAAGAGATTTTTTAGCCAGCTTTTCTGGCTCTCCAAATGCCTGTATAAGCAATTTTCTCCAGGCCTGGGGTAAAGAGTCAAAGGTCACGAGCATTGGGTAGTTTGGAGCTCGCACCCTTGTGCGTTTTATATATCCTTTTTCGATTCGCTTTTGAATCCCTCTCTCTCCAATTAACTGCAAGCTTTCATCCGCTGCGTTTTCACCCGTGATAAGAAAACGAGCCTGGACGCAAAGAACGTCATTGAAGTGTTCAAATGGTATGCCTGACAATTCGTTATTCATTTGCTTTTAGGTTGGTAATTTGAGCTCTAGCCCTGCGTTATATTTAAAGATAAGCGGCTCTGGTCAGTGAGCCTGGAGTGCTTATCACTATTTTTAAACTATTATTTTTGACTATCTTCTGAAAGTTCCGCGTCGTTGTTTTGTGCAAACTGTTTTTCAAGTTCTGAAAGCTCCTTTCTTGCATTGATAGCAAGGTAATTGTTGAATGTTGAATAGCTTACATTAAACTCTCCGGCTATTCTATTTTCATATATGAATTTCTGAAAACAACCCCTTCGCTTCTCATTTATGACAATTTCTTGAATCTTGATTACTTTAATTAAAAACAGTCTGCGATTATATGCCATGTGGTTTTACATTAGACGGGGGCACCAAAACGGCACCCCCTTGTTGTTTAATCCTTACAAAGTTGACCTATTTTTCTTCTATCTAATAAGTCGCTCAACTTCCAAATATTCATGCCGCCGTTTTCGATAATCACGATAAATCAGCCTTAGAATATAAGTTGGAATTTGACTAAAGACATACCCTGACGCGCCTTCTGCGATTGTTTTGGCAAGCGATTGGCAATAAGCTACATCATTTCTATTTGGATCATTTTTCATAAAATCACCTAGTTTCAAGTAGTCAACAATAGTATCTACCACCTTAGCTTGCATTACTTTTGTCTCCGGCATCTTAGGGCTAATTATCCGTTCCAGTATTTCGCAAACTTCAGCAAGATCAGATTCTGACAGGTCCATTGCATAGCTTACACCGTACTTCTTTAATATTTCGTCCCGCACGACTTCACTCATTTTGGTTTTTCTTGCGAGCTGAAAATATCTTTTTCGCAGCTGATTGAGTGACAACGTGTATTTAAATTCCTTTTTTTTCATTTTTTATTGGCTTTAAATTAAGTTTAAATCAAGCTGTTCTTTTTAATGACTGGAAGACTGGATTAGAATGTTGCACATCAGGATTATTCTCTATTAAAGTGAGTGCCTCCGTTAATTTGATTCGCTGACAAGAAGTCATGGTGTCAGGAATTCTGACATAATCACCTTCTTTTCTTACACCGTTATCCATCTGCTCGGATGTTAATAATGAGTTTTCCAATCATTATTGACCGACTAAAATA
>DPRM01000144.1 GCA_003537645.1 Prolixibacteraceae bacterium
TTCCGGCAAAAGCAATTTTATATTTGCGCGGCAACGACCATGAGTCCGATTCGGCAATCAGCGTGTTAGTCAATGACAGAGCATACGGCGTAACATTAAAAATTTCATCTTTTGCGATACCGGCATCTTCCGAAGCCATGATGTTGCGTACTGTATTTCCGCCACCACCTCGCGATGACAAGCCCAATCGGTACAATTGTTCCAAAATTCCGGGAGCCTGTTCCAACTTAACGTTATGCAACTGAATCTCCTGACGGGTAGTAATGTGAATGGGTTCAGTCCCCTCTTTTTGGGCCAGAAGTGCAACTTTTTTCAATTGGTTGGGCGAAATCATACCGGCAGCACAACGCACACGAACCATAAAAGTACCGTTTACGCGTTGCTCGTAAATGCCCATTGGCACACGAATGGCTTTGAATTTTACGGCTTCAATCTCACCGTTCCTGAAATCGTGCACATGCTTTGCAAATGCGCTGATTTCAGATTTTAGGGAATCAGGAATTTTATACATTTTGGTTCTTTTATGTATCTATACTGATGAGTGCAAATACCCAGCAAAGTTGCGATCCTTAAATTTTCAATCAAATACCACAAATTAGGTATATGGCATACCATAAGTGAGGTAGATACAAGGGGCGAAGATTTGTAGTTTATAAATTCATCCCATTTCCTAAATTACTTTTAAAACAAGCCAACGCTCAATCCAAAGGCTTTCAAAAGAGCTGCAATTTTTCCGTCCCACCCGCTTCTTAGATAGGTTATTGCAACTTGATAAGTTTTATTTTCCTATGACTGCAATTCTGATTTAATAGTTTATATATTTGTAAACTATTAAACGTATAAACAATGAAAGACAAGACGATTTACACTTTACATTCTAATATCTGTAAAGCTTTGGCTAATCCCATCCGTATTGAGATTATCGATATTTTGAATGACAGAGAAATGAGCTTCGGAGAAATTCAGGAAATTACCGGAGTCCTCAAATCAAACCTTTCGCAACATCTCTCGATGATGGTTTCTAATGGCATCCTTTCGCAACGTAAAGAAGGATTAAATATGTATTTCAGGCTTACTACCGAAAAGATTGCCATTGCCTGCCGAATGATGCGCGAGGTGCTGATCGAGAATCTGAAAAAACATCAGGAACTGATTAAAGATTTATAACCAGAAATTTACATCCATGAAAGTTCGAGATAGCGGAATGCCAGAAGAAGAAATGTGGTCAGGATTTTTTGATCCTCTGCTCATTTTGCAGCAGATGGAAGTTTCCTCCGAAACACATGTAATTGTAGATCTTGGCTGTGGTTTTGGCACTTTTTCGATTCCGGCAGCAAAGGTTGTCCGCGGAAAGGTTTTGGCCTATGACATTGATGAAGAGATGATTGAACTCATGAAAACTAAAATCAATCAACTCGGAATCAACAATATAGAATTGTATCAGGCCGATTTTATAGCTAATGGAACAGGACTTCCAGCCAATTCAGTAGATTATGTGATGATTTTCAATATTTTGCACCATGACCATCCGGAACAAATCCTAAGTGAAGTTTTCCGAATTCTAAAAAAAGACGCAAAGGCCGGAATCATTCACTGGCGCAGTGATATTGAAACACCACGTGGTCCTTCTCTGGCAATTCGCCCTCAATCGAAAACGTGCGTCAATTGGGCAAAAGAAGCAGGTTTTCTGATTGCTGAAAATCCATTTATTATCGAGCCATACCATTTCGGGCTTATCATTCAAAAACCATAAATCCATAACCTATGAAATTCAATTTAATTATTACCCTTCTTCTTTTCTGTTCTTCAAGTTTATTCAGTCAAAATCCGGCTGAGAAAAAGCAAACATCTATTGGAATGGTTATCTATTCAAACGACACTGAAACAGTTTGGAATGCCTTGCGTTTGGCAAACTATTCCAAAAATCAGGGAGACACCGTTAAGATATTTTTGCTTGGCAAAGGTGTCGAATTGGATAGCATGGTAAAGACAAATACTGATCTGAAGGAACAAGCCGACAAGTTTTTGGACAACGGCGGCAGTATTTTGGGCTGCGGAACTTGCCTGCAAAGTCGGAATAATAAAGAACCACAGGTTTGCACCTATTCTTTACTGGCCGATCTGTATGCACTGATCCGGGAAAACAAAATTGTATTAACATTTTAAAAGTATAGAAATGAAAATCGGAATTATTTTAGAAACCAAAGAATTTGAAAAAGCTTGGAACGCTTTCCGTTTTGCTGTAACAGCAAAGAAAACAGGACATGAAGTAAAACTCTTTTTAATGGGAGAAGCCGTTGAATGCGAAGGTTTAACCCATGAAAAATACAACGTTTACGAGCAATTGAAGAAATTCGTTGAAATTGGCGGCGAGATACTGGCCTGCGGAACTTGCCTGAAATCAAGACAACTAGACAGCACTGAATCCTGCCCTATTTCAACTATGGTTGATTGTGTGGAATTGGTTGTCTGGGCAGACAAAACCGTAACCTTCTAAAAACAACAAATCATGGGAAATAGGATAGAAATGGTAATTCATCAAACGGAAAGTAAACTCACTGCCGAACAAGTTGCCGAACAGGTCGAAGCTGCTTGTAATAAATATAGCCTGGCCTTGCTTCAAACCTATATTTATCACGAGATCGTTGAATCAAAAGGGTTTCCCATTCAACGGAAAGTGTTTGTTTACAACATTTGTCAGGCAAAAACAGCATCAATGATGCTCACAACAAATCCCGAGTTTTCGACATTTATGCCCTGTACCTTAGCTGTTTATGAATCTGGCGACAAAACGGTTCTTTCAACAATGAACATGGGAATGATGCTGGAAGCCGTCAAATCGAATGAAGAATTGTATAATCAGGCATCAAGCCTGTTTAAATCATTCAAACAGATGATGGATGAGTTAGCCGCCGGAAAATAAAATTGATAAAAAGACCAAGCCCCCAAACGTGTTGACTAATACGAACTGATACATTTAGGCTAAAGTTTCGGGAGTTTTGTTCTTTTCAAATTGACGTATAACCTTTTCAGTATTATATCGACTTGGCGATCTTCTTCATAATGTGATGATTTTCACCAAACTTGCAAAGGGCATCGCAATTTTGACGCAGATCGGAAAACAAAATATAGTTGATTGGCACTTTGATGCTTTTTATTGAAGGCCTCGATAATTGCATTCGCACATCTTTTTCCCTGCTATCCGGAATGATGATATACAACACTTCATCCCCATCTGCGATAGAATAGGCAAGATCAGTCAAACGCAAAATGCCAGAATAAATACTGGTACTTTTCTCCACCTCAAATGCCCCAATGATATTGTTAGTCGATTTTTGAAACCAAAGTACATCAATCATCTTTATGGTATTGATGGTATCTTTGTCAGAGTTCATTGTTGGGAAGTTGGGTAGGCAATGAAACGAAAAACTGGCGCCATTAAACGATCTCGATTGGTCGTTTTGTGCACATATCACATCATAACCGAAGGCTGTTCCAATTTTTATCAGGTGATATTGCATTTCGGTATGCAGATTTTCCTCTTGCCTATCTTCCTTAATCTTGTTATGCCGTTTTTCAATCAGGGCTTCCAGTTTTTTTCGTTCCGGTTCCGAGAGGTATTCATCATTTCCAAGCAGCAATTTTTGCGTTCCGATTTCAAACATTAGTCCCGAAATTGCTCCAAGGTCGAGAGAAAATTCATTCTTATATTGCTTATTTACGTCTATTAATACCTCCCTGATTTTTAAATACTCACTCCATGACCCCAGCTTTTTCTTGTCCTTGAATAGAAAATTAAACCCGTTGATGATAGCCGTATTGGAAGGCGGAATAATTGTTGGATGAAGAAAATAGAGTATGCTTGCAACAGCGGGACCTAGGCCTTTAATTTTCAAATCGTCCAAACGAATAATCTCCTTGATAATTTGCTCTTCATTTGTAGCTTTCAACACATTTTCCAGAAATTGACCAAAAGCGATCTTATTTT
>DPRM01000046.1 GCA_003537645.1 Prolixibacteraceae bacterium
GATGCTGGATGCTGGATGCTGGATAAAATCCAGAATCTCTTTATCCAGTATTTTTTTCTTTTTTCCACTATCAAGTATCGTTTTATCCTGTATCCAGTATCGTTCCTCAAATATCAAGTATCCTTTTCAATCAAGTATCCAGTATCGCTCTCTATCAAATATCCAGCATCATTTTCTATCAAGTATCCAGTATCGTTCTCTATCCAGCATCCTGACTAAAATCCAAATTCCGATGCAAGCTGTTTAACCCAGCTGGCCACGCGTTCATCGGTCAGTTCGGGTTCAAAGTCCTCGTCAATTGGCAAACCAACAAATTTGCCATCAACAACGGCTTCCGACTCATCAAACTCGTAACCATCAGCAGCAACCTGGCCCGACAAAACAGCGCCATTCTGTTTCAGTTTATTGGCAAGAACAGCCA
Organism: Prolixibacteraceae bacterium; assembly: GCA_003537645.1. GTDB lineage: Bacteria > Bacteroidota > Bacteroidia > Bacteroidales > Prolixibacteraceae > Aquipluma. Next base: position 422 of record DPRM01000046.1, read on the forward strand.
TATGATCCACAAAAGTGGCGGCATAAGTCACATGGTCGCCCAAACCAAAAATGGCCACCTTTTTACCTGCATAGTTTACTTTTTCAATTTCCGGGAGAAAAATTCCCCAGTCGTTGCTTGAATAATTTGAGTTCCAGGTATCTTTTCCAACGGTGGAAATACCAAAGATAATTTTGTCAAAACGGTCAAGGTCGGCGGCAGTTGCGTCTTTTACCGAAACAAGTTCAACCTTGTCGTCACCAATTTGTTTTTTGATTTTGTTGGCAACCCGGTTTACTGCTCCACCCACGGGGCCGAAAAAAATGGCAGTTTTGCTCATAATTGTATATTTTAACTGGTTATTTACTGGTTATGAATATTGATTTCGCCACGCACATATTCGCCAAGAATCGAAAGACTTGAAGCTCCTTTTAACACCTGGTGAATGGCTTTATCGTATTTCTTGGGGTCTTCCCATTCAATATCCACATGAAATGTATATTCGTTGGGTTTCCCGATGATTGGCACCGACTGAATTTTGGTGAGGTTAATTTCGTTTTCGGCAAAAGTGTTTAAAACCCGTGCGAGCGCACCAAAAAAATGCCCCACTTCGAAACAGATGGAAGCTTTGTTGGTTCCTGCGGTTTTGTTACCGTGTTTCGAAAGTATAAGAAAACGTGTGTAATTCTTTTTATTTGTTTCAATTCCGGTTTCGAGTACTTCGAGCCCGTACAATTCGGCCGAACGCAAATTACCGATGGCCGCGGCATGAACCATGTTTTTTTCGCGAACCAGTTTTGCAGCAGCAGCAGTATCGATATTCTCGTGTTTTTCCACATTCGGATAATACTTTTCGAGGTATTCGGCACACTGTTCAATGGCCACCGGATGCGAATAAATATCGGTAATCTGTGCCGGTTTTGTGCCGGGGTTTACCAGCATATTCTGCTGAATGTGAAGGTAAATTTCGCCAATGATGCGCAGATGATAATCGCGGATGAGCTGGTAATTCTTCAGAATACTGCCGGCAATTGAATTTTCGATAGCCATCACAGCAAGGTCAACCTTATCGCTGTCCATCATTTCGCAAACGTTGGTAAATGTTTTGCATTCAACAACTTCAATTTTATCGTTAAAGTATTTTAAAGCAGCATCCTCGTGAAAAGAACCAACAATACCCTGAATCGCAACTCGTTTCATTCTTAATTTTTTACAAAGCCCAAATATATAAAAATGGATTGGTTATTGTCCGGCCAACCAAAATTTCAGGTTGCCGGGGTTTAAACTTTACAATTATGGAATCGGATTCCAGAATTGTAAGAAACCCGATAACCGGGATCAACCCGAAACCCGAAACTCCTCTTCTCTTAAACACAGATAGCACTGAGTACACACAGAGTACCACAGAGTTGCTCCTCGCCCCATGCTCCCTGCTCCTTGTTCCCCATTCTCTCATTAACTCAATCACTCAATGACCTGTTCACGCATTGTAGCATTCTTCAATTCATGCATTCCCGCATTCATGCATTTAAACCTCCCTTGCATTTTACCATAATATTCTTTATTTTCATCACACCAAAAATCTGGAAATTAACCAGATAACTCAGATGGAAATGACAGCGGCCGATACGACAAAACAAGAATTTTTTAAAATAAATAAAGGATGATATTCTTCAGACCTGGCTGGTAATATTGGTATGTAAAGGATGAAAAAATCAAACTTATATTTTAATTAGCACACATTTAATTTAGAAAAGAATGGAATTTGTAAAAGGCATGAACATTAGAACTGATATTCTTAGTTATTCTTTGATGGTTGAGAATTTTAGTTCAATTTTTCTTTCTACTCTATTGGACATTTCCGACTTTAAAGAAAGTAAGTCTTTAGGAAACAAAAGTGGAAATTTATCTTTCAATCAAAAGATAGATTTACTAATTGACATTAAAGCTTTAGACAAAAAAGAGAAAAGCAAATTTCAAATTTTTATGTCAATTAGAAATCAATTTATGCATAACATTGCTGCCGACAATTATGAAAATTGTTTAAAAAACATTGATGGAGCTGAGAAATTCTTACTTAAAACATATTCTCAGGATAATAAATTAGCAAAGGAAATTCAACTCGAAAATGCAACAAAAGAATTATCCAAAGAAGTTGTTGAAATAACTATCAACCTGTTGAGTAAAGTCAAAGAGAAAATAGAGAAAGAAGTAAAATCACAACTTTTTGAGAAATATCAGAAAAATTCGATAGAAGCAATTTCAAAAATCGAAACAGAATTCAATTCTATATATAATGAGAAAGTAGAAAAAGGGGTAAAAATGATTAGTTTAGAAGAATTAAAACAGTTAGTTTCTGAAATGAGACGACTTTACTATCAAATCATCGACAAAACATTTAAATAAATACGTATTTTAATTGAGTAGATAGCCGGTGAGATGTTAGCCAACCTTAGCATCTCTCAAACCCCCAAGCTCGCGCAGGTTTGCAATCTGTGCGCACCCGAAGCTTCGGGTCGAAAGAATTGGAAAGAAAACTAAAACTGGTTGATTTAGCAACGATAAAACGAAAACAGCAGGCTCGATTATTCAAACTACCCCGCTGCCGCACGATTTTATCGTGTGGTAAAAAAACTCACCACGCGATGCAATCGCGCGGGAGCAGAGGACTTCAATGTATTTTGATTTTCCTCCCACTTTAAAAATTTCTTCTCCGAAATACGCAACCCATTGTTTTGGTTTTGAATCTGATTAACACATGAAATTCAGAAACAGTAAATAACAACAGAAACACAACCGTATTTTAATGAGAATTCATTCCCTGTTATTTTTTATCCTGCCGGCAATCGGGTTGTTGGTTTTTCCCGGCGCATTGTCGGGGCAGAAAAGCTATTCGGGCCGGGTGGTCGATGTAAATACCCGGCAACCCGTTCCGGGCGCTGAAATCACCGTCAACAGGGGATTGCAAAAATACACCACCGGTGAAAACGGCTGGTTTTCGTTTACCACCGGCATCGGCGATATTACCGGCCCAAAAAGTTTTTCGCTGCACAGCGCCAACGGACTGCTGGAGTTTCAGTCGGCCTCACCCGTAAAAATCAGGGTGGTTCATTTGTCGGGGCAATTCACCGCCATTCAGCAACATTTCAGCGGCAGCGGGCAGGTTTCGCTGCATTCGATTCCCGATGGTTTTTACCTGTTTGAAGCCGAAAACCATGGGGGCCGCTACAATTTCAAAATCATAAAAAACAACGGAATTGTCGTTGTTGCTGAACCCGATGCAGGCCACGGGCAGCACACCAAAAGCAGTTTCGCCAGCGATTCCATTTTTATTTCGAAGGGTGAATATTACAGTCAGCCCTATTTGTACTCCGCTTCTGATGGTGTTTATCCGCTGATGAAAACGCACTATGAAAATGGCGTTGACTATTTTGAGGAGTTGATTCGCCCTGAAGCGTTTCAACTGCTGGCTTCCGACCCGTCGCGGTGTCCGTTCAGCGAGGTGAAATCGCTGAAAATAGTCTATTCCATTACAGAACAGAAGATTTATTACACCAATTCATCAAAATACGAGTTACACTTCGATTTCTGCTCAAAAATACTTGGGTATAACAAAGACCGGACTTCATTCAACCAGGAGCAGTATTCCAATCATCCAAACCGCATGTATATTCTGGCAACACTCAACTTTTTCACAGCATCAGGAATTTACACACTTGAATTTTTGCCATCCGACCAGTTGAGTTGCAGCGATATTGAAACTGTTTTCAACAAAGTGGCCGAAACCTGCTTTTTTGGCGACAGGCTGCGGTTTTATGCCAATGCTCCCGACAAAACAATCTGTACAAATGTTCCGCTGATTTCGGCTGATGAATTGTACGCGGGGCAAAACTATCAGCCGCTGAATGTGCAGGAAAACTATGGATATCTGCGAAAAATTGATGCCGGTGAACTGCCGGGAACTTATCTTGGCCGTCACGACATTGTACTGGTGAATGCCATCCCGGCTGATATTGCAGTGGTTGCAGGAATCATCACCACCGAATTTCAGACGCCGCTCAGCCATATCAATGTGCTCAGTCACAACCGCGGAACTCCCAACATGGCGTTGCGCGATGGCTGGACCAACCCGAAACTGACTGACTTTACCGGGAAACTGGTTTATTTTAAAGTGGCGCTCGACTCGTTTACAATCCGGGAAGCCGGCATTGATGAAGCGCAGAAATTCTGGGCAGAAAAAGAGCCTCAAACCGTGCACAAACTCACCCTCGACACACTAACCACCGGATTGATTGACTTGGCAACTGCCGGGGTTTCGTGGGTTCCGGTCATTGGCGGAAAGGCGGCCAACTTTGCCGAGATAAAGAAAATTGTTTTGCCTGACCAGCAACTTTTGCCGCTGCCCGAGAACCATTTTGCCATCCCGTTTTACTACTACTGGCAGCACATGAAACAAAACAAACTCGACCAGTTGGTAAACAACATGCTGAATGATTCAAAATTCAGGAGCGACATCGATTACCGGAAAACCAGGCTTGCCGAATTGCAGAGCGCCATCAAAAAAGCATCGTTGAATCCAGAGTTGGTGGAAATGGTGAGAACCCGGCTGAGCAATTCCGATGGATTTACCACTTTCAGATTCCGGTCATCGACCAATGCCGAAGATGTTGAAGGTTTTAACGGCGCAGGGTTGTATGAATCGTACACCGGCTCGCTGACCGACCCCGACAAACCGATTGACAAAGCCATCAAAAAAGTATGGGCCAGCTTATGGGATTTTGCGGCTTTTGAAGAGCGCGACTATTTTAAAATCGACCACAAAACAATTGCGATGGGCGTTTTGGTGCATCGCTCCTACCCGGCAGAAGCGGCCAACGGTGTGGCTATCACCGAAAACATTTACAATCCTTTTATGCCGGCAGTCACCATTAATGTTCAGGTGAGCGAAATAAGCGTGGTAAATCCGGAGAAAAAATACCTGCCCGACCAGATTTTGTATTACACCCGCTCCGATGCCGATATTTATGAGTACATCAACCACTCGAATGTTCCGGGAATGGAAGGAAAAACAGTGATGACGAGTGCTGAACTGAAAGAACTGAAAGACTATTGCATGGCCATTCATAACCACTACTGTTTTATCAATCTCGAATGCAACCCGATTGATATTGAATTCAAGGTGGATGTGGTAAATGGCCAGCGAAAATTATACATCAAACAGGCAAGACTTTATTAATCAATGCTCGAATGCGTTTATTTAAGAATGAAATCATTTAAAAGCCATGTCAAATACCCTTCGACTTCGCTCAGGGGGACGGTCAGGCTGAGCGAAGTCGAAGTCTGCCATCAAGAACTAAACAATATTGATACAATGTTCAATAAAATAAACATAAATTCTATGAGAAATTTTTTACAATCTGTTGTTATCCTGACTTTTATGTTCAGCGGCATTCAATTAAGCGCACAGGAAGCAAGCCGGTTTCCGATTACGCCAACTTCGGTTTGGAGAATCAATTATGAGTACTATTGCGATGGTGAAGAATTCGCCCATCAAAGCGGCGACCAGGAATTCAAGTATTTTGTTAACGGCGATACGCTGATTGAAGGCAGAACCTATTTCAAACTGTATAAAAACGGTTTTCTTTATCTTGAAACTCCGGTTGAAATCAGGAACAAATACATGGGAGCCCTGCGCGACAGCGCCAACCGTTTTTATTACATCAAAGAGAATGAAAGTTCTGAAAGCCTATTATATAATTTCGATGCAAAAGCTGGAGAATCAATCTGCCCTGATTGTGGCGGAATGAACTACATTGTAGGAGAAACCGACACACTCGAAAATGGCAGAAAAAGATTCTTTATTGATATCATGACAGTTCATTGTGGAAGCGCTAATATGCTGATTGAAGGAATCGGCTGGTTGGGAGGCTTGCTTGAAGGAAACTCATGTTATGCCCATCCGGGAATCAGGGGTTCGTACCTGTTGTGTTATTCTGAAAATGAAATGCCCGAATATATTACTGAAATGACACCCCGTTGCGCAAAAACAGTGGAATGTTCCGATGTTTTCACTCCGGTGAAACAATTTGATTTTCCAGTATTTAAACCCCGTATCAACCTGGTTGACAACAAAATTCTTGAAATCAGCGCATCGGGTTCTTATACAAATAGTCTTTGCCAGGTATCGATTTATTCGTTGACTGGTCAGCAACTGAAAGCCACAAAAATGACACTACCCGGAACAATTGATGTGACCACGCTCGGTAATGGTATTTTTATCGTGAAAACCAGCAACGGGATTAATTCAGCCACATCGAAGATGCTGATACGATAAATGCTTTGAGAGAAGATAAACCACAATCGGCCTGTGTTTCAAAAGAGGTCTGACAAAAAAATGAATCCCGGTCAACATTGGCCGGGATTCATCTTTTTGGTTCGGAGAAAGAATTTACGAGAGATTCTTGTTCCCAATAATTTAAAACAGGTATTGCCCTTCCTGCACCAAAAAGTCGCCGCGGTGGTTCTGAAAAATGTCCATACATTTCTGCAAATCGGTGGGGCGCAGTACAATCACTGCCGTGTCTTCGCTGTTCGAAAAAGCGTACATATATTCAATAAACACATCCTCTTTTTGCAACAGGTTCAGCATTTTGGCCAGTCCACCCGGTCGGTTGGGTGATTTTACAAGGATAACCTCGGTGGTTTGTACCGAAAATTTATTCTTTTTTAAAATCTCTTTTGCTTTGTCGGGGTCTGAAACAATCAGCCTCAAAATTCCGAAATCGGAGGTGTCGGCAATGGTAAACGCCGACATATTTAAACCTGCGTCGCCCAGCAACTGTGTAACTTCGTTTAGCCTGCCTGTTTTATTTTCGAGGAATACGGAAACTTGTTTTACTATCATCTTTGTCAGATTTTACGGTTATCTATCACTCTTTTTGCCTTACCAGCCGTGCGTTCTATGGTTTTGGGTTCCACTAATTTCACCCTCACCGAAATGCCCAGCGTGCTTTGTATTTTGTCGGTAAGTTTCTTCCGCAACGATTCAAGCTGCTTGATTTCGTCGGAAAAAAACTGTTCCTGTACCTCCACTAACAAATTAACCACGTCAAGTGTTTCCTCCCGTTCAATAATTAATAAATAATGGGGTTCTGTTTCACTCATTTCAAGCAGCACGCTTTCGATTTGCGACGGAAAAACATTCACACCGCGAATGATAAGCATATCGTCGGACCGCCCCATGCACTTTTCCATTCTTACCAATGTTCTGCCACATTCGCATTTGTCGTAAATCAGCCTTGTCAAATCCCGTGTGCGGTAACGGAGAATTGGCATTCCCTCTTTTGTAACTGTTGAAAAAACAAGTTCACCTTTCTCACCGGTAGGCAGTGGCCTGAGTGTTTCCGGGTCAATAATTTCAGGAATAAAATGGTCTTCGTTGATGTGCATTCCGCATTGGTGCTCACATTCGCACGAAACACCGGGGCCGATTACTTCACTCAGTCCGTAAATATCGATGGCTTTTATTTTAAGTTTTGCTTCAATTTCGCGCCGCATATTCTCGCTCCACGGTTCGGCGCCAAAAATGCCCACACGCAGTTGCAGCGATTCAGGAGTAATACTCATTTCCTTCATGGTTTCGGCTAAAAAGAGCGCGTACGAGGGAGTGCAGGCGATAACCGTTGTGCCGAAATCCTGCATCAGCAAAATCTGTTTATCGGTATTTCCGCCCGAAATCGGGATTACCG
>DPRM01000151.1:0-1279 GCA_003537645.1 Prolixibacteraceae bacterium
GAGGATGCATCCACCACCGGATCGATAAAGGTGACTTTTCCGCTGAATGTTTTTCCGGGAATTGCTTGTGCTGTAAATTCCAGATTTTGACCCAATGAAATCCACGATAAATCAGATTCGTAGGCATCGAAAAGCGCCCAAACTCGTGATAAATCTGCCATTTCGAAAAGTACGTCACCTGTGGACACATAGTCGCCCGGATTGACCTTTCGGTTGGTTACGATTCCTGAAGTTGTTGCAAATACATCGAAGACAGTTGTTGCCGTGGCCGATTTTTCAATATCAGCGATCTGTTGATCGCTCAGTTTCCACAAACGAAGCTTTTCGCGCGCTGCATCAAGCATAGCGGGATATTTATCGGCCATTGTCAAAGCTTCGTGCAACTCCTTTTGAGCGGTAAGTAATTCAGGCGAATAGACTTTGGCGATCAGTTGTCCTTTTCTTACATTTTCGCCGGTAACGTTCACCAGCAATTGCTCAACACGGCCCGGAATATGGGCGGTTTGGGTTCTCACTAACCTTTCATCGACCTGAATTTTACCGTACAACCGTACTTCTTTTGAAACATTTCCACGGGTGACCACCGATGTTTGAACCTCGGCGAGTTTCATTGCAGACTCGCTCATTTCAATGGCCTGATCGTCGATAACGGTATTAGATTGTTGCAAGGGGATTAAATCCATGCCGCAAATCGGGCAGTCACCCGGTTCTTCTTTCCTGATTTGAGGGTGCATGGAGCAAGTCCATACATCGTGTCCTTCAGCGGCATGATCGTGAATTTCCGTTGCTGTTTCCGTCTTTTCAGGAGCAGAATTATGGAAGAAAAGCCATCCCAGAAGCAATCCGGAAGCAATCAGTAAACCACCTCTTAGGTATTTGTTTGAAAATATTTTATTTGTCTTCATTGTTGATTTTATTAATAATTGACCGAATTCATGAGTTTCTCTGCCTTTGCCACTGCTGTATTGTAATCGGCAACTGCTTCTATGTGTTTTAATCCGTATTCCAGAACTTTGTACTGAATGCGCAAAATTTCTTCAAAGTCGGTTCCGGTTGAAGTAAAACCTGCCAGTAAAAGGTTGGCTGTTCTGTTTGCCAGATCGGACTGTTCCTTGTACAGTTCCACGCGCCGTTCTGCATCGCTGTAGTTCTGCACCAATTGGCGGTGTTGGACCAAAAGCATGTTTTTCATTTCGTCCGACTTCTGCATGGTTGATTCCTGTAAAAACCTGGCCTCCTTTTGCATGGCAGTGTATTTTTTGCGGTAAATGGGAATGGT
>DPRM01000151.1:1372-11898 GCA_003537645.1 Prolixibacteraceae bacterium
CAACTGGTTTTTCTGATCGAGGATTTCCATCCGTACCTGCAGCACATCGGCCAATCCGTTTGGTTTGGAACCCATTCCTCCGGAAGATGCAGATGACATTTTGGAACCAGGTTGCTGCTGGCCCGAAGCGGCAGGCTGATTGTTCATGCCACCCATTCCACCGCCATTTTCGCTTGCAGAAGGTGAGCCCTGCATCCCGGAACCGGAAGAAGAACCCGAACCCGAAGAACTTCCGGCAGGTGACTGGAATTTAACCAATGCCAGTTTTTCGAGCGATTCGAGCAAGGCAATGTTCTGGTTTATCAATTTAATGCCCCGTTTGTATCTTGCCAACTGGTACCAGCTCGCCTTCACATTGTAAAAGAGGCCGGCCTTGTTCTCCTGAAAAAGTTCGTATTGGGCCTTTGCCATCAGCGAAGCTTCGTCTTTGGCCAGTTTCAATGTTCCAAACCAGGGAAACATCTGCATCACACTGATATTTCCCACCTGATTTCCGGTGACCAATTCCATCGGCTTCAGGAAAAACCCCATTGCCCCCTGTGGGTCAGGCAGGGCACCAACCTGCGGAACCTTTTCCATGGCAGCCATGTATTGGTTAAAGGCAGCTTTCACACCAGGGTTGTTTTTTCCTGCCAGCTCCAGATAAACTGCCAGCGAATCCTGCGCATGGACGGTTCCGGATAAAAGCAAAATAAAAAGCGCAATCGAGGTAAATTGTGTCCTCCTAAAAGTCCTGAAAGGACTTAATTTGAATAACCGTGGGTGAAACCCGCGGAAAATGAGGAGAATAGAGACCAACCCTGAAAGGGTTGAACCCTGTGTCCTTTTTATATTCACCCCTTTCAGGGTTGCTAATTCCCGGACTATTCCATTCCACCCCGAATTCTCGGGGCGGTTATTCAAATTTAACCCCTTTGGGGTAATAAGTCTGCTTTTCAAGATTGCACCAAACTTGGAACTTGAAACTTTGAACTTGAAACTATTCATGGTTACCCTCCTTTCCTTCACTCAGCGTTTGAGCTGTTAATTGTTTTTCGTGTCTTTTCGCTTCTCCTTCCCTCCAGAAACATTGCAGGATAGGTACCACGAACATGGTCATGGTCTGGATGATCATACCCCCAAAAGTTGGAATTGCCATCGGAATCATGATATCAGCGCCTTTCCCGGTTGATGAAAGAATGGGCAACAATGCGATGATAGCAACCGCCGAAGTCATCATGGCGGGTCTGACTCGTTTACTTCCGGCAATCACAACTGCTTCCCGGACCTCCTGAACTGTTTTTGGATTGCGCTCTTCAAACACCTGATGGATGTATGTTCCCATCAAAACGCCATCGTCGGTGGCAATACCAAAAAGGGCGATAAATCCAACCCACACCGCCACACTCAGATTGATGGTGTGAATTTGAAATAGTTCACGCATTTCAACCCCGGCGATTGAAAAATTCAGGAACCAGGGTTGACTGTACAACCAGAGCATGATAAAACCTCCGGCAAAGGCTACAAACACTCCTGAAAAGTGGATCGACGAAGCGGTAAAGGTTTTAAACTGAAAATAAAGCAACAGAAATACCGCGATCAAACTGATCGGAATCACAATGGCCAGACGTTTTGTTGCGCGGATCTGGTTTTCGTAGTTTCCGGCGAAAGCATAACTTACTCCAGCATCTAAAACCAGATCACCCGATGCGATTTTTTCTTTCAGGAATTTCTGCGCATCCTCCACCACATCCACTTCGGCGCGTCCTTCAATTTTATCGAATATCACATAACCGTTCAGGAAGGTGTTTTCGCTTCGTATCATTTGTGGCCCACGGGTGTAAGTGATGTCGGCCAGTTCGCCCAGCGGCACCTGAACCCCTGTCATGGAGGGGACCAGAATTTTTTTGATTTCTTCCGGGCTTGAACGCAATTCGCGTGCATAACGTACCCTGATCGGGAACCGCTCGCGCCCTTCAACCGAAGAGGTCAAAGCCATACCGCCAACGGCCACCTGCAAAATCTCCTGAACATCCTGAACCGTCATTCCGTAGCGGGCAATGGCTGGCCGGTTGAGTTTTATTTCAATGTACGGAGCGCCCACAGCCCGGTCGTAAAAAACAGAAGGAGCTTTTATCGAAGGAACTTCTTTCAGGAAGGTCTCCAGTTCAATCCCCGCTTTTTCGATGGTTTCCAGATCAGGGCCATACACTTTAAGCCCCATCGGCGCACGCATACCCGTTGACAACATAACCAACCGGGTTTCTATGGGCTGCAGCCGGGGCGCAGAAGTCAATCCCGGAATGTTGGTTACTTTTACAATTTCGTTCCAGATATCGTCCGGCCTTTTAATTTCGGGCCGCCATTGCCTGAAATTATCGCCATTTTTATCGGGAATAAGTTGCTCTTTGGTCAGCTTTCGATAGCCGTCGCGCTCGCGGTTGTAGGTGGATCCGTCCTGAAGCATAAAATTATCTTCCTTGTCAACCTTAAATTGCATCCGGTGACCGTTTTCGTCCAGAATAAATTCAGGCAAATAGTTGATCGTATTTTCAAACATTTGCACAGGCGCTGGATCCAGAGCCGAATTGATGCGTCCCCATTTTCCGACGGCAATTTCCACTTCGGGAATGGCAGACAATCTCTTGTCGAGTATTTCAACATATTCCTGATTCATTTCGATACCGGCATGAGGCATACTGGTTGGCATCAGTAAAAACGAACCTTCGTTCAGGGCAGGCATAAATTCTTTGCCCGATCCGGGGAATGTTTTACTGAAACTTTGCCATGTATCTGTTTTCTGAATCCTTTCAGGCATAAAACCAAAAACACGGTGAACTCCCTGCCATGCCAGTATTCCGAAAAGGATGGTCGCAATCGGCAAAGCCAAAAATGTCCACTTGTTGCGTAACGACCATTCCAGAATTGGCACATAGAAATATACGATCAGTGAGAGACTTACCAGTACAAGTGCAATAACAGAACCAACAAACAAATAATTTGAGAAGTTGCTGATGTGCGCACCAAGCGGCAACCATTCGATGGCAAGAAAATATACCGCAAACAAAAGGGTGATAGCAACATTGATCAGATTGATAAAATGCTTTTTGTTTCCAGGCCAACGATGTGCCATCAGGTTATTGACCCCAATGGCAGTGAGCGCCAGCGCCGGCCAGGTTCCCCAGATAGCAACAATTACCACGCCCGTAACAATCAGTATCCAGTTAAAGACCTTTCGGGTTCGTTTGGTATCTAACCTGAAGTTGAAAAAGTAGTAAGCCAGCGTTGGTAGTACGATCATTCCCAATACATAAGAGGCCAGCAACGCGAAAGTTTTGGTAAAAGCCAACGGAGAGAATAGTTTTCCTTCAGCACCTTCCATTACAAAAACCGGAAGAAAGCTGACAACCGTAGTCGCAAGCGCCACTGTAACAGCGCCCCTGACTTCAGAAGTTGCTTCATAAATCACCTGTACAAGGCGTTTTCCACGTGCGTTTTCGTTTTCGGGCATTTCGAGATGGCGGATGATATTTTCCACATCCACAATTCCAATATCGACCATTACGCCAATGGCAATGGCAATTCCTGAAAGGGCGACAATGTTGGCATCAACGCCCATCCATTTCATCGCGATGAAGGTCATCAACACACCAACCGGCAGTAGAAACGAAACGATGAGGGAGGCACGGAGATTAAAAATCAGTACAATAATGACAATGATGGAGATGAGAATTTCGTGCGACAATGCCGATTCCAGTGTTCCGATTGTTTCCTGAATCAAGCCGGTGCGGTCGTAAAAAGGAACAATGGTAACCTTCGAAACAGTGCCATCGGCAAGGGTTTTCGATGGAAGCCCGGTTTCAATTTCGGCGATTTTCTTTTTGACATTGTTGATTACCTCCAACGGATTTGAACCATAACGGGCAACAACCACTGCACCAACGGCTTCAACTCCATCCTTGTCCAAACCACCGCGACGGGGGGCTGGGCCAAAAGTGACTTTTGCCACATCGCGAATCCGAACCGGCACATTGTTGCGAACGGTGATTACTGCTTCATTCAGATCGTCCAGACTTTTTACATAGCCCAAACCCCGGATCACATATTCAACTTTGTTTAGTTCGATGGTCTCGGCGCCAATGTCCAGATTGCTTTTGCTCACTGCCTGCATCACATCCATTACCGAAACGCCAAACGCTTTCAGTGCGTTGGGATCAACATCAACTTGGTATTCTTTCACATAACCACCAATGCTGGCGACTTCTGAAACTCCGCTAGCCGATGAAAGTGAATATTTTACGTAAAAGTCCTGAATAGTGCGCAGCTCCTGCGGATCCCAACCACCTGTGGGTTTGCCCGTTGCGGGGTCGCGGGCTTCGAGCGTGTACCAGTATATTTGCCCTAACGCGGTGGCATCTGGCCCAAGGGCGGGTTGTACTCCTGCGGGTAATGTACCTGACGGCAGAGAATTGAGTTTTTCAAGGATCCGCGAACGGCTCCAGTAAAACTCCACATCATCGTCAAAAATCAAATAGATGAACGACATGCCAAACATGGAGGTACTGCGGATGGTTTTTACTCCCGGAATACCAAGCAAGGAACTGCTGAGCGGGTAAGTTATCTGGTCTTCAATGTCTTTTGGCGAACGTCCCATCCATTCGGTGGCAACAATCTGCTGGTTGTCGCCAATATCAGGAATGGCATCCACCGGAATCGGATCGCGGGGCAATGCACCCGTATGCCAGTTAAAGGGGGCATTTACGGTTCCGAGTAAGATGAAAACGACCAATAGCATCATCGAAATCATCCGGTGTTCCAGAAAGTATTTTAGAATTCGATTTAACATGATTTTCTTTTAATATTTATAAAATTTTTATTTAATGGATCCTCTATAAGTGCGATCCAGTCTGTTCTGACACTACAAGGAAGATATCCCATGAAGTTCAAACTTCCATACGTTTGACTACTCTGGGCACCTTAATTATTCGTTGGGGCGCCTCTGGAGCATATTGGGAGAATACGCGATTGCAAATGAGTTACAAGAAACACAAAAGTGAGGGTTTTCATATGATTTTAAGTTTTTATATCATGGCAATTTAGCCATTTTAAAATTATTTGCTTAAATATCATACTATTTAGCCATTTTATTTTGTAACGCAATTAGAAACTAGGAAGTTGCGTTTTTTGAAACAGGGAGATATTCGCCCTGTTTGGCCAAAAATGGTTCCACCCTTTTTAGATAATACTTTAAATAACCCGTTGTTTTGGAATGAGGCGTCTAATGACAACCGCCCGAATGTCCTCCACCTCCAGAATTTGAATAATTACCACCTCCGTGATTTGAATGATTTACTTCTCCCGGACTTTCATATCTTAAATGTCTTGTGCTCATGCAACTACTAAATGTAAAAAGTAGGATTATAAAAAATGCAATGGTGAAAAATATTTTTCTCATAAAGAATTTATTTAATATTTTGGGTTTCTAAAAAACGATTGATTTTGTAGTGTTTATGAAATTTGTCGTATTCACTGAGTGACGTAGCAGACTTAAACTGTTCATCAATTGCATCGTGCAGCATGTGGTTGTCAGGAAATGAAACTTTTAAGTTCAAAGGTGTCAACTCCAAAATTCCGTTATCTCCACCTTTGCTAAAATAATAGCTTGTAATAGATTTGACACCACCGCGATAACCAGCACCTTTTACTGTTTGTTTAGTATAAATCCAAAGTACTCCTCTGTCGGCAACCGGATAATGCTCGTTTTCCTGAAAACGTACTATTTTGTCATCGCAAAGTTGGAATCCCCATATTTCATTCTTATTGAGGTTATAGGGCTTGCCTTCATGAACAACGGTAATAAAATCCTTACCAAGGAATTCGTTGAGCCTGATTTTGTGTTTTTCAGTAGCGCAATCTATGCTATACTCCATTTTTCCGCTATTGAAGTCAGCAAACGTTTTAAAAACGCCACTCTTTTGTGCAAACAACGACCCTGCGCTGATGACAGCTATCCCAGCCATCATAACAACTTTTTTAATTAAATTTTTCATGTTAATGTCTTTTTTTTGTTAATTACATCTACACAAAGTATCAAAAACAAATGATTATTCATTTGCTAATGAACCTATTTATACCTTAAAACGATTCCGTTAGGCTTTTTACCAACCGTAATCTTCATCGTCTCTTTGAGATTTGGAATATCAACGACCGAAACCGTTCCTTCGGCCTGATTTGTCACATATCCGACAGTACCATCTTTATTAAAAGCTATAGCATGTGCGCCACTGCCGACTGTAACTTCACCCTTATGCGTATAATCGTCATAACTTTTCCCAATCATATGGACTCCAGCATTGTTCGTTTCCCACATATGAATCTTGCTGCCATTCGGATCAGAAACCCACATCTGATTCATCATTGTATTACTAGCGACCATGCCGGGCATAAATCCAAGATCCAGCGAGCTTGTCATCATGTTAGTCATACCATCTATCATGCTGATGCTTTGTCCGTCTTCGTTATCCACATTCATCATTCCATCCATCCCAGGCCAGGCGCCAACTGGATTTGCCCCAACTTCTGTAGTTTCAAGCACTTTTTTGCTAACGGCATCGACAATAGTTACCGTATTCGACATGCCATTGGCTACAAATGCCTTCTTACCATCGTCAGAAAAAGTAACTTCGGCTGGCATTTGACCTACTGCAATGGTATTTAGAAGTGCATATGTTGTGGCATCAAATACCTTGACCTCACCTTCAGGCATCATTATGGCTGTCCACAATTCTTTACCGTCAGGAGAGAAAATAGCATTGTGTACCATTTCTTCGAGTACAATTTCCTTTATCAAATCTCCTGTGACTGCATCTAATACCAGAATCCTTCCGGTCATTACAGTAGTGGCAGCGCTTCCACTATGATGCTGACTGTGTGCGTCAGTTGTGCTTCCGGCTGTAGCAGAATTCTGCATCATATCATGCCCTTCACTGAAATCCATGCCAGGTGCAGCTATAACTAACTTGCTTTTGTCGGGCGAAATGTAAATATGATGCGGCCACATGTTGGTCATCCCCATTTCCATCTGACCATCACCTGAACTACTTTGGAGTTTGGTAAGGTCAATGGTGTTCTCAACCTTGTTTGTGGTAATGTTGATTATTGAAATGGTATTGCTTTCGCCGTTGACCACATAAGCCGCATCAAAATTTACCAGAGCATAGTCTGTCGATTCATCTTTCGTACAACCTAAAAACATGATAGCACTACCAAATAGGACGGCTACCAGCGACAATCTTAATTTCTTCATAACGTTATTTTTAATTTGTGAAAAGAATCAATGAATAGCCATGACCAAATTCAAAACCCTCATTTATGAAGTTGGCTGAACCATGGCTATTGCATTGAAATATAGGAATCGAAAGGTTATTTTTTCCTTTCGTACTTGCAGCAAGCGTTGAGTTTCGCGTACACCTTATCATCCGCTTTATACTTTTCTGTATCATAGCCGACTGCTGCAATTTTCTTTTGAATATCGTAGCTATTTGTTTTAAAAGGATCATATACCAGTGAAAGCATTTTGGTCTTCATATCCCAACTGGCTTTCCTCACACCATCAATTTTTGCGGCTCTTTCAATGTTGGCCTTACAGGTTTCGCATTCGCCCCAGACTTTAATGGTTTCTGTTTTGGTGGAGGACATATCCATTTTAGTGTCTGTACCGGTTTTGGATAGGTCCATTTTTGAATGATCGTGCATTTGGGCATAAGAGTTAGAGCCCAGAACTACTGCCAATAAGGCAATTATAATGATTTTTACCGTTTTCATTTGATTTGAATTTGATGTTAATGTAATGTATCGAAAAATAGTATTCGTATCAAGATGCAAGCATCAGGATACAACACAATAAACATCCTCCAGCAAAAGAGATTGAATAATCTTAATAGCTGAAAAATGGTATTACATAAACATCAAATACGGAAAACACAGATTTTGGGCAAGCTTACAGCACTCCCAAGTAAAGATTCAGGCGGGCTGATATTTGCGCCAATCTGTGATAAAGAAGGGATTGAATAAAATGAACTATTTTCAGGTAAAGTAAAAACCTGTAAAACTGGTTGTGAAACTGTTTTGAATTCAGAAAATGTGGGGGAGTAATTGTGGTCAACCTCATAGACTGAAATCGTATTGTTGCAGCAGTGTTTTTCAAGATGACTGCCTGGCTTTGTGCATTCACCAGTTGTTTTCTCTTCCATACCACATGAAGCAACGCCACCCCAAACGGACACCTTTGACGCTGCGAGTTCTCCACCGCAATAATGCGCAGACACGGTGAGTTGTGTCCCCGAAATCAGGATGAGCAAAGCGATTAATATGGAGAAAACTCTTTTCATTTGGTTATATCAACGCAAATAACTGAAAAATGTTATCCAAAGGTATGATTATTTATATAGGTTGAACTTCTTCAACCTATTTCATTAGGAAAAATTAACAAATAATAGTTAGGGAAATTTACTTATCAAAGATGTTTGTAAACTCTTTTGTTTCTTTTCTCTGAGACCTTGCCTGTATAATCCAGAGAAAAGTAAGCGCTTCGAAAATTTAGGCGCGTAGCGGGTCCCTGAATTTTTCAGCCGTTTTTTCAACGGATGGCGCAAGTTCTTTTTTGCCAACTTTTTTCTTGCAAGAAAAAAGTTGTGCACTCGAAATGAAAAATAATTTTTCCGGATTATTTTTATCCAAAATCTTGAAAATAAGACAATCACAGAATCAAATCCATTTTCGGATTTGATTCTGTGTTAAACCACCCGAGCATGCCCTAACCTCGCAAGCAGAAAAAAAGGCAGAAAATACGGATATATGACGCTCCACACAGCCACACAGCAGCCGCTATTCTGCATTTACCACGCTCTATTCTGCCAAATAGTACCCACCATTCTGCCAGTTACCACGCTCTGCTCTGCCAGTTAGCAGACACCACACGGCCACACGGTATGCGCCACTGTGGATGTCAGAATCAGTCCTTACTTATACCAATTCAGTCCTGATAATGGCAGAAAAACCAATTCAGTCCTTGAGTGCGAAGCACAACATATGCTCATCAACTTATCAGGATGAATGTTGAATTTTTTTGATCGTATGGAAAGAGAGAAAATAAAATTTAGCAGAAACCGGATGTGTTGATTCCATATAAAATCTTATAGCTGATCCGAAGGATGTGCTTTCTGATTGGGGTTTCAATAAGTTGGTAAGTTTTAACGGGTGGCTTGGACTGGGGTTTAGTTTGATGAATGATCGAACAAATTTGGCATGAACCTGATAAGAATGACCGGAATGATAATGAAGGAAAATGAATAAAGGGATTGGCAAATCGGGTGAGAGAAATGAATCAAACGCTCTTTGTGTGTGTCAGTCCTGGGGAGAAGGAAAAGTGTGTGTTCTGAATGATCGGCTTTTTCAGTCCGATTATTCAGAACTTACACTGTGGCGATGAAGATTGTTTGGCAAACAAATGAAGCAGAGAGCTGTGTACTGTTCCCATTAAAGGGAAAGCAAACGGCGGTTCGTATGAATGCAGAGAGCCGGACGTTCTGCAATCGCAGGGGTTTTGTTCTCTGCTTTTGATCTTCTTATTTCACTTTTTCTTTAACCTGTCCAACAAATTCCTTGGCTGGTTTAAAAGAAGGAATGTTATGCGCGGGAATAAGAATGGTCGTGTTTTTCGAAATATTACGTGCAGTTTTTTCAGCTCTTTTTTTCACGATAAAACTTCCGAAACCGCGTAGATAAACGTTATTCCCTTCGGTTAAAGAACCTTTTACTGTTTCCATGAAAGCTTCAACAGCTTTTTCTACGATCACTTTTTCAATTCCAGTGTTTTGGCTAATTTCCTTAACGATATCTGCTTTTGTCATCTCTTAAAATGTTTAATTATCAGTAGTTTCTATTTTTAAAAATTGATTCGCAAATATATTATTATTTAGTTACAAAGCTGACCTTATTTCGTCACACAATTTGCTCTTTTAATGATGCTTGCGGAAATGCACGACACACAAAAAAGCCTTTCGGCTTTCTTGTGGTTTTCTGCTAAAAAGGAAGATCGTCTTCAGTGTCGGCAGTCTGTTTCTTTGACTTCTTTTTGGCGGATTTCTTTTGTTTTTCAGCTGCTTCGTCCTGAGTTGGAATGCCTGAAGAAACTTTGGTCTGGTAATAACAAGTGTGGGTTCTGCCGAATTTGTCTTCTTGGCGCAATTTAGCCAACTCAAAACNNTATGCCGAGAAAATTCATTGTCGGGTTTCCTTCCATCTAAGAATAAATCTTTGTAGATAATTTTTGACTAACAGTTCAATATTCTGTCAACCGTAGAAAACTACGTCGTGAAACGGTTACACTAGTAAACCTGAAATCAAGTTAGAATCGTCAATGGTGGATGGACTTATACCGCGTTTGAAGTTTTAAGGAGTGAAGTTCCATTTGAGGCTGTGCCAATGTGTGAAGACGACCGGCTATACAACTTGAATCAGGCCAAAGTGCAGCCATTCCACAGGAT
>DPRM01000152.1:0-3455 GCA_003537645.1 Prolixibacteraceae bacterium
CTGGGCCACAGACAAAATCCGTCGTGGTGTTTGCAAGTCAAAACCAAGCCTTTAAGCCCGGCCTCTTTGATTGTTTTGGTCCATTGCGAAACGTCCAATTCGGTAGGATTGAAAATGGATGGTTTTTCGTCGCCAAATCCCCATTCTTTGTCGGTAAATGTGTTGGTTGTGAAATGCACAAAAGCATATTGTTCCATTTCGTGCCATGCCAGCTGTCGATCTGTTGGCAACGGCAATACAGGAGCGGGCGGAGTTACGGTTTTTTGGCACGAAGCAACGACAAATACAAAAACCATCAAGAGCAAGTTGAGCCTGAAAAATTGTTGATTCATAGTTAATTGTTTAGGTTGAATGGATATTATAGGGGCAAAAAAAAGTCTTCAATGGGTTGCATTGAAGACTTTCATTTATAATTTATTCAGCGAATAACCCGAAACCGGTAGCTTATTTTGTTGAATCTGGAGCAGCAGTACTTGTTGCAGGAGCAGCAGGTGCGTCGGCAGCAGGAAAGCTTGGAACCTGATTAGGATCAACCGCATTTTCGATCTTATCTTTAAGGACCGATTGATCTCCGGTTTCAGCTCCACGTGGGATGAATGCACTGCCCATAATAGAAAAGAACAATAATGCTCCGGCTAAAACCCAGGTTGCTTTTTCGAGAAAATCGGTCGTTTTACGAACGCCCATCATCTGATTTGAAGCCTGAAAATTACTTGCTAAACCTCCACCTTTTGAATTCTGAACCAAAACAATTAGAATCAGTAAAATGCAGGTAATGAATAGTAGAACGGTGATCAGTGTGTACATGTTAAATGTATTAATTGTTCATTAAATATTTGATTTTTTCGATCTGACCGGCAAAGTAAGTACTTTTTTCCGGATATTTCAAGCTTAATTTTTCAAATATAAGGATAGCCTTTTTGTGGTAGCCTTGCTGTGCATAAATGTTGGCCAGTGTTTCAGTCACAAAATCTTCATTCCCATCTTCTTGTGCCGATTTTATTTCAGATGGAGCACCCGCTTCTTTCTCGTTTATCTGGGGCATTTTGGGTTGTGCTTCCAGAAATTTCTCAATCAAACCGGCACCTTTTCTGGGTTTTTCCCTCTTTGTTCCGGTAACTTCTTCAGACGATTCCACCACATTACCAGTTGCTTCAAGATTGTATTCAGGTGGGAAAATCATTTCAAAAATGTCATCCTTATGGCCGGTTTGATCGGCAGTATCATCTGTTTCATTCAGGAAAACATACAATTTCCGGCGATCGTGAATGCGGATAGCTCCGTTGAACAGTTCCTGCTCAAATGAAACATCGTTCAGGTTTTTCAGGTTTTTCAGATAAAGCATCCAACCGGCTTCGAAAGCGGGAAACCTTTCAGTAAGTTCGCGCAGCTGTGGAAGCGATTGCTGATTTAAAAGTCCCGGAGCCTGTATAAATTTATGTAATTGTTCGGCAGTCATTGTGGTTACCAGTTTGCGATCGAAGCATTAAAAATGTCGTCGGTCAGTTTTTTAATAATTTCAGGAACCAAGCCGTCTTCAACTCCGCTGAGCGATTCGTTACTGTCGAAATCTTCGTAGGCAGTGAACGACTTTTCCCAATCCTGCTCGTGGTCTTTGTTGTTTACGTATTTAACCTTGATCCCGATTGTTAACCGGTTCTGTCCGGCAATGTCTCCTTCCTGAATATTCATCGGTTTCACATCATATTCAGTTATCTGTCCTGAAAATTCAAGATCACCGTTTTCTGTAATCTGGTTTAGAGAAGTTTGTTTGATCAGTTTTTCCTGCAATCCGTCGGTAAATTGCTGGCTGAGGTTGGGGTTTACCAAACTCGCCCGGTTAGGGAAATAATAAACCGAAAAAGTTTTTACAGTGGGGGCAATGGATGCTCCGGTAAACGAATAGCTTATTTTACAGGCTGTAAAAACTGCCATTGTCGAAACCACAGCCAGAAGGATGAGTATGTAACTTCGTAACTTCATAATTTATTGAATGTCGTATTCTTTAATTTTTCGGTAAAGGGTTCGTTCCGAAATGCCGAGTTCTTTGGCCGCATATTTTCGTTTTCCCTTGTGTTTTTCAAGCGCTTTCCTGATCATTTCAACCTCTTTGTCTTCGAGTGAGAGCGATTCTTCAACAAATTCTTCAGTATCGAAAATATTTTCGTGTACTACCGGATTGTTGGGTATTCGGGTTGGCGTTACCTGATCGGGCACATAATTACCATTTTCGGTTTGGTAAAGTTTACGAATGAGTTGCGCCTGGTCGTCGCGGGTTTCTGTCACCACATTTTCGTTCTCCAGAATATCATGAACAAGTTTTTTCAGGTCGTTCATGTCTTTCTTCATATCGAAAAGTATCTGGTACAGAATTTCTCGCTCCGAAGCGAAAGTTTTCTCTTCAACTCCGCGGTACAGTGCAGGCAATTTATTTTCCGAATGAACCGGTATGTAATGCCGAAGCGTGTTTGCATCGATGATACGTTCTTTTTCGATAATCGAGATTTGTTCGGTAATGTTTTTTAACTGACGGACATTTCCGGGCCAGTCGTAGCTAAGTAAAACGCCAACGGCCTCGTTATCGAGCCTGATGGTGGGCATCCGGTATTTTTCGGCAAAGTCCGATGCGAATTTCCTGAATAACAGATGAATATCTTCTTTGCGGTCGCGCAATGGCAGGACTTTGAGGGGAACCGTATTTAAGCGGTAATATAAATCTTCGCGAAATTTTCCTTTCTCGATGGCATCTGGAATATTCACATTTGTTGCTGCCACCACCCGTACATTTGTTTTCAGGGTTTTCGACGAGCCGACTTTCATAAATTCACCGGCTTCGAGTACACGAAGCAATCTGACCTGCGTCGAAAGTGGCAATTCCCCGATTTCGTCCAGAAAAATTGTTCCGCCGTCGGCTTCTTCAAAATAACCTTTCCGGTCGGCCATTGCCCCGGTAAACGAACCTTTTTCGTGTCCGAAAAGTTCCGAATCGATTGTTCCTTCAGGAATTGCACCGCAGTTTACAGCAATGTATTTACCATGTTTGCGGGTAGAAAACTGATGGATGATCTGCGGAAAAGTCTCTTTCCCTGTACCACTTTCTCCGGTTATCAGTACCGACAAATCAGTTGGAGCCACCTGAACTGCAATTTCAATTACACGAAGTAATCCGGGCGAGCTGCCGATAATTCCAAAACGTTGTTTTATTTCCTGAACATCCATATATGAGGACAATATGTTTAGTTTTGCAAAATTACGATTTTAACTTTTAAAGTACCTTTCAAAGGTAAATTAACTTTGAAATGAAACCTTGAACTATCTTTGTTTTAACAAGAATTAGCTTTTTTTTATAGAAACACCGAAATTACACAAAAAATGAAATTCATCGGAATTATCCCTGCCCGGTTTCAATCAACCCGTTTCCCCGGAAAGCCTTTGGTTATGCTGGGCGAAAAACC
>DPRM01000152.1:3588-3761 GCA_003537645.1 Prolixibacteraceae bacterium
AATGAAGCCATGTATTTCAGTCGTTCGCCCATTCCGTTTGTGCGCGACTGTAAGCCTGAAGATTGGATTAGCCGAAATACCTTTTTCAGCCACATTGGCATGTACGCTTATCGTTTCGACATTTTGCTCGAACTGACCAAACTTCCAATTGGAGAGCTCGAAAAAGCAGAGTC
>DPRM01000125.1 GCA_003537645.1 Prolixibacteraceae bacterium
GCGTGATGCAACCACAAATAGCTATCACAAAAGCTTTGCCTGCTGATGAATTAGATGCAATTGTTGACTATATTCTTTCAATTAAGTAGCTGTGAAAAATATCCTGAATATTTTAGTAATTGCCTTGTTTTTGGTTGGATGTTCTGATGCTGGCAGGAAACTGCCAATCATTGGTCATCCTACCATAACAGGCAATGATACTGTTTATTCTACGATTAAACCATTCACATTTTTAAGTCAGGACAGTTCAGTGATCACAGAAAAAACATTCGACAATAAAATATATGTTGCCGATTTTATATTTCTTTCCTGCACGTCCATTTGTCCGGTAATGACGAGTGAAATGAAAAAAGTATATGATGTGTTTAAAACAAACCCGGATATTTATTTTCTTTCACACACCATTGATCCTGAAAACGATACGATACCCAGGCTAAAAGCATTTGCTGATGCTCTGGGTGTGAATAGCCATAAATGGTTTTTTGTAACCGGAGATAAAGACCATATTTATTCAATGGCTGAGAAAAGCTATTTTGCAACAGCCTACCCTGATGAATCCTCTCCTGGTAATTATATTCACAGTGGCGGCCTTTTACTTGTTGACACTCACAAACACATTCGCGGCGTGTATGACGGCACAAACCCAAAGGAAACAGAACGTTTGATTGCTGATCTGAAAATCCTTTTAAATGAACAATTTACGAGGTAACCAATATATTTGAAGCAAATCCGGGATTTGTACTTCCTCAACTTTAATACAAAACATTAACACGATGCAAAATTCAATCTTACTATTATTCCTGGTTTTGGCAGGTTTAAGTGCCCTGGTCTTTTCCTTCGTATATTTTTCTTCGAAAAAAGCAAGTGTTGAAGGTCAGGGATTATCGAACCCCTTGAGGAAACGATTCTGGTTTTTACTCATTTTGTTCGTAGTACTGGGCATTTTCGCGTCGGTTACCATTCCTAAATCGCCCTATTTCCTTTTTGCAGATGAGACCCCTGCACGGGTAATACACGTATCGGCCATGCAATTTGCTTTTTTAATGTCGGATAAAGCAATAGATAGTAAGACTCCTGCTGGCGAATCATCCATCGAATTACCGGCAAACCAGCTAATCGAATTCAGGGTAACCAGCCTGGATGTAAACCATGGTTTTGCAATATACGACCAATCGAATAACTTGATTGCTCAAACACAGGCAATGCCGGGGTATGTAAACCGCCTTCGCTGGAAATTTAAAGAACCTGGAAATTATAATATCCTGTGTCTGGAATATTGTGGAATGGCACATCAGGTCATGAGAGCAACTTTAACTGTAAAATAGGAAGATCATGGAATCAATAAAATTGAGAAAGATTACATCACTTTGGATTATAACGGTTCTTGCCTTGTTCGTTGCAAATATTGTATTGGGCATAATTATGCGTCTGAATCAAGGGGAAATAATCCATGAGCAGCCGGCTACTTTCTATGCCCACATGACTACACACGGACTTACCCAAATAGGTATTTGGTTTGTTGCAGGGATGGCCGGCATAAATTATTTGATGGAACGCTATCTAAAGACCAGCTATCTGGCCAATGTTTTGGCCATGATATTTACGGTGATTGGCATTTTAATGCTTTGGATTTCAACTTATATTGGAAATTTTCATGCAGGTTGGACATTTCTTTATCCTTTGCCCTTAAAAGTAATGTGGGCCAAATGGGGCACTCCGCTGTTTTTGAGCTCTATTTTGGTGATGGGCATAGGTTGGTTAATCTGGGCCGTGAGTTTAATGACCCAAATACTGAAGAAATATCCGCTTCCCAAAGCGCTTGCCTGGCAACATTTCAGGAAAAATCCAGCTATTCAAACACCGCCATTTATCCTGATTTCTATGATTACGCTGATTGGAATTATAGCCTGTCTGCTGGGAGCTGTGCTGCTGCTTGCCATGTATGCCGCTGAATATTTCTCGAATGGGAATTTTGTAAACGACGCGTTGCTAATGAAAAATCTTACCTACTTTTTTGGCCATACCATAGCCAATGAGATGCTTTATCTAGGACTGGCGATTATTTATGAATTATTCCCGGAAGTAGGCGGTAGGCCAAAATGGAAAACCACCTGGTATGTGGCTCTGGCCTGGAACTGTACCCTCGTGTTTATACTTACCGCCTTCTTCCATCATTTATATATGGATTTTGTACAGCCGGTAGGATTTCAGATTGTTGGGCAAATTGCCTCTTACATGGCCAGTTTACCTGCTGCCAGTGTTACAATCTTCAGCGTTTGGGTAGCTGTTTATCGCACGCCGATAAAATGGTCGCTCACCAACCTTTTATTTTTTATAGGCGTTGCCGGATGGGTAATTGGTGGTTTGGGTGCTGTAATTGACGTGACGATCAGCAATAATTTTATTCTCCACAATACACTCTGGGTTCCCGCGCATTTTCACACCTACAATGCGTTGGGCAACGTGTTGTTTAGTCTGGCATTCTTCCATTGGTTTTCGATTCAATTCTCACCAAAAAGCAACTTCGAGAAATTAACGAAATTAAAATTAACCCTGCTCCTGATTGGCGGAATAGGTTTCCTTCTGGCTTTTTATATTGGTGGAGCTGAATCTATACCTCGCAGATATAGTAATTATCCAGCTGAATTTCCGATGGCAGCGCCACTGGCAATTGCTGCAGCCGTGTTCGCTACGATCTATTTAGTAGCAATTCTTATCTTTTTCTTTCAAATATCGAAACGATGTTTAAACATATTATTTTCACCTTCATCATATTAAGTTTTTTCTTTTGTCAGTTAGCTGTGGCGCAAATTGCCTCAACTGGTTTTGAAGAAGAAAACAACATTTATGATAGAGTTTATGATGCGAAATTAAGCTTTAACAGCGGGGAAAATCGAACATTGGCCGAGCTATGCAGTGGCAAACCATTGCTATTAGCTCTTATTTTTACAAGATGTTCAGGTATTTGTAACCCATTTCTTTTACAATTAAAAGAGAATCTTCAGTTCAAAAACAATTTCGGGGAGTTTAGCATCTTAGTGCTTAGCTTCGATCCAAGAGACACTCAGGAGGATATGATGCAACTTGCCCGATGGCTTAACCTGGAAAACAATAAACAGTGGCTTTTTGCTACTACCCGAGACATTGAAAAACTGAACCTTTCAGTTGGATTCCACCCCACATGGGACAGTACCCGGAGCCAGTTTGATCACGATGCCCTTTTAGTGGGCATCAATAAAGAAGGGTACATCACGAAAAAACTAATTGGTCTGAGAAACCAAAATGACCTAGGTCTGCTGATAAGCAGTGTTAATGATGTTTTTTCTCCATCGTATCGGTTGCCAGGTAAAAACCTGCTCTTTTCCTGTTTTAATTACAATCCTGAGACAGGTAAAAACAAGCCAGGATTAGGCTTACTTTTCTTGACACTTCCGCCAGTTATCACGTTATTAATCGTATTTGGTATTAGTTATGGTGTCAGGCACAAACAGATTTGAATTTAAAAGGGGCAAATCGGTTACGATCAAATCTCACATTCATTAAAATCAATAAATCATGAAACGAACACTTCCATATTTATTAGCCATTTCTTTATCCGTTTTTGGATTACTAACCTTGTTTTTAATCAGTTCAATAATATTTGATTTATTTGGGATGTAGGGAATTGCCGAAGCGCAGCCTAACTAGTGCATTCTACTTTTTTGAAGTTATTCCTTCTGAAACTTGATCTCCTACCCTTTCCTCACCACCAAATGTGTAAGCCCGGGATCATTCAGTAATCGTTCCATTTCTGAATGGATAATATCCTGAACATCCTGCTTTATCTGCAGATAATTCCGTTGCACCATGGTATTGTCCAGCTTTCGGATGACCTGAATATTTTTGTAAGCGTCCTGTTCTTTCTTTAAAGCTGCATGATCGTTCAATATTTCACAACATTACTGTCCCATTAAATTCCGAA
>DPRM01000104.1 GCA_003537645.1 Prolixibacteraceae bacterium
TCTATTTTAGTCGGTCAATAATGTATTGATATATCAAATTTAAAAGGTGACTGGAGGATATTCTCCTGCGAATTATCACACAGGCGGGCGAATGGAGAAAAAAGTTTAACCGATAATATTTTTGCCATTTTGCAACTTCCAATAAAATTTGGCGTCTATAAATTCGTTTAATAGTCCGGAACAAATAATCAATTAATAAACACATGAAAACAAGATTAACAACAGCATTCGTTTTATTCGTTTTTATCCTGACAGGAATTCAGGTTAAGGCCGACAATCAAACCCGAAAAGTAGATCCGTTTAATGAAATTTCGCTAAGAATTGGAGCCAACGTTCATTTGGAACAAGGCACAAAACACAGTCTCGAAATTGTAGCAAAACCATCTGCCCTCGAAGAAATTATTACCGAAGTAAAAGATGGCAAACTGATCATCAGGTTTCCCAACAAAAACTACCTGTGGAAAACTTTTCAGCCGGGCGAAATAACTATTTATGTTACTGCTCCTGAAATAGTTGGACTGGGAATTTCCGGTTCGGGCGATATTATTGCCGACGACGAAATCAAAACCAAAATTCTGGATATGGCTGTCAGTGGAAGTGGAAGTATTAAACTGTCGGAACTTACAGCCGAGCGTGTCAAATCTGCAATTTCGGGCTCGGGCGATATTGTTGTTGCCGGAAAAAACGCAGCACAGGATTTAAGTATCACCATTTCAGGAAGTGGAAATTTTAAAGGAATGGATTACAGTGCCGACGATGTTTCTATAAAAATAGCAGGTTCAGGAAATGTTGGAATTGAAGCCAATAAAAACCTTTACATTCGTTTGGCAGGTTCAGGAAACGTAACTTACAAGGGCAAACCGCTAATCGATCAGTCGGTGGCTGGATCAGGCTCGGTGCGAAGCGCAAAATAACAGAAGTGAAATAACCAAATAGGAATTGTATATTTGATTCATGTTTGTAAAAGATGAGATATTGACCAGAAAGAAAGATTTTGAAGCTTTGTGCCAAAATCACCAGGTAAAATACCTGTATGCTTTTGGTTCATCTGTAACCGATCGGTTTGATTGTGAAAAAAGCGACATTGATTTACTGGTTGAAATTGACGATAACGATCCGATAGAACGAGGCGAAAAATTGCTCTCTCTATGGGATTTACTTGAGAGTTTCTTTCGCCGCAAAGTTGATCTTTTGACCGATTCTTCAATTCAAAATCCTTTTCTTCGTAAGAGTATTGATTCAAACAAGATTCTAATTTATGACAGATCAGGGGAAAAAGTACTTGTCTGATATTTTGCGTGCGATTGAGTTAATTGACCAATTCACGTCATCTGTCAGTAATTACAGCGAGTATGTTTCAGATTTGAAAACCCAAAGTGCAGTAGAACGACAATTGGGTATTATTGGAGAAGCCGTAAATAAATTCGACAAGCTGTTTCCTGATATTACTCTTGAAAATGCCAGAAAAATAGTTGGGTTTCGCAATCGGTTAATCCATACCTATGATGCAGTTGATTCGTCAATGATTTGGGCAATAATCAAAAAATATCTGGAGCCATTAAAAACAGAGGTTCTAAAAAAGCAGAATTAGATTTTCAGAGAAAAAATTCTCAAAGGTGGCTGTTGAAATTACAGGCCACCTTTTTTTATGAAATTGAAATTCGAAATCCGCCCAATCTGTTTGGAACTGAAAAAATTATAATGGTCTGAATCGCCATCATGTAACATAGCTGCAATCAATGTATCATTTCTGCAAACGTTTGCAATTGGGGTGTGAGAATGTATCATAGGTGATCGTCTTTGTATCATTTCGGATACAAGCTTTTTGGCGTCGGCAGTAGCTTTGGGAATACAAAAAATCTATTCCCGACACTTATGAAAACACAAAAAGTAAGTACTGTAGCAATGATCATCGCGCTGGGCGGTTTCCTGTTCGGATACGATATTGCAATGATTTCCGGAACGACTTCCCAATTAGAGGCAGTTTTCCAACTAAGTAAATTCTCCCTTGGTTTTACCGTAGCGATTGCATTAATAGGCACCATTATCGGTACCATTATTATTGGCAAGCCTGTTGATCAGTTTGGTCGTCGTAAATCGCTCATTTTTCTCTCCGGACTGTTTGCACTTTCAACGCTGGGCAGTGCACTTTCGCCGGTTTGGGGCGTATTCCTCTTTTTCAGGTTTCTGACCGGAATCCTACTGGGCTGCATTTCGGTAGTTACACCCATGTTTATTGCCGAAATTTCGCCTGCAGCACAACGCGGCCGTCTGGTAGTAATGAACCAGTTTAATGTGGTGACCGCAATATTTCTTGCATACGTTATTAATTATCTGATTTCAGGCGCCATCGAAAGCGCTTCGTGGCGATGGATGATTGGTGTTGAAGCCATTCCCGCCTTTTCTTTTTTTGTGCTGCTTTTCGGCATGCCCGAAAGTCCACGCTGGATGGCCATGAACAACCGCAAGGAAGAAGCCATCAATATCTTTACCCGCATTGGCGCAGCAAATCCTGAAGGTGAAGTAAAACTCATTACTGATTCCATTCAAAGTCAGGAAAAAACCGGACATTATAACTTATTCAGCAAAGAAAACCGCTTTCCGGTAATGATTGCCATTCTGATCGCGGCTTTCAATCAGCTTGCCGGTATCAACGCCATAATCTATTATGCTCCGCGCATTTTTGAAATGACCGGCATGGGACAAAATGCTTCCCTGCTTCAATCAATTTCAATCGGACTGACCAATCTTCTTTTCACCATCGTTGCCCTGTTTTTGATCGACCGTTACGGACGCCGAAATCTCCTCATGGCAGGATCTGTAGGAATGGTATTCTTCCTCGGAATGTTGTCGAAAGCTTTCTTCACCAATGACTTTACCGAGTTCGGCGGTTATGGCGTAATGATTTACCTGATGGGATTCATCGCTTTCTTCGCATTCTCGCAGGGAGCCGTACTTTGGGTGGTTATTTCCGAAATTTTTCCAAATAAACTACGTGCCAAAGGTCAGGCTCTGGGCAGTTTTACCCATTGGATTATGGCAGCCGCCATTAGTTGGTCGTTTCCGGTATTTGCCAACATGCCGTCAATTGGCGGAGGCCCGTCGTTCGCCTTTTTTGCCGTAATGATGGTACTGCATTTCTTCTTTGCCTGGAAAATTCTGCCTGAAACAAAGGGCAAATCACTGGAAGAAATTCAGGATGAAATGAATAAACAACGGAATAAGTAGCCAAATCAATTTATTGTCCTTTTTACTGTTGTTTACTCAGCCCACGTCCGCTTGCGGACGTCCCCCTCTCTTTTTGAAGAGAAGGAAGAAGCATCGCAGATGCTGAGGGGTGAGTTAAAATATTGGAACAATTAATACTTATAACAGAAATTCTCAAATTATGAAAATAAAGAACAATCAAATTCTGTGTATCGGAGAAATCCTGTGGGACAATCTCCCTTCAGGAGCAAAACCGGGAGGCGCTCCAATGAACGTGGCCCTGCACCTGAACCGGATCGGACAGAAAGTATCCATTTCCAGCAAAGTTGGCAATGATGATCAAGGCAAAAAATTACTTGCTTTTTTGGAAGATTCAGGTTTGAAAACTGATCTTATTCAGACTGATGAAACATTGCCTACCAGCGAAGTTTTGGTTCATTTGAACGAAAGCAACAATGCTACTTACGAAATCTGCGAACCGGTTGCCTGGGACAACCTAATTTTAACCGATTCCCTTCTCAGTCAGGCAAAAACATCAGGCCTGATAATCTACGGAACACTGGCTTCACGTAATCCTGAAACAAGGAATACAATTCTTCAACTGCTCGAAAATGACGTCGTGAAACTAATTGATGTAAACCTGCGGCAACCTTATGACACAAGAGAAATTGTAGAGCAGCTTATCCTGAAATCGGACATCGTTAAGTTGAACGATGAAGAACTGGGCGTTTTTGGACAATGGTACAACAAGCACAAACACGATGAAAAAAGTCTGGTGAAATGGTTTGCCGAAGAGTACAATTCGAAAATGGTAATTGTAACAAAAGGCGACAAAGGCGCTTTGCTATACTCCGATGGGGAATTTTACGAACATCCGGGATTTAAAGTGGATGCGGTGGATACCGTTGGTGCCGGCGACGCATTTCTGGCAGGGTTTATTGCTGCATTGCTCGAAGGAAAAACAAACGATAAAGCGCTCGAATTTGCCTGCGCAACCGGAGCTTTTGTGGCAAGCAAAGCCGGAGCAACTCCGCAATATGACAGGAAAGAAATTGAACAGTTATTAATCTCAAAGTAAACAAACTATGAAGAAAAGATGCATTATTTTGAAACAAATGGCCAGAGGAATTTTCCTCCTCTTGGCATTTTTATTCTCTTTGGAGGCAATAGCCCAACAGGTATCAGTTTCCGGAAAAGTTACTGAACAAACGGGTGCTGGATTGCCTGGTGTAACCATTGTTGAAAAGGGTACTGTGAATGGTGCTATTACTGATTTTGATGGCAATTATTCCATTAAAACAACTACAAATGCAACCTTGAATTTCAGCTTTGTAGGAATGAAAACGCAGGAAATAGCGGTTGCCGGACGCACCTCCATTAATGTAGTTCTTGAGGAAGAAATACGTGGGTTGGATGAGGTAATCGTAACCGGTTATCAGACTCAACGAAGGGCTGACCTGACTGGCTCGGTTGGCGTAGTAGAAATAGATAAGCTGAAAGAGGTTCCCACCGGAAATATTATGAAAGCACTTCAGGGTCAGGTCGCAGGAGTTTACGTTAAAACTGACGGGTCTCCCGGTGGAGGTGCAACAGTTCGAATCAGAGGGGGTAGTACCATGACTGGGGGGTTTAATGATCCGCTTTACATTATCGATGGTATTCCGACAACAGGCGGCATCGAACAATTAAATGCAAACGACATTGAGTCGATGCAGGTTTTAAAAGATGCTTCCGCATCAAGTATTTATGGTTCGCGGGCCAACAACGGTGTAATTCTGATTACTACAAAAAAAGGGAAAGCCGGATCAAGTAAAATTGAGTACAGTTCATATTACACGATTCAAAACTATGCCAAAAAGCTGGATGTTTTGAACGCCTATGACAGGGGATATGTTAACTGGCAGGCAGCGATCAACGATGGACGAACCCCTACTTCAAATATCTACAGCTACGAGTGGCACAGGGACGCCAGCAACGCGGCTGTTTTAGATAAAATTCTTTTTCCTGAATTTATTGATCCTGCCCAAACCATGCGGCCTGCAGACACAAAATGGGTAGATGAAGTTTCACAGCTGGCATTTCTTCAGTCGCAAAACCTTACTTTTACAAGTGGCAGCGAAAAAGGAACAACACTGTTGTCGTTGAATTATTTCGACAACAATGGTATTATCAAAGAAACGAATCACAAGAAATACACCGCCCGCATCAATTCGGACTATAATTTTCTGGACGGAAAACTAAAAGTTGGCGAAAACCTGTCCATTTCGAAAATCAATAACGTTGAAATACCTGTTGGCGATGTCATGTATCTTTCGTTGGTTCAACAGCCTGTTGTTCCGGTGCGTTCGGTAGATGGCGCATGGGGTGGTCCGGCTCCGGGCATGACGGACCGTCACAATCCTGTTAGGCTGATAGAAGACAACAAACAGAATGTATCCAATTCTGCACGCATTTTTGGTAACCTTTATGCAGACCTCGAAATTATTAAAGACCTGAATTTCAGAAGCAATTTTGGTATCGATTATACTGAAAGGTATTACCGCAGGATGGATTACACTTATGCTTCAGGTTTCCTTATCAGCGATATTAGTCGTACCACCATGTCGCAAGATCACAATATGGCCTGGACCTGGTCAAATACATTAAATTATAAAATCAAGAAAGGCAATCATTCTGCTGAATTCCTGACCGGTATGGAAGCCATTAAAGCACAATTTGTTACTTTCTACGGAAGCCGTGAAGGGTACGTGATTCAGGACGACAATTATATGTACCTGAGTTCGGGCACATCAAAATTCCTGAACGGTGGAGGCGGTGCAGCCAACTCTTTATTATCCTACTTCGGAAAAATTAATTATTCTTACAACGACAGATATCTGGCTTCAGCAACCGTTCGTCGCGATGGTTCCTCGCGTTTTGGTAAGGATAACCAATACGGTATTTTCCCGGCATTCTCATTCGGCTGGAGGCTTAGTGAGGAATCTTTCATCAAGGATAATATTAAAAGTGTTTCAAATCTGAAGCTTAGGGCTGGTTGGGGTAAAACAGGTAACCAGGAAATTAACAATGAGGCTATCTACTCAATCTATAAAACAGATACGGGCATTGATCCAACATGGGATTTTGATTCAGGCACATCCTATGATATTTCCGGTTCTGATGGAGGTGCACTTCCTTCAGGATTCCGTAAAATCAGAGAAGGCAACTCACTGCTAAGATGGGAAGAAGCAGAACAAACCAACTTTGGTTTGGATTATGGATTCTTCGGACAAAAGATCATTGGAAGTTTAGATTACTTCGTAAAAGACACCAAAAATATTTTGTTGGAGCCGCCATATCTGGCAGCAAAAGGCGAAGGTGGAAATCAGTGGGTAAATGGCGCATCTTTAAATGTTAAAGGATTGGAATTTGTTTTGGGATATGAAACCAAGTTCGACAATGGAATAGAATTAAGTGTTTCAGGAAATATTTCAACTTACAAACGTGAAGTAACTTATCTGCCGGAAGATGTTTTGACCGGTTATCCGGGAGATCCTGCAAATGGGAAGAGTGTACTGGGACATTCTGACCTTGCTCAATTCGGATATGTTGCGGATGGACTTTTCCAGAATCAGGCTGAAGTTGACGCTTATGCAGCACAACCCGGGAAGGCTATTGGCCGCATCAGGTATAAAGATATTGGTGGATTGGATGCATCTGGCAAGTATGTGAACAAACCAGATGGAGTTGTGAATGCGCTTGACAGGACCTGGATTGGCGATCCAAATCCTGATTTTGAATACGGAATTAGTGCAAATGCAAGTTACAAGGGTTTTGATGTGTCTGTGTTTTTTCAGGGAGTTTCTGGAGCCGAGGTTTACAATGATTACAAGCATTTAACCGATTTTACATCTATTTGGCAGGGAACCAACTTTGGCGCAAGGACACTCGACGCCTGGTCGCCGACAAATACAGGTTCTACCATTCCGATGCTGACACTTACCGATACCAACAACGAAAGCAGGTATTCATCCTATTTTATCGAGAATGGATCCTATTTGAAATTGCGCAACCTTCAGGCAGGCTACACTATCCCGAAAAGGATAATGGAATCTGTAAAAATGGCGAGTGCCAGAATCTATGTTCAGGGACAAAATTTGTTTACAATTAAAGACAACAATGGTTCAGATAAATATACCGGAGTTGATCCTGAAAACCCAAATTTTGCCTATCCAATCCCAAGGACATTCACTTTAGGCGTTAACTTAACCTTTTAATATTTAGCAAGATGAAAAATGCTCATACAAAAATAAAGATACTTACCTCCTTGGTTGTTCTGGCTTTTGTTCAGATATCATGTTCGAACGAATTCCTTAACCTCCCCCCGCAGGCAACAGTAAGCAGCGATCAATTAAATACACCTGAAAATATTGACGGAATGGTGATTGCAGCTTATGCAGAATTAGGGAACGACCATTATACAGCGCCCAACTCTCTGTGGCCTTATGCCGATATTACCAGTGGCGATGCCTATAAAGGTGGTGATGGTACAGGCGATATTCAGGAATTCAATTTCCTTGAACTCTTTAAGATCAATACCCCTAACAATCCGCTTCTCGATCAGAAATGGTATCGTTTATATGTAGGGATTTCGCGTTGCAACGAAGCACTAAAAAGGCTAGAGGCTGTAACAGAAGCAGAAGTTCCGAAGAAAAAACAACGCATTGCTGAAGTCCGTTTTTTACGTGGTCACCAGTATTTCCTTCTGAAAACCATGTTTAACCGTATTCCCTGGATTGATGAAACTATCGAGGGAGATGGTTTTGGAAAAGTTTCAAACGCTGACTTAACCAGCAAACAGTTGTGGGATAACATTGCCGCTGAATTTCAGGACGGTGTTACAAATTTGCCGGAAACACAAGCAGATGCCGGACGTCCGAACAAATTTACAGCTATGGCCTATCTTGCAAAAGTAAAGCTCTATATGGCATTCGAACAGGACGAAACAAACAATGTGAAATCCATCAATGCGGCAACTTTAAACGAGGTTGTATCCTTAACAGACCAGGTAATCAATTCAGGGAAATATTCTCTGTTCAGCGATTTTGCCTATAATTTTCTGTGGGAAAAGGATAAAAACAGTACTGAATCTGTTTTTGCCATTCAACGTTCGATCAACGATGGTACACCAAAAGGCCGTCTTGATTGGGGCAATGCGCTCAATTATCCAATGAACCCCGAATATGGCTGCTGTGGATTCCATATCGGAAGCCAAAACCTGATGAATTCTTTCAAAACCGATGGTACCAAAGGTCTGCCGCTTTTTGATACTTTCAACAATACAAACGTTGTGGCGGGCGCTGATTTCAAGAATAATACTTTTGATGTGCGCATTGACCATACTTTGGCAGTTCCCGGCAAACCATACAAATATGATCCGAACTTTATTTATGAGCAAGGCTGGTCACGTTCAGGAGTAACATACGGGCATTTTGCTTCGATGAAAGAAGTTCAGCATTACACATGCGCATGCTTCCAGAAAGTACCACCGTTTATGGCAGCATCGAAAAACACCGATATCATCCGTTATGCTGATGTATTGCTATGGAAAGCAGAAGCATTAATAGAACTTGGCCGTCAGAATGATGCCCTTCCAATTATCAATGAGATCAGAACAAGAGCCATGAACAGTACCAATAAATTGAAGGACAAAAACGGAGCGCCTGTTTCCAATTACTTTATGGATACCTATAAGCCTGGTGTTAACTGCACCTGGTCGCAGGATTTTGCCCGAACTGCATTGAGATGGGAAAGACGTCTGGAATTTGCAATGGAAGGAATCCGCTTCTTTGATTTGGTGCGCTGGGGAATCGCTGCCGAATATCTGAATAAGTATTTTGCTGAAGAAACACCCGAAAGACAATACCTGAAAGATGCGCAGTTTACCAAAAACAAACACGAATATTTCCCGATTCCACAGAAACAGATTGACTTTAGCAAGGGTTTGTACAAACAAAACTATGGATGGTAATTTTAAAAGTAGCTTTTAACTTTAAATTATAATAAAATGAAGAATTTCATAAAATATACATTCATCCTCACCTTAATCATCGCATTATTCCACTCCTGTGATGATAAATATACCTCCACTTTAGAATTGAATAAGGATGTTACCATTGCAGAATTTACTGTTAATGGAGTGAAAGGTGTAATCAATGAGAAGAACAAAACCATTGTTGTGACCATGCCCGATGGTACTGATGTCTCAAAAATCAGCCCCATAGTAAAAATTGCTGAAGGAGCGGTTATAACACCCTCGATTACATCGAACATGAATTTTAGCGAGCCAATTGAATTTACCATTGTAAATGGCGATGTTTTCAGTAAATATACCGTTAATGTTTCCGAAGAGTTTTTCATTGGGTTTCTTGGAACCGCTGCAAACGCATCATCAATAGTTGATGATGATGAAAAAGCTGCAGCAGCCTGGTTCCTCCAGAATTATTCAAATGGAAAATACATCGGCTTTGATGATATTAAAAGCGGGAAAGTTGATATATCTAAATTTAGGGTTCTTTGGTGGTACTACGATTCAGGCCGAAATTTACCTGAAATCGCAAAAGACGCAACTGTTTTAAATGCCATTACCAATTTCTATAAATCCGGCGGAAATTTGTTGCTGAATTCACATGCATGCGCCTATTTGTGGACACTTGGACGTATGACCGACACTTACGAGATGGTTATTGGTGACGGTGACGGTGGCGACAATCCTGACACTTGGGGTATTGGCGTAACCATTGGGGCTCATGATATGAGCAGCCACCCAATTTATAAAGGAGTTACTTTAAACCTTGAAGGTGATGGTTATAAATCAGTTCCTGTAATTGGGCCGGGATGGAAAGAGGACCACAACTATGTAATTGTTTCGATTCCCGCCAAATTTGGTGGATTACCCAATAACGACGAAGCTGCCTATTCCGCTTTTACAACTAAACACAATGTAAAATGGCTTGGTGTCTGGGCCGGAATCCGGGACTATTGGATGGGAGGAGTTTTTGAATTTTCACCTACCACCGTCTATAAAGGCAAATTGCTCTATTTAGGCATTGGTGGTATAGAATTCAGCCAGAATGCCAAAGGAGAAAGAAATCCATCCGGAGCAAATACTTACCAAAGCAATATCAACATGCTTACTAAGAATTCTTTGGACTATTTGTCAATTAAAAATTAGGGATCATTTTGAGCAGGGATCATTTGATCCCTGCTTTTATCTTTCAACTTAATATATCCTGGAAACACTTGAATGAAAACTAAACTCGTAATAATCCTTTTAATGAGCCTGATTGTTTTTGGGTGCAGTAAGAATGAATCTGATGAAACAGACGAACGTCAGGTTATGAAACATCATGAACTCAGACCTTTCTATCATTTTACCCCACCAAAGAACTGGATGAACGATCCAAATGGAATGGTTTATTATGATGGCACTTATCACCTTTTCTATCAGTATTATCCGAATGGTGTAAACTGGGGTCCAATGCATTGGGCACACGCAACCAGTACTGATTTGTTTCATTGGAAAGATAAAGGCACCAAACTCTATCCTGATGAATTGGGTTACATTTTCTCAGGAAGTGCTGTTGTTGATAAAAACAATACTGCGGGTTTTAAAAGCAATGCCGATGCTCCTTTGGTGGCCATTTTCACACACCATCAAAATTTTGGTGGCCTGCAACAACAAAGTCTGGCTTTCAGCACCGACAAGGGAACCACATGGGTAAAATATTCGGGAAACCCGGTGTTGAAAAACCCCGGAATTACAGACTTCAGGGATCCAAAAGTGATTTGGTACGAACCCATGAATAAATGGATTATGGTGCTTGCAGCCGGTAACAAGATTAAAATTTACTCATCGCAGAATTTAAAAGACTGGAATTTCGAAAGTGATTTCGGAGAGAACCTGGGGTATCATGGTGGAGTATGGGAATGTCCGGATTTATTTGAATTAACTGACAGCAAAGGTGTGCGCAAATGGGCACTCCTGGTTAGTATTGGCGGTGGAGAATCGAGCGAACCCAATGGCGGAAGTTCAACTCAATATTTCATCGGCAGTTTCAATGGAAAAACATTTACCGAGGAAAACCAGGAGGTTCTTTGGGCCGACTATGGGGTTGACAACTATGCCGGAGTAAGTTGGAGCGATATTCCTGAAAAAGATGGACGACGAATTTTTATGGGATGGATGAGCAATTGGGTTTATGCCGGCTCGACACCATCCATAGGATGGCGAGGCGCGATGACTGTTGCAAGAGAGGTTAAACTGGCGGAAACTAACGGTAAATACACACTTCATTTTCCACTGTTAAATGAAATAAATGCCTTGAAAGACGCTCAACAGACGTCAACGGGCAGCACGCCGATGAACGGACTTGATCTGAACAACAATGAAATTGTTGGCACCGGAAGCTATCTGGTTGAAATGGAAATTGATGCCACACTCACCGATGATTTCGAAATTTCGATGGGAAATGAACTTGAAAAAATGATCATCAGTTACAGCAAAGTAAATGCTGAATTTGTTGTTGACAGGAGTAATTCCGGAGTTACTGACTTCAGCCCAATGTTTAAACGACCGATTAAATGCAAGTTCATTCCACAAAGTTCAAAAATTTTCCTCCAACTTTTGGTTGATAAATCTTCACTTGAAATCTTTATTAATAAAGGCGAAAAAGTGATGACCACCCTATTTTTCCCAAAATATGAATACAGATTTCTCGAAGTCAACAGTAAGTCAGGAAAAGATTTTTTAAGAACTTATACTATTTCGGCTTTAAACAAATCAATTATCAGGCAGTGAACTAAAACTTAACTCAATGAAGCAGTTATCAGTCATCATTTTAGTAATACTTTTAAGTCAGGGTTGTTTACAGAAAAAACCAGCCGGCACTATGGAAAAGTACCAGCCGGCCATCCATTTTTCTCCCGGAAAAGTTTGGACGAGTGATGCCATTGGTTTAGTTTCCGATGGAAGCGATTACCATTTGTTTTATCAATTTTTGTCCGACAGTTCTGACTCGGGAAAATTGGAATGGGGGCATGCCAGAAGCAAAGACCTGATAGATTGGCAGCATGAGGTGAAAATAATTTTACCCGATAGTTTAGCTGAAGTCCTATTATCCACCACGGTTGTTGATGCGCGAAATACTTCAGGCTTAGGCAAAGATGGCAAAGCGCCATGGGTGGCTTTGGCTTTATTGCACAAAGATGATAACGATTTTGCCGGAGTGATTGATTTTAATAACCTTGCTTTGGTTTTTAGCCTTGACAACGGCCAAACCTGGTCGAAGCACAATTCCAAATCAGATTCCACTATTTCAGATTTACAGGAATGTAAATATCCAAGATTAATCTGGCATGAAGAAAGCCGGAAATGGATTATGGTAGGATCCAGGAATGATCGTGTGAGTTTTTACTCATCGACTGATTTAATAAATTGGGCCTTCGAAAGTGACTTCGGAGCAGGCAAAGGATCTCATACCGGAACCTGGGAATATGTCGATTTATTTCGTCTAAGAGTAAACGGGGAAGATGAAACCAAATGGATTCTTGGAGTAAGTGTTGATCAGGGTACACTCAACGGCGGTTCGGGTATTCAATATTTCCCCGGAAATTTTGATGGCCACGAATTTGAATTCATTGGGGAAAAACCAAAATGGGTTGATTACGGAAAAGACAACTACGCCGGAATCACCTGTCAGGATTTAGCTAACGGACGTACCCTTTTTGTCGGATGGATGAATAACTGGCAATATGCCAATTTGATACCAGCAACTGGCTGGAGAGGGATATTGACTTTTCCGCGAGAATTATCACTGGTAAAAAAACACATTGAATACTTGCTGAATGCGCAGCCAGCCAGAGAACTACAGCCAATTGAACAGGATAAGAACATGCTGGAAGAAACTGAAATTGAAGGTTTAGTTGAATTTCATCACGATTTTGAAACTCCACTTGAATTAAACCTGAATTTCAATACCAGCAATATGACGCAATTTGGATTTGCTGAAAAATTTGGGATTGAATTGTCAAATGCCACCGGTGAAAAATTGATTATTGGGTACAACAATCTGGAGAAATATTTCTTTATCGACCGCACAAATGCCGGGAATTATATTGAATCACCCGATTTTAAGTGGGTAAACTACGCGCCGTATATGGAAAATGAATCTTCGATGGATTGGCAGCTGATTATTGATGCTTCATCGGTAGAATTGTTTGCAAAAAACGGCCTGATTGTAATGACTGAACGGATCTTCCCTACTGAAGCCTTTAATAGCATTAAACTGTTTTCCGATCATGGTAAAATTAAACTGACCAATGGATATATTTCGCAACTAAAGAATAATAAACCAAATTTAAATAATATACGATGAACAAAAACTTTCATACAATTATGGGAATAGTAGTCAGCATTTTAATCGCTGTTCTGATGGTTGATTGCAATCAACATTCCAAAAAGAGCAGCGAAGCTGTAAGTCAGTATTACACCGAACAATACCGTCCGCAATTTCATTTTACTCCTGAAGCCAACTGGATGAACGACCCGAATGGCATGGTTTATTATGAAGGTGAATACCACCTGTTTTACCAGTATTATCCCGACAGTACCGTTTGGGGGCCGATGCACTGGGGACATGCCATCAGCAAAGATTTGGTTCATTGGGAGCACATGCCCGTTGCCATTTACCCCGATTCGCTGGGTTGGATTTTCTCGGGAAGTGCGGTTGCCGACCTCAAAAACACATCAGGATTGGGCACGGCCGAAAACCCTCCACTGGTAGCTATTTATACCTACCACAATGTGATGCTTGAAAAAAGCGGAAGCAAAACTCCGCAGAGTCAGGCGCTGGCTTTTAGCACCGACAAAGGTCGCACGTGGACCAAATACACCAATAATCCGGTACTCGAAAGCCCCGGAATTCCCGATTTCCGCGACCCAAAAGTGTTCTGGCACAATGAAACCGGTAAATGGGTGATGATACTGGCCGTTCAGGACCGGGTGCATCTATATTCATCGCCCAATTTACTCAGCTGGAAATTTGAGAGCGAATTTGGAAAAGGAATCGGCGCTCATGGCGGAGTTTGGGAATGTCCGGATTTATTTCCGCTGAAAGTGGAGGAAAGCGATGTTTCCAAATGGGTGATGTTGGTTAATATCAATCCCGGCGGGCCAAACGGTGGCTCTGCCAACCAGTATTTTACCGGTGAGTTCGACGGAAAAACGTTTACTCCTGACGAAACCAATGAGAAATGGGTGGACTGGGGACGCGACAACTACGCTGGTGTAACCTGGTCAAATGTTCCGGAAGCCGATGGGCGCCGACTATTCATTGGATGGATGAGCAACTGGCAGTACGCCAATGTGGTACCAACCACCGTTTGGCGCAGCGCCACCACTATTCCGCGAGAATTGTCCCTGATCAATCAGGACAACAGTTATTTGCTGGTTTCAAAACCTGTTAAGGAACTTGACGTACTTCGCGGTGGAACAACATCGGTTTTTCATTCCGCACAAAATATTTCAGGCGAAAAAGAAATAGCGCTGGATAGTATTACGCTTTGCCAAAGCGAGCTGATTTTTGACTTTAATTTTGAAAACAGCAACATCGATTCACTTCGTATTGTGCTTGAAAACGAGCTTCAGGAGAAAATGGTAATCGGCTATTCTGTAGGTCAGAAACAATTTTTTATTGACCGCAGGGCTGCAGGTTCTTCAGCTTTCTCAAAAGAATTTGCCGGAATTTCAAGGGCGCCATACACTGCGGGCGGACATCTGCAATTGAGGATTTTCGTGGATGTTGCTTCAACAGAACTGTTTGTGGATGGCGGAAAACTGGTGATGACCGATATCGTATTTCCGACAGAGAATTTCACCAAACTGAAAGTAATCTCAACTGGCGGTGATTTGTTGCTTGAAAATGCTGAATTTCACAGTTTAAAGCGAATCTGGAAATAATCAATCAACCGAAAATATTTTAGAAACAAGGGAGAGCTGTATTTTTTACGGCTCTCTTTTTTGATTCTGGTATTCGCTGGGCGACATTTTAAATTGCTCCTTAAAACAGCGTGTAAAATATGACGGCGATGAAAATCCAACTTCATACGCAATTTCGGCAATTGTTTGCCCGCTGTTCCGGAGTAGTTCAAGCGACTTGCGTAGTTTTACCGAAGTAACAAATTCGCTGACCGACATATCGGTCAGTTTTTTTATTTTGCGGTAAAGGTGAACCCTCGACATTCCCAGTTTGTGCCCGAGATCATCAACACTAAGATCTTCATTTCCAATATTTTGCTCAACTATCTGGGTAATTTTCGACAGAAATTTTTTATCCAGCCGGT
This sequence comes from Prolixibacteraceae bacterium, assembly GCA_003537645.1. GTDB lineage: Bacteria > Bacteroidota > Bacteroidia > Bacteroidales > Prolixibacteraceae > Aquipluma. Next base: position 15,589 of record DPRM01000104.1, read on the forward strand.
TCAGGTCACTTTCTTTTTCCTGAAAATCGAGTCGGTCTTTGTAATGTTCCCTGATTTTGGCACGCAGCTCAAGCAGCTTTTTCACCCTAACTTGCAGGTGACGGCTGTTAAATGGTTTTGGAATGTACGAATCGGCACCTTCCTCCAGTCCTTCCAGTTTATGCTCCAGCGCGGCCTTGGCTGTCAGCAGAATAATCGGAATATGACAGGTTTTCATGTCAGTTTTTAATTGCCTGGTCAACTCCAATCCATTCATTACCGGCATCATCACATCGCTGATAATCAAATCGGGTTCTTCTTCCAATGCCTTGTCAAATCCATCTTTTCCGTTCTTCGCTTCAATTATCTGATACTGACTGCCGAGGCTCATTCGAATAAATTCCCTGACATCCGATACATCTTCGACCACCAGAATTACCGGTTTATTCTTGCCTTCTTCAATTGCTGCTATAGGAATTTCGTCAATAGCAAGGTCTCTGGTTAAAATCTGGTTATCCAGGTTGTGTTCCTGTTCCGCTTCATCAATCACCATCTCGTCGGGCAGTAAATGCAGGTTTCCCAATGGCAGATAAATGAAAAAGGATGTTCCCTTTCCTTCAGAACTTTTCACGGTGATCCGCCCCCGGTGCATTTCTACAAATTCTTTCGAAAGGTTCAACCCAAGCCCTGTTCCCTTTACCACATGTGATTTTCCGGCCTGATAAAAACGATCAAAAATCTTATCCAAATGCTTTTCGGCAATGCCAATGCCCGTATCCCGAACTTCTATCTGCACTTCTTCAGCATAAATTCCAGGCATTGTCGGAATCACTTTGTTGGCCAAAATGGTAATTTTTCCGCCGTCGGAGGTGAATTTAAACGCGTTGGAAAGAATATTGAATAGTACCTTGTCCATTTTATCGCGGTCGAACCAAACCGGCAACTGTTTTTCGGTGCAAACAACACTTAATTCAACGTTCCGGCCCGCTGCAAGCGATGAGAATGATTCTTTCGTCTCCTGCAAAAAGGCTATCATATCAATTTCAGAGGCAGCCAGCTCCATTTTTTTGTTTTCCAGCTTCCTGAAATCCATTAACTGGTTCACCAATCGCAATAACCGTATTGTGTTCCGGTGCATCAGCTTAAACTGGTTTTGCTGCTCGGCTGTATATTGTTCCGATTGCATCAGATTTTCAAGCGGGCCTTTAATTAAGGTAAGCGGAGTGCGAAATTCGTGCGAAATATTGGTGAAAAACCGAAGTTTCGCCTGTGTAGCTTCTTCCAGTTGCTGACTAACTTCCACCAGTTTGTCTCGCTGTTCCAATATGGCAATATTTTGCTTTTCAATCTCATGATTCTTGGCTTCCAGTTTTTGGTTGGCCAACTTTTTATTCTGAAAGGCTTTAAAAGTTAAAATCACCAATGCTGCAATAAGCACCAACAGTGAAATCAAAAAAATCAGGATTAAACGTTGAGTCTGGTTTTTCGAAATCTGAAGATCGAGAATAGATTTTTGCTTTTCAATTTTCTGATGGAGCAATTCAACCTGGCTGTTCTGTACTTTTAAAATCTGTGCATTGGTTGAATCGATCACCATCGTTGGAAGAATATTCTCCTTTTCAAATGCCTGACGGGTAAAAATCTTGTTCGCTATCTGGATAGCGGTTTCTCCACCAGTGGGATACAAAAATGTAGCATTCAGTTTTTTGTCGATAACATATTGGATACCTGCATCATCTCTCGCAAGACCATCAACTCCCAATATGTATTTCCCATTTCTGGTTCCATGTTCCTGAAGCACATTGTATGCTTCCCGGGCCATTACATCGTTGTGGGCAAAAACAAGGTCAAACTCGAGCGTTGAACCAACAATCTGCAGCATAACTTCCCTGGCTTTGTCCCAATTCCATTCACCTGAAACAGATTTGACGATCTCGATGTCAGGATAATTTTTCAGGAAATCAACCAACCCGTCGTGTCTTTCGATTGCTGGTGACGATCCTTTAAGCCCTGAAAGCTCCAGTATTTTCCCTTTCCCATTCAATAATCTGGCGGCATAAGCCCCGGCTTCCTGACCAATCCGGTAATTGTTCCCGCCAATGTAAGCGGTATAAAATTGCGTATTCACTCTCCTATCGATAATGATTACGGGTATGCCGCTTTTAAATACCTTTTCTACAATTGGCGTAATTGGTTCCGATTCGTTGGGCGAAACAATCAGCAAATCAATGCCTTCATTCAACAATTCTTCAATTTGCCTGATCTGGGTTTCGTTATTGTTTTGTGCATCTTTAATCGACAATTCCATATTCGGGAAAAATGCAAGTTCAATTTCCATTAACCTGATCTGCGATTGCCTCCACTTGTCGGCGGTGGTGCATTGCGAAAAACCAATCCTGATTTTTTTGCTGGAAAAACCAGGGGTGAGGAGAAAAAAGAAAAAGAGGAATAAGATATATTTTAGGTTTCTGCCGGGATGCATGTTTAATAAAGTTTTAGCTAAAAAATCAAATATAAATATAATAAGGGGGGAATTGAAATTGTTTGGATTTTGTTTTTTTGTCTCTTATGGCTTTCTCACAATAGCATTAAACATGTTTTTAAAAAGCATTCGGTTTGGTCAGAAATTAACCCTTATATTTAAGCTTGATTTTATTCACTAACTAACTTAACAACAATGACTACAAACCGAAGATCGTTTATCCGGAATTCAGTTGCAGCTACCGCAGGAATCGGAATTCTAAGCAATTTCCCCGGTTCACTTCAGGCTGCATCACGCAAGGTTGCTCCGAGCGACCAAATAAATGTTGCTCTTATTGGTTGCCGAAGCATGGGTTTTGGCGATTTGAAAAATCACCTCAACATTCCAGGGGTCAATTGCATCGGGCTTTGCGACATTGATCAAAATGTGCTGAATGGCAAAGCTGCCGAAATACTGAAAACATACAATCAGAAACCACAGCTCTACGGCGATTTCAGGAAACTACTTGAAAACAAAGATTTACATGCGGTGGTAATCGGCACTCCCGACCACTGGCACTGCCTTCCGATGGTAAACGCCTGCGAAGCCGGATTGGACGTTTATGTCGAAAAACCGATGGCCAACAGCATCGAAGAATGCAACCTCATGGTAAAAGCGGCCAGGCGTTACAACCGTGTTGTTCAGGTGGGGCAACAGCAACGCCGCGGCGCACACTGGAACAAGATCAACCAGATGATCAAATCCGGAAGAATCGGGAAACTGCGCAAAACAAATATCTGGGGAAACTTTAACTACGGAATCGGGCAACCGCTTACTGCCGACACCGCTGTTCCCGAAGGAGTAGATTTCGAAATGTGGCTCGGGCCAGCTCCTTCACGTTCGTTCAATCCCACCCGCTTTCACGGTTCGTGGCGCATGTTCTGGGATTATGGCGGCGGACTGGTTACCGACTGGGGCGTTCACCTCATCGACATGGCACTCTGGGCCAAAGACATTACCGCTCCTCCTCAAAAAACACTGGCTACAGGAGCCAATATTTCATTTCAGAATAACAACCACGAAACTTACAACACCATGTCGGTGATTTTTGAGTTTGGCGACTATCAGGTTACCTGGCAGCACACAGCCGGAATTCAGACCGGACCGTGGAATAAAAATTATGGAATTGAATTTATCGGCGATTTAGGAACCATTGTCGCCGACCGTGGCGGATACAAAGTCATTCCGCAGTGGGACGACAAAGAAAAGAAAAGCAAAACCGAAGCCGAAGATTTTGACAAAGGAGGCGAAAACCATCAGGAACACGCTCAAAACTTTATCGACTGTATTAAATCGCGGCAAAAACCGGTTTGTACTCCTGAAATTGGACGGGCTGTTGCGGTTGCTGCTCACTGTGCCAACATTGCCGTTCGCACCGGCGAGAACCTGCTGCTCTGGGACGAAGCCAAAGGCAAATTCACCAATTCTGAAAAAGCCAACCACTACATTGTTCCTGAATACCGCAAACCCTGGGCATTACCAAAAGTGTAGAAGTTCATTTATTTTCACCGGTTGTCATTTCATGGTTATTTGTTGTTTAAGCCTGACCATGAATGACAACCAAATGACGTGAAGCAATTGATTATTAATGACTTTACCAAATTTAATGATTAAACCATACAAACTATTTTATTCATGAATACCAACCGACGACAATTTATAACGACGATGAGTCTGGCCTCTGCCGGAATCGCTGCCGGAATTCCAGCCTGGGCGCTCGGAAAGAAAGCAACACAGCTCGAAAATATCGGTTTTATTTCAGGAATTGTAAGCAATTTTATGAAAGAAGACTGGAAGGGAACCTTGGAAAAACTTGCCAGACAAGGCTATACTGAAATGGAAACCGGTAATTTCATGGGCAGTTCGCTGTCCGAATATAAAGCTGTATGCAAATCGCTTGGCATCAATGTATTTGCAGGAGGCAGTTCGATGCCCGATATGCTGAAAGAGCCTGAAAAGAAAATTGCAGAGGCGCTCGAAATGGGTAAAAAATATTGGGTTTGCTACTGGCCCTGGCTTGGCGATGCGAAAAACATTTCGGCTGACGAAGCAAAAACCGCTGCCGATAACCTGAACAAACTGGGTGAAGCCTCGAAAAAGGGCGGTATCAAATTTTGCTGGCACAACCACAACTGGGAGTTCGAAAAAGACACCGGAGAAGGTCTTCCGTTCGATATACTGATGAAAAACACCGATCCGCAGACCGTAAAAACAGAACTCGATATTTATTGGGTTCGCAAAGGTGGCGCCGATCCGGTGGAATGCCTGAAAAAATACCCCGGACGATACGAAATCCTGCATGTTAAAGACATGGATGACACTCCTGAAAAATCGTTTGCCTGTCCGGGTTCCGGAATCATCGATTTTCGTCCGGTTTTCCGCGAAGCCTGGGACCAGGGAGTTCGCCATTACATTGTTGAAAGAGATGGTGAAACAAATGGTATCGAATGCCTGCAATCAAGCGCCAACTATTTGAAGAATCTGAAGTTCTAACAGCAAAATGCAATTTCAGGATTTAAAAATTATCCAATAAAAAGCCCGCCGGATTGCTCCGGCGGGCTAAACCAAAAAAAATTTACATTACGAGCACTACTTATTACAACTCAATGGGTTGTCCGTTATAGAAATCCAGAATTTTTGTTCTGAAAATATATTCGTATTTGGCCTGAAGCAAGTCGCTCTGGGCTTTGGTCAGGTTGTTTTTTGTCTGATTGTATTCAACCGAATTGATCATCCCAACATTGAATTTTTCTTCGGTGTAACGGAAAGCCTCTTTCGACGAAACTACCGCTTTCTGATTTGCAACGTATCTTTTAAAGGCTGCAAGCGCATTGGTATAGGCTTGTTCAATATCTTTCCGGAGCAGATTTTTGGTATTTTGCAACTGAAGTTCTGTATTTTCAAGCTGAATTTGCGCATTGTTTACACCGGTTTTGGCCTGATACCGGTTGAAAATCGGGATATTGAGCGATGCTCCAAAACCATATCGCTGGTTACCTTTAAACTGATCTTTAAGTGGAGCCGTTGGGTAATCGAATAAATTCTGATAGAAGTTATTGTAATTACCTCCGAATGAAAGTGTTGGCATTAAATTACCTTTAGCAATCAGCAATTGTTTGCGGGCGCTTTCAAGTTTAAATTCGGCGCTTTTTACCGCTGGCCTTATTCCAACTGAACTTTTAAAAATATCCATTGTGTTCAGCATGGTCATGTTGGCTCCAATTTCAGGAAGCAATGGCTTTTCGATCAGAAAGCTTTCAGTCGAAGGCAATTCAAGAAACTGATACAATGCCAGGTATGCAAGCTGAAGCCTGTTCTGGGCATTTACCACATTCAGTTCTTCGCGAGCAAATTGCGCTTCAATCTCGAGCAGACTACCTTTTGCCAGACTTCCGGCATCAACCAGTTTTCCGGTACGATCAATCTGCAGCTGGGTAATTTTCAGTACTTCTTCCGATACGGTAACCAATTCTTCAGCAAAAAGTATTTCGAGATACGATGCCGCAATGTTCAGCATGATATCATCCTTTGCCTTTTTGGTATCCTCCAGGCTGGCACGCAAATCCATTTCGGCCATCTTGATGGAGTTGGAAAGTGTAAAACCATTCCAAACTGTAACATTCGAACTGATGCTCCCCGAAGTTGAGTTTGAATTGATGTCGAGATAGGTATTCTCTGGCCCCAAAGACCGACCAAAACTTGTGCTATTCTGAAGATTTGCATTCAGGTTGGGTAAACGGTTATATTTTGCCTGCCCGAGCTGATTGTTGTAATATTCAGAATTAAGCGTCTGTTGCTTGATCTGGATATTATTCTGAAGCGCGTAATCAATACATTTCTGTAACGACCATTTTTCCTGCGCTCTGGCGCCTGTAAAAACAACCAGCATTAAAGCTGCTGCAACAAGGCTGTACATTCGTTTCATATTCATAGTTTTATGCTTTTTTCTTTTCGTCTTCCTTCACTTTCTTCGGATCAATTTTGTCGCCTTTAACTTTTTCGGTTTTCGACAAACCTTCTGTTATTTCGATATTGATTCCGTCGGAAATTCCGGTTTTTACCATTCGTTTTTCGAATACCTGCGGTGTAGCGGTTTCCACTTCTACAAACGAAGAGTCTTTCTCGAACTTGAGCAAACCTTCAGGAATTACAAGTACACTATCTTTCTTTTCAAGAACGATGTTCGCGTTGGCGCTGTATCCTGCGCGGATAAACTGATTCTCCTTTAGCACCACATTGGCTTTAATTTCGAACTGAATGGCGCCGTTTTCTTCTTTTCCTTTCGGTGCAATGTATTCGAGAATAGCGCCGAATTTGTCTTTCTCGATGGCTCCGATTTCCAGTTCGATGTTCATGCCTTCCTTGATTTTGCCAACTTCGGTTTCGTCAACCTTGCCTTTAAAAATCATGTCCTGCATGTCGGCCACGGTACAAATGGTTGTTCCGTTGTTGAATGTGTTCGATTGAATCACCGAGTTGCCTTCTTTGATGGGAACATCGAGCACCATTCCGTTAACTGTTGCGCGAACGAGGGTATTAGTAGCTGTAGAGGCCTTTTTTGTTACACCGTTTTTAATTAATTCCAGATTATTTTCAGCAGCCGATAATTCTTCTTTGGCCGCATCGTAGCCAACTTTGGCATTTTTATACTCTTCGAACGAAATTACCTTCTGATCGAACAATTTCTGCTGACGGTCGTAATCGACTTTTGCATCATCGAAACTTAATTTCGCCCTGTTCATGCGGGTTTCGGCATTGTTCAGATTCACCATATCAGGAATAATCTTGATTTTGGCAATTACCTGATCTTTTTTTACAAAGTCTCCGGCAACAATGTACAACTCGTCAATAATTCCTGAAACCTGCGGTACAATTTCGATTTCCTTACGGGGAACTACCGATCCGGTAGCCACAGTTTTGCGAACTACAGTGCTTACAAACGGATTTTTTGTTTCGAACACTTCAGGTGCCTTTTTTGATTTGGTGTAGAGGAAATAAATGGTTCCCCCGAAAATCCCTACCAGGATTACAATTCCGAGAATTTTAAAAATTTTTTTCATGACTTGTGTTTTTTATATGTTTCTGTTTTCTGATTCTTATATGATTTTTTCTTTTTAACCTTCATCCCTTATCGCGTCAATTGGTTTAATGCTCACGGCGCGTTTGGCTGGTATAAGTCCGGCAATAATTCCTGAAATAACCAGTACTCCGAGGGCCGACAGCGCCATGGTAAGGTTCACTTCAGGATTTTTGAAGAACATTTCGTCGCCTGCAGATAGCAGAATACGGTTCAGAACTTCCAGAAGCCCAACACCAAGCGATAATCCAATATATCCGGCCATTACAGTGAGGAAAACGCTTTCGGCAACAATGTGCTTGATAACAGTAGCCGGAGTTGCGCCAATTGCCCGTTGAATACCAATTTCCTGCGTGCGCTCTTTGATGATCACCAACATGATGTTGCTGACTCCGATAACTCCGGCCAAAAGCGTTCCGATACCGACAATCCAGGTCAATACTTGTATTCCCAGAAAAAGAGCGTTGAATTTGACGAATTCCTTTTCGATATTAAATGAGCCGATGGCTTGCTGATCTTCCGGGGCAACTTTATGCCTTTCTTTTAACAGGGTTTTCAACTTTTCTTCCAGGTCGCTTACTTTGGTTCCGGGTTTTGAGGTTACCGAGAAAAAATATACCCGGTTGCCGTAGTTGTAGGCTTTCCGCATGGTACTGAACGGAATGATAATGGTTTCTTCTTTTTTACCTCCACCAATGTTAATGCGGGTTTCGGCATGAATAACACCAACAACCTGAAAATATACCCCACTTATTTTTAAGTATTGCCCGATTGGGTTTTCATCTTTCCCGAACATGACCTCAACAACGCGTTCGCCAATGTTGCAGACTTTGCGTTCCTGGATCATGTCAATATCGTTGATCAAACGACCTTTAACAGGTGTCCAGCGATCGATTTTAAAATAATCAGGATAATCGCCAAACACATTAAATGCGCCGGCTCTTTCGCCGCGGATGGTATTGTTTCCGGCTTGCTGGTTTCCAAACAAACGGGGAGATAAGTATTCAACTTCCTTCACATTATCCCGAATATAATCCATGTCGCTTGTTTCATAATTCCAGCGGCGTCCGCGCTGAAATCCTTCATAAGGCACACTGGTTCGTTCTGTCCAGAAGAAGGCCGAGTTGGTTGCAAAAGCTCTCACCCCGTCTAGTACCCCATTTTCAAGTGCTTTCCCAGCTCCCGACATAACAATCAGCATGAAAATTCCCCAGAAAACACCAAAGGCAGTCATAAAGCTTCGCATCCGGTTCTTTTTCAGGGCACTAATTATTTCGCTCCAAAGATCTAAATCAAACATGGTAAATTCTCCTCTTTGTTATTCGTCGCGCAGGGCAACAATCGGTTTAATACTGGCGGCCCGTTTGGCTGGAATGTAACCTGCAATCGCTCCTGCAATGATGAGCAGCAGAGTGGAATAGATGGCTATGTTGATATCAACAGTCGGATTCAGGAATATGGTTTCGCTTTGGTCGGTTGCCGGTCCGGCAGATTGCATCATAAAGTAGTTGATCATTTCCATCAATCCGGTACCCAAAACCAAACCAATGTATCCGGCGATGGTGGTTATCATGATTGATTCAAGCAAAATCAACCCAATTACTGAAGATGGGCTTGCACCGATGGCTTTACGGATTCCAATTTCTTTGGTACGTTCTTTTACAACAATCAGCATAATGTTGCTTACGCCAACGATTCCGGCAATCAGGGTTCCAATGCCAATGATCCAGATAAATATTTTAATGGCCTGGAATATTTTCATCGTCTGGATGTAATTTTCCAATTTGTTGTACAAACCAATGGCGCCTTCGTCTTTGGGATCAAATTTATGTCGCTTGCCTAATGCTGTCCTGATTTGTTCTTCAATGGCCTGGCTTTCCTCAAGGGTCGAGGCATTAATCGTAAGTGCCAGATTATGAAGCCGATTAGATCCGTTGAAGATCATTTGGGCGGTTGAAAGCGGCATATAAGCATTCCGGTTCCGGGTCGATCCGGGTTCGGTGCAAATACCCACTACTTTAAAAGGTACCATATTTATGTTTACATACTCGCCTAAGGCAACCGAATCTTTAAATAGAGCTGTTTTTATATCAGCGCCGATGACTACCACTTTTCTGTTTTGCAGAATATCAATCTGATTGATAAACCGGCCTTCGTTCAGAATCAGGTTTTCGACTTCTCTTAATTCGGGCTGGCAGGTTATGGTGGTATATTCGCCCGATTCCTTTAAGTAGGAATAGCGGGTATTCCCCATAAAATAACGTCCGGAAGAAGCACCAACTCCTGAAACTTTCTGTACAATTTCCTGATCCTGGTTGCGAAATTGGATAGGGCGTCCGGTTTTCATCCCTTCGTAAGGGATGGTGGTTTCTCCTTGCCAAATCCACATGGCATTTACTGCATCGTTCATGAAATTGGCGGCAACACCGTTACTCAGTCCGTTTCCTGAACCCAGCAAAATCATCAGCATAAAAATCCCCCAGGCCACAGAGAAACCCGTGAGGAAAGTCCGCATCTTATTTTTTTTGATGGTGGCAAGAATTTCCTGCCATTTATCGATATCGAACATGGGGGAATGATTAAGCGGTTTCCAGTTCTTTCATGTAGCTTTTCTGGAACTGTTTCAGTTCTCCGTTGCGGATAATCTCGTGAATCCGTCCGTCTTTGAGCCTGATAATCTGGCTGGTCATTGCTGCAATATCGTGTTCGTGGGTAACGATAATTACGGTAATTCCGGCAGCATTAATGTCTTTCAGAATTTCCATTACCTCGTACGAAGTTGCAGTGTCCAAAGCGCCGGTTGGCTCGTCGGCCAAAATAATTTTGGGCTCAGAAATAAGGGCGCGGGCAATGGCAACACGCTGTTTCTGTCCTCCCGACATTTCGCTGGGCATGTGGTTGGCCCACTCTTTCAACCCAAGTTTTTCGAGGTATTCCATCGCGATCAGATTACGTTTTTTCCGTGGAACGCCCTTGTAATAAAGAGGTAGCGCCACATTTTCCATCGCATTTTTAAACGAAATGAGGTTGAACGACTGAAATACAAAACCCACCATATCATTCCGATATTTGGCGGCTTTTTTCTCACTCATATTTGCAATCAGATTGCCCGACAAATGGTAAGTTCCTTTGTCATAATTATCGAGCATCCCCAAAATATTCAGGAGAGTTGACTTTCCCGAACCCGAGGAACCCATGATAGAAACAAAATCTCCCTGTTCAATTGTAAGATCGATGCCTTTCAGAACATGGAGACTGTTGCTTCCCATTTCATAGGATTTGTGAATGTTGTTTAATCTAATCATGGCTTTGTTTTCTGTAGTTTTCGTAATCAAAAATCGTGTATAATATTTCTCTTGACTTATTTTTTTCGATGAATGGCAGATTTCAAACCGTAAAACGGTTAAAATGATCCTTTTTTCAGGGTTAAAGTATCCAGAAAGACCGGTAAACCCATTTCCCCAATCATCGTGTTTTCTGTTTCTGAATTTTCTGTACACCGAAATATGACGATCGGCAAAAAGAAACGTTACAGGATTTAAGGTTTTTTAGGAAATAATTGCGAATCAAAAAATTTATTGGAGAAGTATTCGATCTCTTTTCCGCTTACAAACCGGGTTCAAGTCTGACATTCACAACATTTCTCATTGAATGTCAACAGAATATTTCAGGAATTTGTGATCAGTAAATATGCTTTGCTGGCCAATTCTCAATGCCCATTTATGATTTTTCGACTAAACTTGTCACAGAGTTAGGGTAATTTTTGTTTTAAGGCATGAAAAAACCCGCCTTCTCGTAAGAAAACGGGTTCGATTTATAGAGAGTAAGCAACCGATCCGCCTTGACGACGGTACTGAGGCTTACGAAAATTGCACCAACAGTAGTTGGCGCAATTATAACAGCCCCTCTTAACCTCCCCGAAGGGGAGAAATTTGGGAATATCATTGAATATTTTCTCTTTACACTTCCACGCAGCAACCAGTTCTCCCCCCTCGGGGGAGTTAGAGGGGGCCCCTATTTTATCTCCGACCCGTTTTTAACCGGAGTCGTTGGGGTTACAAATTTAAGCGAACCATCAGCATCCTGCGCCATCAGAATCATTCCCTGCGATAGGATTCCTTTCAGTTCACGTGGTTCAAGGTTTACCAAAATGCTCACCTGCTGGCCGATTATCTCTTCCGGATTGTAATATTCGGCAATGCCCGAAACAACAGTGCGTTTGTCGATTCCGGTATCGATGGTCAGTTTCAGCAATTTCTTGGTTTTGGCCACTTTCTCGGCTTCGATGATGGTTCCGGTGCGGATGTCCATCTTCTGGAAATCGTCGTAAGTACAATTTTCTTTGACCGGAGCTGCAGTTGCATTGGCTGCTTCGTTGGCCTTTTTTGTATCCAAAAGCTTTTGAACCTGCTTTTCGATCACATCGTCTTCAATCTTTTCGAACAACAATTCGGGAGTATTGCATTGATGACCAACCGGCAGCAAATCGGTGCGACCCAAATTGCTCCAGTTCAGTTCGTCCATATTCAGGAAAACACGCAGTTTGTCCATGCTGAATGGAAGAAATGGTGCGAAAATTATCGTCAGGTTGGCGGTAATTTGCAAACTGATGTTCATGATAGTTTCAACCCGTTTCGGATCGGTCTTCACCACTTTCCAGGGCTCGGCATCGGCCAGATATTTATTGCCCAAACGTGCCAGATCCATCGCAAATTTCAATGCTTCGCGAAAACGGTATTGCGAAATGCTCTTCTCCACTTCAGCTTTAATGACTGAAATTTCAGCCAGCGCCAGTTTGTCCGTTTCTGTTAGTTCGCCTGCAGCCGGAACTTTTCCGTCGTAATATTTTTGAGTCAGAACCAGTGCACGGTTGACAAAGTTGCCTAAAACAGCTACCAGTTCGTTGTTGTTGCGTGCCTGAAAATCTTTCCAGGTAAAATCGTTGTCTTTGGTTTCGGGAGCGTTGGCAGTAAGTACATATTTCAGCACATCTTCCTTGCCTGGAAATTCATCCAAATATTCGTGCAGCCAAACAGCCCAGTTGCGCGAAGTCGAAATTTTGTCGCCTTCGAGGTTCAGAAATTCGTTGGCCGGAACATTTTCAGGCAAAATAAAAGTTCCTTCGGCTTTGAGCATGGCCGGGAAAATGATGCAGTGGAACACGATGTTGTCTTTCCCGATGAAATGCACCATCTTGGTTTCCGGGTCTTTCCACCATTTTTCCCAGTCGGGCGTCCACTCTTTGGTTGCCGAAATGTAACCGATTGGTGCATCGAACCAAACGTACAGCACTTTGCCTTCGGCGCCTTCAACCGGAACAGGCACGCCCCAGTCGAGGTCGCGGGTTACAGCACGTGGTTGCAATCCACTGTCGATCCACGATTTGCACTGTCCGTAAACATTCGATTTCCATTCTTTGTGGCCTTCCAGAATCCATTCTTTCAGCCAGCCTTCGTATTGGTCGAGCGGCAAATACCAATGTTTGGTTTCTTTCATCACCGGCGGATTTCCGCTCAAAGTCGATTTCGGGTTGATCAGGTCAGTGGCATTCAAAGTGCTTCCGCAAGCTTCGCACTGGTCGCCATAAGCGCGTTCGTTGCCGCATTTGGGACAAGTTCCGGTAATGTAGCGGTCGGCCAGAAATTGTTTGGCTTCCACATCGTAGTATTGTTCGCTGGTTTTTTCGATGAACTTACCTTCGTTATGCAATTTTTTGAAAAACTCAGAGGCCGTTTCGTGATGAACGGGTGCACTGGTGCGTGAATAAACATCGAACGAAATTCCGAAACGTGAAAAAGCATCTTTTATGATGTTGTGGTATTTATCCACGATATCCTGCGGGGTAACGCCTTCATTTTTGGCTTTCAAGGTGATTGGCACGCCGTGTTCGTCGGAACCACCGATAAATGCCACTTCCTGTCCGTTCATACGCAGATAGCGTGCATAAATATCAGCCGGAACATACACACCAGCAAGGTGGCCGATGTGAACCGGTCCGTTGGCATACGGCAAAGCCGAAGTAATGAGGGTACGCTTATAATTAGTCATTGTACTTTTGATTTTATTGAGGGTGACAAAGATAGTTGAAATAACTCTTTCACAATGTCAACAACCCATTTTCCCTCAAATTACCAATTGCCGGACTATTCCAGAAAAGCATAAAATCGCCGCCCGTTTGTTCTTCGAAGCTTTTTGAAAGTTCGCCGAAAGTCGGTTGCTTGCTGCTCATAATCGAAGTCCCGGGAACTTGTTCAAACAACCATTTTCCTTCGTCCTGTTTCAATTGGATGATCAGGTTTTCTTTTTTGTTGAAGAAGGTCAGTTCGGCCATTTCAAAAGATTTGTTCTTTTTCGTCTTACTGAAATAGCGTACTGAAACCTGTCCACCCAGCCAATATACTTTTGCACCCGGGCTGGGCAGTTCAAATGCGCCTTCATCAATCGCTTTCCGAATAAAATCGGGCGGAATAGTTGTGCGTGGCACTTTAAAACCGAACCAATCCTGAAGCGGGAAATCGAAGCAAATTCCATGCATGTAATTGAAAAGTGATTTCCGCAAGCCTTCACTGAATTGCTCGTGGTTTATGCGAGTAGCATCACTAAATATCAGATCGTTGTTTGCAAAAGAACCTGGTTTTTCGTTCTCAATTTTAATCCTGAATTTGTCAGGATATTGTCCAACCGGACTGTGGGCGGTGAGCGCAAACTGGTGCCAAAAACCAGATTGAACTACACCTGCCTCGAATAACTGGCGTACCACTTCGAGCGAGTCGATCGTTTCCTGAACGGTTTGGGTTGGGAATCCATACATTAAATAAGCATGAACCATGATTCCGGCCCTTGTAAAGTTATCGGTCACTTTTGCCACTTTCGAAACGCTCACCCCTTTATTGATCATTCCAAGCAAACGGTCGGAGGCAACTTCCAGCCCACCGGAAACCGCAATGCAACCCGATTCTTTCAGCAAAAGACATAAATCGAAAGTAAAATTCTTTTCGAAGCGGATATTGGTCCACCAAACTACGGTTAGTTTGCGCCTTATAATTTCGATGGCCAAGGCTTTCATCAAAGCAGGGGGCGCAGCTTCATCAACAAAATGAAATCCGATTTGGCCGGTTTGACGAATTATTTCCTCGATTCGGTCGCACAAAAGCTGTGCGGCACTTGGTTCGTAGCGCCGGATGTAATCGAGCGAGGTGTCGCAAAACGTGCAGCGCCCCCAATAACATCCGTGTGCCAGCGTCATTTTATTCCATCGCCCGTCGCTCCAAAGACGGTGCATCGGGTTCACAATTTCGATGACTGAAAGGTATTTATCGAGCAGAAAATCGGAATAATCGGGTACGCCCACTTCTGATTGCGAAAAATCTCCGGAAGTGGAGCCATTCAGGTAAACCACTTCGCCGTTCTGCAATGCAAAAGTTCTTTTTAATTCAGTAAAGGAGCGGGTTCCGTTGAGGTGCTCAATCAAATTCAGCAACGGCGCTTCTCCATCATCGAGTGTTATAAAATCGAGGTAACCGAATACTCGCGGGTCAGAAAGTGAGCGCAGTTCGGTATTCGGGAAACCGCCGCCCATTGCAATTTTTATTTCAGGATGATGTTTTTTTAACCATTGGCCACATTTAAAAGCGCAGTACAAATTTCCGGGAAAAGGAACTGAAAGTGCGACAATGGTTGGCCTATATTTTTCTATTCTTTGCTGAAGAAGCTGAAATAAAATTTTGTCGATAAGGCTATCGGGATTTTGCAGTTCACTGTCTAATTCATCGAAAGTGGCAGCCGACCTGCCCAGCCGTTCGGCGTATCGGCTAAACCCGAAATGCGGATCAACGGCTTCAACAATCAGGTCGGATAAATCTTCGAGGTACAAAGTGGCCAAATGTTTTGCTTTATCACGGATTCCCATTGTTCCGAATGCCCATTCCAAATCTTCCACCTGATTGAAACGCGATGCTTCAGGAAGAAAATTTCCTTCGCAAACTACATGTGCCAATGTGTCGTTTTTACCCTGAAGAAAAGCAATTACCTGGTCGATGGTTTGGATGTAGCTGTCGCGGAGATTGCTGATACGTTGGGCGTTGGCTGAAAGTCCGGAGTTCGAAGCCGGAAGACCCGAGAAAAGGGAGGTGAGCCCTTCCGAAGAAAATAGTTCGAGAATAACTTCGATCCCCAAATCGCACTGATTGGAGATGACGGATTTTGTATTCAGAAATCCTTTTAGGTAAGCTGTTGCAGGATACGGTGTATTCAGCTGGGTAAACGGAGGCGTGATAAATAATACTTTCTGGCTCACATTTCAATTTTTAACTTTCAGTAAAAGTAATACAAATCGGCAACAGAAGTTTCATAACTTTGAAGCGCAGCAAAAGTTTCGACCTTTTTCCAACTCACATAAAAAAGCAAAATGAACGACGCCCTTTCCTTTGGTCTTTTGTGTTTTACCTCGTTTTTCACCCTGATAAATCCGCTTAGCACCATGCCGGTTTTTATGACCATGACCGCCGAACTCAGCGAGAAAGAACGAAACCGAACTGCCAAAAAAGCCACCATCGTAGCATTAATCACCATTATTATTTTTGCACTTTCGGGTCAATTACTTTTTAACTTTTTCGGCATTTCGGTCAATAGTTTCCGGGTTGTTGGCGGCGTCATCTTTTTTATCATGGGAATGGACATGCTTCAGGCACGGCTCGGACAGGTAAAAATCAAGGATTCGGAAGTCAAAACCTACGTGAATGACATTTCGGTTACTCCGCTTGCCATTCCAATGATTTGCGGCCCCGGGGCGATTACCAACTCAATCGTGCTAATGGAAGATGCCTCAAACCTAAGCCGAAAAATAATCCTTTTCAGTACTATTCTTTTGGTCATGTTTATTACTTACATCGTTTTTTACAGCTCGTCGCGTATCATAAAAATGCTTGGCCAAACGGGAATCAACGTGATGATGCGACTGATGGGTCTCATTGTAATGGTGATTGCTGTTGAGTTCTTTTTTAGCGGATTAAAGCCGATTGTACTGGAAATGCTCAAAGCATAGAACACTACAAATCAACAACAGAAGCTGGTAAATGGGAGAAATTCCTATGTTACTAAATGATTAAACAGTCCAAATCGTTCATTGCAAAAGATAATTTAAGTATTTTTGCTCGCCTTACTAAAATTGCAAAACGATTAACAACTGATTAGCAAACGATTAATAAAATAATAGTCTATTAATATTCAGGGAACTTCCTGGTAAATTGTAGAAATCCGCGAACAAAAACCATTCACATGAGTATTTACATTTTCTTTTTAGTAGTACTTTTTTTGCTGGCCATTTCAGACTTGATGGTTGGTGTTGCCAACGATGCAGTTAACTTTTTGAATTCGGCCATTGGCTCAAAAGTAGCAACCCGCAGAGTAATTATGATTGTTGCCAGCATCGGAATCATTACCGGCGCATTGTTTGCCAACGGAATGATGGAAGTCGCCCGGAAAGGATTATTTCTCCCACAGTATTTCCTCTTTACAGAAATAATCCTCATTTTCATGGCTGTGATGTTTACCGATATTTTATTACTCGATTTCTTCAACACATTTGGATTACCCACTTCTACAACCGTTTCGCTTGTTTTTGGGCTCTTGGGTGCAGGTGTCGGAATGGCATTCTTAAAAGTTGGAGAGGGCGGCACCATCGTGGTTGACGGAGTCGAAAAAATTGCACAGATTGGCGATTTTATCAACTCGTCGAAGGCGCTGGTTATCATCTCGAGCATCTTACTATCAGTAGTTTTCTCATTTATTTTTGGAATTGTTATTCAATGGATTAGCCGATTAATTTTTACGTTTAACATTGAAAAAACAATTAAATACTACGGATCAATCTGGGGTGGAATCGGAATTTCGGCTATTACTTTTTTTATGCTGATAAAAGGCGTAAAAGATGCCTCGTTTATGACTCCCGAAATATATGCATCAATCAAAGAGAATACTTTTTTGATAATCGGATTAAGCTTTGTTTTTTGGGCTTTTCTTCTTCAACTCTTAAATTGGATATTTTCTGTCAATCCATTAAAAGTGGTAGTATTGGCTGGAACATTTGCGCTGGCAATGGCATTTGCCGGAAATGACCTTGTAAATTTTATTGGTGTTCCACTGGCCGGGTACGAAGCATTCAAGCTCTTTTCGGCAAACGGAGGAAACGATCTTTTAATGAGTGGTTTACTTGGCGACATTATCACACCTTCCTATTTTCTGATTGGCGCCGGTGTTATAATGCTAATAGTACTTTGGTTCTCCAGAAAGGCTCAAACTGTTATTGAAACTTCATTGAACCTTAGCCGTCAGGAAGAAGGAGACGAACGGTTTGGATCTTCAGCTTTTTCAAGAGTTTTGGTTCGCAAGGTTGTTAATACCGGAACATTTTTCAGTCATGTAATTCCACAATCAGTGATCGAAAAAGTTGGAAAACGATTTGATACAACAGATTTAGAAGAAAGAACCAAGAAAGATCCGAATCCGCCAATGTTCGATATGGTAAGAGCATCGGTAAACATGATGGTGGCGTCTATTCTTATCGCAATCGGAACATCTTATAAACTACCACTTTCGACCACCTACGTTACCTTCATGGTGGCCATGAGTACTTCGCTGGTTGACGGAGCCTGGGGGCGCGACAGTGCAGTTTACCGTATTACCGGAGTGTTTACAGTTATTGGCGGCTGGTTTATTACCGGTTTTGCTGCCTTTTCAGTAGCTTTTCTACTCTCAATATTTATGGGTTGGGCACAGCTTTTCGGCGTAATTTCTCTTGTAGCTTTCGTCATATTCTCTTTCTACAGAACTAACATTACCCACAAAAGACGCGAAAACAACCAACTTGAAACTGCTGAAGAAGTTGAAGAAACCCGTTCGGTTGCAAGCCTTTTCGAAAAATGCAACACTGGTATAAGAAAAACGCTTAACACAGTTAACGATTTATACAGCAATACAATCAATCTGCTTATAAAAGAAAATCACAAGGAGTTAAAAAAACAGCTGAAGATCTCGACACAACTGGAAGAAAAGCTCAACAACAAGAGAAACAAACTATATCAAACCATTCCGTCGTTACCTGTTTCCGAATCGATTGAGGCAACTCATTATTACATTCTGACCCTCGACTATCTGAAAGAGCTTGCACATTGCACTACTTTTCTGGTTGAACCTGTTTACAATCATGTTGACAACAATCACAAACCACTGATCGGATCACAGGCTGAAGAGTTAACACAGTTGACAAATGCTTTTGATAAATTCATGAAACTGGTACTTAGTTCTCTGGAAGACAATAATCAGGAAAAGCTGAACAGAATAAATGAAGAGCAGGCCGTAATTCTTTTGATGATTAAAGAATCGCGTAAAAACCTGATTAAAACAATCAAACGGAACGAGGTCGGAACCAAAACAAGCATGTTGCTACTCGGTATTTTAAACGAAACCAGAAACATCCTGATTTACACAGTCAATATGATGAGAATTCAGAATGATTTTACAGTAACTGTGAAAGAAGAAAAATAGGAAAATTCAATATCATTGAAAAATTAAAGGCAGCTAATTAGCTGCCTTTAATTTTTCAATGATATCGCTGGTCGAAAACCCTTTGGTTAAGTCAATGCGTTCAACCCGTCCTCCTGAAGCCAGAACAATGTCGTATCCGGCAATCTCTTCGATTTGGTAATCACGTCCCTTAACTAAAACATCAGGCAAAATAGTCTTTATCAGGTTGTATGGCGTTTCTTCGTTAAAAATAAGAACTGCATCAACCATCAGTAATGAAGCAAGCAAAACAGCGCGCGACTGCTGGTCAATCAGCGGACGGTCGTTGCCTTTAAGCAGTTTAACGGAAGCATCAGAATTAAGGCCAACAACAAGTTTGTCGCCAAGTGCGGCAGCCTTTGCCAACGAATCAACATGTCCGCGATGAACAAGGTCGAAACAGCCATTGGTGAAAACCACCGAACAGCCGGTCTGTTTCCAGCTTGTTAAAACCGGCATAAATTCATGTATATCTTCAAATATTTTAGATTGAATAGTTTCGGCTGTTGTCATCTGAAAAATATTTTTTGTAAAAATAGAAAAACCTCATTGCTTATTACGGGAGCGATGAGGTTTTTCATTCGTATCTTTTCGATAAATTATATCAGCTTGTTTGTTTCGGTATCAGGAAAAACCAACCAGGGTTTAAACGATTTGGCTTCCTCAAAATCCATTTGAGCATACGACATAATAATTACAACATCGCCCACTGCAACTTTTCGCGCGGCTGGTCCATTCAGGCAAATTGTACCCGAACCACGCTCGCCTTTAATCACATAAGTTTCAAGTCGTTCTCCATTGTTGATGTTTACCACCTGTACTTTTTCATTCTCAATCAAATTGGCAGCCTCCATCAAATCCTGATCGATTGTAATACTGCCAACGTACTGCAAATTGGCTTCGGTAACAGTAACTTTATGTATTTTTGATTTGCAAACTTCTATAATCATCTTGTATTTATTTAAATTCGATGTTATCAATCAACCTGATCTTGCCACAATGAACAGCAATACATCCAACTTTTACGCAAGGTTCGTCCCACGACTTTACGGGCAAAAGCGTCACTGAATTAACAATTTCAAAGTATTCTGTGTTCAGAAATTCGTTTTGGTTGATGCGCTCAATTACCCAGCTGCAAAGATTTTCTACGGAGAACTCGCCTATTTTGTTTACAGCTTCGAACAATGTCGCCGAAATATGAGCAGCATTCAGCCTTTGTTCAGCGCTCAGTAACATATTTCGCGAACTCATTGCCAGGCCGTCGTCTTCGCGAATAATTGGACATGCAATCACTTCAACCGGAAGGCTTAATTTCCTGACCATTTCGTTAATAATAGCCAATTGCTGAAAGTCTTTTTGTCCGAAAAATGCTTTATCGGGCTGAACGATTTCAAATAAGCGGCTCACCACCTGCGCCACACCGTTAAAATGTCCGGGTCTGAATTTTCCTTCCATCACTTCTTCGAGTGTTCCGAAGTTAAACTGGCGGGTATCCGATTCAGGATAAATTTCGTCGGTTTCAGGAGCGAAAACAAGCTGGCAGGCTGAAGGGGCAAGTAAATCAATGTCTTTTTGAAGATCGCGGGGATAACGCTCCAAATCGCCTTTGTCGTTAAATTGGGTTGGATTTACAAAAATGCTGACTACAACAAAACCGGATTGTTGCCCGGCCAAATCGACCAAAGAAAGGTGGCCGGGGTGTAATGCGCCCATCGTTGGAACAAAACCAATGCTCAATCCTTCCTCTCTTTTTCCGTCAATTATCTTCCGAAGAGCGTTTATATGCTTTACTATCTGCATTTTGGATAAAAAATGAGGGTGCAAAGTAAATAAATAAATCAATACCAATTGTAACTTGTTAAGGTTTTTTAAGACCTCTGTAACCCGCTGGAATTGAATATTGCCGATATTTTACTAATTTTGCACAATTAAACTCAGGCGAATTAAATGGAAAAGAAAAAAGTCTTATTTATTTCTTCAGAAATTACCCCCTATCTTCCCGAGACCGAAATGTCGAGAAAATCCAGGTTCCTGCCACAGGGAATTCAGGAGAGAGGAAAGGAAATCCGGACTTTTATGCCTAGATATGGTAGTGTGAATGAACGTCGTAATCAATTGCATGAGGTTATCCGCTTGTCGGGTATGAACCTGATCATTGATGATACCGACCACCCGTTGATTATAAAAGTTGCCTCCATTCAATCGGCACGAATGCAGGTTTATTTTATCGATAACGAAGATTACTTTCAGCGAAAGCATGTTTTGAAAGATTCCAAGGGAAATGAATTTGCCGATAACGATGAAAGAGCAATCTTCTTCGCACGCGGAGTGCTCGAAACAGTAATTAAACTGCGCTGGGCGCCCGATCTGATTCATTGCAGCGGATGGTTGACTTCGCTGGTTCCTCTTTACGTTAAAAAGGCTTACAACGACGATCCGCTATTTGTAAATGCCAAATTGGTTTATTCGGTATATCACGACGACTTTAAGAAATCACTGGATGTAAACTTCAGGAACAAGCTGAAAATGAACAACATTGACAATAGTGATACCGAACTTGTTGACGACCCGAGCTATGTGAATTTAAGCAAGCTGGCAATTAATTATTCGGATGCTGTTATTCAGGGATCAAGTAAAATTAACACTGAAATATCGGAATATATTAAATCTTCGGAAAAATTATTTTTAGACTACCAACCTGAAAGCACCTATATTGATGCTTACAACGACCTGTATGACAAAATGTTGTAAGAAATAGGTTTAACAATTTTAAAAATATAATTGGTGAAAAAAGAACTTGCAGTAATGTTCAAATTCGTAGTCGGATTTGCATGTATAGTAATAGCACTTGGAAGTTGTACTGACGATATTAATGATCTAGGAAAAGATTTGCTTGATAAAAGCGACCTGGTTACCGTAAGAAAATGGGTGAGCGACAAAGAAATGATTAAAGCTTATACCATGACTGACGAAAAACAAAGAACAGACGAACCTCCATACAATCTGCTTGGTAGCTTGAACGATCCGATTTTTGGAAAAACAACCGCCAATTTTGCCTGCCAGCTCCGCCTGAATTCATTCCCGAAGTTCAAGGAAAACGACATTATCGATTCAATTGTTTATTACGTTGCGTACAAAGAAATATACGGGGATACATTAACTGCACAAAAACTGAAAGTATATGAACTGGCATCTGACCTGATTTACGACAATAAATATTATCAGGATACTGACTTGAAAGGACTCGCGAAAAGTGAAGTATTGGCCGAATTGAATTACATCCCACGATTTAAAGACACATTACAATCAGCAACATCGACAGTTAAAGACACTGTAACACAAGAGATTGCCTTTCATCTAAACCATTCACTGGCCCGCAAACTAATGGCAACCGATTCGATAACTCTGTCGGATAACGTTAAGTTTCTCAAGCACTTTAAAGGTTTATACGTCGAAGCCGGCGATATTGCAAGTGGTGGAACGATACTTAAAACAACCGGTTCGGGTATGATATTGTATTTCCGGAAAGAAAACGACACCACGAAATACCGACAGACCTTTTATGTTACAAAAATTTCGGCCAATGTCAGCCAGTTCACCCATGACTATTCGCAAACTGCATTTGCTGCCAATCTCGACAAGGAAACTGTTCAGGATAGTTTGATCTATCTGCAAACTACCGGTGGACTAAGAACCAAAGTTTTAATTCCTGATTTGGGGAACTGGATCGATTCAACCAATTTTGCTATCAACAAAGCAGAACTTGTTTTCCAGGTTGATTCGACAATTACCGATCTAACAAAAATGTTACCGCCCGAACAACTTGTTTTTTCGGCTATTGGAGTTGACAAAGATGGAAATCCGACTAAATATTTTCCATCGGATTTTCTTTTCTCGCAAGCATATTACGGCGGCACTTATAACAGCAAAGATAAAACCTACAGGTTTAACATAGCCAAGCACTTACAGGAAGTGATCGACAAAAAAGCAGGAAAAGGAAACTACGGATTTTACCTCGAAACAGCCTTCAGGGCAGCCAGCTTCAGAAGAGTAGTTTTAAAAGGTGCCACAAGCAAATCAGGTATCCGGCTCGAGATAACATATTCAAAAATTAATTAATCCCCCATTTTCGATAACCCCAAAAATTAATCGTATGTGTGGAATAGTTGGTTACATTGGCGATAAAAATGTTTATCCCATCCTGATTCAAGGCCTTCAAAGGCTAGAATACCGTGGTTATGATTCAGCCGGATTGGCAATCTATAACAGTTCACTGAAAGTATTTAAATGTAAGGGCCGGGTTGCCGACCTCGAAAAATTTGTTTCAGCCGAAGACATCAGTGGAAATATAGGAATCGGGCATACCCGTTGGGCTACCCACGGCGAACCAAACGACCGCAACGCCCACCCGCATACATCAATGAATGGCGATTTTGTGCTGGTGCACAATGGAATTATCGAAAACTACGCCGAACTGAAATCCGACCTTCAGAAAAAAGGATACTCCTTTCAGTCGGATACCGATACTGAAGTATTGGTAAACCTGATCGAATATTTTTACCTGAATGCAGAAGAAGTAAATGCGGAAATCGCAGTCAGACTGGCTCTCTCGAAAGTTGTGGGCGCTTATGGAATTGTGGTAATCTGCAAAAACGAAAAACACCAGCTAATAGCTGCCCGCAAAGGAAGTCCGCTGGTAATCGGGATTGGCCGCGGTGAATATTTCATTGCATCAGATGCAACTCCGATCGTAAATTATACCGACAGTGTGATTTATCTGAACGACCACGATGTTGCCATCATCAACAAAGACAGCCTGACTCTTAAAACGCTGGAAAACAATCCGGTGGCTTTTAAAATCACCAAGGTTGATATGAGTATCGGCGATCTCGAAAAAGGAGATTTCGAG
The DNA here is from genome assembly GCA_003537645.1 of Prolixibacteraceae bacterium. Taxonomy (GTDB): domain Bacteria; phylum Bacteroidota; class Bacteroidia; order Bacteroidales; family Prolixibacteraceae; genus Aquipluma. The sequence continues at coordinate 39,637 of DPRM01000104.1, forward strand.
CATTTTATGCTGAAAGAAATTTTCGAGCAGCCAAAGACCATCGAAGATACTTTCAGGGGTCGCATCTCGCCCGACCATTCAGAAATTGTACTGGGCGGACTGCTGGACGTTTTTCCTAAACTGCTTAAAGCCAGACGAATTATCATTATTGGCTGTGGCACTTCGTGGCATGCCGCTTTGGTAGGCGAATACCTGATTGAAGAGTATGCACGCATTCCGGTTGAAGTTGAATATGCATCGGAGTTCCGCTACCGCAATCCGATTTTAAACAGCGATGATGTAGTGATTGCCATTAGCCAAAGTGGTGAAACTGCAGATACACTTGCCGCATTGCGAATGGCAAAAGAAAATGGTGCAACCATTCTTGGCATTTGCAATGTGGTTGGATCGAGCATTGCCCGCGAAACAGATGCCGGAGTTTATACCCATGCAGGTGTCGAAATCGGAGTAGCATCGACCAAAGCATTCACGGCACAGGTTACGGTAATTACATTACTTGCGCTTAAACTTGCCAAAGAGAAGCAAAATATTTCTCCTGAATTATACCTGCAACTTATTTCTGAACTGGCTGAAATTCCGGAGAAGCTAAAATCAATTTTAGTCAAGCATCCGCATATCAAAGAAATTGCAGCCAAATACAAAGATTCAATCAATGCACTTTATCTTGGCAGAGGTTATCTTTTCCCGGTTGCACTCGAAGGAGCACTTAAGTTGAAGGAGATTTCGTACATCCATGCCGAAGGATACGCTGCCGGTGAAATGAAGCACGGTCCGATTGCACTTGTCGATGATAATTTACCGGTGATTGTGGTGGCCGCCAAAGACCACTACTACGAAAAAATTGTAAGTAACATTCAGGAAGTAAAAGCCCGTAAAGGAAACATTATTGCCGTGGTTACCGAAGGCGACGATACCTTGAAAAACATGGTAAACGACGTGTTCGAAATTCCGAAATCGCACCCGGCAGTTTCTCCGTTGCTTGCTATTATTCCTTTACAGCTATTTTCGTATTACATTGCTGTAATGCGCGGATGCGACGTTGATCAGCCCCGAAATCTGGCTAAATCGGTTACCGTCGAGTAGTCACGAACGGGTTCATTATTCCATATTACGGTAATGTCGTAATTTCCAAACTGACTGTCTTTTGTAATTATTTTTCAAGGTATATATGCCAAAAATAGTTG
>DPRM01000118.1 GCA_003537645.1 Prolixibacteraceae bacterium
GCTTGTTTGATTGAAACTTCGCTCAGTTGCACTTGCTGATAAGCTTCGTCAAGCGCGTTCCAGGCCTGCTGCATCTGAAGCAACAATTTTTCGCTTACATCAGCAACCATGTTCCGATTCTGCTCTTCTTTAAATTGACGTTCTTTCAGTTTGTGAGAAGCTTCCCACCATCCCGAAATTGGAATTTTAATGCTGCCGTAAATCATTCCGGTAGTAGTGCTTTTATCATCCATTACATCCAAATATATAGCTCCTGCTCCAACTCCAAACTGAGGCATATATTCACCTTTCAGCATAGTAGTTTGAAGTTTTTCGGCCTCCATGCTTTTTTTAAGTAATTTATATTCAGCACGGTCAGGTAATGCCTGCTGGTGATCGGTGTATTTCAGTTGTGGTGATTCAAGTGTTCCGAAATCATCCGCAAAACTAATTTCAGGATGGTATAAAACACCAATGTATTGACAAAACGCCATTTTTGCCAGGATGATTCCATTGGATAGTTTTACACGATTCATTTTCAATTCGTTTTGCTTGAGTTCCACTTTGAGCAAATCGTTGCGATTGATTATTCCTGCATTGTACACATCCTTCACTTCTTTATGAAGTGTATCAACCAATTGAATGTAATTTTCCAGGGTTTTCATTTTCCCGGTCAGCTCTACAATCTGCCAGTATTGTCTTTCCGTTTCAATGGCAACTTCGTCTTCATTCGAAACTAATTGTATCTGATTGACTTCAATGCCCAAATTGGCAAGCTTATTTCCTGTAACAATGCGCCTTCCGGCAAAAACAGGTTGTGTGGCGGTTACCAGTCCAAGCGATCCTTTTTCGAAGAAAGAAAGAGCCATTCCAGGGAAATAGGCAAACTGTGTTGCAGTTGCAAGATTGGCCGGATTCCCGTCAAACACCGGAAGATTTCCTCCGGGAATATTCATGTCAAACAATGGTTTGTCGAAACGAAACGAAAGCCCTGTAGCTTCCACTTGTGGAAAATACTTGGTAAATGCCGCTTTTTTTACCTGTTCTGACGCTTTAACATCGAGTACTTTATTCTTAACCAGAATGTTATTTTGTATGGCAAGTGTTTTACACTGTTCAAGTGTATAATTGTTTTGTGCCTGAAGAAATGGACTCATTACTAAAATCAAAGCAACTGTCAGAATTGCCGGTTTCAATTTCTTGTTGTTCACCAAATCCTGAAGGGTTATTTTTTTCTTATTTTTATCTACATTCCTGAAAATTAACCAATAAGCAACCGGCAGTATAAGAACTAAAAATATCATCGAGGTTAATGTTCCGAAGCAGATTACGACACCCATTGGTGCCCAGAGTGCACTTTTACTTATTATCATAGGAATCACACCCATCGAGGCTGCCATAGAAGTCAGGAAAATAGGACGCATGCGTCGTTTTCCGGCTTCAAAAGCAGCTTCCAGCGCGGTTTTCTTTCCATGATGGCGAAGCTCTTCAGCATAATCGAGCATAATAATCCCGTTTCGCACCAGAATACCGATCAGGCTCACAATCCCTAAGATGGAGGTTACCCCAAAACTGAGTCCCATTACCATAACTCCAAGCACTGCTCCAATTACACTCAAAGTTGACGAAGCCATAACGAGGAGAGCCAGGTTAACTTTTCGGAAATGAAACACCAAAATCAGAAAAATAATAAATACACTCATAAGCAGCGCCCCTGTCATTTGCGGCAATATCTCCGAATCGGTTTCATAAGCGCCACCATAGCTCAAACTTGTTCCCTGAGGCAAAGGCTGGATGTCTGCTATTTTTCTCACCGAGCGGAAAACTTTATTCTGGTTAACTCCACGTTTCACATCGCTTACGATACTGATGGTTGGAACTCCGTTTCGACGGACAATTTGCCCTTGTGTCCAGTCGGGTTTTACATCAGCGATCTGGCGTAACGGAACTGAAACTCCCGGTATAAGCGAATGAATGTATTCATTTTCAATATCACTGTAGGAAGCTTCGTGATCGCGTTCGGCCTTCAGTTTAACTGCAACCGGATAATCCTTTTCCCAGACGGTTGTCAATGGCAATCCATCAAAGCGCATCGCCAGATTCGTCGCCACAATGGTTTTGGTAATCCCCAGCCGGTTGGCTTCCACGGCATTAATATCGACCTGCGCTCCCGGCAACAGTTCTTCGAAATTGGTATGTACCCATGTTAATTCCGGGACTTTCCGCATTTTGACAATAAGTGAATCAGCGGTTGTTTTCAGATCAGCAATATTATTTCCTGAAATTCGCATCTCAATTGGGTTGGCTGCTTCCTGATAATCGAGCTGTTTAAAACGGACATGCGCATTCGGGAAATACCCGGCATATTTATCGGTATATTCATCAAGCAATTCTTCGGTTGCCTTGTTTGAAGGAGTATTTACAATAAACTGTGCATAATTTATGGCTGGAAATTTAGGTGCATAGGTGGTGTGAAAACGTGGAGAACTGGTACCGATAAATGATGTAATCGATTTTACCCGTTCATCTTTTCGCATCATTATTTCCAGACTATCAGCTACTAAAGCTGTTTGCTCCAACGAATTGCCCTGTGGTAAATAAATTTCGACGGCAAACTGATTGCGTTCGGCAGCAGGCATTAACTGCTGCGGTACCTGAGTGAAAAGTAAAATTCCAACCAACACCGATAAAATTCCTCCTCCGATGGTAATCCTCGGATGCTTAAATGCCTTCACCAACCATTTTTCATAGGTTTCCTGAATTATTTCAAGAAAATTGCGCCGACCATTCTTTCGCTGCCGTTTCGACTGTTCAAATCCGCTCTTGATGAAAGTATACTGGATGAATGGAATCAGCAACATCGCAACGATTAAGGAAATTCCCAACGTGATTGACACTGTCCATGGGAAGAGATGGACAAAATCCTTGATCATCCCTTTTGCGGTAAATAGAAAAGGAAAGAAGGTAATACTGATTGCCAGTGTTGCTGAAAATATTGCCTTAAAAAAACCTTTTGCACTGCTGATCGTCGCATTCCATCGCGACATTCCATGATCAAGTTTTTCCATGTAACTATCCACAATCACAATGGAATTATCCACAATCATACCCAGAGTCACGATTAAAGCGGCAAGGGTAACTGTGTTCAGTTCCATCCCTGTTAAAAGCATGATCCCCAGTGATGCAAAGATTGAAATTGGTATCGATGTTGCAGCTACTGTGGCCACCCTCAAAGGCAGCAAAACCATGGTGACTAAAATAACAGCAATAATGGCATAAAGCATTTCGATCAGGAATGTGGTAATCGAATCGCCAACCACTTTTGATTGATCGGCAACGCGTTCAATAGTGACATCTTTTGGCAGTTCCTTCTGAAATTGATCCAGTACTTCAGTCACGTCTTTCCCATATTGCACAATGTTATTTCCGGCCTGCATCTCCATCGAAATCAATAAACTTTTATGCCTGTTATTGGTGATATAACTGTCAGGTTCGGGATACTCACGAACGATTCGCGCCACATCTCTCAGTCGAATAATGTTGCCGGCCGGATCGGAATAAATGATTTGTTCGGCAATATCCTGCTCGCTGTTATAGGATTGCGAAATATGGATTGGAGCAATAAACTTGTCATTATCAACCGATCCGCTCATTGTTGTAAAACCTTGTGTAAACAAATTTGCCAGCAAGGTTGAGGTACTTATCCCGTAATTGGTTAGCTTTTCTTTTTCAAGATAAATACTGATTTGCTCCTTTTGTAAACCGTAATGACGGAGTTTTGATACCGACTCAATTCTTCGAAGCCGGCTTTCCAGTTCATCCTGATAACTTTCGAGTTCGCGGTATGTTTTGTGATCCGATTCAAGCGTAATCAGCAAAGCCGAGGTATCGCCAAAATCATTATCCGATAGCAAAGCCATAACTCCGGAAGGCAATTGTGCCTTGAAATTATTCAGTCCGTGATTTAGTTTAGCCCAAAATTCATCAGCATTTTTTACATCGTCGTTTAAAGTCACGAAAACGATCATCATCCCATCTTTCGAGATTGAATAGGTTTTTTTCTTTTTGATCTCTCCGTAACTGAACAAGTATTTCTCGACTTTTGTCGTTAATTGCTGTTCAACTTCTTCGGAACTGGCTCCCGGATAAACACCGATCACCAATCCCTGGCGGATCGTGAACTGAGGAAATTCCTGCCGTGGCATCACAAAAAGTGCGTAAATGCCTAACCCTACCAACAACCCGGTAATTAAAAATACAATCTGCCTGTATCGCATGGCAGATTCAACTATTCCAAGCCTTTTCATATTATCTTACTATTTGGATGGGTGTGTTTACATTTATTTTCTGATAGCCTTCGGTAATGATCAGGTCGCCGGATGATAGACCATTGTTAATGACTACGCCATTATTGACTAACGGTCCAGTTTCAATAGCTCTTTTTGCAACTTTGCCTGAAGTGGCCACAAATACGAACTTTTCGCCATTAGCTCCGGTCTGAATTGCCGACAGCGGAACTACAATGCGCTTTGTCATCATGGGGTTGCTGATTGTGGCTTCACAAACCATTCCGGGTTTTAAAACTCCTTCAGGATTGTTCAATCCGACTTTTACCATATAAGTGTGTGAAAGTGGATTCGATAGTACTCCAATTTCTTTGACTTCGCCCTCAAAAGGATGATCGCCTATGGCTGAGACTCGTATTTGAGCTTTTTGTCCTTTTTTCATGTTAGCTATTTCGTTTTCAGGAACCGGAACGTTAACATTTACAGTTTCAATTTTAACCAATTGAAAAACAGGGCTTCCGGGCAATATACTCATTCCTGGTTCAAGCATTCGTCTGCCTATAATTCCGTTTGTAGGAGCATACAATTTAGTATCGTCGAGGTTCTTTTTCGAGATAAGTACGGCAGATTTTGCCATTTGAAGTCCGGTTTGTATTTCCACAAATTTCACTTCAGGAAGGCTGCCGTTTTTGTAAACAGGTTCTAATCGGGTAAAAGCATCCTTCGCCTGATTTTCTTTCGAAAGTGCCATTTGGTATGCATTCTGGTAGTTTTCACTGTTCATCACTGCAAGAAGTTGACCTTTACTCACATTTTGTCCTTCGTCAACCAGCACTTTTTCAACTGTTCCTGGGGTCAAAAAGCTCAGCGGTACCAAAACCGACTCTTTAATAGTCGCTATGTACGAAGGATTGTTAATCCCGTTGTTTGTTCCTATTTCCAGAACTTTAACTTTTACGGCTTCCTGTTGATTTTCGGGTTGTTTTTTCTGTGTGCCGGAATTACATCCGGTAATTAGGATTGCCCCGACCAGCAATACTACTAATAGTTGTTTCATTTGTTTCATAGCTTTTTATTTTATTCTTGTTTTTAGTAATACTGTTTTTAGTTTTTTAAAAATTAAGTCGTAATTTTTAAAAGTTGAATAAGCAATTTCCTGGCCTTCTTTAATATATTGCCTTGCTGCTGATAACGTTGATACCTTACTGAATTTTGAGAGATGGTCAAGTTCTGCTAACAAAACATATTTTACTATTTTACCTGTGGCTTGATAATAAAGGTTAATAAGTGTTTCAACTCCAAATTCTGAATCTTTCATTTTTTCTACAAGTGGTAAAATATCTTCTCGCTTAACAGACCTTTCGCCTGTAAGCGATTTAAATGGATTAATTTTGTAATTCAATATTGTTACATAGG
>DPRM01000102.1 GCA_003537645.1 Prolixibacteraceae bacterium
TCCGATATGGGCTTTAAAAATCTGGAACTTGCCGGATATGCCGATGGTAAATTTTATGGTTTCGCTCCGGCTGAATTCAAAAAAATTGTTACCGATTTAGGAATGGATGTTATCAGTAGCCATGCTGCAGTTGAAGCACAGGGAATTACTACTGAAACTGCTAAAATAATGGCGGATGCTCATGCTGAACTTGGCGCCAAATATTGCATTCAGCCCTGGGTGAATGACGAAGACCGCACCATTGAAACTTATAAAAGAATGATTGGTGACTGGAACAAAGTGGGTGAAATTATGAAAGGAGTTGGTATTCAGTTTGGCTACCACAATCATAATTTTGAATTCGCCAATATCGATGGCATTGTACCATATTATGATCTTTTCATGCCTGAAATGGACGCAAATCTGATTACAATGGAATTAGACCTCTTCTGGGCAACCAAAGCCGGGCAGGATCCGGTAGAAATGTTTAACAAATATCCGGGACGTTTCCAGCTTTTGCACCTAAAAGATATGAGCCTTAACAATGCGCCATATTTTGATGTGATTAAAGATGATATTTGCAGCGTTGGCGCAGGCTTGATTGATTTCAAAACAATTCTTGCTGCCAAAGAAACTGCCGGAGCCAAATATCATTTTGTTGAAGACGACAACCAGGGAAATGGGTTACCATTCGAAGCTTTGGAAGTAAGTATCAGCAATCTTACAACAAAGATTTTGGTTTAACCTAAAAGAAATATCTTATTGTTTAAGGGTTCAGATCGATTGGTCTGAACCCTTTTTCTTTTACGGTTAGAGCTATTTTGAAATTTCAGGAAGGGGGAATAGATCTCATTTTTATCTTTGCGCATTATTGTTATTATTGTCAGAAATATTCTGTTAAAAACCAAAAAATCAACATTTAGCATGATCAACTTCAAAAAAGCTGGAATATTATTCCTTTCAATTATCATTTTATCGGTAAACACCTTGCGTGCCGATGAAGGTATGTGGATGCTGCCACTTATTCAAAAACTAAACAGTAAAGAAATGTCAGGAATTGGCTTTAAGCTCTCTTCCAAAGATATTTACGACATTAACAACTCAAGTTTAAAAGATGCGGTATTACAATTTGGTGGTGGATGTACGGCCGAAATAATCTCGAAAGACGCGCTCGTTTTAACCAATCACCATTGCGGTTACGGAGCAATTCAGAAATTAAGCTCTTTTGATCACGACTACCTGCAAACGGGTTTCTGGGCAAAAAACCGAGAAGAAGAACTTCCGGCTAAAGGACTGACTGTTACTTTTCTCGACCGCTTCGAAGATGTTACAAAAGAAGTTACTGCTGCAATCGATGCGGCTCCGGATTCAAAAGCCAAAGAAGAGGCTTTTCGGATCGTGTCGGAGCAACTTTCGGCCAAAGCCGTTGGCTCAAACAAATATCTGAGGGGCCGGGTTGTTTCGTTTTTTGGAGGCAACCAATACCATTTGATCATCACAAAAACCTACAACGATATCCGTTTTGTGGGCGCGCCACCTTCTTCAATCGGTAAATTTGGAGCCGATACTGATAACTGGATGTGGCCTCGTCACACCGGTGATTTCAGCATGTTTCGCATTTATGCCGATAAAGACAATAATCCTGCTGAATATTCGAAAGACAATGTTCCTTATCAACCAAAAAAATTCCTGACCATTTCATTAAAAGGGGTGAAACAGAACGATCCTGCAATGATTCTTGGTTATCCGGGAAGAACCAACCGTTTTATGACTTCTTTTGAAGTGAAGGAAACAAGTGAGATTACCAATGCGATTGCGATTCACGTGCGTGGAATTCGCCAGAATGTATTAATGACTGATATGGTAGCCGATCCGAAAGTAAGGTTGATGTATGCCAATAAATATGCAGGCTCATCCAATGGCTGGAAAAAATCGATTGGCATGAATGAGACTTTTGCCAAGCTAAAAGTTTACGAACGAAGGGCAGCCGAAGAGAAGATTTTTGCTGAATGGGTTGCAGCGAATCCGGCGAGAGTCGAAAAATATGGCAATGCCCTGGCTGATGTGAAGTCGGCAATTGAAGGAAGAGCCAGACTGCAAACGATTTTGAAATATTACACTGAAGCCCTCAATTCGATTGAACTAACATCGAGTGCCCTGCGTTTTACCCCAAAATCTGACGACGATAACAAAGATAGAAGAGTTGGCAGACCCAATTCTACGGCTAATTCTACAGAATTCTACAAAGATTACAATGTTGCAACCGACAAAAAGGTTGCAAAAGCCATGATTGCCCTTTTTAAAGAGAAAGTGCCTGCAACAGATCTTCCGGAGTTCTACAAAATCATCGATGCAGATTACAAGGGCAGTATTGATGCCTACGTTGATGCGATGTTCAGCCAATCGGTATTTGTTTCCGAAGAAAAACTAAAAGCCGCATTGGCCGGAGACAAAAAAGTGATGGAAAACGATCCAGCTTTTGTTGCCGGAAAGAATATTTCAGACGCAATCACAAAATACAGTAAGGAAATTGAACAGTATCGCGAATTGTATGCCAAAGGACAAAAAAACTACATTGCCGGTACGCTGGAGATGAAAAACGGACAAGCCATTTATCCTGATGCCAATTTTACGATGCGCCTGACTTATGGAAAAGTATTGAATTACTCTCCGAAAGATGGCGTGATTTACGACTATATTACCACTCTGGATGGTGTGATGCAGAAAGAAGACCCGAAAAATTGGGAATTTGTAGTTCCTGCAAAACTGAAAGAACTGTATAATGCCAAAGATTTTGGGCAGTATGCTTTGAAAGATGGACGAATGCCAGTTGCTTTCCTTACCAACAACGACATCACAGGCGGCAATTCGGGCAGTCCGGTGC
>DPRM01000121.1 GCA_003537645.1 Prolixibacteraceae bacterium
CTGGTTCTGTTCAAAAAATTGTTCGACTTCGGATAAATACGGAACCGGAGATTTCTGATCCGGAAGATTTTCGGAATTTGTCGTTCGGAATCGTTTTTGTTTTTTTTCGTTTTCATCAACATCTAATTTTAGATTTCTTCTGACTGACTCTTCTTCTTGTTTGTTCTTGTTTAGACTGTTTATAAAAGGTGTATCAGTTCCTGTATTCCTTGCTGTATCATTTTTGATACCGGCACCACCAATTTTTTCGCCAGCAGTATTCCTTCCTGTATCACTTTTGAGACTGCTGGAAATACCGGTATCACTTGCGGTATCAGTTCCTGTATCACCAGAAGTATCATTTTTAATACCGATATTCCTTGCTATATCATTTTCAATACCGGTATTCTTTACAGTATCAGTTCCGGTATTGCTTGTTGTATCACTTGCAGTATCAAATCTGATACAGGAGACCCGACTGCCTATGTGTAAATTGGATGAGGGGATGTAATTGATATAACCCCATTCGGACAGCTCTTTCATACAGCGAGCATAAGTATTGACTGAACCCAACCGGGACAATTCCATTATTTCTGTCCGGCTAATGACAAACTGTTCCCCAAACCGATCAGCATTCCACTGTTGGAACAATGCAAAATACAAGCTGATGTGATAGGATGACATGCGCTTGTCTTCGGTCAGCCGTCCAAAAAATCCGTTCATGTGCCTGATGTAGTTCATTGCTTCAAATCGAAGCTAAACCTTTTTTGTTTCTGCGTGGGCTCAAGCATTTTTCTGATATCCTCGTAATCGTAAAACATCTGACCTCCAATTTTTGTAAACGGTAAGGTTCCGTTAATCCTAAGGTTTTGAAGGGTACCGGGAGAAATCCCCAACAGCTTTTTCACTTCGTAAGATTTGAGCCACTTTTTGGAAGGCTGACCGCGTTGCTCATTGAGCATCTTCCTTAACTCGGTGAGTAATTCAATTTTGAATTCCCGGAGGTCGTCTGTGGTAATAATTTCTGAAGGCATAACTTTTAGTTTTGAATGGTTCATTTTGAATGTCTCCAAAAATCAAAATTTCAGAAATACTTTTTTCACAAGGTCTTCCCAAGTTGGGTGTTTTATATGATTAAGTAAATTATGGTTTGATCATTTTATCTGATCGCGCTTTATACCTTTTTATCTTGACATTGTTAATGAGTAATGCCGGATTAATTCAATTTGGCTGAATTTAGTTGGATTTGGGAAAGGCAATTTTTTCCTTAAAAAGCGAGAAAAATATATAGTTCTGATGATACTACGAATAGCAAGAACCAATCCGGAACATTGGACAGCACAAATAGTGTAAGAAGTCGGAAAAATGATTGAAATTGGAAAAGGTCTCTTTTTTTTACGAACAAAATAAGGGCTTGTCAGCCCCTAGAATTCAAACAACAACTGCTGCGATGCAGCCTGTTTTTGGACGATTTCTTCTTTTTCCTCGGGCAATCTCAACACCAGGTAACTTTCTTCTTTAGTTATTTCCCTGATGTACGGAACTCCCTTCTCGGGGTGAAGTTCGATTCGCCAACCAGCATAAAAACGATTCATTAGCGTGTCCATCCAGCAGACTTCTCCCAAAAGCCCGTTCAGGCATAGGTTGATCAAACACATCATCGCACATGTGCGATCGACATCAGCACCGAAAAACAATGAATTCCGGCTTATTTTTGCTGCAGCCAGCAACATTCTACCAGAACCACAACAACAATCGGCAACCCTTTCTCCAAAACCTGCCGGGTTCAATATCCGGGCCATCATATCGCATATAGGTTCCGGGGTGAAAAACTGTCCATTTCTGCCATAGCTTAGGTATTCCATGTAGAAATCACCAAAGCCATCTTTCAGACCTTCGCCGTTATTGTCCATTTCGATGACCAGTGAACCAAAAGCTTCAGCCATTAAATAGGCGTCCGGTTTTTCGTAATTACGGACGATTTCATGATAGCGATCTTCCTTTGCTCCCAATGATAAGGCGCAAACTACCATTTCAAGGAAATCATCAAACACCGAATGCAAACCATATTTATAGCCGATTTGCAGGATATACTGGGAAAAACTTTTAAACTGTTCCATATCTTGAATATTTAATTGTTTCTAACTGTGAAATTTTGAGATAAAAAAAGGCGAAGGCTAAACTGCCTCCGCCATTGGTCTAACCGAAGCGCGGCTTGCCGCCTGGTTGGAATGGGATTGATGTTCAAGTATGTAATCAACAGCCTTTTGTGCCTGTGAAGAAGTTATCAGCAACATCTTTTTATCTTCCTTGAATTTGCCGATCCATGTTTTGATGTAGGCAGCACTGTTGTCAATCGTGGCATTTTGGATACCGGTCATGTAACACAGGTAGGCGGCTCCCAATTCGGCAACCAGTTCTTCCTGACTGTAATCCCGGGAACCAAATTTGTGATCTGAAAGCTTTTCATGCCTTCCAGTCCGGTTGATATGCCCAGTTGAGTGGATTAGCTCGTGGTAAAGTGTTGAATAATACTGTTCGTCCCTGAAGAAAGTCCGTGGGTTGGGCATCCCGACATAATCACCAGTTGGGGAATAGAAAGCGTGTGACTGGTCAAGCCTGATTTCTGGGCTATCAGACCAGAATTCAATTAACTCTTCAGCATTTCCAATCGGATCAAATTCATGGTCGTGAGCCTCAGTCGCCGGAATCTTGCTTTCATCAATACCTTCGGTTTGTTTCAGGTTAAAAACGGTGTAATACCGAAGGAAAGGGATGTGGTCAATGCT
>DPRM01000088.1 GCA_003537645.1 Prolixibacteraceae bacterium
ACGGTATGTTCGCCTATACTAAACAATTCATCCTTCAACGAAAAGGCTGCGCCTGTTACACTGTTCCAGGCTTCGGTAACGCCGCAATTGTCGGAGTAGGTGGGATCAAATTCGGTTCCCTTCACCATGTACTGACAAGAGCCCGGATCGACATTCACAATTAGGACACCGGGACAGGAAATGGTTGGCACCTGATCATCACCGACTGCCCAGTTCACGGTCCTTGTATCGGTATTGCAATGATCCTGGCAACCATCACGCTGTGTGCGAATTTCAACCAGCGTATGCCCAGTTGTGGATAAGGTTGTAGCGGGTGTATATTCGATCCAATCTCCGATGCCGTCGTAGCGGTAACCATAAGTATCTGTACAGCTAACGCCGCCAGAACCTTCAGCAAATGTTGCCAAAACCGTTGTTCCTTCGCATATTGTCTCTAAATCCGGAGTTTTGATGATCGCACCGGCAACTGGCTGTGCAACTACAGTCCAGCTGGCATATACCCAATCAAAAGATGGGCAAACGTTACCCAAACGCTTGGCACGCATTTCTACACCACTCATACCAGTAGTAAAAATAACTTCATCGGGAGTATATGTATCCCATTCTGACCAGGATGAACCGATCAGGGTACGATAATGTATAAGCTCCCAAGAATAAGTACCACCTCCTGATCCACCCACTATTCGGGCACTGACACCGCTGCCTTCGCATACCGTTTCCACGTTGGGTGTTTTGGCTAAGATGCCTGTAACGGGTGTGGCTTCAACGGCCCAGCTTACCGTATTGTATTCCGATGGGCTGCAAACGTCAGCCATTCGTCGGGTCCGGATTTGAACATCCGTTTTGCCGGAAGTCGAAATATCAGCGCCCGAAGTATAAGCCGTCCAGTCCGTCCAGGTTGCGCCTGTTTTTGTCTGGTATTCAAGCTGATCTGTGCTATTCCCGCCCGAACCAGGGGTAAGTATTGCATTGACACTTGTTCCTTCGCATACTATGTTGAGATTGGGGTTCTTGGCTAAAGTGCCGGCAACAGGGGTCTCCTCAACTGTTACCGTAGTTGCCAGAGAATTTGCAGCATCACACTCACCGCTTTGAACCACTGCCCTGAACTGGGTGGTTGCGGTTAAGGCGCCTGATGTATAAGAGTCAGCGATATTTGCAATCGGTGTCCAATCGGTTCCGTTTAGTGATGATTCCCACCTTACAACGTTACCTGTATGCGCACCTAAGGATAACAGCCCGCTGGTACTTCCGGTGCAAATTGTGGTTCCTCCGGAAACAGAGCCTGCCACTGTCAGAGGATTGCCATCCCCGGTCACTGCGACATTTACCGAAGTGGCTCCCGTGCTTGTATGAGTTATATTTCCAGAATAAGCTTGTGCAGCAGTAGGCGCAAACCTGACATAAATGTTAGTTGCTGATACAGTCCCATCTGTTGGCGTTAAATTAATCGGATTTGTCGAGACAAAACCAGCGCCAGTACCAGTCGAGATTTCAAATCCTGAAGGAGAAGTAATTTCAATGGGACCTGTTAGAGATGTTCCTGAAATTGTATAGGATTGATCTGGCGAACTGGAATTTACACAGACCTCTCCAAAAGCTAAGGAAGTAGCTGAAACTGTTATTATTGGAGAACTGCCAGTGGTAAAAGTCCATTCAACTGGTATTCCGGTGGTAGCTCCACAATCGTTTTTGGGAACGACCTTCCAATGATAAGTTGTACCTCCTGAAAGGGCACCGGTCGAATATGAATTTGTAACAACATTAGTTGCTGTGGGCGAACCAGGCAAAACACCTGCCCCGAAATAGACTTCGTATGATGTTGCACCGGAAACCGCACTCCACGAAACAGATGAAACTGCACCTGAACCCTCGTAGGTAACACCAGATATACCATCTGCCGGATTGGGATTGGTTGCTATTGAAGGGCGGTCCTTGCCATCGCCTGTAACAGCAACGTTTACCGAAGTGGCTCCCGTGCTTGTATGAGTTAAATTTCCTGAATAAGCCTGAGCAATAGTAGGTACAAACCTGACGTAAATGGGAATATCGGATAATGCACCATTTGATGGATTTAGTCTGAGAGTGCTAGTAGATGAGAATAAAGAGCCTCCATTAGCTGAAATTTCAAATCCTGAAGGAGGAGTAATTTCAATGGGATCTGTCAGTGAGGATCCTGAAACCGTATAGAATTGTATGTCAGATGCAGTATTAATGCACTGATTGCCAAAACCGGAGATCGATCCCACCGTAATTACTGGTGTTGCAACATACGGGACAAGTTCTCCTGTACTTAGTAAAAATGGAGTTCCGGGATATCCTACAAAAGTGATCTGCGACAACTGTGCAGCAGTTAAAGTACCGGTTGAAGTTCCAAAATATATTTTCCCTCCTGTGCCTGATGAACCGGGAGAGCCTGCCCATCCTGTGATGTTCAGTGTTTTACCCGAAGTCCAACTTACTCCGTTGCTTGCAGCAAAGTGCAAGGAGTGATTGCCAATTCCCACCTGAATGGTTGAGTTATTGGTTAATGCAAGGCTACCAAGCGTTTCGTTATATCCTGTTGCTGCGCCCGAACTGAAGGTTCCCCCGTTCAAGGTCATCATCTGTGTCGCAATAACGTCGGCTGCACCTAATTCAACCATTCCCGCTGAAATATTCAATCCACCTGAAAAACCGTTATTTGCAGTTAAGATTAATTTGCCTTCTCCGACTTTTGTAAGAGGAAAGGCACCGCTTATCACACCGCTAACCGTAAGATCTGTAGCCGATGTACCATCATTTGCAACAGAAAAGATTCGTGGTGCACCCAAAGCTACAGGGCAGGAAATTGTTGATCCGTTATTTCCGGTTCCCTCGCTGTTAACCGTTACGTCACCACCCAAATACAAAGTTCCTGACGATCCGTAAATAACTGAACCTACGGAAGCTCCGCATTCAAGAATGATGCTTGCGGGAGGTGTTGAAGCTCCGAGTGTATAGCTTCCTAATGCCAATGTTGTACCGGCTTTTACTGTTAAGATACCAGCAACATTTGTATTTCCGGCAAGGGTTTTTGTTGCGCTACCCGAAATAATAAGGTTATTATAAGTAACGCCGGCAACGGTCTGGTTGTTCCATCCACTCCATTCAACGGTGCCTGTGCCGCCAATAAAAACACTTCCGCTATTTTCAACACTTCCCTCAATTCTTAAAAGACTTGAACCTCCGTTTAATGTTCCTTGCGTATTGTTCCATGATCCTGTAAAGGTGTGTGTCAGTCCTGCGCCAAGGTTAAGTGTTCCACCTGCTCCGTTGATATCCAAAATACCTCCGTTGACATTCCCTTGAAACGTGGCAGTTCCTCCGGATTTTGACATGGCTATCCTACCGTATGTTGCAAAGCCGTCAATGCTTTGATTTGCGTTTCCGGTTAAGACTATTGTTGTAGTGGAAAAAGCACCATGATTGGTAAAATTCCCATATAAGAATAGGGTTTGAGAACCTGTTAAATTTAAAGCTCCACCGGCATTGATTGCCAGATTGCTAACAGACCAGGTATTGCTGGCTGTCATGGTGTGATTATTTTGAATAATAAAAACGTCAGCCTGATTTGTAAAACTTTCCGGATGCGTTCCGGTACCATTTGTACCGGTCCACCAATTATTGAGGATTCTTGGATCGCCACTTGTATTAGTGTAATAGTTTGTAGCCATCACACCCGCACCCGAAAGCAGGAATATCATGAACAGGGCCAGTAGCTTTAGCATTCGTTTTGTCTTTACAATAAACTGTTGAGCTCTGAATCTCATCTCTTCAGATGTTTTACTGAACAAATTTTCGGATGAAGGTAAGATTGCAGTATTTGCCGGTATTTTAAAGTGAAGTAAATTTTGTGTTTTCATTGGTTTTAATTTTAGGTTATAACCTCAATTGAATTAAACTCGGATTTTGGGTAGGTTTGGCTAGGGTGGCTTATTGCACCAAGGTGTTTTTGACCGGTGCCTAAAATTGAATTGGTTCTGAAAACTGCCAGATAAAGCATCTTCACGAGTCGCATTCAGACAAATTGAAGAAAGGATTCTTATTTGAATATCATTTTTCATAACAAAACAGTCATTTGGCTATTGTTCGATTTGTTTTTATCTCTGCTGATCCAGAGACGGTCATGTGTTACCGGGTATTCCGGTATTGCACGACCATCTCATGAATTCAGCTGTAGGTAATAACCTGAACAAAATTCGGGAAGTAGAAAACAATGCAGAAATTTTTGGATGTTGCCTTTGTACCATTTTTGAAAAATGGGGCAAAAGGAATTTTAACGGAAAGGAATTTTAATTGAACCGGGAGGCAAACACGCTCGGGGAAACTCCTTCAGATTTCTTAAAGTCGGTGATGAAAGCATTTCGTGACGAAAATCCGGACAGCGATCCTATTGCCTCCAGTGTAATCTCGTTGGCTTTACCTTCCTTTATAAGGGCTTTTGCATGAGTTATCCGCCATTCATTTCGGAAATCAGTGAAAGGCTTTTTTTTAACCTCTCTGAAATAATAAGCCAAATGGTGAGCCGGTACATTTATGTGTTTTGAAAAGAACGCTAGGTTACAATCAGGATCCAGATAAAGTTTATGCTGTTCCATGTAAAATTCTGCTCTCTGTTCGATGGAATTAAGGTAATCCGATTCAAAGTAATTCGTTGGTCGCGCCGATCCATTTGCCTGCTTATTTGCCTTTTCATTATCCTGATTCAATTGCTCAGGCGGTTCGGGCATCCGGGGCAATCCGTATAAAATGGCTGGAAAAAAGAAAGGAGAAATCAATAGCCCGATTAAGCTAATTGCTGATATGATCCGAAATACGTTGACTGTAAAAAAGAGATCAGAAAAATGCATCTCGAAACTTTTGACAACGAGAAGAAACTGGCTGACAACCAATATTAACAACGACCCCAGCAGAATGAACAGCCACTTTTTCATAAAATGTTGTTTGGTAAAAACCGCCGCCGATTTTTGGGTTACCAGATAGGTGATGAATAATCCGAGCGACCAGAGGTCGTAAATCAGGATCAGGGACAGGCGGCTTAAGTAAATCGCAAGGGCAGGAAAAATTTTGTCTAACAATGTAGATTTGTAAACCAATAAAAATCCATGATCGTTAAGAAGCGCCTTCGCTGCTTCAACCTTTTCGTGCCAGGGAACAAAGACATGGGGAAACGCCGATATGAAATAAATTGCCGTGGGCAGAAAATGCCAGAGATCTATTTTCTTCAGCTTTGAGCGGTCAGTCAGTACACTCCTGACATAAAAATATAACATCGGTCCGATTAAATAAACCGGTGAGACCGTAATTGATAAGTTAACAAGAAAAAGGCTGATAAGGGTTACCGATTCTGAGTAAAGCAACACGTACTGGTAAAAACCATAAAGACTTGTAAACAGAAAAAACAAACTCAGATAAACCGAGGACGTATATTTCCGTGCATTAAAAAAAAGTAAGATCAAAGACAGGAAAATGCCAAGTATTGATAGAAATAAAAGCATAAGCTTCCGTTTTTCTGACCTGCAAATTTACGATTTATTTCCTGAAACTATTTGATTATTATTATCTTTTGTGATATATGAATGCCCTCGAAGTTTGATTTTTGCAGCTTGCCCGAAATGACAGTTTACATTCTTTAATTTCCAAAATTGAATCAAATATTAACTGGCAGGTTAAATGTTATCTTAAACGAAGGCTTCACAAAATCAGCATTCAACTTCCATTAGCATGGGAAGCATTTACCCGCAATTTGATACAAAAAACCAGGATATCCAGCTCGTTTAGCTTTAACTTTACAGATGTGATACCATTTTAACTACTTCATAACGAATTGCTTTAATCGCATTATTAACTGAATCAATTTATATAACTTAAAAGAGCCGCGTATGAAAAACTTTACTTTAAAAATGCTTTCTCTACTGTTTCTGGGATTTACTGGAATAAACACCAATGCGCAGGAATGGAATTTCAGCACTGCTAGCTTTAGCGCATTGGGAACAATTTCGACCACCACAACAGTTGAAGGTTTAACAATTGTGGCAACTGCCGATGCTGTTGTTGCTGTTGATGCCAATAATAAATCGCTTGACGGAATGGATTTCACCAGCCGTTTAAAACTTGGTGGAACCGGATCTTTTGATGCCGAGGGGAAACCGGTATCGCGTGTATTATCGTTCCCGGTTTCAGGAAATACGAAAATTACGGTAATGGGCATGTCCTCGTCGAGTAGTGCCGATCGCCAGCTGATTATTGCGGCCGGCTTGAAGGATAATATTGTAGGTACCTTTGCGGCTTTAGGCACTCCCATCACTAAAGGAGAATTTACCTATACAGGCGGGGCTACTACTATTTATCTTTATTCTGCAAGTAGCGGGGTAAATCTGTATTACCTGAAAGCAGCGCCCGATGTGAGCAACAATCCGCAGGAATGGAATATGAGTACAGCCAGTTTTAGTGGTTTGGGTACACTTGCGGCTACCGCTACTCTCGAAGGTCTTACGATTTTCTCAACCGCCGAAGCTGCTGTTGCAGTTGATGCAAACAACAAATCGCTTGACGGAATGGATTTTACCAGCCGTATTAAACTTGGTGGAACCGGTACTTTTGATGCTGAAGGAAAACCTGTATCGAGAGTTCTTGCCTTCAACGTGGGCGGAAATTCAACAATTACAGTTATGGGTATGTCATCCTCTAGTACTGCCGATCGCCAGCTGATTGTTGCTGCCGGTGGGAAAGACAATATAATCGGAACATTTGCTGCACTGGGAGCTTCTATCAGCAAAGGCGAATTTGCCTACAAAGGCGAGCCAACTACCATTTATCTTTATTCGCCAAGCAGTGGTGTTAATTTGTACTATATTAAAACTACTCCCTTAGTCGTGGGTATTCAAAGTCAAAAAATTCAGGAACTTAAAGTTTATCCAAATCCGGCAAAAGGGCGGGTATATTTAAATGTGAATGAAACCTCGCAGGTGGGTATTTTTAGTATAGCAGGCAAGCTGGTAAAGCATCAGCGGGTTAATCAATCGCAGAACAGTATCGATATCAGCGATTTGCGGGCCGGTATCTATTTTGTAAGAATGATGAATAATGCCAACAATGCTCAAAAGCTGATTATTAGATAATTATCTTTCAGGAATAGAACCAGAAAGCCCCGGAAAAACTGATTTCCCGGGCTTTCTTTACTCCTAAGATTCCTAATAAACAACTAATTTTTAACCACTTTAAAAGTTTCGGTTGTTTGGTTAAGTATCACTTTTGCAAAGTAAACCCCTTGTTTTAAATCCGAAATATCCATCGTGAAATGGCCTTTCCCGGCTTCTAACAAACCAAGTTTGCTAATTCTAACAAGTTCGCCACTAGCCGAATAAATCTCAAAATCAACCGGTGTCCTTTTTTCTGTGAAACATTCAACGGTAATTTTTCCTGACGTTGGATTCGGATATAATTTCAGTTGATCGCTGAAAAGTTCATTTGTTTTATTCGAGACCGGTATTGAGTTAATTTCAGCATATTTCGGAACTTTAAGTTCAGCATTGTTAACATTATCGGTTGCCAAAGCATAGAAACGATAATTGTTTTTAGTGCTATCCGAAACACAGAACGAAATGGAGTTCTCATAACTTTCGCCAATAAACTTGAATGGCTCGTTGTTAACCGAAGCAAAATACTTGTATTTACTTACACCTGAACCATTTACATTGTCGGACGAATTGCACGAGACATTGATTGCCGTATCGCCCACCGCATATTTTAACGGGGTCATTACAGTCTGGGGCGCAATGGTATCGAGCACATTTCGCCAAACATTGGTCGTAATTGGCGGATTGATATCGAACACAATGGTCGCTTTATTGTCGATTGTGGTTCCCGAATTCAATCCTTCCTTCAGATCGACCGAGAATGTAACGTATCCTTCACCTTCCGGAGGAGTAATGTTTGGCGGAAGTTCAATTCCTTCGATATCCCATTTCAGAACATTCCCATTTCGTTCCATTTTCCAATTGTAATTTGGGCCTGAATGGCTGGTCGTTCCAAATTTAACCGTTTCGGGGTTAAAAACTGCCGACAAGGTATCGACAATTTGGACTCTGTACGCCGGTGCTGTTGCCTCTTTTTTGTTTTCGAACAGGATGGTGTAGTTCATTTTATTTGCCTGAAACAGGAAATTTGATTCGCCATAGCCGGTTGGTCCTTGTTTTTCATTCGGGTCCCACGAAGTGACAATCTTTCCGTTAATGGTTTTTCCTGAAGATTCTTCCACTCCGTACAATCCAACTTCTTTGTACAACCAATGCCACATTCTCCGCCTGAATGAATCTTTAACCTCTCCAACCAACTCAATGGCAGAGCCAATTTTATAGGCGATTTTAGTCAATGGATTAGCATTTGAAGCCGTTTCGACGGTATGTTTTATAAATGTTTTTACCACGAAAGCCCCGGTGCCGTCTTTCTCCTTCTTTGTCAGAAGTTTATAATCGGTCACACCCAGGGCGCGGTAATATTCATCCATTTCTGATGGATTTAAATCGACGACCTTATTTACTACATCTACGTATGTTTCCTCTTTTTTCCCCGAGCGGAGCGCATCGAAAAATCCAAATAAAGTCAACGAAGTTCCACCATTCTTTGCACTTTTTGTACCCGGATTAACGCCCTGCACAATTACATCGAATGCATAATCCTCGTTCGGATCGAGGTACGGAATATAAAAAACCTGAGTGTGGTCTTTGGGAGACCCGATAGAATCGATCGGAAGGATAATTTTTCCATCGTTCGTTGGTATTTCAACCTGTTTGAAGGCAATATCGTCTGATACAGTCAAGGAAGTCATAAACGATTCAGTCCGCGTATTTCCCGCATTGTAAAGGTGAATGGTATATCGGTTGGGCGCGCCCAGCCTGACATTTGTACTTCCTACAAGATTTAGAATAATTGGTGATGGAATTGGCACACTTCCATCGCCCGAACTGATTACAAAATCGCCAAATTCGGACAGCATTGAAGTAGCGATGTTCCATTTTCCGATTGAAATAGAATTTTCGAGTGTATCCAAAGTGGCATTAGTACCAATCGAAACAAGCTCCCAGGTTGTTCCTTTGTCGCCCGATCGGAATACTTTCAGATTTTTCTCTTTTTGGCCGTTCAGCATCGACTCGTCGTAGTACAATTTGAGAGTGTAGGTTTTTACTTTGCCTGTCCCAACCGGACTTAGCCGCCACCAGCGTTTAACCGAACCGGGCAATCCCGAATAGGTTTGATTGTTGAAAACCGAAATGTCAACACCTTCAATGCGGTCGCTCCATTCCCTGAGTTCATAGTCGGCAAACATTCCATCCTGTGCTGTAAATGACCGGTAACTCCACGAATTGCCTATCCGGTGATGCCGGTTGATTGTGCCATTATTTGTTATTGCAGCTTGCTCTTTTCGTACATAAACCGGCGAAGTCAATGTCTTGTTTAGCATGTTCATGGTTCCTCCCGGTTGTATTTCAAGGTTGGCATACACATCCAGTTTTCCTGAAATATTTACTTCGGAATTAATTAGAACTTTTCCGCCAGGCTTATCGCTATTCTCTGCATGCTGTATATAAACGGCGGCATCGTAATTCCCCGATAATGAAATCGTTTTGCCATTGGTTGTCGGATAAACCGTTGAAATTCCTGTTGATCCCAGGTTATTCGAATTTCCATAGACGTAAAGGTACATCGACCTCGGCGCAAATTTCACGTTACGCACCCTCACGGTGTCCTTGTTCAAATCGGCAAAATTGGTAAAGTCGCCTTTCACCCTAAGTTTCTGTAAATTTACCTGACTGCTGAATTTTGCACCTTCGTCGAGTGTCAGATTTCCTTCAATAGTTAGGTCTTTGAAAAATGCATACGAAGGACTTTTAATGATTGCGCTGCCATAAATTGTACCTCCTATCAGCGAATTTTCAGCATTCAGAATTCCCGTTCCATCAAAAACAATAGGGATCACAATTTCTGACGATGACGATACCGAGCCATAATACGCATCGTATCTGATGCTATCGGCCATTAAACTTAAACTGAATTTATTCATATTCAGCTTTTTATTGGTTGTCGAAACTCCCGAATTAACCCTGCAATTCTTAAAAATCAAGTTAGAGGCTGCACGGGCAAATTCATCTTTCATATTCAGGTTTATCTGCTTGCATTCGATGGCCGAAGTACCTGAAAGTTGCTGATTTTCACCTATCAGATTGATATATCGGGGTTTCAGTATCCCATTGTTGATGAGGTTTCCCGCCAGATCAATATCGAAATAATCGGCATAATCTATTATTTCACCATTATTGGTCAGGTTGCCTGAAATTTTAAGGTACGACAATCCTCCGCTGTTCTTTTCCCGGATAATCTTCCCTCCGGCATTAATTGTCAGGTTAACCACCGGGTAAGGAGTTGAGGAGTAACTTCCTCCATTGGCAGTAACTGTTGAGGTAATAATCACATTATCAGTCAAAGTTGGCACCACTCCGCCAATCCAGGTTGTTTTGTCGCTCCATTTTCCGCCCTGCGCAGTCGATGTGATATCAGCTGCCTCTGCGAAACCAGAAACAATCAAAAAAACAACGAGAATTACGATGGTGATAAAGGTTTTGCTAAGCTCTTTCATATCGTTTGTTTTATAGGGTATTTTAAAAATTCATTAGTCGGTGAAACATTTCTAAAAGTATTCTAATTAGGTATAAAAATATGGATTATCGGTAAAAACAGTTTCCAAATAGTACAATTAATAGTTTATTATTCTAATTTTCGGAGGAAATCAATTCGAAGCCATGTTTTATGATTTGATTATATACACTCCGATGTACGTAACCGCATTTTGGGCGATTGTACTTTTAGTATCGTCGGGAGCAAAGAACAGAGCCCGGCAACTGCTTGGATTCTTTATGATTATAGCTTTCTGGGTGTATTTATCTCATGCGCTTTATTTCAAAACTCAATTTTCAGCCTACATTTTCTTCGATCCAATATATGTTTTTTCGTCGCTTTCGGTGTACCCGATGTATTATTGGTATATAAAACTGCTCACCGTCGAATCGCGTTTCAACCTTGTCAACCTGAAATTATTTTTGCCTGCCCTTATTTTAAGTTCTGTTACCGGTCTGATTTTCGTTCTGATGAGTCCTGTAGAACGCATCGAATATATCCGGTCGTATTTGTTTCAAATTGATGAAGTAAAAAGCAAATCAGGTCTCTTAACTATTCAGCACATTGTTTTTGTGGCAAGCCGAATTGTATTCACGATTCAAATTTTTGTTTTTATTCTTTTGGGACGTAAACTTGTGCTGCAATACAATAGCCGGATAGCCAATTTCTACTCCAACCTTGAAGACAAAAAGCTGGTTTGGGTCAATCTTCTGCTTTATTCTTTTTTTGCAACCTCATTAATGAGTATCATTTTTAATCTGATTGGTCGGGCTGCTTTTATCAACTCCATTTTTCTGCTGCTCATTCCATCGTCCATCTTTAGTGTTTTGCTTTTTGTTATTGGTTTTCAGGGGTATATGCAAAATCATTCAGTCACCGATCTGGTTGAAGACGAAAAGAATACTTCAGAATTTAGCCTGAAGGAATACAATCAGGCACAGCTGAAAGACAAACTTCTGACGATTTTCGATCAACAGAAAATTTACAGGCAGAGCGACCTAAAAATCACACAGGTAGCTCTTTTGTTGCAAACCAACCGAACTTACGTGTCAATTCTTATCAATACCGAATTTAAATGTACATTCAGTGAGTTTGTTAACCAATATCGAATATTGGAGGCGAAGAAATTAATGGCCGATTCGAAACAACAAAACTTCACCCTCGAATACATTTCAGATGCAGCTGGTTTTGGATCGGTCAATTCGTTTATCCGGATTTTTAAGGAAAGCGAAGGCCTCACTCCGGGCAAGTTTAAAGAAAGGCTTTTGGTAAGCGAAAGCTAAATTACTAGGGACCACTTCATATTTTTGAGTGAATAACTTGGTGTTTATTCTTTTGTCCTCATGCAGGACTGGCAGGAGAATCCTCCGCAACGCAATGCCCCGAACCGCCTAAGGAGAAAAAGCGCTAAAAAACTGGAGAATTGGGCGTTAAGAAAATTTCCCTGTTTGACGACCAGAGGGAGGAGTTTGGAAATTTTTAGCTAAACGGATTCAGTTTTTAGCTTTTTATCCTTCAGCGGCGGCTCTTTTTGGTTACTTTTTCCAGCTGAAGGGAAAAAGTAACAGCCCGTCCGGCTGGAGGACAAGGTGAAAGAAGGTAAGGTTCTTTTTATGGTGCTTAAATCTCAGAAATTAAAATCCCCACAACTATTTCATCTGATCTATTGTTCGGTTCTAACCCAGAAAAACAAAAAAGGGAAACAGGGTAATGTACTGAAAAATAGTTGGT
>DPRM01000011.1 GCA_003537645.1 Prolixibacteraceae bacterium
GGGTGAGTCAGCATAAAAAATGCGAGATTATTTTAATCCTTCTACTTAGATCTCATTCGTTTCAAGCTTTTCAGCTATTTTTTTAAGCAATCAACAAACCATCGCTGCACTTCAAACAAAAAAATATTTAATCCAATAGCTATGCTTTTATCCATCGACAACGAAGAGCTTTTACACACCATCCGGACGTTTAAATCAGGGAAAGCGGGTAGCCCCACTGTGCCTGTTAATGTGCTTGTTCAGGAAGCCGACGACCTGTATCTTTGGTGTCAGGATGATCAGGAACAGCTAATGCTGGTTGGCCTCGACTGGAATCAGGTTTCACTTATCCCCGCCTGTGCCAAAATCTGCCGTGAGTTTCAGTCGCAGTGGCTTAAAAATTACAAATCAGCCGACAAAACTAAACTGGAATGGGAATCCAAATCGCCTGAAGCAGTGAACCTGCGCAACGAATTGCTGCACGATTTTGGGTTTGCTTTCCGGAAAGACGATCAATTGCTCGCCCAACTAAAAGAAATCAACCGGAAGCAAAGCCGCGCCAGTTTGGTTCAGAGCCTGAATGATCTTGCCACATTGGGGAACGAATATATAGCAATGCTTGAGCTCATTCATTTTGATCGTACAAAACTTGAAGCTGCAACACGCCTGGCTCCGGAAATGGCTGACCTGATAGCAAGAATAGAACGCAACAAAAATCGGACTGACGAATCGAAGCTGATGCGCGATCAGGCTTATGCCTACCTGAAACAGTTGGTTG
Source organism: Prolixibacteraceae bacterium (assembly GCA_003537645.1). Lineage (GTDB taxonomy): Bacteria > Bacteroidota > Bacteroidia > Bacteroidales > Prolixibacteraceae > Aquipluma. Next base: position 758 of record DPRM01000011.1, read on the forward strand.
ACATGGTGCGCGAGTGTGGCAAGTATAAATTCAGGGAGAATCCGGAACGACTGGCGGGCTACCTTAGCGATTACTGGAAAGGTAGAAACACTACCCGGACTAAAAAGACAACATTGGAAGATACCCCGAAAGTCATAGAAAAATAAGAATCGGTTCATTCCTATTCCTGAAGCCGAAGAGCACTGAATTTTGGTTTCAGCCTCCTTGTAGTAAAAATTAATAGGCTAGTCATAAATATTAGTAGTCTGGTCAGAATTATTTTTGCCTTGTTAATTATTTTTTATGCCTTGTTCAGTTATTAATATATCTAGTTCGACTATACTGATCAAAAATTTGACTAGGTATATAAAAATGAAGACTGTATTACTGAAATTATAACAGGATACATGAAATGGTCAACTAGATTGATTCAAACTATGACTACACGCTTAAAATCAATATTTTGACGAGGAAAATGGAACTCTAATGAATCAGGAGATTGGCTGGCCTTGTATACTCGTTATATCCTGACTCTTCATTTTTTGTAGTCTTACAAAAAAACTACCGATTGATTCCAATTCCCTCCTTGACAGATTCTCGTTAACCACCATCTCAACCGATTCAAATTCGTACCACGAATAATCATCTAAATACCGATGAAACCTGAATTTTTTGATACCAACCTGATCGGGATAAAAATATTCATGGTCAATCAGATTTTCGCGAATCTTTTGAGCGATTTCTTCAATGGTAAGTTTCTCCGGATTGGAGAATTCCTCGTTTCCAAACTTTTTCCAATTTCCTGAATCGCGATACAGATAGTTAAACCGAATTACTTCGCACATGATTTTTTTTGATTCAAAGGAAGTAAGTTGAGGAATGTTGGTCAACGGACTATGAGTCACGCTTTAGTCTAGTATTTTAAAGCCAATTTCTTTTAGATATTTAAATGTGGAATTATAGAATTCTGGATTTCTGGTTGGATCTTCAATATCCCCTGAAGGAATTACGATTACCATTCCTTGACGCGCTCGGGTAAGCAGCACCCGATAGGCATTCTTTAAATAGAGTTTCCTTTCCGATTTATGTATGTGATTCCATTTTGAACCCACAAAAGACCAGTGTTCCCAGCCCTGTGGCGAGAACCTGAAATCTGCGTCCCATGCAACACATGCCCAATCAAGTTCTAGTCCTTGAACATGAAATTCTGTTGCGACATCTTCGAGATAGTATGACGAACGAACATCGTCTTTGTCATCCAAAAACCAATGAATAGGATCCATTGGTGATTTTACATCGATAGCATAAGGTTTCAAACGTTGGGCTTGTGACGAAACTACAATTCCGTACCGTTCACTGCCCCGAGCGTTGGCTTTCAGCCATTGTTTTGCTTTAGCCAAATCGCGAGTAATCACAATTGGATATTTGTCTTTTAATTCCTGAAGTGTGTTTATAGCATTTTCTTGATCTAAATCGAGGATTTGTTTTATCAATAAGGAAACATTTTCTGCTCGGAATGAGCGCATCGAAACGGATAAATGAAGTGACTCGGAGTAATCAACGTTGGGACGATGTTTGATTTTTCGGAGAATATCTTCGGCATTGTATTCACTATCAGTTAATCGATTCGAGATATAGATTTTCCAATCTGGAAACGAACGTTCAAGCGCTTCAATCCATTCACTAATGCCAGCTTCTCCTGTATTGATTTCTTGGCCGCCACCAACCAGACATACTACGACAGCCCAATCAGGATGTCGATCTAAACAAGAAATAAGGAATTCAGGTTCCGACATATCGAAGTCTGGCCTTCCTTTTTTCTCACGCATGAATTTTGCAGTTTGGTCCAATGTCCAAGCTCGTTGAGCTTCATCAAAAAGTGCTACGTGTTCAATGGGAGCTGCGCCATCTTTTAGTCCTTCATCACGGAAATGATGTACAATCTGAATGAAAGCTTTTACGTCGCTTCGAGCAGTGCCCTTTTTAATCTTTTCACCCATTTTCTGTGCTCGATTGACTTTATCGCGAGCCAAAGCTTCCTGTAAAATAGCTACTAAAGGTCCATTGCCGGACAGAAAAACACTATAAAGCTCATCATCTTTGTTGATGTGTGTTGTAGCGATATTAAGCCCAACCAAGGTTTTTCCAGCACCGGGAACGCCTGTAACAAAACATATTGCCTTTTCCGATTTTTCTTTTGAGCTTTTGATTATTTCAGAAACCTTATCTGAAGTCAGACTAAGGTTAATCGCGCTGGCATCACTTCTTGAAATATCAGTAACCGAATGATTATTGTACAAAGCCATAGCGGCCTCAATAATGGTCGGAGTTGGATGATAGCGTCCTTGCTCCCAATCTTGCGCATTGATTGATAGATCATCGTCGCAAAAATCTAAAACGCTTTGAATCGTGTCTAAAAGGGTTTCCGCATTACTTCGAATTGGAATCAACAACTTATCGCTTTGATGTGTAATGCAAATTGTGGAACTTGGATTTTTTGCATGAGTCGCAATCAATATTGGTGCGACTATTTTATCATGACTCGTTTCATGAAAGTTTTTTAAATCAAGCGCATAATCCCAAACCTGATCTACGGAATAGGAATGAAATTCTTTTTCGCCTACCTTAAATTCAAGAATAAAAATCATTAGTGAACGACAAAA
>DPRM01000056.1 GCA_003537645.1 Prolixibacteraceae bacterium
AGGCTGAAAAAATTTCAACAGTTGGTGAAGCGATCTCGCACATTGAAGCAAATTTGAAGTAATAATAACAAAACGACATTTATGGAATTTAAACGGGTAGTTGTTACCGGACTTGGAACTGTGAACCCGCTTGGTAATTCTATTGAGGAGTTCTGGGATGGCTTAAAAAATGGGAGAAGCGGCGCAGGCCCCATCACCCATTTTGATGCTACAACACACAAAACAACTTTTGCCTGCGAGCTGAAAGATTTCGATCCAGCAATTTACGTTGAGAAAAAAGAAATCAGGAAACATGATCCTTTTACCTTGTATGCTTATGCAGCAGCAGCGCAGGCGATGGAAGATTCTGGGCTTGATCTCGAAAAGATCGACAAAGACCGGGCTGGTGTTGTGTGGGGTGCCGGAATTGGAGGTTTACAAACCTTCTTTGAAGAAACGCTGAATTACAAAAACGAGATGCCTCGTTATTCACCTTTCTTCATTCCAAAAATGATTGCCAATATCGCGAGTGGCCTGCTGTCAATCCGTTACGGATTCAGGGGTCCAAATTTCACAACGGTAACAGCATGCGCTTCTTCCTCTACTGCCCTTATCGAAGCGATGAATTATATTCGTCTGGGCAAAGTGGATATCTTTATCTCCGGAGGTTCAGAAGCAGCAATAAATCCTGCAGGTTTGGCTGGATTTAATTCCATGCGGGCCCTTTCAACCCGAAATGGCGATCCGATGACGGCATCACGTCCGTTTGATTTAGACCGCGATGGGTTTGTAATGGGAGAAGGAGCTGGAGCCCTCATTCTTGAGGAATATGAGCATGCAGTAAAACGTGGTGCAAAAATTTATGCAGAAATGGTTGGTGGAGGAATGTCAGCTGATGCATATCACATGACAGCCCCCGACCCTGAATCAGGTGGTGCAATTTTATGCATGAAATGGGCTTTGGAAGATGCAGGTTTGAATACTGAAGACATCGATTACATCAATGTTCACGGAACATCCACTCCTTTGGGAGATATTGCTGAACCACAAGCTATCCAGAAATTATTTGGAGAACATGCTTACAAATTAAGCATCAGTTCAAGTAAATCAATGACTGGTCACTTACTGGGAGCCACAGGAGCTGTTGAAGCGATTGCAAGTATTCTCGCAATTCAAAATGGAATCATTCCGCCTACAATTAACCACTTTACCGACGATCCTGAAATTGACCCAAAACTCGATTTTACTTTCAATGTCGCTAAAGAACGCAAAATCAAAACTGCTTTAAGTAACACGTTTGGTTTTGGTGGGCACAATGCTACTGTTATCTTCAAGAAAATTTAATACAAGTGATACGAACCATCGTTCAAAGAATAAAACTCTTTTCTTCTCCTAGAAAAGAGTTTTATTTGTTTTTAAGATCGTTGCTCGGATTCTATCCAACCAATCTGCGGATATACGACATTGCTGTCATTCACAAATCGGCTTCAAAAGTCGATTCGCAAGGAAACTATGTGAACAATGAACGGCTCGAATATCTGGGAGATGCCATTCTGGGTGCTGCAATTGCCGATTTTTTATACAACAGGTTTCCCAATCAGGATGAAGGTTACCTTACCCAAATGCGTTCAAAATTGGTGAACCGCAGCTTCCTGACCCAGCTTACTTACCAGATTGGCCTTAACCACTTCATCCAATCGAACACCACTTCCACCATTGAATCAAGTCACATTTATGGCGATACGCTCGAAGCGCTTATCGGTGCCATTTATCTTGACAAGGGATTTCAGGAAACAAAAAAATTTATTACCCGCAAATTACTGAACAACTATGTAAATCTGGTTGAAGTTCAGAATACTAATACAAACTATAAAAGCCAACTGATCGAATGGTCGCAGAAAAACAAAAGAGCCGTTTCGTTCGATACCGTTGACGAAAGCAAAAACGACGGAAAACAACCCTGGTTTGTTGCCACCATCGAGGTCAACAACGAACTTTGGGGAAAAGGTGCCGGAACATCAAAAAAGGAAGCCCAACAAAATGCATCTAAAGTAGCCATCGACAAAATCAATAAAAGTTTCCCCGCTGACGATGGACCGGCATAGCCAAAGTCCTCAAATAAAATCCTGTGTTAAATATTGTTAAGTGTTTATTGCCAGTGTTTCAAAAGGTTATATTTGCAATATTATGAGCAGAAGGGTTATAATAACATTGATAGTTCTGATGGCTTTGGTGATGACCAGTTTAATCCTGGTACAGACCAATTCTATTTTCAGATCTCTTGAAATTAAAGAAGAACAATTTGATTCAGCAGTAAAGGCAGCTTTAAATCAAGTAGTTATTAGACTTGAAATGGAAGAAACTTCGAAGTTGAACGAGCATGCAAAAAAATTGTTTGCACCACGCAATACAGGAGTATTTCCAAATAACAATCTGCAACGTACCAATCCCGGCATAATAGATCCGCAGAGTATTAAGTTTTCTTTTCAGTATTCACAACGCACAGCAGGCAATATCATTAGTGAAGAACTCTCCATCGATTATGGCCAAACTCCAGTAGAAGAACCGATTGAAAGAGGGAAACCCGGTGATTTCCCGAATGCATTTGATATCATCCATGATTACGACAGCTATGTTAGCCAGCAATACGAAAACCGGATGAACCGGAAGGCACGCATGCTCGAAGTGACCCAAATTGCGGTTATGCTCTCCAACCTGCCGATAGAAGAACGTATGGAGGCGCAAACTTTAGGCCGCCTGATTAAATCAGAATTGAAAAATTCAGGCGTAACGCTTGATTTTAAACACGCCGTAAAAACATTTTACAGAGGAGAAGAAAAGTGGATTTTTGGAGTGAAAAATTACACTCCCCGTCAACAAAAGGAATACCCGGCATTACTATTTCCCAATGACCTGGCCGATTTAAAAAAGCCCAACTATCTTTATGTGTATTTTCCAAAAAGAGATGGCTATCTCTTGAAACAAACCGGCATTCTGGTTATCCCAACCATTGTGCTAACAGCTATGCTGATAGGCATTTTCATATTCACGATCCTTATCATCCTGAGGCAAAAAAAATTATCGATTATCAAGAATGATTTCATCAACAATATGACCCACGAGCTGAAAACGCCGATTTCGACTATTTCGCTCGCCAGTCAGATGTTGCGTGACAATACTGTTGCCAACACACCAAAAACAATCGAACATATCTCCGGAATTATTTATCAGGAAAGCAAACGGTTGACAACACAGGTTGAAAAAGTATTACAGATGGCTGTTTTTAACGAAGGAAAACTTAAACTTAAATTCAAGGAAGTAAATATGAATACCCTGATAACTTCGGTGGTCTTAAACTTCGAACTTCGGGTAAAGTCAAAAAATGGTGAGTTAAAATCCGATTTAAAAGCTGAACCGTCTGTCATAAAAGGCGATGACGTGCATATTACCAATGTTTTGTTTAACTTGCTCGACAACGCCGTGAAATACAGCAAAGACGAACCGAAAATTCTTATTTCAACTGAATTGAAAGACGATTTTCTGGTTGTTTCGGTGAAAGACAACGGTATTGGAATTCAGAAAGAATATGTTGGCCAGATTTTTGAGCGGTTCTACCGCGTTCCGACCGGAAATGTGCACGATGTAAAAGGATTCGGGCTTGGATTAAGCTATGTTAAAAAAATTATTGACGCCCATCAGGGTAAAATTAAAGTTGAAAGTGACTTAAATAAGGGAACTAAATTCATGATATATTTTCCGATAAACATACAAGAACATGGAAAAAAAAGTAAAATTGCTATTGGCCGAGGATGATGAAAACCTTGGATTGTT
>DPRM01000081.1 GCA_003537645.1 Prolixibacteraceae bacterium
ATCAAGCTTTGCGAAAGTTACAACCTGCAATACGGAACCAATTTTATTTCGGTAATGCCGACCAACCTTTACGGACCTAATGACAATTTCGATCTTGAAAAATCGCATGTATTGCCAGCCATGCTCCGGAAGATGTATCTGGGAAAATGCCTTGAAGAAAACAACTGGGACGCCATTCGCCAGGATCTTAACAAACGCCCGATTGAAGGAATTTCAGGAGACGGAGAGAAAAAGAGACAGGGGGACAAAGCGACGGGGAGACAAAGCGACGAGGAGACAATGCGACAGGGAGACGGGGAGATGGGGAGAAGTAACGAAAGCGAAATAATTTCTATCCTTGAAAAATATGGAATCCGCATCGCCCACTCGCCAAGTAGCCAAATCGCCAATTCGCCCACTCACCCACTCGCCAAGTCTGTTTCCGTAGAACTATGGGGAACCGGCGCTCCTTTCCGCGAGTTTTTGTGGAGCGAAGAAATGGCCGACGCCTGCGTTTTCCTGATGGAGAATGTTGACTTTCACGACGTCATTGCGAACGAAGTGAAGCAAACTCAACGCGATAAGGATGCAGCTTGCAATGAAAACAATTCGCATTCACACGAAATTCGAAACACCCACATCAACATTGGTACCGGCATCGAAATTACCATTCGCGATCTGGCCAATCTCATCAAAGAAAAAATCGGCTTCAGGGGAGAACTGGTTTTCAACACCTCCAAGCCCGATGGCACCATGCGCAAACTCACCAATCCATCCAAACTGCACGCATTGGGCTGGCATCACAAAATTGAAATTGGCGAGGGAATTGAGCGGTTATATAAGTGGTATGTCGAGAATTAGTGCGAATTGATACGAATTAACGCGAAAGGGTATGGTAGATATTCTCTTTAAAGATGAAAGTTATGCAATTATTGGAGCTTGTATAAAAGTACACTCTGAGCTTGGTGCAGGATTTTTAGAAGCAGTTTATCAGGAAGCATTGGAAAAGGAATTTGCTAAACGAAACATTCCCTTTCAACGTCAACCAAAACTATCGCTCTTTTTCGATGGAGAGAAGCTCAAAAAATATTATATCGCTGATTTTCTCTGTTATGATTCGATTGTTTTAGAAATAAAAGCGTTATCGTTTTTATCAGAAACCAATATCAAACAACTTCAGAATTCACTAAAAGCATCCAAACAACGATTAGGATTATTGATCAACTTCGGAACCCCGTCATTAATACACAAGCGCATCCTTAATCCAATTCGCTAAATTAGTATCAATTCGTCAAATTCGCATCCATGCATCTAATATCCGTTCCCTCAAATACCATCCCGCATTTTCACCAGATTTCGGGTTTGCCCGAGGCCAATTGGTTTGTAACTTCCGATCCTGAAGGAAAAAGAGTAGGTTCCGGAGGTGGAACAGCCCATATAATGACCGAATTATTTCATCAGGAAGGCGGAGAGAATTTTGAAGAATGGTTAGGTAAAGAGAAGCGGATGATTATTCATGCCGGAGGACAAAGTCGTCGTTTACCGGCTTATGCACCTTTAGGTAAAAGTTTACTGCCGATGCCGGTGTTCCGCTGGTCACGCGGGCAGCACCTCAACCAACGGCTGATCCATCTTCAGACGCCATTGTTCGACCGCATCCTCGACAAAGCTCCTGCGAAGCTCAATACACTGGTTGCCAGCGGCGACACATTGATCTTTTCAGGCAAAACAATTCCTGAAATTCCTGAAGCCGACATCGTTTGTTTCGGTTTGTGGCTCGAACCTGAAAAAGCGACCAATCATGGCGTTTTCTTTGCCCGGCACGAGTCGCCCGCGCAATTGCAATTCATGTTGCAAAAACCATCCATCCAGAATATCAGGGAACTCATTCATGAGTATTATTTCCTGATGGACATCGGCATCTGGCTGTTGAGCGAAAAGGCGGTTAATCTGCTGATGAAACGTTCGGGATGGAAGGATAATGCTTACCAAAATCAGGTTCCTGACTACTATGATTTGTATTCCGATTTCGGGATGTCGCTTGGTGAATCGCCTGTCAGCAAAGATCCTGAAATCAATGATCTTACCGTAGCATTGGTGAATCTTGAAGGTGGCGAGTTTTACCACTTGGGGAATACTTCAGAGCTAATCACATCAAATCTTGCCATTCAGAATCGCATCAACGACCAGCGCGAAATATGGCACCGACAGATAAAACCGCACCCTTCCATTTTCGTGCTAAACGCTGATGTCAGGGCAAAACTGAGTCCGGAGCATTCAAATATCTGGATAGAAAATGCGACGATCCCTTCAGGATGGGAACTAAAAGGCCACCACGCGCTAACCAACATTCCGGAAAACAGTTGGAATCTGAACTTACATTCAGGCAGTTGTCTCGACATTGTTCCGCTAAATGGACAGGAAGTGGTGATCAGAAATTATGGTTTTACCGATCCATTCAGGGGAAGCTGGCAGAATGATTCCACGCTTTTTATGGGAAAACCACTTCATGAGTGGCTACAAAAACGGGGACTGGAAAAGTGTTTCAGCAAATTTCCGGCAGATGCTGATATTCAGTTTATCCCGATCTTCCCTGTTCTGAAACAAGCCGAAATTAGCGGTGATTTTTTGCAATGGCTCATCGATCCCAATCCCAAAACAGATCTTTTATTTGCCGAGATATGGACCAACTCCCAAAGGCTTAGTTCCGATGAGATCAGCCAGCGGTGCGACATTTCGGCAACAGAAAATCAAAGAACAGCAAACCGAGTAAAAGCGGTTCCTGCATTGGCCGCAAATTATAGCAATTCTGTTTTCTACCAGCTCGATCTTGAAAAACTGGCGTCTGATTTTGTAAGTCATCAATTACAACTTCCCGAAGTTCTTCCGGGAAAGAATAGCGACTGGCTTCCAATTCATGTTCACATGTTCAGGGCTTCGGTGCTGAGGCGGAATGGATTGAATTTTCATACTGAAGAAAAAAAAGCATTCGATTATCTGCGCGATACGGTTCTGGAACATTTTCAGCAGCGACTTGTAGAACCGAAGATACAGTTGCTCCCCGATCAGATTGCATGGGGTCGAAGCCCGGTAAGGCTCGATTTGGCTGGAGGCTGGACAGATACTCCACCCTATTGCTTTTTGTATGGCGGCAAGGTGGTGAACATGGCTGTTGAGCTAAATGGGCAGCCACCCTTGCATTGTTACATCAAATCAACCGATAGACACGAAATCGTGATTCGCTCCATTGATCTTGGGGCGCAGGAAACCATTACAACATTCGACGAATTGAGGGCATTTTACAATGTAGGTTCTCCTTTCGCGATTCCAAAAGCGGCATTGGCGCTTTCCGGTTTTATTCCTGAATTCGCCTCCGTCAAATTTTCTTCGCTTAAAAAGCAACTTTCAGAAATGGGAGGAGGTCTTGAAATTTCCATTCTCGCCGCGGTTCCGAAAGGTTCAGGATTGGGAACCAGTTCAATTCTTGCAGCAACCGTTCTTGGCACAATTTCAGAAGTCTGCGGCCTTGGGTGGGATAAAACTGAAACCGGCAGGCGCACCCTTGCCCTCGAACAACTACTGACAACCGGCGGCGGATGGCAGGATCAGTTTGGCGGTATTCTGGAAGGAATTAAACTACTGGAAACAAATCCCGGGAAACTTCAGAATCCAACCATTAAATGGCTGCCCGAATCGCTTTTTAGCGACAGCAGGTACAAGAGTTCTGTATTGTTATACTATACAGGCATCACCAGGGTAGCAAAAAGTATTCTTGCTGAAATTGTAAGGGGAATGTTTTTAAACTCTTCGTCGCATCTTTCATTGCTTGAAGAACTTAAACATCATGCGATCGACACCACAGAAACACTTTCGGCGAAAGACTTTGAAGGTTTTGGACGAAATATTCACCGAAGCTGGCAATTGAACCAAACTTTGGATGCGGGAACCAATACTCCTGAAATTCAACAAATCATCGATCGTATTTCACCCTGGATCATCGGGCAGAAACTGTTGGGAGCAGGAGGTGGCGGTTTTATGCTCATCGTTGCCAAAGATCCGGAAGCAGCCGGACACATCAAACGTGAACTGATCGCTCATCCGACCAATAACAGAGCCCGCTTTGTCGATTTCAGCGTTTCACCAACCGGGTTGCAGGTAACGAAGAGTTAGAAATTTATTCATGTCAGTTCGTTCAACCGGAATAATTTCACTCGTATCCGTCAGCTGAAGCAGACGGCAAAGGATACTTGCTATTGCGATGATTATCGGGTTACCGTTCGCCTTGTCGCCCTGTCGCCCTCTCTCCCACTCGCACTGTCGCACTGTCGCCTTCCCGCCCTTCTACATCTCCACTACAATTCCCAAACTTCCGGTAAATAAATTCTTGCTTTCAGGAGCAATTACCCCACTGTTATTGGCTTTCCACCAGGTATTCGAATAACCCAAACTTCCCACCAGACGATAATAATTCAAAATTCCGGCCCGTCGCATCTTCAGGTCAAACTTCAATTCCGACTGAATCGTCCAGTCATAAATCCCATCTTTAGTGAAATTCAGCAGCGGATACTCATAGATATCTGCACCCATCTGATGGCGGTAAACATCGCCGTAAATCTGGTAAACATTGGTGCTTGCCAAATCGTTGGTTCCATGCATTATCAGGCGGTTGTCAAGCGATAAAATCAAATCGGGTACCGCCATATTTACCAGTTTCCAGTTCAGTTCTCCGGAATTGGGCGGAAGGTAAAATCCGAGATTAAACTCATCATGCGTATAAGTCATGTCGAGCGGACGATCGCTTCCAAACGTATTAAAATCAGTTTCAGGATAATGCGTATAAACAAATGGCGTTACACGGGTATATTTCAATGTAGAAGTTGTTCCGGGAATAATTTCCGAAAGCAAAGTGGTTTTCCAGCCTAGCTGCCAGGCGTAACGGTTTCTCGGCATTTTCAGCAATTCTCCGGAAGTGGTGAAGCTAAACTCATCGACAAAAAAGCCAAACCATGATTTGCCAAAGCCTGGGAATTGTGTAGCCACATCGAAATAAAGCGAAAGGTTATCGTGATCGCCCACATCAATCTGGGTAAAATGCGGAAGAACAAATGGAACCAAATAAGCCAGCTCAAGACGCTTTGACCAGATATTCCCTCCGGCAGCGGTAATCTGAAGCCATTTATTCGGGATAAACTCAAGGGTATGCAAAGTGAAATTCTTCTGCACCTGTCCCAAATCGTACCCGTAAATATTTTGCCGGTAACCTGCACTTTGATTGGCATACGAAAACAGCGAGCCCGTCAGATTCGAATACCTTATCCAGCTTGCAGGCTGTATTTTCAGTTCTATTCCCGGAAATCTTCTGGCAGTGGACGAAAGCATCAGGTTGTTTTCATCGTGCCCCCACGAACGGCGCTGATTGTTAATGCTCATCTGCAAAGCGCCATCGAACCACGAACCATTTAACTCTGTATGATAAATCATTCCTGCAGTCAGCTCATCTTTTACAGGCGGACCTTCTCCGCTTTCGGCTGATGCCAGCACATGCGCCCACATGGTTTCGAAATTAAACTGGTAAGGATGGTATGCGTATCCGAGCGATTGGTAAGGCAAATTAACCTTCCCGTTGCGGGTGTACGATTGATAAAACAGATCGGGGGCAAGACGCTCAACAGCAAGTCCCATCGCTGCGGTAAAAGTCAGGTGTTCACCCAAATCTCCTGAAAGGTAGGGTTCTGCAATAAGGTTCATCGACCAGGTTCCGTCGTCGCCTGCACCAGTGCGAACTGAAGTTTCGGCACTAAAACCTGCAAGTGCGAAACTGCTTTTTGCGGCCTGCTTGTAAACGGTCAGGCCATTAGAGTCGAAATAAAAATCAGTAAGATAGCGCTTAATTATTTTCTTCTCTTTATCTGTTAACCGGTCATTTACAGCCAGCTTTTCAAGTAGCCCAATAATATAAATCTTTGTGTAAGGCTTTGCCATCGGCAGAAATCCCAGTTCTCCCTTTGTTTCGTAATAATCGAGCAACTGATAAACCTGGTTAGACAAGGGAACCAGCTTGTGCTTTAACCTAACAGAGCTTTGATCTGAAGCCTTCGGTTGAGAATGATCCGTCAATGAACCCTGCGAAAAAACAGTCATTGGTAATATCGCCAGTAAAAAAGCAGTAGTCAGGAATAATACAGACAATCTTATTTTTATCATTTCCGGAGTTTTTAATATTTAATTTATCAGCAATATAACATATTTTGGGCAAATATAAATTCATTAAAACAAACCTGAATGAAAATGTGGCAATAACCCAATAACAATATTCAGAATAGTTTTTTTATAACTTTGCGCCATTAAAATTTCAGAATTTAAATGGTAACTTTTTCATTTGTAAGCTTTCGCCTATTATCTGTAACACTTTTAAGCGTTTTGCTTCCCCTTCATATCCTTGCTCAAAAACCAAAACTAAAAAGCACTTCATGGCGCGACAACTGGAAACTTGAATTCAAAACAGGAGTCGGGTCATTGATATCTCCTGTTCCTGAAAAATATCTTGATAAAATAAACAACGTCAATATTCCGCTTTTTGTCCCCGGCCCAATGGGTGTATTTTCATTCAAAAAAGGGATTACCTCGCGCCTTGAAATGGGTTATCAATTCGACATTTTGCGCATTCAGGGCAAGGTTGATGTGCGCGGAACTGATATCAAGGTTTTGACACAGGCCTATACCCACAGCTATCTGGTTCAGTTTAATTTGAGGGAAACCAACGACTTCAAGCCTCTCTTTAATTATTTTCTGAATTATAAAATTGGAGGCGTTTCCTTAAAAAACGAACCACAGGAAAAACTGCCCGACGAAACCGATCAGGCTGTTGTTGATTCAGAAAAAAAGTATGCCAGCAATGTAGCGGTACTTACCGGAATCGGGCTTGGCATGAACTACCAGCTTAGCAACAATCTTAGCCTGACAGGTTCATTCGATCTGAACAGAAGCTCCGATTCGGCAGGCGATGTTTTTCAAATCCAGAAACTATTCTATAATTCGCCCAATACGGTGAACAGTTATATCGCGTTATCTGTTGGTTTATCCTATTGGTTTAATTTTTCGAAAACGAAAGCGTCGTCCTATTTTAAGGCAAGAACCGAAACTGAAAAACTTTTATTACAGTCGAAAATCGAAAAGAAGAAAGGACGCTCATCGGCAAAAAACAATTCAGACTGGTACAATTATAAAAAAGGCAGATAACAATTTAAAAACAGATGTTCAGACAAAACAAATTATCCATCCTGATATTGCTTCATTTGCTGCTGCTATGGTATCCGCAAATGATCAAATCGGTGCATGTCCATCATGAAGAGGATAGTTGCTGCCATCACAATCATGGTGTCTCGTTTGATATTCCCGAAGAAGTCTGTCCAGTTTGCGACTTCGAATTCGTCAGTTTTGTCCAGCCTGCCAGTACCCAATTCTCTGCGTATTTACCTATTGTTCAGGCTTTAATTATTCCTGAAAATACCGACGTTTACATACAGCCTCATTTCAGGCTTTCGCTTCGGGGTCCCCCGGTTTCCTGATTTCCCAGATTTCATATTTTTCTGAAGCATTAAATGCCAGTTGGCATGATTGCTAATTTTTAAAACCCAACCAATGTTAAAAACAATATCGTTGTGGCTTTTTCTACTGACTTTTATCGCAGTATCAGCCATCGAACCAGCAAATACAATTTCAAAAGCAACATTACAAGGAATTATTACCGACCAGCATTCCGGAGAAGCTTTGCCCGGAGTTTCGGTTTATTTCCCCGACCTGAAAACAGGCACAGTCAGTAAACACGACGGTACCTACTTCATCGGCCAGCTTCCTTCGGTCAAAGTTCTTGTTCAGATACATTCAACCGGATACAAGTTAATTGCCCAAACCATCGATTTAAAACAGATCAGCCGGATGGACTTTGCACTCGAACCGGCCATAACAGAAATCAGCGAAGTGGTCGTAACCGGCCAGTCGGGCGGAACAGAGAAAAACCGTGCACCTGCGCCTGTTATCACCATTCCGGCAACTTATCTGCTAGAAAACTCATCAACCAGCATCATCGACGCACTGGCATCGGAACCTGGAATTTCGCAAATAACTACCGGAGCAGGAATCTCAAAACCCGTGATTCGCGGACTTGGATATAACCGGGTAGTGGTAGTAAACGACGGAATCCGTCAGGAAGGACAACAATGGGGCGACGAGCATGGCATCGAAATCGATGAATTCTCTGTCAGCAAGGTTGAAATCCTGAAAGGCCCGGCAAGCCTGTCTTATGGATCCGACGCGATGGCCGGGGCAATCAACCTGATATCAGCGCCATTCCTTCCTTCTGGAGCCATTGAAGGTAAAGTACAAAGTAACTTTCAGACAAACAACGGACTGATTGGAAACTCGCTGAATCTGGCCGGAAATAAAAACGGCTTCGTTTGGGACATCACCGCCAGCGACAAAAGGGCACATGCCTACAAAAACAAGTACGACGGGCCGGTTTACAACTCCGGATTCAGGGAAAACGCGCTAAGCGGAATACTTGGGATCAACCGTGCCTGGGGGTTTTCGCACCTGCATCTAAGCATGTATCACCTCAAACCGGGAATCGTTGAAGGCGAACGCGACAGCATCACCGGAGCTTTTATAAAACCTTCTCCTGATGGTGATTCAACAATTCCGGTCAGTTCAGCCGATTATAAATCGTACCATCCTGAAGTACCTTTTCAGCAGATCAATCATTACAAGGCACTGATTGACAACAGCATTTATATCGGGCAGGGCAACCTGAAAGCATCGCTCGGGTTTCAGCAAAATCACCGGAAAGAATTTGCAAACGCCTCCGATCCTGATGAATTTGAGCTTTACTTTTTACTGAATACGATCAACTACAATCTTCGGTATGCCTTTCCTGAAGTGAACAATTACAATCTGTCGGTCGGGGTAAACGGAATGTGGCAGCAATCGGAAAATAAAGGCGAAGAATTTCTGGTACCTGCCTACTCGCTTTTTGATGCAGGTTTTTTCGGTATCCTGAAAAAGACTGCCGGACAATTCGATATTGTTGGCGGGCTACGTGCCGACCGTCGCACACAGCAATCAGAAGCGCTGTTTCTGAATGATGATGGAGAGGTTGTTGACGCAGGAACGAATGGGGCTTCAGAGCGTTTTAGCGCTTTCGACCGGACTTTCAGCGGTTTCTCCGGAAGTCTTGGAGCAAGCTGGCAAATAAGCAAATCGGTTTATACCAAACTGAATGTTGCGCGGGGATTCAGGGCGCCAAACATCAGCGAACTCGGATCGAATGGTGTTCACGAAGGAACTTTGCGCTACGAAAAAGGCAATACCGAACTGAAACCGGAAACAAGCCTTCAGTTTGATTTAACAGCCGGATTCAACACATTACACGTTGCAGCCGAGTTAAACCTGTTCAGCAATACGGTCAATCATTTTATTTACAGCCGAAAACAAAATGATGCCAATGGAAACCATTTATTGATTGACGATATGCCGGTATTCCAGTTCACATCAGGAAAAGCAAACCTGAAAGGCGGTGAGTTTACGCTCGATATTCACCCGCACCCGCTCGACTGGCTTCATATCGAAAATTCAGCCTCGTATGTTCATGCAACTTTACAGGATCAGCCCGATTCATCGCGCTATTTGCCATTAACGCCGCCTTTCCGCTGGACTTCAGGCATAAAAACTGAGTTCGGAAATATTCACGGACATCTCGAAAATCTGTACCTGAAAATCGGATTCGACTGGTACGCCCGACAAAACAATTATTTTGCTGCTTACGGAACCGAAACCGCCACTCCCGGCTATTTTCTTCTGAATATGGGCGCAGGAACGGATGTGGTGTGGGGAGACAAAACCCGGTTTTCGTTGTATGTATCAGCCGGCAATCTGACCAATACGGCCTATCAAAGTCATCTTAGCCGCTTGAAATATGCCGCAACAAACAATGCCACCGGACGAAACGGCATTTTCAATATGGGACGTAATGTCAGTTTTAAATTAGTGATTCCGATTGGGTTCAGTAATTAAAACAGATACTTAATCAGTATGAATCCACCGATCAGGCAAACGGTAAAACCAAGTGCCAGCCAGTTAAAGTATTTGTCGATAAACCCTTTGATACTTGGGCCGTATTTCCAAATAAGCCATGCAACAAGGAAGAAACGGGCGCTGCGACTGATAACAGATGCAATTATAAACATGACGAAATTGATCTGAAAAACACCGGCAGTAATGGTGAAAACCTTATAGGGAATCGGGGTAAATCCTGCGGTAAAAATGACCCAGAAATTCCATTCATTAAATAGCGCCTGAATACGCTCGTACATTGCAACTGTAAATCCCGGTATATTGTGAAAGAAGAAATTTGCAAAACCAGTGAATTCTCCGGAAGATGCGATCCAGGCGTAATGTCCCAGAGCATATCCGACCATGGCACCAAACACTGAACCCAGTGAACAGTTAAGCGCAAAGCGGAATGATTTGGTTGGCATTCCGAGAGCCAGTGCAATCAGCAAAACATCCGGAGGAATCGGGAAAAAGACAGATTCGATAAATGCAAAAACAAAAAGCGCAATTGGTCCGTAAGGCGATTCAGCCCATGCCAATACCCAGTCATACAATTTTTTAACCCAATTCATGCGATAAAATTTAGTTCTTCTATGAATATATTTTCAGGCGGCGAAAGATAACAAGAAACAAACTACTTACAATAAGCGAAGATCGAACGGGATGTTAAATTATCTGTATTTTAGGTTAAAAGACAGAGTTCCTGATTCCTCAACAGTTCAGTAAAAAAGAAAACGAACAAAACTAATTGTTAATTCAGGTTAAGACCCTGAGCATTATTTAAAAATCTGTTGAAAAAAAGGATACTTTTGTGCCTCAAAACTGTTCATTATTTAAAACGATTATAAATTATGGCAACGTATAAAAAAGCACTTTTAATGATCCTCGATGG
>DPRM01000093.1 GCA_003537645.1 Prolixibacteraceae bacterium
ACATGCTGCACGGGTATATCAGCAACTGCCAGCCGATATAGCAAAAGCAGCAATACCCAATCAAAAGCAACAGTTTCTGGACGCGCTCCCTGCCGAGTTTTCAAGACAAATTTATTTGAATGCAGCCGGGCTTTTGGGCATTCCGCCCAAAACCGCCGAAAAACACATCAAACGATTTGTTGAAAGCGGCCTGTTACTCCATTTTGCTCACGACAATTACAAAAAAATATGAACTGACAGATATTTTTTCATATTTCAAATATCACATTTCTGGCAATATTGATTGTTTATTGCCTGTTTTGTGATACATTTGTGAGCGTACTATCAAATATGATAACAACAAACGACATATTAAACTTTGCAATTACACGGAAGCGTTTTACCCGGAAAGAATTGACCGACTATTTAAAAAGTCAGGTGAAAGATGAATCACTAAGTTCCTTGTCCGAACAACTTGACCGGCTTCTTAAATCCAATCAGTTGGTTCGGGTTGAACATGGCGTTTACAGTTTGTCCGATGCTTCAAAAAATATCTTTATTCCGTTTCTTTCTGACGAACTCAGACAGCTAAATTTAAAGCTAAAGGCAAAGTTTCCGTTTGTAAATTACTGTGTGTGGAGCAGCAAATCAATTGCTCCTTACATGCATCACATTCCGAACCTGAATTACACTTATGTTGATGTGGACCGCGATGTAACCGAAGCAGTATTTAATTTCCTGAATAGCGACAGCTCAATCCGGGTCTTTCTGTGCCCTACCCAGGACGATTTTAGCCGCTACATTACCGGAAACGAATCAATTATTGTCCGCTCTTTGGTTTCCGAAGCTCCGTTGCAAACCTTGCAGGGCTTCAATGCTCCTGCTCTCGAAAAGATTTTGGTTGACGTGGCCGGTGACCTGGAGTTTGATTTCCTGCAGGGAGCTGAAATTTCGTATTTCTACCGGAATGTTTTGGAGCGCCACAACATCAGCAAAAGCAAACTCCTGCGTTATGCCACCCGCCGTGGCCGACGCCAGCATGTCGAACAACTATACCGAAATGCCTTATGATACACCCCGATAGCCGCAGCATCGAATGGATGCAGCAGGTTGCTGCCGAAAACAATTTTAAAGACATTGCGCTGATTGAGAAAACCATTCGTGCCTTTTCATTGCTCGAATCGCTGGTCCGCTCTGGTTGCCCCTTTGTTTTCAAAGGAGGTACGTCGCTGATGTTACATCTCGGTAGCGCCCGGAGACTGTCGATTGACATCGACATTATTTGCCCGCCCGGCACCGACATCGAACAATATGTGCATCAGTTTGCGCACGAATACGGCTTCGGAGAAGTGCAGCTCGTTGAACGGCAGAGCGCCCGAAATGTGCCCAAAAGCCACGCAAAATATTTCTATCAGGTAAGTTATTTCACCAATTCCGTTACGGGAAATATTCTGCTCGATGTACTGTTTGAAGATGTGCATTACCATAATGTGCAGCAACTACCCATTATTAGCAGATTCCTGAAAAACGAAGGAGAACCGCTCCTGGTAAATGTACCGGGCAGTGACGATTTGTTGGGCGATAAACTAACGGCGTTTGCACCCAATACTACCGGAATACCCTATTTCAAAGGCGAAAAAAACTGCTCCATGGAAATCATCAAGCAACTGTTTGATGTAGCTTCGTTGTTCGACATTACCAACGATTTAACGGTGGTGTCCGAAACCTTCCACAAGTTTGCCACTGTTGAGCTGGGCTATCGCGGCCTCGACCCCGAAAACATTCAACAGGTACTCGACGACATTTTTCAAACCTCACTTTGTATTTGTATGCAGGGAACTGCCGACGCCGAAAATTTTAAATTGCTGCAGGATGGTATCCGGCGCATCCAGAGTTTTATCCACAGCGAGAAATACCGGATTGAAAGCGCCATTGTGAATGCCTCTAAAGCAGCCTATTTGTCAACGCTTTTGGCAAAAGGGATAACTGAAGTAAAACATTTCGACCCCGAAAACCTGGAATCCCTTCGCAATGCAACCATTCCGGAACCTTTACCAAATCGGTTAAACCGGCTAAAACGCACCAATATTGAAGCATTTTTTTACTGGATTGAAGTGGGAAAATTGAACACAAAGCCTTCCAGCTAAAAGAACATGTCAGATAAGGAAAAATTAAACAACTAATCTTTATCCTTCAAAATCGACAATAAACAATCAGTATTGCCGGTTTTGTTAGTTTTAGTGATGGTTAAAACCTTCATAAGGCTCTTTTTTACAAAATATTATCTTTATTTTTACGGTTGATATAATTTGATTATAGCACAAAGCATTCTCTTTCACAATGCTAAAAGTGAATGGGAACAAAAAGTTGGACCGCTTTTAAAAAATAATCAATAGTAGAATAAAAATCAATTTAGAACAACCAATAAATGCAATATGTCAACCGCTGTATCCTATCAAACCATTGAAGCAAAATTACAAACATTGCACGAAACCACTTCTGCCCAGGAGTTTGGTTACGATTTGCTGCGCATTTTTAATGCAATGTCCGAAACTAAAATCAATCGCATAAAAGAGGGTAAAGACAATTTACTGAAAACAGAAAACGCTTTTTTAGCCAATAAAACCCTTGCATATTGCTGGTGTAAAACCATACAACTTGCCACCGAATTGGAAAACCTCAAGCACAACGCAAAAGTTACCAAAGCCGCTCCAAGGTTATTGGTGGTTTCTGATGGCGTAAACGTGTTGGCATACGACCCCAAAGAAAAAGAAAGCTATGATAACGAAATAGCAAAAATCCGTTTCGACTACCAGTTTTTTATGCCCCTCGCAGGTGTCGAACGTTACCAGGCTGTTGGCGAGGAAGAAGCCGACGTTAAAGCTGCCTACAAAATGGCTCGCATATTCGATGAAATTCGCCGCTACAACGAAATTGATTATAAAAACAAACAGGACATTCACGCGCTGAATGTGTTTATGTCGCGCCTCCTGTTTTGCTTTTTTGCTGAAGATACCGGCATTTTTCAGGATAAAATTTTCACCAACGCGATAAAAAGCTACACGCTCGAAGATGGTTCCGATGTTGGAAACTTCCTTGATGAAGCTTTTGATATAATGAGTACAAACAGTGCGTCAATACGTGCTCAAAAATCTCAGGCTATCAGGCAATTTCCTTATGTAAACGGTGGTTTGTTTTCGGTGCATTACTCCGTTCCAACGCTTGGGTGGAAAGCCCGCCGCCTGTTGCTCGAATGTGGCATCCTCAATTGGGATAAAATAAACCCTGATATTTTCGGGAGCATGATTCAGGCGGTTATTTCGCCCGAATTGCGCAGTTCGCTCGGCTTACACTACACTTCGGTTTCGAATATAATGAAGGTGATACAACCACTTTTTCTTGACGAATTGTACGCCGAGTTTGCCAGTGCCCGAAACAACGAAAAACAACTCCGTAAACTGCTTATTCGAATATCGAAAATAAAATTCTTTGACCCCGCTTGCGGTAGTGGAAATTTCTTAATCATTATCTACAAAGAACTCCGGAAACTCGAAATACAGATATGGCAGCAACTCGAAAAACTAAGTGGTGAACGTATCATCCCTTTTTCAAATATTCAACTCACTCAATTCTATGGCATAGAACTCGATGAATATGCCCAGGAAACTGCCATTCTTTCGCTTTGGCTGGCCGAACACCAGATGAATAAAGAGTTTGAAGACCGTTTCCATATTCATGTCGATGCACTTCCATTGCGTTCGAGTGGTAACATTGTAAAAGGCAACGCCTGCCGGTTAAACTGGAATACAGTTTGTCCGCATAAGCCGGATGAAGAAGTTTATATCATGGGAAACCCGCCCTATTTGGGTAGTAAGCTGCAAAGCTCCGAGCAAAAAGAAGATATGTCAATCGCTCTGTCTGAGTTAAGTGAAAACAAAACAATAGATTATATTGCAGCATGGTTTTGGAAAGCATCTAAATTTATTTCGAAGAATGATATAAAATGTGCTTTTGTGACAACTAACTCTATTTGTCAAGGTGAACAGGTTAGTATGCTTTGGCCATATATCTATGAATTGAATTTGACAATCCTTTTTGCTTATACTTCCTTTAAGTGGACCAACAATGCAAAATACAATGCAGGAGTAACTGTTGCTATTATTGGATTAGCAAATAAATTCAATGGGAAAAGGAAATTATTCAATAACGATACTTTTTCTTTTGTCGAAAATATTAATCCTTACCTTACTGGAGGTAGTAATATCATCGTATATAGAGAAAATACTACTCCCAAAGGATTACCTAAACTCTGTTTTGGTATTATGCCATATGATAATGGGAACCTTTTGCTCTCAAAAAGTGAAAAAGACAATTTTGTACAACAATATCCCAGTGATGCCGATTTGCTGAAACAAATAATGGGCTCACAAGAATTTATTAGAGGTGAAGAACGATTTTGTTTTTGGATTGACGATAATGATTTAGAAAGGGCTTTAAAAAATCCTTTTATTGCCAATAGAATAGCACTTACAAAACAAGTACGATTAAATAGTCCAGATGTTGCTGGTCGTAAATTGGCTGAACGTCCATACCAATTTCGTGAATTTATTGAATTATCAAATGATTCTATAATTGTTCCTGCAGTTTCTTCAGAGAGCCGTGAATATATCCCAATTGGATTTTTAGATGCCGATACTATAATTTCAAATTCCGCTTTCGCCATTTACGATGCCCAACTTTGGCTTTTTGGCATACTTACTTCCAAAATGCACATGGCTTGGGTAAAGTCCGTTGGTGGAAAATTGGAAACTCGTTATCGGTATTCTGCCACACTCTGTTACAACACCTTCCCGTTCCCCAAAATAAGTGAAGCCAAACGCG
>DPRM01000012.1 GCA_003537645.1 Prolixibacteraceae bacterium
AACTGAAAGTGTGTTTGATATTTCCGATAAAAACATTAAATAAATCCGTTAGCGAGTATTCGTTGGTATTCAATTGAAACCAATAGATAACCATACTGATCGGGTGTATAAGAAAATATCCGATTAACAATCCGAACAAGGTATGGATAATCAGTTCTTTATTCTTTTTCATGATGAAATATTAAATTTTATGGAATTCACAATCTGTATTTTTAGAATTAATGGAATGGATAAGGAGTTATGACTCCTTACTTGTTCTATTATACTCTACATAAACGTTTCCCGGTTTATCCAAAACCGATGAACTTAATTATGAAAATTCTATGCCAATTGATATTGTAACATCATGCCATCATCTTCGTGTTCAAGGTTGTGGCAATGAAAAACAAATACCCCTTCTAATGTTGCAAATGGGATGATAATTTTTACGGTTTCACGAGGCAAGACTAAAACAGTATCTTTCCATCCGCTTTCAGAAGCAGTTAATTTTGCCCTGCCACCGTTTCTTTCCAATACCTGAAAATGTACACCGTGCAAGTGCATAGGATGGGGTTCATCGCCTTGCGAATTATCAAAAACCCAAATTTCAGTTGTATTTGCCGCAACTTTTTCATCAATCCGGCTGCTATCGTAAATCTTATCATTGATTCTGTGGATACCAGTCATATTCATTCCATTGCTCATTTGCATAGCGTTTATAACGAAGTTTCTTGTTTTGGCAGATGCGGAAGAAGGAATAGTAATGATCGAAGAAAGTGAAGCTGGTACGGTAAAACTATCGTTTACAGATTGTGTTACTTTAAACTTCATAATCTTAAACCCTTGCTTGCCTTGTGCGCTACCGCCGTTATCAAACACTCTGCTTTCTAAAAATATTTCTGTACCAATAGTCGCACCTTTAAAGTTAACAAGCGCATCCAGTCTTTCTCCCGGGGCTAAAAGTATATTTTTAACGGCTACAGGATTTTTTAACAGTCCGCCATCGTTGCCGATAATTATAATATCGGTATTATTACTGAAAGCAAGATTATAGATACGGGCATTAGATCCATTTAATATTCGTAACCTGTAAAATCTTGATGCTACCTCAGCAAAAGGGAAAGCTACACCATTAACAATAATGGTTTCACCCATATAGCCTGACATTACTTCTCCCATTGAAGGGTTATATGTAATACCTGATGAAGTAAGCCGCTTATCCTGTATTACCAAAGGAAGTTCAAAATTGCCTGAAGGCAGATTAAGGGCTTCTTCTTCTGAATCATTAATCACAAACAAACCAGCTAAGCCCTGAAAGGCTTGTCTTGCAGTTGCACCATCGGGATGTGGGTGATACCAGTTTAATCCTGCTCTTTGATTAACAGTGAATTGGTAATTAAAACTACTGCCTGGATTTACAATATCTTTCGGATGTCCATCCATATTGGCGGGAATTTTTAAGCCATGCCAATGGATATTACTTTTTTCAGAAAGATTATTCTGAAAACTAATGTTGGTATTTATGCCACTATTAACACGAATGGTAGGCCCCAATATTCCATTTGCCTGATACCCTAAAACTGAAATGTTGTTGCCATTAACATTAGATGTTGTTGCCTGTGCCGTTAATGATACGTTACCGGGTACTGTGTTGGGAATAGGGAGTAGCCTGTTGAAGCCCCCTTCTTTTATCAGTAAAGGCTGCCCTCCCATATTCATGCCATTATTATTCATCATATCGCCTTTGGTGCATGAGGCCAAAAGAGAGAAGAAAGAACCTCCAGCGAAAATGCTGCCTGTTCCTATCCCTGTGTTTCTTATAAAATTTCTGCGTTTCATCGTTGTAAGAATTAGATCAAATTATTATTTCAATTACTGTCAAAATGCGATTGCCTTAAACAAATATCAGTTATTATTAAAGGCATAAGTTAAGCTTTGGATTAATTTTTGGCATATGGGAAATATAATTTTACAGTATCTCCGCCATCTGTAGTATTACCAATTTCAATTTTTCCGTTATGCGCTTCACAAATGAGCTTTATCAACGGAAAATCCAAACCGTTAAAACCAACCAAATTGGTTGTATTGCTACCCAGAAGATCAAATATATTCTTCCCGTCAGGGTTTGAGAACCAATTCCCATCATCGCTAATTTCAAGAATAGTAAAGGATTTAGCCGAATCTTCCCATCCGTCAATGGTGATAGTCTCTTTGCAAAATTGGATGGTATTTGCAAGAACAAGATCGATGCAGGCGCCCAATAAGTCTGTATCCGCATAAACATAGGTTTGGGCCTCGTTTAATCCAGGCGAAAAGTTTACTGAAACCTGCTTCCGGATAATTTTTTCGTTGTGCTTGCTAAGTATCCACCTAACTTCTTCAAGCAAATTAATTTTGTCGCTGTTTATTCTCCTTCCTTTTGTTCTTAACTCGGTTATCTTTAATGCAGTAAGTGAGAAGTTCTCAAGGCGTAGTACTGATCCGTCAAGCATTTCGACCATACGCCTTACCTCGTTTGTTGTGTCCATGTTTTTTAGTAAACTAACAGAACCAACAATCCCATGCAAAGGTGTTCTGATTTCATGACTGATCAAGTGAAGAAAATTCGATTTAATTTGATCTAATTCTATTAGTTGTTCATTCTGTTCACTTAATACCTTTCTTGCTTTCAACGCCCTCGAATAAAGCCCTGAAATGAATCCGAAGAATCCACCCATCACAGCAAAAATTATACTCATAGGTAACATACTTGAATGGAATGAATGCTTAATTCTGGCTACAAACACATCAGCAAATAAGTCGAAAGAAATATCCGACGGATTAAATTCGAACCAGTAAACTACCATCGTAATTGGGTGCAATACTAAAATCCCAATCAGAATCCCAATTAATGTATGCAGAAACATAACATTAAAATGAAAATATGGAACACTATATTTAATTTTTCTCATGACATTCTTTTTGAATATTGATGCCCGTCTCAACTATCGCAGTATCACTCAATCAGCAACAACCAATTTTTATTCGGAGGTCATTACTGAGAAATGACCTTATAGTACCTCTTCTTTATTCGATCAGTTAAAGTGAGGGATGGTAAAATAAAATACCGAACCTTTGCCAACTTCACTTTCTACCCAAATTTTTCCACCCAGCTTTTCTACGAATTCCTTACAAAGAGTCAATCCTAATCCACTGCTTGGTTCGCCTTCTGTTCCCTTTCTATTGATTTGACTATCAATCCGAAATAAATGATCAACCATCGTGGAATTCATTCCAATGCCAGAGTCTTTAATGGAAAATTCGACACAGTTATCGCCATTTGCCATGGCCGAAATATTTATTTCACCTCCATTCCGTGTAAATTTCACGGCATTCGAAATAAGGTTTCGGAGGACAAATTGTAGCATATTGCTGTCAGCAAAGGCTGTCAAATCATTGGGGATATTGAAAGTGGATTTCAAACCTTTATTTTTTGCATGTTCCAGCTCTGCTTTTAGGCTTTCTTCCATAAACGAGCGTAATTCTATTGTTTCAGGGTCGAAGGGGATTAGTCCCTGCTGCATCCTGGCCCATTTTAGCAGGTTGTCGAGCAATCCCGCCAGATTGGTAGCTGAGTCTTGCATACTCCTGGCAATCATCTGGATTTCTTCACTGGTCAAATCTGACAATTCATCGGCCAATATTTGTGTTAGTCCCAAAAAGCCATTAAATGGGTTTCGGATGTCGTGAGCTATGATTGAAAAGAAAATATCCTTATCATTATTTAACCTTTTGAGTTCGGCTACTTTTTCTTCAAGCGATTGGTTGAGTTTTCCCAGTTTCGCAAGGCTTTCATTAAGTTGCCCCTGTTGCGCAAGTATTTTACGCTCCTGTTTTCCAATTCTCCTGAAATAGATTCCGGGGCCTAAACCAGCCACTCCTCCGATAATTATAAAAATCAGCGACATGAGTAGCATGTCAGGATGAAAGGCATGGGTGATCCCCCCGCACAAAGCTTCTGATATACTTTGAAGTGTTACTTTGGTATGGTTGATGTCTAACCAATACACAACCATGGTGATGGGATGCAACACGAAAAACCCCAACAAAACACCGGCCATCGTATGGATAAATACGGGGCTATCCTTAATTTTAGAGATCAATATTTTAATATCCATAGATTCGCTTTTGAACCTTTAACCGTTTAAATTCCGGTAAATTGATCCGACAACTAAAAGGTCGCCGGATCAATTGCAAAAAAATGAATCACTCCATGAAATATTCCTTATTTCATGGGAACCATTTACATTTTATGATCCATCTTCATGTCCATTTTCGCGTCCTTTTTGCCGTCCATCTTCATGTCAGTTTTTGCACGTTCGTATTGACAACAACCATGCAGCTTATTGTATGCTTCATCGGTAGCCCTATGCATTTCAGTATCATGCCCAACTTTGGCAATGGCCATTTCCACTTTATGTACGTCAGTTTTCGAATCGTCATAGGCCAAATCTATCATTTTGGATTTCTTGTCCCAATTGGCTGAAGCAACACCGTCAACTGCTTTGGCCGCTTTTTCAATGCGAGCTTTACACATATCACAATTTCCGTACACTTTTACTTTTTCTGTTTTATTTCCTGCAAATACTGCAAACGCCCCAAACATAAAAAGGGCAACTAATTTGATAACTTTTGTTTTCATCTTTTTTAATTTTAAAATGGGTAAACTTTTATTTTCTGTATAAACAACACTCCGGAAGCGCTTTGTAAGCAGCATCTGTTGCTTTGTGTTTGTCGGTATCATGGCCAGCTTTGGCAATTACTTTCTGAATGGCATCCAAATTGGTTTTTGCTCCGTCGAACTGAACATGGAGCATTTTTGTTTCCGTGCTCCAATCAGCAGAACTAACCCCTGTAACGGATTTGGCCGCCGTTTCGATCCTGTCCTTGCACATTTCGCAATTGCCCGAAACTTTAATCGTTTGGTGTTCCTGGGTTGCTGTTTCACTCCGGGCGCGACTTTGAGTCGCACTCGGAGTCGCAGTTGCTGCCCCCATATCCATTCCGGCATGGCTGCCTGTCGACACTTTTTCGCCCGCAGGGTTCATCATGCTAACTTTTCCGGCCAGTTGGGCTGCGGCATCCACACTGAAAGCTCCATTGGTCACAATTTCCTCCCCTTCCGCCAAGCCATCCATTACCACGTAGGTGTTTTTCATCGAATTGCCGAGGGTGATTTCCCGCATTTTGAAGGTTGGATGATCGGCGCCAGGTAACTTCACATACACTACCGAACGGGTTCCTGTCCACAATACTGCCGATTGCGGAATAATCAACTGGTCGCCTGAACCAACCTGCTTCGCCTGAATAATGCCGTTTACAAACATTTCAGGCTTAAATTTCAGTCCCGGATTTGGCACTTCAACACGCACTCTGGTGATTCGGGAGGATGCATCCACCACCGGATCG
>DPRM01000122.1 GCA_003537645.1 Prolixibacteraceae bacterium
CAGGATCATTTTTCATTTCGTCGCGAACCGAATAAAGCTGGAGACCAATAATTTCTGAAGGTTTGGCAGCTGCAAAGGCAGCATTTGGCAAAAGCGAAGTTCCGGCCAGCAGAACCGCGCTGTTTTTAATAAATGAACGGCGTGAAGTTTCCATGTTTAGTAGTTTTTAATATTGATGAAATGCTTGTGATACAAATTCCATAACTGTTGGCAACGATTCGCGCCAGTAAGTCCAGGTGTGGGCGCCATCGCGGATGCGGAATTCGTGTGGAATTTCCTTCTTTTTCATTGCAATGTGAACCAGGCTGTTTCCTTCGTACAGAAAATCGTCGTCGCCACAGTCGATGTACCAGCGAACAGCCCTTTTCTGGTTATCGGGCATATTCTTAATCAGTTCGGGCGCACTGTGCCGGGCAAAATATTTCTCCTGATCTTCCTTCGAAATGCCCGGATATTGCTTTTCCCAGCGGGCCGAAGCTTCTTCCAAAGATATCGGGCCAACATAAGCGCTCAACGGACATGCAGATGAAAACAATTCAGGATGATGCAAAGCGTACATGAAAGTTCCGCCGCCGCCCATCGACAAGCCCGAAATGGCACGAAAACGTTTTTCGGCCCTGATGCGGTAAGTTTTTTCGATAAAGGGCATGAACTCCTGAAAGAAAAAATCCTCGTAGTTCCAGTCACCTTTCGGGCTGTTGAAATAACCACGCTGACCGGTATTTCCGTCAGGCATTACAATAATCATGGCTGTTGATTTTCCTTCGGCAATGGCTTTGTCGGCAATGTGTTTTACTTCGCCAAACTGCACCCAGCCACTTTGGTCGTCGCCCGAACCATGCAAGAGGTAAAGCACCGGATAACTGCGGCCGGAGGTTTCGTAATCGGCAGGCAGGTAAATGGCATATTTACGGTCCATTTTCAGGATTTTACTGGGTACCGACAAGTTGTCGGCCACACGGCCACCGGTTTGTGCAAACACCGGCATCGAAACAAACAAGGTTAGCACAACCACCCAAACAAAAGATTTAAAGTTTTTCATAGTTTGTATTTAAAATTTTATTGTTTTATGAACTTTGATGAATAACTGTCGCCATTTTCAGCAACAACTTTCAGGATATAAGCTCCTGCTTCCACTGCCGATACATCTATTGTTTCACCTGCCGATTTCACTTTCCGCGTGAAAATAACTTTGCCGGTCATATCATAGAGTTCAATTTCACTGGCATTTTCATACATTTCCAGATTCAGCCTGCCGTTCACCGGATTGGGAAAAATTCTCATTCCTGATTTTTCAGGCTTGGCCATTGATTCAAAACCTGTAATGGTAAAATCGCCGGCATTGACTACATAAGCGCTTTTAAACTGAATTTTGTTCCACGCGCACAAATCGTGGATCGTACCTGAAGTTGCATCGGTATATGTGTCGGAATACCAGGGAAGACAATACAACCACGGAGCATAGTTGGGATCGGTAAAGCATTTATCCGGATCTGGCAGGCCTTCCGATTCGCAAAGAGCAATCATTTTTGAAGGGGCAATTGCTTTCATCATGTTCCACGCGTCGCGGTAAGTTTTTCCTGTACTACTTAATGTTCCGCGCCCGGCAGGATCATAATCGTATAAATCGATACCGGTAATATCGCAAAAAGCATCGCCCGGATAGAAAGCTTTGCGGCGGGCGAGTTCCGAAGTTTGATAAGGCGGCCAGCTTCCGCCATTGCAGATTACACCGGGATTGTAAACCCAGATAAGGTTATGGCATTGGTGATAATTGATTATCCGCTCTTGCAGTATTTTAAAAAGCTTAGCGGTTTTCGCCGGGTCTGAAGGGCAGGTCCACCAGAACCAGCCGCCGTCAATTTCGTGAAGTGGTCTGAAAATAACAGGAATCGGCTTTCCGCTGGTATCCACAATTTTCTTCAGGAAATTAATCACATGATAATCAACATCCTCTATCATGGCATCGTACAAGGCAGTTCCGGGAGTAACAATATCGCTCCACTGCTGGGTGGTCATCATTTGCGAATTGCCATTTACATCTTTTCCCCACGCATCGCGGGCATAAACTCCGTTTACTTTACTTGAAGGCATTTGCCAGTGCCAGTTTACCTGAAGAATCTGGCCTCTTTTATGCGCATTTTTAAATCCCTGAATATTGCTGTTCCAGGTGTTGATCCAATTCTGATCGGTTCGGCTCCGATACCAGCTATTCATATCCTGACCCCAAATTGCAGGAGTTTCACCTGTACAGCTCACCACTTTTGCATTTCCGCCAAACTGCGATTCGGTCCAGCAGCCGGTAAGCATCTTCTGTCCGTAAACAGATTTCAGGTAATTCCAAAGATTAACAGTCTCGGGAGTTGCATTCGGATCGAGCAACTGTGCCGGATCAATATCTTTATAAGTTGCAGTTATTTCGGTTGCCGATTCGGGCATTGTAATGGTAGTAAGCGAAAGATTTGGGTTTGATATTGCCGCCGAACCAATCCATTTGTCGAAAAACTTTCCGGCCGGAGCTGCATTTGCAGAAATACTGACAATTTTCCCTGAATTGTAGGAGCCACTGCCGCTTCCATTGTTAACGGTTAACGAATATAACTGGCAAGCGTTGGTAAAACCCGAAACAGAATTACTTGCTGAAGAAACATTTCCGGCAGCATCTTTTGCCCTGACGGTTATATCCGGATAACCGGTATTGCAATTTAAGTTTTCAATTTTTACTGAAGTTGCTGTTTCCGATGTTTTTATAGTATTTCCGAAATAAATATCATAGCCAGTAACACCAACATTATCGGTGGAAGCATCCCACGATAAACTGAACGAAGTTTGGCTTGCATTTCCGAATTTAAGATTTGCAGGTACGGCGGGAGCCTCCACATCATTTTCACCTATTCCGATATAATCAATGTGAGTCCATCCCCAGCTTTTTGAAATGACAATGGTATTATCACCAGCTTTCAGGTCAATCATCCCGAAATTTAAATCCTGCCACGTTGCTGAAGTTCCTTTAAAGGTAGTGTAGCTGCCGGCAGAACCATTGACGGAAACAAACTGTGCCTTTTCGCAGGCGCCACAGGTATTCAAAAACCTGATTACCATCGGATAGGAAGCGGTTTCTGCAACTTTAACGGTGAAGGTTATTTTATCGCCATCGGCATCAAAACTTCCTCCATCCATGTAACCTGTACCCGAAAACCCACTAACCGACTTTGCAATATTTACACCAGTAAGAACAGCATCCTCTGCTTCATATTTTGTCATTAAAACCTGAAGATCAGAATTTAACACCTGATTCGGCAATGCAAAAGCACTGGCAGAAATGAAAAAGAAATAAGAAAAGAAAAATAAAAGGGGAGCAAGCCGGGCAACAATGCGCATCAGATACGATTTGTCGGATAGCAGAGAAATACGCCAATGTAAGTTTCTCATATTGGTTAGGCATTAGTTGGTTTACAATGCGATATTAGCTCAATTTCTTCAATTCTTTCATCACTGCCGGATGTTTTACAAACCATTATCTCAATTTCGGGTAAAAAAAACTTTGGCACACTGCATAAAAAATGCCACCCGAACTTTCGTCTGAGTGGCATTTATTATTTATTTTTTTACCTCACTTTAGTAATTTTCCTCCTCGTCGTTCAGGAGAATTTCTTCGATAACCCTCGGATAATGCTGATGTTCCAGTTCATGAATTCGGGCAGCAAGCGTTTCGGGCGAATCGCCTGACACAATCGGACAAGTTGCCTGAAATATAATCTTTCCCTTGTCGTAATCCTGATTTACCTGATGAATTGTAATACCGGACTCTTTATCTTTTGAGGCCAGTACCGCTTTGTGCACATTCATTCCGTACATTCCCTTGCCACCGTATTTTGGCAATAAAGCCGGGTGTATATTAACCACAGTAAACAGTTCAGTCAGATTTCGCGGGACAAGCCAAAGGAATCCGGCCAGCACAATCATGTCGATACGATGATCGTATAGTTTATCAAGGATTTCGTTACTCCTGTAAAATTCATCACTGTCGAAAGTGAATGTTTCAATCCCAAGTTTCTCTGCTCTGATTAATGCATAAGCATTTTCATTGTTCGACCAAAGTGAATCAACAAATATCTCTTTACTGGCAGAGAAATATTCGATAATCGCTTGTGCGTTGGTTCCGGAACCAGAGGCAAAAATGGCAATTCGTTTCATTATAATGTCAATTTTTAAGTTTTATGCTTAATGGAATTTTAGAATAATAAGTTCAAAAATAGGCTTTACTCTCCTTCAGGTAAAGTCCAATTCAACCATTTAATTCATTTTTTGTTTGAAATATCAGGGGTAAAT
>DPRM01000095.1 GCA_003537645.1 Prolixibacteraceae bacterium
CATGGAATGCTGCAATCAGCACGGCAAGCACTGCTTCAACGGTCTATACTTTCACACCGACAGCCGGCCAGTGCGCTACTACTGCGACCATGATCGTTGTTGTGAGTCCTTCTTACGCATTCAATGAAAACCATTCGATTTGTAATGGCGATAGCTACACCTGGCACGGAACCACGTATACAACAGCAGGTATTTACGCTGCAGCATATACAACAGTGAACGGATGTGACAGTATTTACACGCTAAATCTCACAGAAGTTACATCTTTTTCATTTGTCGAAGACCATAGTATCTGTTCTGGTGATTCATATATCTGGCAAGGAAGCACGTATAATACTACTGGGACTTACACTGCAATCTATGTATCATCAACTGGATGCGACAGCATTTATACATTGAACCTAACAGTCAATCCGACTTATGCATTCAATGAAGATCACGCAATTTGTAATGGCGACAGCTACACCTGGCACGGAACCACATACACAGCAGCTGGTACATTTACGAAGTCATACACAACAGTGAATGGTTGCGACAGCATTTACACATTAAATTTGAGTGTCAATCCGACTTATGCATTCAATGAAGATCATTCGATTTGTAATGGCGACAGCTACACCTGGCACGGAACCACATATGCAGCAGCTGGTACATTTACGAAGTCATACACAACAGTGAACGGCTGCGACAGTGTTTTCACATTGAACCTCACTGTCAACCCGACTTATGCATTCAATGAAGATCATTCAATTTGTAACGGCAATAGCTACACCTGGCACGGAACCACGTATACAACGGGTGGAATCTACACCGCAGCATATACGACAGTGTACGGTTGCGATAGCATTTACATATTGAACCTCACTGTCAATCCGACTTATGCATTCAATGAAGATCATTCGATTTGCAATGGCAACAGCTACACCTGGCATGGGACCACGTACACAGCAGGTGGAACTTATACCGCAGCATACACAACGGTGAATGGTTGTGACAGTGTTTTCACATTGAACCTCACTGTCAATCCGACTTATGCGTTCAATGAAAATCATACGATTTGTGAAGGAGATGTCTACAATTGGCATGGCAATATTTATTCAACCGAAGGAATTTATTACGATAGCCTTCAATCTCAGACAGGATGCGATTCTACATTTACGCTGAATCTGACAGTCAATCCACTTCCGGATATATTTCTCGGCAACGACACTACCATCTGCGCCGATGCATTTATTTTACTTGATGCCGGAAACCCTGGCGCAACGTACCTTTGGAGTGAAGCTGGAGCAAATGGACAAACAATAATTGTTGACTCAACTGGTCAAGGCCTAAGCACCTTTGATGTCAGTGTGACAGTGAACAATGGCTGCGTAATATCGGACACCATCAGTATTACCATTGAGGTTTGTGATGCGATTGATGAAAACGGCGATAATATTTTTAGTGTGTTCCCAAATCCGTCCGATGAAATAGTCAATATCATTTCTTCAAATCAGTTTTCCGACGCTCAAATTGAACTGACTGATATTAATGGGAAGCTGGTTTATTGTAGCAGAATGACAGATTTGAATGGAATCACAGGAAATAAACAATTTGATTTAGGGGAATATCCGGCGGGGGTGTATTTCATGCACTTTATAACAGGAACTCATGTGCAAGTGATTAGAGTCGTGAGACAATAATTACGATTTGTTATGATTGAAAAAAGGCCGCAGCGATGTGGCCTTTTTTGCGTTCGGCGTTGTCTGAAAAAATATTTGGTGAAGCTGTATCAGAATTAATAACAGTAGTAAAGGCGGATGCAAAAATGGCAGAAAAAATCAACATTTTGTTCCGTAGTGTTTTTGCAATTATTTCGAAATGCAATTCTTATTATATTTGCACAAAAAGGGGGAATTTCAAATGAATAAAGTCATCGTTTTATACGATTCAGGTTTCGGAAACACGAAACTTATTGCTGAGGCAATTGTTGACGGAATGGGCGATTCAGCTTCATTGCTGCATGTTTCTGAATTCACAAAAGAACATCTGAATAATCTTACTGCACTAATCGCTGGTAGTCCTATCAACGGGTTTATGCCAACCGAAAAAATGCAGGCCGCACTGAAGTCGATTCCGGCGGGTGCACTGAAAGGCGTGAAAGCGGCATCCTTCGACACCCGAATGCATATTTGGATACATGGTGATGCAGCAAAGAAAATTTCAAAACGTTTGGCCGCCGCCGGCGCTGAAATCATTGCTGATCCGGCGTTATTTCGAGTCACCGGAAAAGAAGGCCCACTCGCTGAAGGCGAGATTGAAAGAGCGAAAGAGTGGGGCAGGACGATAGTGAAAAGTTTGTAAAGTGTAAAGTGATAAAGGTTTATTAATATTTATTTTTTCTCATACAGGTTGCAAGTCTCAACTTCTTGACTGGGCGCGCGTCTCATGACGCGTGACCTGGTATCCCATCGAGGGGCTCAGGCTAAGTCAGATAATTCTCAAGCTCACCTTTCCATTTTATAAAGCCGTCAATCAGCTCTGAGTAATCATGACGGATGCGCTGAAAGCTGTCTTCGTTGGCATTGAGGTAGGCGATTTTTCCCTGCACTTTTATCACATTAATAATGTCTTCAATTTTCCGCAAAGTCATTTTCAGCATATTCAAATCCTTGTCGGTATGCCACACGTAGGTGGCTTCTTTGGTGTCGATGGTTTCCCAGACTATGTGATAATGCCGTTTGCCTTCGAGTAAAAACAAAAAAGAAAATGGCTTGAGTACAAAGCGCAGCTTCATGATGTGGAAGGTGTGCTGCGATGACAGAAAGCGCAAATGTTTGTAGTGTTTTGTTTGTGTAATCGAAATCAGATCTTCAAACAATTCATTTTCGTTGCTATAAAATGCATTTGCCTGCAGGCGTTTATCGGTGAGCGATTCGAAATACTCATCCATTGTAAAAAGCGTTTTATCAACTTCTGCTTTCAGTTTTTTTCTTGTCGCTTCGCGCACAAATTCAAACCGGACGCTGTCGATCATTTTTTTATCGATGGAATCGATTTCCTTTGACTGAGCACGCATACACGTAATAGCATCATTGTCGATTTCAACATGCGCTACAACCTGAATTTTTTTCGTTTTCAGTGCGTTTGAAAAATAATTTTTTACCGCATCGAATTCTTCGCGAAGCTCGTAATTAATAATGGTCAGTTCTATACTCTTGTTGTAGCCTTTGAAATGATGATCGAATGCGACGCCACCAAACCTGAATTTTAAATCATTTATGGCAACAAAAAATGTTTCATCCAATACTATAACTTTTGAATTGGCTGATTCAATGCTGCTTTGAGAGGCCTCTTCTGCCAAGGCAATGAATATATCCGGCTCAATAGGTTCGGTATTTATGATCATGCGGTCTTGCCCACGCAAGGTCGCCAGCATTTTTTCCGTATCAATATTATTGAATGTCACGGAAGCAATGTTCTGAAGCGTTTCTGCCAGTTCCGTCTGATGTTTTGGAAAATCAATGTTACCAAATTTGTACGCAACAACCGAAGCCGACAACCTTTTTTCCGCTGCTCTGTAATTCAAAACTTTCACGATCCAGTGCGCAGGCGATCTGAATATTTTTGCCACAGGCGGGAGTCCGAGCTGATCAAATGACAATGGAAATCCATCGATCAGATAGGCCTTGTCTTCAATAAAATTTATTATCAGTTCAGTTCCTTTCATTTATTTGTGTTGTATTTCGAGACACAAAAGTAATCAGGAATTTGGATTGTTTGAATCGTCCTGAAAATATCCTTTGCATGTACAGTGCTCAATTCCGAACGGACATTTGTCGGGTTCAAAATTACACAGTTCAATTCCCATTTGCCACCCGGGCCAGTAGTGCATTTCTTTGCTGAACTGCGCAACCAATGCGGGATATAATAAATTTGCGGGAACATCTTCGGGATAATCAGTTTCAATATTAAATGCACGCCACATGTCGAGAATGGCTTGATTGAGCTGCTCAAGTTGCAATTCTGAAAGCTTTTCTGTCGGCGGAAAAACTTCTTCACTGATGCCGAACAAATCGCTCAATCGTATATCCGGGCTATTCTCCAGAGCCATCATGTGCTCTTCAAATGCCTCATAACCCTCTCCTGGCTTAGTTTCGGCAGGAACATTTTTTTTTGCGTTGTGCAAATCAATAATCAGATAATTGACGTATTGCTGCATTTTTTTGTCAACTTATTATAGATATTCTTTGTCAATATTTTTTACATAATTTCTATTCTGAAAGTCTGCACCGATTTATTATTGCAGGCTTTCAGAATATATGAGCCAGATGAGAATCCGGATAAATCTAACCTTATTTCAGTTGACTCAGACGTAAAATGGTAGAGCATTTTTCCCGAAACATCAAACAGGAAATAATTTGTTTGAGAGGCATCTTTATTTGTAATAACCACATCATCAATGGCGGGGACCGGGAAAACGCTTATTGAAGTGTTATTCAAGTTTTCAATGCCATTTACTGTAAAATCTATGCAATCGGATTGCGCCGCACAGCCGGTGAAAGTGGTAGCATACAATGAATAACTGCCATTTGCCTGCGGTGAAAATGATTCACTGTTTTCACCAGGAATTGTATTGCCAGTGCTGCAGTCAATCCAAAAGTAAGAATGATAAGAAGTGTCAGCCAGGATCTCGTTTCCTGAAATATAAATTTCCGGCTCGAAAACATTTATATAAACAGTGTCAGATGCAGAGTCGCCGGTTTGCATGTTTGTTACTTCCACTATGAAAGAAGTATCACTTTCCGGATAAACCAAAAACGGCTGGTCCGATGAAACTCCGTTTGACCAATTGACAGACACCGCATTCTGGCTGTGAAATTTGATGTTGTCAAGTCCCCAGTGATCATTTGACATTGAAGAATAATCCATCTGGATCCATCGGAAAGAAGTGCTTGTTGTCTGCGCGGCCGATGGTACGAAAAACTCATAATTTGCCCATGTTGTGAATGGCGTATTATAGTTGGTTATGCTTGTATTATTTGACCCGGGAGTAATTGAATTATTCAGGATCGATCCATCAGGACGAAAATAGGCGATGTCAATCCAGTTAATTCCATTGTTTATGGAGTACTGCAAAGTAACTCCTTCATCATATTCGTCAATTCCTTCACAAGGCGAAGCCTGGCTTTGCATGGAATATTTGATGTCAAATGACACTATATCTAATGTTGTTGCGTCCATTGAAATAGTAGACAGTTGCCTTGGTAGAGTTGTATTATCTCCCATCCACAGATAAATGGACCCGTCCGATGTCGGATTACAAGGATTGTTGAAAGAAACTCCGGAGGAAACAATCCATCCGGCACCAGCTGTTCCGAGGTTGAAATCATTTGAGTACTGAGAGAAGCAATTGTTAGTTATGGATAAGCTTACCGGGTCACCCGGACAAACTGAATCAGGGGTGGCCATGGCCACGACTTCACACTGACTGAAACCCATTTTTGCGGCTATTGAAAAGCATAATGCAAATAAAAAACAGAGCATTGACGGTTTCATCTATCACATATTTAGAATGCTAAATTAAATATTAATTCATAATACAGCAAGATTATGTTTTTATGCAAGGGTTGCAGGATTGGTTTTCAGCCTTTGATGGCAGATAAGTTCAAAATATAACGCCTGAATTGCGCATGCTGATCACTTTTAAAAAAATTCAGAGCTAAGATGTCTTATAACTTGCCGTCATAAAAAACGATGTGCTTTTTTCATCAAAAAGGAAGTTCAATTAATACCGGCGCATTTTTGGTCAAAGCAAAAGCTGCGCAAACTACGACCTTAGTGCTTTTGCAAGGGCAAAAGAGATTTATATATTGCAGCTACGGGATTATGTCTCGCTTCGCTCGTCATGATCCCGAATTGGGGGGCCTCGCCCATTCATAAACACTATCCGGCAGGCTGGATAGTGTTTATTCATTTATGCCTGTGCCATGTGCAAGCACGCTTGCATGGCGCAGACATAAATGAAAACAGCCACGCTTGCGCATGGCTGTTTATGAATGGGTGGCGGAGAGCGAGGCTCCGCAACCTGAATGCGAAAACCCGCTCTGAGACTTAATATCCTGAGGTGCAAAAAATCCTGGTAGCTAAAAAGCCAGCCAACTTTTTTACTTTACATTTTGTGAAGAACGATTTTGTTTTAGATTACAAATATACAATATTTTGCAACACAAAAAAAATGTTTGGTCCCAGGGTTCGGGAGAAAAATCTCCGGCAAATTTAAGATGTTTTTAAGTCAGCTCGCTGGTAGCTTGAAATTCAATAGCTGGGTAGCTAATTGTGTTGTATTATACTGTAATTTAATTTGTTAAAACAGCAACACTTTTTTAACGTGTACCCAATTTTACTACAAATTTTAAAATATTGTGCCTTAGCCGTTAACGAAAATTCATCAGGCCGAAGTCTGATTTCTCCCGAACTTTGACAATAAATGTGCGAATATTTATGTTTTTTAACATTATGTAAAAGATGATAATTTATCATGTGCCATGAGTTAATACACGTTACTACCTATTGTGAAATCGCTCATGGGCGTTTTCACCCTGGATTGCCACGCTTCAACAATCCGGATGGGCTATGCAATCTGGTTTATGAAGCAAATACCATTCAGGTGGCTATACTTCCTGCAGATACAGACCTGATTGATTATCTCGACAATAATAATTATCTATCCTACGGTTATAAAAGCAGAAAGGATTATTCTGTCGATTATCACCAGATCCCGAATGGGAAATACAAAATTGTGATCAGGCCCAATAAGGTTTATAGGTTAGAAGATTCAAACGATATCCCACAGTTCGATACGCCCAAAAGTCAAAGCTTTCTGGAGTTGATGGGGGATGAATTTGAGCGTATTAAACTCAGGGCGGAATGGGTTCTTGAGTATTACTCCGACGCTAAAGATATTTCGGTGTATGCAAACCGGCAGATTCAAAAAACAAAAAAGCTATTCAGCGAAGTCAAGATAGAACTCGGGGATATACAGAAAGAAAAAGCCCGCGACAATATTTATATTTTTTTCGTGCTCAATTTGTTTGTGGCGAGAGTAATTGTTTTTTATCAGCAGATGTTCCTTCCATACATAAATACACCCTTAGAAAGCAAGGAAAGGCTGTTTTACGAGATCTTTCAGGAGCTGTCTGTCCCGAAAATGTGCAAATTGTTCCGTTATAATCTGACGAGCAGACCGGAATGTTTTGAAAAGTCTTTTATTGAAAACACGGGTGTTTCGGAAAGAATTCTGCCGCAAAGCGTTTCTGAAAGCAGTAAGACTTTTTCAGACCACATGAAGACCCATCTAAATACAGTTAATGTACAATACCAGCCCATCAAGCTCAACGGACAGGTCAACGTTCTGGTGGATATATTCACCCAACTGCTTGAAAAATACAGGACTCCGGAAGGACCATTCATCGAAACCTCTCGCGAAAACCTCGAAGCCTTTCTGGTGGCAAACTTCACTGATAGGAGCAATAAGCCTTTGAGCTCATATACCATACATACTTTGCTCAAACCATACAGGGTTGACAAGCATATTAAGCAGGACAGCCCCAAAAGAATTGATATTTCCGGCTTTATTGAACCGGACGAATAGCCCGCAAAGTGCAAAAAGAGTCTTTTCAAGTATCTGAGACCCTTTTAAGACCAAAAGACCGTTTTTTCTTGCGTATTCTTGCTTTGGTTTTAGTTGCAACGAACCATCACCGATTGTTTAACCTTCAAAATCAAAACAAGATGGACGTAATAACCATTGAATCCGCAGCCTACGCCAAAATAGTCCGGCGTATTGACGATATTGAGCAGAAAATCCTTGATATTGTAAAGAAAGCCCAGAATCCTTTATCCGAACGCTGGCTCGACAACCAGCAACTCTGCCAGGTTCTCAATATCAGCAAGCGATTATTGCAATCGTATCGCGATGAAAAACAGATTCCCTTCTCCCAGATCAACCACAAGATCTATTACAAAGCCTCCGACGTGGAGAAATTCCTAACCAAAAACTACAAACCGTTGATCGGATATTAAAAAACAAACAAAAACACCTCAAAAAATCCAAAATGATCCGGCAGAAATTCCCGCCGGGTCATTTTTTGTCTAAAATCGGATCATTTCACGGCTATTTAGCGACTATTTTTGCCAAAATGAGTCGAAAATGAGCCGATTATGTGTTCAAAATTGGTTGTTTTGGGCGAAAATCGGGCGGTTTTTGATTCAAAACGGGAGTGAATTTGAAATTTGTATTAACTAGTTAAAAAAAAGTATTAAAAGTTAATACAAATATTATATCTTTGGCAGAAGAATGCATAAAAACATTTATTTAGATTACAATTCGACTACTCCCACTGATTCAAGGGTTCTTGAAGCAATGCTTCCATTTTTCCATGATCAATATGCAAACGCTTCAAGTATACATATTCTAGGACAAAACATCAAGAAGACTGTTGAGTCAGCTAAAGTTAAAATTTCTAATTTATTAAAATCTGACATTAATGAGATTATTCTTACTTCTGGCGCAACTGAGAGCATAAATTTGATTATCAAAGGTTACGCATTTGCGAATTTGGATAAAGGAAATCACATAATAACCCTTTCTACAGAGCATAAGGCTGTTCTTGATACATGTAAATACCTTGAGACTGTTGGCTTTGAAGTTAGTTTTCTTCCTGTTTCTGATGATGGTATTATTGATTTAAATATTCTTTCCAAAGAAATCAGAAAAGAGACTATCCTTATTTCTGTTATGTTGGTAAATAATGAGATTGGAGTTATTCAACCAATTAAAGAAATTTCTGAAATAGCGCATGCTAATAATATTGCTTTTTTCTGTGATGCAACTCAAGCTGTTGGTAAAATAGAAACGCTCGTTGATGAGTTAGGAATTGATTTTATGGCTTTTTCAGGACATAAATTCTATGCTCCAAAAGGGATAGGTGGATTATACATCAGAGGACTTGGTGAAAAAAATATAAAGATTCAACCCCTCTTACACGGAGGTGGCCATGAAAAGGGATTAAGAAGTGGAACATTAAATGTTCCTGGAATTATAGGTTTGGGAAAAGCATGTGAAATTGCAATGATTGAGATGAATGAAAACAAGTTTAATATTGAGGCACTAAGAAACAAATTAGAAATGGGTCTATTAGCAATACCCAATACCTCAATAAATGGTTCAATAAAAAGCAGAATCTATAATGTTACAAATATCTGCTTTCATGACATAGAAGCTTCTGTTCTAATCGGAAAATTAAAGAATATTGCTGTTTCAAATGGCTCAGCTTGTTCATCAGCAATTATTGAACCTTCACATGTTTTACAATCTATTGGTTTGTCTTATAATGATGCAATGTCGTCTATTCGGTTTTCGCTTGGAAAATTTAACACCAAAGAAGAAATAGAAACCACTGTAAGACTGATAAACGAATTCATAACTGTAACCCGTTCTTCATATGCTTAGAGATGTAGAGTGGTCAGAAGACAGGTCTTATAGAACCGGAACTGAGAATGAGCCATTTCAATTTTACCTGGAAAGCTTATGTAGCAGTAACAGTTTTGACTTATTGCTTGGATATTTTAGTTCGGCTGCAATTAACATTCTTTCTTTAGGATTTGCTTCATTTCTTTTCTCTGGTGGTAAAATGCGGATGGTAGTAAACAATGTATTATCACAGGAAGATAAAGATGCTATTCAAGCCGGACAAATCGGAAAATTTGCTGATAATGAATTTGACCTATCGGATATTAAAAAATTGAAAAGGTCTCTCGATGAGTATGGAAGGCATTTCTTTGAATGTTTATCATGGTTAATAGCAAATGATAGGATTCAAATTGTCATTATTCGACCTAAAAACGGGAAAGGCATTTCACATTACAAATCCGGTGTATTCTTCGATGGCCAAGATTCTGTTGGATTTAAAGCATCCTGCAATTTCACTGCTTATGGATTACTTGAAAACCTTGAAGAACTAGATGGCTTTTTAGCTTGGGAAAATGGACGATCAAACAAATGGATTAAAAGTCAAAACAAATATTTTGAAAATATTTTTTCCGGTAATGCTGAATTTGTTGATTATATTAATATAGAAGATGTCTCTGTAGCAATTAGAGAGCATTTTGCGGATAAATCGCTAAATGAGCTTTTAATTCGTGAAAAAGAACTGGCTGAAAAGAAAAGTAGAGTTTTAGAAAATAAGGAATTGAGGAAAGCGATAGAGAAAGTAGTCTTAAGAATTGAGGAAATTATAAAAGAACCTAAATTTCCATATCCCCAAGGAGCCAGAGAGTACCAAAAGGAAGCATATCAGAATTGGGAAAGTAATGGTTATAAAGGGATATTTGCAATGGCTACGGGTACTGGCAAAACCATAACATCCCTCAATTGTCTTTTAAATGAATATCAAAAAAATAGTGAAAAAGTTTATCATGCGTTAATTCTTGTTCCTACTATTACCTTGGTGGATCAATGGGAAAAGGAAGTAAAATCGTTTAACTTTCAAGAAGTATATAAGATTTCTTCTAAATCAAATTGGGAGGGCGAAGTAACAACATTGTTATCTTCCTCAAAACGAATACCACTCTCTTTTGTTCTAATAAGCACATATGCGTCATTTGTTAAGGATAAATTTCAAAGTATTATAAAAGATTTGCCAGAAGACACAATTTTCATAGCAGATGAAGGTCACAATCTTGCTTCTCCTACAGTTGCGAAGAGAATTAAAGAGTTTAAAATTAAAAAGAGAATTGGGTTATCAGCAACACCAAAAAGGATTTATGATCCTGAAGGAACACAAGGAATGGAGTTGTTTTTTGAAGATCATGAACCATACACATACTCATTCTCGATGGATAGGGCTATTAAAGAGGATGTGCTATGCCAATACTATTATTACCCCCATATAGTTGAGTTGACGGACCAGGAATTAGAAGCATATATTGAAACTAGTGACCGTCTTGCAAAACTCTACAGGTATGGCAAAAAAGATCCGGATACGGAAAATATTATTGAAAGGCTATTATTAGCAAGAAAGAGAATTATTCATAAAGCTTTTAATAAAATTGGAATTGCCATCGAGATTTTAAAAAAGCAGTACAAAGAAAAAGGATCTCTGAGATATACTTTCGTTTATGTTCCCGAAGGTGAAACGTGCGAAATACGTGAAGACGAAGATGAATTAGTGGAAGAAAACATCAAACTCATAAATCAATATACAAGAGAGATTGCTCGTATAGATGATAAACTATTAGTAAATCAATTTATCAGTGGAATGAAAGACCGCAACGAGATTTTAGAGCAATTTCAAAAAGGCGAAATAGACGTAATTGCATCTATGAAATGCCTGGATGAGGGCGTTGATATACCAAGAGCTGAAACCGCAATCTTCTGTAGTAGTACAGGAAATCCGAGACAGTTTATTCAAAGAAGGGGACGAATCTTAAGAAAACATCCTGCAAAGAAATTTGCAATTATCCATGATTTAGTAGTTGTCCCCAGCTTATCACAAAAAGAAGGCACAGATTCATTTGATGTAGAGAAGAGTTTAACAAAAAAAGAACTTGAGCGAGTAATGTACTTTGCAATGCTCTCTAAGAACCCATATTTTACCGAAGAAGTTTTTAGAGAAGTTTGTGCCTTTTATGGCCTAAACATTTATACCATTCAAACCGAACTATCATCAATATGACAAATGAAGACATTTTCAAAACCTTTTTAGATGATCCTTTATTGATTGAAAAAGGATATATTAAAAAGGAAATGGTCGGCAAACTTAAAATCATTGAGCAGAGTGAAATAAAGCTGATTGAGGTGATTAGAATTGCCATAAATAGTAACATGAATCAAGAAACCGAAAACGTTACTTCAAGAAAAATTAACCAGTATCTTAACAAATAACGTTATGATAATTGAGAGAATTGAACTTAATAATTTCATGTGCTATGCTGGCAAGAATAGCTTTGAGTTTAAAGAAGGAATAAATGTCATTATCGGCGACAATGGTTATGGGAAGTCAAAACTGTATGATGCTTTCTATTGGGTAATGTACGATCAGGTATTTGTGCCGGAAAAGAAGGAGTTTCAAAACACACGCTCGGTAAAGTCAAAAATAATCTCAGATAAAGCTAAACATGAAGCAAAAGATGGTAGTTTGTCCACATCTGTTTCAATTACATTTCATAATCTTGAAAAAGATGAAGTTTTCATATTAGAGAGAAAGTATGCAGTAAATGTTAAAGATTCTCGAATTCTTGAGAGTAATGATAGCGAATTTACTGTGATGCGTAAAGAACTATCTTATCTTAACGCTAAATTAATTAGTGACGAAGAGGAAAAGAGGAAAATCGTTTTCAGAATTCTTCCGGCACAAATTAAAGATTATTTATGGTTCCAGGGAGAGCAAGTAGAATCAATAATTGATTTCAACAAACAAGATACATTAACAAGAGCTATTAATGTGCTCTCAAGTATTTCACGATATGATGAGCTAAAAGAAATTGCTGAAGCTGCTGCAAAATCAGGCAATAAGGAGTATGACAAAGAAGTCAAGAGACTTAGTAAAGACGGTGACCGTAGTGATCAGCTGGAGAATGAAAAAGAAAGACTGGAGGAGGCTATCGAAACATTGGGCAAGGAACTAAAGGAAGCAAAGGATAATTTGTCAATTGCTGAAGGGA
Organism: Prolixibacteraceae bacterium; assembly: GCA_003537645.1. Taxonomy (GTDB): domain Bacteria; phylum Bacteroidota; class Bacteroidia; order Bacteroidales; family Prolixibacteraceae; genus Aquipluma. Next base: position 12,706 of record DPRM01000095.1, read on the forward strand.
AATGCGATGATTTGCTGAATAAAATTGAAGATGCTCAAAAGGTGGCTGAATTGCAACAAAAGAAGAAATCAGTTCTTGGAAGGTTGGAGGAATTGAATGATGAAATAAATGAAGAACAAATATCTTTTCATAAAAAGATGTTTCGAAACAAATGGGTTTTAAAAGGAACTGAAAGCCTACACTCTGAATTTAGTGAGAAATACTCGAAATATGAAAGCATCAAGCTTCAGTTGGCTGAAGCATTAAGGCAAGAAAAAGAATCGGAAGAAGAAGTATTGAAAAAACTTCAAACGCGCTTACCTCTTGATGTTCCAGAGCCAATTTATGTTCAAAGAATGCTTGATGAGGAAAGATGTTTGGTTTGTGATCGGGAAGCTAAGAAGGATTCAGAACCCTGGAAAAGAATTAAGGAGCTAATTCAAAGACATGATAAATATTCCCATAAGCATGTCGGGAAACAATTAACCAAACAGGATTTTTCTAACGACTTTAAAAAACTATATCAGAATGGCCTTTCACTGACACATAGAATTTCTGATATTGATGAAGATATTGCTGAAACACTTAAAAAAACAACAGGATTGAATTCTAAAATCAGAGATGCCGGTAAAGATTTAAAGGCTATTGATGAAGAAATTCAAAAGTTGTTATCAGACACCTCTCTTAGTGAAGAATCAGCACGTAATATCATTAACGAGTATTCTATTCAAAATAAATATGTGAAAGACTTTCTTGACTTGGTAAGTAAGATTTCACAAAAACTTGAATTCAATAAAAATAATCTCCGAAGCGTAAATGAACAATTAAAATCTCTTATAACAGGTGAGATCCCTAAATGGCTTATTGAGAAAAAAGACGTTTTAAATGATTTTGAACTAATAGCTTCATCAACACGAGATAGAGTTTTTAATAATTTGATAATGCAATTAGAGAAAGAAGCAAATCATCATTATGAGGCGATGACAGCTGGGAATAAATCTATACGAGGACAAATACGATTAAGAAAACTTCCCAATGGAAATTATATGCCTGAAATAATTGACGGAAATGGGAATCCTCTTTTAGGCTCAAATACAAGTAATTTGATTTTAGTGAAATTGGCTGCTATTATGGCAATTATTTCCGCGAAGACAAGTACAGGGAACGTTGACCTCTATACTCTCATTACGGATGCCCCAACATCGGTATTTGGAGAAGATTATACAATTGGATTTTGTAAAACAGTAAGCAAGGTCTATAGACAAAGCATAATTATGAGTAAGGAGTTTTACAAAAACGAAACTCTAAAAAATGAATTACTCACAAATAGAGACATCAAAATAGGGAAGGTTTATTTAATCACCCCGACAATACCAGAAAGTGAAAGAGCAAATCGACACGACCTTTCAACTAAAATTTCAGTTTTAAATTAATATGGAACTTCTAAAAAGAATTAAAGACAGAGCACCAGAATACAACTCAGCATATGAAGAGCTGATTACGAAGTTCACGGTTTTACAAGGAGGTAGAGCTGGGACATCTGGTGAAAGTTCAACGTGGGAACAAGGGAAGTATTTTGGCACTAAATATGAAATTTATATGTATGCAGCCTTATTAGGGCTCAAAATGAATTACCGTTTGCCAATTGCCCCGAATACAGATAAAAGTAAGTTTATTGAAGTTAAGGCATGGCAACCATATGATCTGGCTGATTATGTTGTTATGGGATTGCTTGCGAAATCTGACATAGATTTCAATGAGTTAGAGAATATGGAAGAAAAAGAAATAGAAAAGGAAATATCATCTTTGAAGAAATTGCTCGAAGAATATGCAAATGGTGGGTTTGATAAAATTAGGGCAAAGCTTGAAGACGAACCTACATTTTTTGAAAATAACGACAACTGTTTTATTGACTTACTCGATTCTTGAAGTAGTTAGATTTTGGTCACATCATCTTTGAAATTGTCAAAAAAGGCTTTCTCTGCTTTTGTCATTTGCAAATCGATTCCAATTTTTTTACAAATCATCTGTATGGCAAGAATTTGCCTGGGTTTATCTGTCTTTAAAGTATTTTTCTCTTGGTCAATAAACACCTTCTTCCATACCTTGTGAGTCAGTTTAAAATCATCATTAGAAAAAAACAATATAGCGTCCTTTTCTTTTCCTTTTATTTTAGCAATTTTAAGTACATAAAACAATATCATTTGTCCAATCGGTCTGAACAACAAACTTGTTGCATTTGATTTTCTATCCACAACTCCAGTTTCAAAATATTTCTTTACCGAAGGTATTGAGTTAAGAATTTTCTTGAAATATATTTTTATTTTCATCGTTTCACTATCGATGAAGTCTTCACTCTCTCTTCGTGTTGTGAATTTCTTATAATGATGTCCTGCTAAAGGGAGGTTGTTGGAGAATGTCTTATCTGTCAATATTATTGAAATCATATCATAAATTAAAACAATATTAGAAAAATGATTTTTATTGCCTTGATTCATGCTTCGTGTCTTAGAATATTGAATCCGATCCTTGAAGAAATCGAAATCTTCCATTAATCTTCTTGTTATTATCGCACAATTATCTTCTTCATCCAATGCAATTATTTCACTAATGTTCACTGGTATAGCATACCTATTCAAAGTAGAAAACAACCTTCTTGTTCTAATTTCGCCTTCCCTTGATTCCTTATGTGCTACAAAAATTACTGCTACCTCTTCGTCTTTTAATTCATCATTATACTGCTTTAGATATTGTTTGATTGCACTTGTTCTATGCTGTCCATCTATTGAAAAAATCTTTTCTTCTCCATTTAAAGTAAGAATTCCAAAAGTCTTGCTTAAGTAGTCCTGTTCAGATTCAGATAGATCCGTTGATGTCTTTTCAATATCAATTTCTTGCCAATGTGGCTTCCCTCCGTATATCCCACAAATTATAGAATTAAAAAATCTCTGGGGTTGATCTTTTAAATATGATACTATATCAGAACTTCTGTCACTAACTTCTCGTTGAATCCATCTGCTTAGCTCTTTATTCTTATGAATCTCTTGAGCAAGAGAAGTCCTATTTGCCAGCTCGCAAAATTTCATTACTGAAACATAGTAGAACCAATCACCCATTCTACCTCTTAGGCATGGTAATCTTAATGTGTTATTCATTCGTAAATGTTTTTTAGTTCGGGTTTTATCTTTGCAATTGGAATGTCAGTATTAACCTTGGGTACAAAAGTATTTAAAAGCTTAACTTCACATTCTTCTATATGATTATCATCAACTAAATCAGCGTAATAAAAATGCAAACAATCCTTCCAAAGCTTTAGCATGGTGAAAACCTTTGGCCTTGGCTTTCCTTTTCCCTCTTGGTCATCAAGATATTCTTTATATCTAACTCTAAAACTCCTTGTTGTTTGACCTATATAGAATAAATACCTTGTTTCAAATAACTTATTAAAATCAGGTTTGACTACAAAGCAGTATATGCCTTTTTTATCAGCTGGAACATTATTTATTTGAGCGTTGTTGAATGGGACTTCATTCCAGGTTAGATTATGAGGAATACCATTTGCTGGATTATTCCAGTGTTCAGGAAATAAGAGAAACTTCCATATATGTTCTTTTATTAAGCCTCTCTCGCCAAAATCAATGTCGAATGCCATAATAATTGATTATATAAAACATGAAGCACAACCTTCATCTTCATTTAAAATATCAATAAGAAATGGAGATTTAGATTTTGCTACTTTTAAATTTCGTTTGAAACAATCCTCTTTGATTTTTTTAATCCTATCTGGATTAATTAAATCTTTCAGCGTTTCTTCTTGATTCCATGAATAACCATCTTTCTCATATTCCATAGCCTTTTGGAAAAGATCAGGGTGTTGTTCATAAAGCCACACCCACTCAATTTTTTGTTGAAAAAAACAAAAGAAACATCCGGAGCGACTTCGTGAATACTGACCCACTTCATCATTTATTTCAAAATCAACCTTCTTATAATAGCTTGGAACGCCGACACCACTTTCCTCTAATATCTTAAAAATATCATCACGATTCAGGTTATCTTCGTTTGGAATCAATTCAAAAGAAACTTCGTTAGATAGCGGGTACGTTGTAGATTTTAAGTATTCAAAAACAATTTGATTGAACTCTTTAACTCCTGTTTCTAAGAGTAAATTTAGTTTCTGCAATTGTGTGAAATTTTGTGTCAATGGTATTTTGATTATCTCAAGAAGTCTATCTGCATTTGGGGATAGGGTAATCTTTTTAAATATTCTTACTGTTTTACTTATATTATCATTAGCAAGAATTTTTCTAATGACATCTTCACTCCATATGTTCCTTCTAAAAGGAAAAATTGATTGTATATTCGGTTTTCGTGAAATATAGCCTTCACGGTCTTCATCACCTCTTATACCAACATAAGAAATAACAGGGTCACTCCCAACAAATTTCTCAAAAGGTTCTAACTTCAACTTTTTTGTACACCAACGGGATGTCGAGGATGGCAGATATCCTCCATACATCTTTAAGTGATGATCAAAAGGAGCTTCATTACTCCCTTCTGCTGCTTGAAGTTTTATAATACTTTTCCCGAGGTAAATTTCCAGGTTTCTGATCAATTCATATGTTTCATCTAATTCTTTTCCTGTATCACAGGTGTAATATTCTATGTTCAATGAAGGATATTTATCTTTCATATAAATAGCAAGTGCGGCACTATCCTTACCGCCTGAAATTCCTAACACATGTCGTATATTCTTCATTTCCTTAACAACTCTTTTAGAATATTTGCCAATGCTGCAATATTGATAGTTTTGTCCTTTGAAAGCTTCGATTTAATAACAGTTTCAATTTGCGCAACTTCAGTTCTTCTTGTTTTAGGTAGTCGTATTAAACTTTTGTTTATGCCATCAACAAAAGAACTCAGTTCTATACCTAATACATCTTCTTTACCATCATTGAAATCAGATTTTGAAATATTTGTGAGACTATCTAACTCTCTGATCATAATGGAAAATCTATCTTTCAGTATAAATTCGTCTTCATCATTGATTATTTCTATTGATTTTCCAATAATTACCTGTGCAATCGAACTCAACCAAGCCTTTCTATCATCCAGATCAGAATCTAAACGCTGTATGAAAGTTTTTTGGTGTGGTAGGCAGAGATGTTTTTTAAGTTTCCTATATCTTGCCTGCAACTCAATTTTATACTTTTCAAAAGGCATTTTCTCACCAATAAAATCATTGAGGATAAATTCTTCAAATCTATTTATCAGTTCATCAAATGCTGTCCGTAATTCTCTGATAGAATCCTGCAATTTAACTATATAAGCTTGCAGTACGTCCTTTGAATTTTGAATTGAAGATACACTAAAGCCAATAGCAGTAGGGAAATCTTCAAAAAACGTTTTCTCGGGATCTTTTGCGTTTGCAATTGCAGTCCTTATTGAAAGAGTCTCCTTTTTTAATCTTTTAGTATTTCGGGAGTACTCTGGTAGTCCTCTATAGAAGGTTAAAAAAGGTTTAATTGTCTCAATAAAAGTGTTATTATCTATCTTATCCTTTGAATGCTGATTCAGAAAAACACGATAACTATTAAAAATGTCAAGTTTTACTCCCTCAATATCAAAAGTTTTGATTTCATAATCATCAGGGCATTTTACAAGTAATTCGAGAACTTCATCCGTTATATATGGGATGTATCCGCTTTCGCCAAACAGAGCATAGTCATCACGTTTGATGAATAGAAAGGATGCTATCCAAAAATCAATTAATCCCTGTTTTAATTTAAAAGGTTGTTTTGTAAGAGGAGAAATAAAATCCGAAATAGATCTTCTAGTATGTTTAGCAGACTCAAGAAAAGCAATTGAAAAGCTCCAAAGCTCTTTGAAGGTTGAGTCGGGTGATACTGCCGGGACAAAATTAATCTTATCAGAGTATAATGTTATGCCGTTTTCCTTAAGAAGAGTTAAGAAAATGGTTTTCTCTGGAGGAAACTTATTACTTTCAAATCCCAGATCCGGTTTATCCCAATTATCAACTAATGCCCGATAAAAGCCTTTTTTCGCAGTGTGGATTGAACTTGAAATTTTATGCTTATTAACTAATTCATTCCTAAAGACAGGGGCTTTTGCATATATTTGGTAGCAAATATGAGAAAGATACTTGTTGAAGTCCTTCTTGCTTGAAATTTTAACTTCAGTTCCTTTGAATATCCATGTTAAATCAGAGCTATTGGAGTATAAATTATGTAGTATATAATGATTTAGAAGGTTCTTCTGATGATGTAAAATGTTTTCTAGCTCTCGCTTTGCAACTCGATCATGTTCATTTTCTTCAAGGACTTTCCTTGTTTTTTCGATTTCAAATAGCTGGTTTTTTATAGTTTTTGAATTACGGTAAAACCCATAAAGAATCGCTTCTTCATGATTAAGAGATGTTTCTTTAACCTCTTTTATTGTTAGAGTCTCGTTGAAAATCAAATTTATGAATCCATCAACCTCATCTGTCGGAACTTCATTAATGGGGGTTTGGGATATACGGAATTCGAATAATCTGGGAGTCCCCATTAAGTACGAATAGGCCTTTGCATAAATTGATGGAAGTTGGTAATGCTTCTTTAGCATTGTTGCGACATCACTTATTTCCGTTACTTTACTTTCTGCTTCAATAAGTGCTGTTGTGATATCAAGATCTGTCCCTTCGAATAAAATATATTGTTTATTGTATTTTCTAAATAAAATAATCTTGTTATGTTCAAGGCTATTGACTAATTCTTCAGAGTTTCTCACTCCTAGGCATGTTGAAGCATATTTTATTAAGAATTCCTTGCCAAGGTCAGAACCATTCATGGCAGTTATTTCGAGCAAGCCAATTGTCTTAATAATTTTTGAATAATCTGATATATTATCTGGGAATAATCTTTCAATAGCATCAATGGAATTTTTAATTGCAGCCCATGCTGCATAATCTGGATTATATCGTGAATTAATGTAAGAATAGAAATTAAAGATCAGATAATCGTAAACGCAGGCAATATTATAAAATGGGTTTAGTCTTCGATCTAACTTATTAATACCTGTATGGTCGGTTGATTCAAGAAAGGAAAAAAGAGACCTTTCATTTTGACCATATTTTTGCAAAGAAATAGTTAATATGTTTGCGGAAATCAGATCAAGGGGATAGAGCCTATTTGAAATGTCTGATATAAAATCAGAACCAAAACTAAAAGCTTTTGATTTTTTTGCAATGTTTAAAGCATTGTGAATTTCCTTTTCTGTTTTTTCATCCAGATTGGGATTTACTAAATGCTCTGATGCTAAAAAAAGAAGCTGTTCAATCGGTTCATTAAATGTTATTTCCCGGAATCTTCCTTTTACTTTTGTCCACTCTTGTTTTTGGGTTATATTTAACGAGAAAGCATACGCATCAAAATTCTGATGTATTGTTGTAATAAGAATTATGTTGTGATCTGGATTATTTGCAAATTCCGATAATTGCTGAATAAAATAAAGTTCCTTTTCAGGAAGATTTTGAGATGCGTATTCTAAGTACTTACCAAATTCGTCAATTACAATAACAAGCAAGGGATTATTCTTCCCTAATTCCCTGTAATGACTGTATATTTCTGATAGGATGTTTTCTGTCTGATGCTTTGTTGTGGAGACATCAAAATAATCCGCAAAGGATGTTAAAATGGACTTATATTCGCCAATAAAATTTAGAAATTTAATTCTGGGGTTCTTAAGTAGATCGACACTAAAATGTCTTTTTTTCCCTGTAAGACTTTGTTGAAGTGCCCATAAAAAAGATGATTTTCCTGTGCCGTAAGATCCAATAATGTTAAAAGATCGAATCCCTTTGTGAAAATCACTTTTTAATTGTTCAACAATCCTTTTTGCATTTGGAGTAGGTATGTAGTTAAGATCTCTACCCTGATCCCGAATTATGTTGGTTGATGTGGAATATTTAGTTTGCATAATAATTTTTCAAGATTGATTCGGCTGCTGGTTTTTCTTTAAATTGAATTTCTTTAATTCCTGCTTGATCTTTGAATATTAAGAAAGGATACTTATTTGTTAGATTTTCAATTTTACTAAGAATACCGGCTCTACTTATTGCGAAAACAGAACCTACACTATTGTAACCCTGCTCAATACTGCTTAAGCTTAATGACTTCTCAAAATTATCGTTATCCAGAATAGCATAGAGTATTACTTCGTCTGGTATTTCAGGCTTGTCATTGTTTTCAATAATAAAAAAATCTTCAGCAGCTTTTCTATAGCTTCGTATCAAATCCAATTCAGCTAATAAACCCGAAAAACTATCTTCTTTATCCTTACTTTGAGCATCAGAACGCAAGTACATTTTGGCAAGAACCGTCAAGTCCTCATGTAATGTTCTTTCATTTATTGTAAAACCCTTGCCAGATTCAGACTTGCGTTTAATGAATGAAATATAATTTTCCTTTGAAAATTCTATTTTTTCTTTTCTCAATTCATTAAAGACAATAGAATAAGTTGAAGCAAAGCCTGATTTTATGAGATGATAGTGCAAAATCCATAAACTTGCTTCGTCTTCTAGGTAAGGATCCCATCCGTTGTCAGAAAGAAGATCATGGGCAAACGTTGTCAATTTATCGTCAGGCGTAAGAATGTTAAACGCCTTCATCCAGAAGCGAATTGAAGCAACCATGTTTTTCCCAACACCAAGAGCAACTACTGCATCTTCATCATTGAAAGACCGCTTGTCATTTACAAAGTCATACCCTTTTTTTAACCAAAAGTGACGGCACTGAAATGACTCATGGCCTGAAAATATAAACCGACTAATGGACTCAGACATGTTAATGGTTTTATAATCAAGATGTAATCACATCTTTTATTTAGAAGTTAAAAGTACAAAAAGATTTGTTTTGATTTCCAAGAAGAATTATTTCTTTTTAACAGCACGTAAAATCAGATAGTTAACGAGTAATTTGGCAAATTATAGCAAAACACCAAATTTGCATCCTCACATCGTTAAACCTTTGGCTATCAATCCGAAAGATTTATATCTTTGCCGCCCACATTTCAAAAAGCCCCATGAAAAAAGCTACAACCAAAACTGCTGCTAAAGCCACTGCCAAAAAGACTCCGGCGAAAAAGACCGCTGAAAAGAAGACTACGACTAAGAAAACTACTGTAAAACCAGCTACAGTAAAGAAGGCTGTTGCTGAAAAACCAACGTCTGTTCAGTCTGCCAAAATGGAAAAACTGAATAAACTAGAACGCGCTTTGGCCGAAAATCAGATCTCCAGATCGGAATATGAGATGTGGAAAAATGTTTATGCAAAGGAAGTTCCTTTCAACTTAAATATAATCGAAGAAGAAGATTACCGCCCCCGCAAAACAAGAAGAAGATCGTATTATAATTAATCTACTACTGCCCTGGCCTGGTTTTCACAGACCTGCCAGAAATAATTTCGAAACCCTATGTACTGCCCGAAATGCAAGGCTGAAAATTTCAGCAAAGATGGAACTGTGAATGGCCGCAGCCAGTATTCATGCGCTGTATGTGGGTTTAATGTGACAATTCCGGTTGTTCCGAAATCTGAAAATGCTGATAAAAAGCGTGAAGTACTTATTTTATATTTTGCCGGATATGATATTGATGATATTGTATTGCTGTCTAGATTGGAGCAGGAGGTTGTTATCCGATTGATTAATGAGGTTACTTTGTAAAGCGGTAATGATCCTGCTTTATCTGCAAAAGATGGTGTATTTGTTAGCATTAGAAAAGTGAAGCTACTATGACTCTTGAAGCCCTGAAAACATGCCCTCGCTGTGGATCATCTAACCTGGTGAAAGATGGCTTTATAGCAAAGATGCAAAGATTTAGATGCAAAGAATGTGACAATCATTTTACAGTTACCATGCAGAGACAGTGGATTGATCAGAATCTGAAGAGGAATGCAATGATTCTGTACCTCTCTGGGTTAAGTATTAATAGAATCGAGGATCTGACCGGGATGAAGCAAACGACCCTGTTCAAGTAGGTAAAAGATCTGGGTCCGAAATTCGAATTGATGCGGGCCTCTGAAAAGCCAAAAACAAAAACAATTCATTCAAAAACCGATAAGATTATCAGAATTGAAGATGTGCCCTGGATATTGATTTATTGGGATGGTGTTGCTGAATTGTGGGTACAATGAAAAGAATAAAACTTGTGAGGTTGTTACAAAATGTTGATAGAACACATGTAAATATCTATAATTTTCATGTGCCGCATAATATCTATCCATACAAAATAAAGCAGTTGCGCAGCTACGATTAACAAAGGGCTAAAACGCATTAACCGCCTGCAAACCTCATTAATAAATATCTCTATCCATTTCATCGAATAAATTTCTAAACATTTTCGTTAGAGATCTTGATTTTAACAAAATTCTTTATATATTTACATCGTGAACATAGCAGAAAAAAGGTTTTTTATTCGCGGACAATGACTTTTGATGCTGGATTGTACTAATTCAAGAGTATGTTGAGTTATGTGCAGGTGATAGTATAAATGTTTATCACACAGGTTCGCAAAACAAGAGGTCATGTTATGTTTTAAACAGAGAACACACAGTCACTATTATTAAACAAAACGAGATGAAAAGTATAAGCAACTTTTAAAAATCTACAATGCAAGATATAAACTTTCGTCATATAGCAACTCAAATAGGGGACTTGTTGAAATACTCAACAACGGTGAATGAAATAGACCGACTTGGACAATCTGTTTTAAAAGTGGATAAAGAAGTATTTCCGAATTCAGCAATAACTTCAGTTAGAGCGCATTCTTTATATAATTGGGTTATGTCTTTAGCAAAAACTCCTTTGGACAGCACCGAAAGAGTAAAACGATTAATTAAGTTTTGCCTTGAGTTGACTCCGGAAGAACATATAAAAACGACAATTGCGTTTTTAGAGAAGAACAATTGTCCCTACAACCTGCTTTATAAAGACAACCTCGATGAATTTCTGAAAAGAAATTTTCACTCTGAAGTAATAAAGCATTCACAAAAACTATTTGCACAAGGAAATTACTTTCATTCAGTTTTTGAAAGTGCAAAAGCGTACAATAAAGATATAAAAATAAAATCTCAAAGTGATAAAGACGGACAACCTCTTATGCTAAGTGTTTGGGGGTGTGATACTGGAGTCTTAAAAGTTACTGCTTGTCAATCCCAGTCAGACAAAGACTTTCAAGATGGAATTAAGTTTATTTCGGGTGGCATTATGAGTGCTATTCGTAATCCAACAGCCCATGAACCTGCAATCACTTGGCCTATTGACAAACAGGATTGCTTAGACATACTAAGTTTAATTTCATTTCTTTATCGACAACTGGACAAAGCCGTTTACTATAAATAATGAAACATGGAATATTTAATTGACTTGAAAATTGATGACAAGTGCTATAATGCGATTGTTCATTTTGTTGCAACTTTTACAACGAAAGACGATGGTGAAGCCAAGTTATTCATAGATGAACTAATAGCAGGTTTTAAAAGGAGAGGAGTTATTATACTTCTTTCAAGTTATTACAGAATAGACAATGACCTTGAGCTAAGAGAAAGAAGTTATGAATATTATCAATTTTGTAAAGAGAGGGCAACGGCATCAATTCAAGTTGAACAATTTGTCTTAGACAATCCAGACCAAAACAAATCTCTTGTAGAAAACTTGACCGAGAAATTATTCGCAGGTAAAAACTCAACAGCAAGAATTGGGAAAGAATATAATATTCCAGTGAGGGTTTTAGACAAGAAGACACGCAATCCAATTACAGGTGAGTTTTATTATTTTACGATTGAACACTTAATACCAAAGGGATGAAAAGCAGCTTATAAAAAGGGGGTTGTGTTTGGGGGCAGAGGGTGAGAATGAAACCATTTGTGAAATTAATAAAAGTGGATGCTGGCAGACAGTCAATGGCTTAAAAAGCCCATCTACGCAAAGATCGGGAAAGCTTTAATGGTACTTAAATCAATTTGAATGAATAATTTGAATAATAAAATACGGGAGAGAATAAAAGAAATATGTGATTCTTTTTCGTTTTTCATTGAAGAATCTAATGAAAATTCTTACCGAATCTTTACCGGAGAGATTGATGGGGTGACTTTATTTTTAAACTTTAATGAAGATAAATTAAGTTTTTATTTTTTAGTAAGGACAAGCGATGTTGTTTATAGCGGAGATAGAAGTGATTTACATATAGTTATAAGTTTAATGCTTGCTAGTTTTCTAAAAATAAAAGCCAATATTTCATGTTCAATATTCGATATAGCACACCCTCTTATTGATGATGAAATTTGGGGAAGATACATCTATCCTTCACAATATGAAGACTCTTCTATTAATATTCTAGATTTTATAGAAAACCTATTTAGTATGTTACTTGAATGGAGATATTCCTTTTGGATGTTGATTGGTTGCCCGTGCCAAAAGTGTATGGAAGAAGAAAATTTAATAAATGAAAGAGATTATTACTCTGAATCAAATCTAATCGGTTATACAGCAACAATCACTCGCTACAATGCAGGTAGTAGAATAAGACCTTCGTATTCTTTCGTTTATGACATTGATAATGATATTACAATAATTAAATCAAAATCTCTAATTGATTATTTAAAAAGATTAATGACTCTATTTGATTACAATCCGCAAAAAATAAGAGGAATAAATGGTGACATATATATTGATTCTACTACTTATAATTTTGCAAGTCATAGCGCTTTAAACGAGATTGCAAACATTTTGACCTCCATTGATAGATTCCAAAGAATTGATGTAGATAGCCTAATTGTTATTGAAAACTTTGTAATTAGCATAGGTGAAGATTATATAATAGCAAAAAGTTTATCTTCAGGGTTAGATGCCTTTAAACTTGAAAAAGAGTTTATTCGAGAACGCCACAATCTTGAAGCATCAATACTATTCCCAATTCCTCTTTTCGAATGGATAGAAAATCCATGCCCTGCACAATTCGAATTATTAATAAAAAGCCTTCTAGAAAGGGATGTCAAAGTAAAAAGAGTTCGTATAGCTTCCCCAACAAATCAAGGAGATAATGGGAGAGATTTAATCATTGATTGGGAAATAGTAGAGAAAAATCAAACGTTTAATGAAACTAAGCCTCCGTCACGGATACTAAAAATTGTAGGTCAATGTAAAGCGAGTAATACCACTATTGGTAAAAGCAAAGTTCAAGATATTAAAGACACTATCGAATATCATGATGCTACTGGATTTTTTCTGGCAGTCAGTACTCAAATAACCAATCCTCTAACAGAGGCATTAGAAAAATTAAATCGAAAGCAACTCTGGACAGATTGGTGGAATAGGGATGATATAGAATTTCGACTCAATCAAAATCAAGACCTTATTCCTAAGTTTGATAAAGTTGTAAAAATTAAGAATACAATAAAGTTTATCAATGAATAAAAACTCCTGTTAACTTTTTATTTGAAATGGTAGGCAAATCTCGAATTTCCTTTTTAATAGCCAACTCAAACAGGAAGATCGATTTCATAAGTGTATGTCGTTTAGCCAAAATAGTCCGAAACAAGAATGATCATTAAAACATACAACATGACAAACCAAAACATAGAAAAAGACATTGAATTTGCAACGCAACGAATTGAAATTCGGCAAATTGAAATAGAGTCAGAATTGGCTGAACTTGCTTCAAAAATATCCAGTTTTACGAAATGGGCTTGGATATTCGTTTGGCTTGGGGGGGCGATTTCCCTTGTTTCAATTCTTTATTACGTCAATCAAAACGATGGAGATGGATTTGGGCTTAACCTTTTAGGGGATTTTATGGCAGGCTCGGTGGCATCAATTTGGTCTCTTGCTGGGCTATTTTTTATTTATGTCGCTTTTCTTGGACAGAAACAACAACTTCTAAATCAACAGTTAGAAATAATGTATAGTCAGATTGAGGTTAAATATACAAGACTAGAACTCTCTGGACAAAAGGTAGAAATGAAAGAACAGAATGACACCTTGCGACAACAAAAATTTGAGAATACATTTTTTCAACTTTTATCATTGTTTACTTCAATTGTTAACTCTCTTGACCTAAGACAGTCCATATCAAAAGGAGAGGTGTTTTCAACTGGTCGAGATTGCTTTGAGCATTTTTATAAACAACTCACGTCTTTTTTACACCACAGTATAAATAATCAATCTAGTTTGAATATTCAATCTTCACGGATAGAGCAAGCACTAGACGCTTATGACATTTTATATGACTCCAATAAGTCAGACATGAGTCATTATTTTAGAACATTGTATCACATAATTAAGTTTGTTGACAAATCCAATGTTGAAAACAAAAAACAATACACCTCTATTGTAAGAGCACAGCTATCAAGCTATGAACAAGTCATACTTTTCTACAATTGCTTACATAACAATGGGCGTGATAAATTCAAGCCACTAATTGAAACATATGCAATATTTAAAAACCTTGACGTCTCTCTTATATATAACAAAGACCATTTAAAGGAATATGAGCAAGGAGCGTATAAATAAATCTAATATAAAAATAATCTTATAAAGCGTGCAATCGGCAATAATAAATTATACCTAAAAGTTGGTAGATTTTTGCATTGTATTAAACGCTGCTGATAGATCGAACACCCCCACGCCCCCCCCAATTCCAAACCTCCCATTACCAGTAGCTTTGCCGTCGGCGACTTCAATAATCACATCCACCTCATGGGCGTTTTCGTTTTTGCCGCGGAAGTTGCCTTCTTTGGTGGTGTGGTAGATGAAAATGAATGCGGTGCGGGGGTTGTCATGGCGTAGTTTGCGGAGGCCGTCCATGTCGAGGCCAGCGCGGGAAACGCTGTCTATAAAAACGAAGTCGTATTTTGAGAGATCGTCGGGAATGGTTTCGGAAACGTATAGGTTGGGATGGGAAGCCTGGAGCCGTTCGATTTTTTCTTTGAGCGTGTAGCCGAATTTTTCTTCAATGGCACAGTACAGGACTTTTCCGTGGTGCTCTGCCAGATATTTTGCAAAGTCAATACACAGGGTTGATTTGCCAGATTTGGGCAGGCCGTAAACCATAGCAGAAAAGCCAACGCTGGGATCACCGATCAGCTCGCGGTATTTGCCTTGAAGGCCAATGGTTTCAAATTTCATAGCGGACAAATCTGTGCTGCGGATCACTTCAGGTGTTTCGTCATCGGCCGGACCGCTTAACCCCGGGCTTTTTTTTTGAGAATTTCTGACCAGCCCCATGAGTCCGTTCAGTTCACTTTCACTGATTATCGGTGCATCGCTTTCTCCGGTTACATAGCTATTGAGTGCCCTATAGAGTTTTTCCAATCGGGCGGCGTAGGGATCGCTTTTTCTGATTTTTTGATTCTCAGCCGCTTTGCTGATCCTTTCCATGAGCGATTTAGCTTTGTCTTTTACGTTCTTTTTACCGTGCAGCGAAATGTATTGTTTGATGTAGGTCACCGACGGCATTGTTTTCTGACTTTCAGCTATGGCCGTGTATTTCTCCAGCGTTTTCTTGTCAATCGTAACGGCGATGGATGCCCCCATCTGCTCATAGCATTTAATGAGCTGACTCTGAATGTGCTTTATTTCTGCAGCATATGGCGATGTTTTCCGGATGCGCTTTTCGAGAATGGCTTTTTGCATGGAGCTCAGAAAACGCAGGATCTCATCCTGGGTTTTTGTTTTGCCATGCATGGAAACATAGCGTTTGATAAAAACGATTTCAGTCATTATTTTCTCAACCTGCTCCGGCTCCTTTTCTGGCCGGGCTTTAGCAGGTTCTGCTTTTTCCTTTTTAGCAGCCGCTTGCTTTTCTGGTTTTTCTGTCTCCGCTCTGGGCTTCGCTTTGGCTGGTTCGTCATGCGGATTCTTTTCCAGGTAATCATCCAGCTTTTGCATATATGCGTTGATGACGCGCTTAATGTTTTCATTGGAATTGTATGCAGACCAGTTGTTTGGCGCCGCGCCACGGGTGAGTTTGTCTCCGTTCTTCAATGCTGCGGGAAGCTTGTCGAAATCTATGTTCCGGCTAACGTCGAAATAATTTTCAATGGTGATCATATTGCTGTTTTTTAAAATTTTCAGATTGAGAGAAGGTCCAGTTCCACTTCCAGAGCCATTGCCTCGAGTTCCAGTTCGCTCATGGAAGGAGCAAGAGCAGGGGTGCTGGGCATCATTTGCGGCTCTTCGGCGGGAATGTCGTCGGCTTTGTATGCAAGCAGATAATTGAGTCTTGCAAATTCTTCTGCACGATCCTGGGCTGTCCGGCCTTCGACTTGTAGCGCCGATTTCTTTGCTTCAATTTCGCTGCGGAGGCTTTTCCAACGTTCTGAACCCTGGTCGCCTTTGTAAAGTTCTGCTTTCTTTACGATGGCCTGTTTGTCGAGTTGATAGGTTTCAAGCACCTTTGAGAGATCGCTTTCGATTGAAAACCCTTTTGGTTTCAAAATGGTACGTTCCGTTTTGCGGACTTTCGAAACATATTCTTTGAAATACCGCAGGTACCAGGCTTTGTCGAAGTAGATTCTGAGGGCGCTGTATGAGTATTCGATTTTCCGTCCGACAGCCAGCACATCCTTGTCTTCAAAGGTGGATGCGTTCAGTAACGCTTCAATTTCTTCCTTCAATTCCTTTGCTTTTTTGAAAGTCTTTGCTTTCTGGCTTTGCTCAAAATCAGGCTCTGCGGCAGCTGCATTGTCGAAATGATCTGAGTTGATCAGGTTGTCGTAGAACTTACGAATGGCTTCCAGCGTCTCTTTTCGATAGTTGTTGTAATCTTCTATGTCGCTTTTGATTTCTTCAATCATTTGCAGCGCGCGGTTTGCCTTAGAATATTCGCGATTGAGTTGTTCTTTTTCCTGATCGAAAAACATGCGCACCAACCGGTCAACATCTGTAATCAATGCCAGTTTTATTTCTTCCGGATCAAGGCTTTCCAGGTCCAGTACATTGCCGCGGTCGCCTTTGAACCAGATGTCGTTGATGCGCGACGTCTTCTCTTCGAGTTTCTGAAAGACAAAAACATCCATTGAATCCTGTACCAATGGCATAACGATTCGAACATAAGCAAACTTGTTTCCCTGCCGCCAGATGCGTCCTTCAAGCTGTCGGATATCGGTCGGGTTCCATTCAGGATAACAATCGTAAATGACCGTTCCGCGTTTTTGCAAGTCAATTCCCTCGCGAATGGTGGCCGTTCCTATGATCACTTTCACCACCCCTTCCAGAAACGCTTCTTTCACGGTTTCCTTTCGTGCATCGTTGATTTCAGAACTAATGATTTCCACTTCATCCACTTTGGTTTTATCAAACATCAGCCCTCTTTCAAACCCGACTTCATTTTCCAGATACTGCTTAATCATCGGGAAAAACTGCTTTCCACGGTTCATGTAAATCACTTGTCCCGATGCCTGTTCGCCCTTTCCCTCGTGCCATTTTTTCACCGATCGGATGCATTCCATCACGTATTTGATCTTCGGACTTTCGTCAATGAATTCTTTGTAATCTTCCGGTGATCCGTTCAGAATAAACGGCGATAGGGCATTGTCGAGTGAGAAAGCCAGCGCCCTGAACAGGTTGCCCATGTCGAGTTTTCCCTGTGTAGAACTCTTTGCCATTGCAACAATCTTGTTCTGATTCTCCCGCTGTTTGGGAGTCATGTTTATATAAGTCAGAATTTGTTTTTCCTGAACAAGTCGCTCACGATTGCCCGAAACAGCATCGTAAAGCATTGGGAGGTTTATTTTCTTAGGCCGCTTCACGCCTGCTTCTTCGCCTGTTTTGTACAGGATGTGATTGTAGATGAGTTTTTGCAGGATCCGGCGATTGGTGAATGATTTGATGACTTCCTTCTCTACAATTTCTTCCTTGTAATTGGCGGTCCATTCTACAGTCGGCAGGACAAACAAATCGAAAAATGTATCAATGTTGTAGATGCCGCTTTTGGTGAGGCTTTCATAAGCCACCAGCGAAAGCATAGAATAAATTTCGAGAGGCGAATTAGTGAACGGCGTTGCTGTCAACAGCATCGTGTTCCGGCCAAATTTGCGCTGAATGTAATTCAGAATTAAAAATGCTTTCTGTCCGGTTTCGGAAGTTGCCGACTGAATGTTGTATCGCTTATTGCCGTCTTCATCCGCTTTCACACTGCTGAATACATTTTTGCAACGATGCGCTTCATCAATGACGATGTAATCAAATCCGACCACATCCACATCGGCAACGGTGTCTTTGAGGCCAACGCCAATCATTTCACGAAATTTCTGATATTCAATTTCCTTGTCCCTTGCGGTCTTTTCACGGCTTTGTCCAAGTATGTTCACCAGCTCGACAAAAAGTTCATCAGAAACAGAGTCGCCAAACCCCAGTCTTCGAAAACCTTCGTAGGTCACCACAGTAATGGATTTTTCAGGAACCGGCTTGTTCAGGTTGATGCGTTTCACGACATCAGTCCCCAAATTGTACCAGTCATTCAACTGTATGCCGGTATGGGAAAGAATTCCCGAAATGAATTTGCCGGACTTTTTATCTTCGAAACCAAAAATTTCATTGATCCATTTTTTGTAAGTCGGTTTGGGAACGACTATAAGAGGCCGTTTGCACTTTCCGGAATAAATGAAATTGGCCAGGGTTGCTATGGCACAGGCGGTTTTGCCAACACCCACATCGAAGCTGTTGATGCCGCTTCCCATCACTTCCATGAATGCAATACCTTCTCGCTGAATGTCGGTGAGCTGCAATATCCCTGACTTGAACGTTGCTGAACACTCGAAGCCAATCGGCACTTTGTGATAGGAAATATCGCTCTGTCCGTTGTATAACCGGTTCCATGAATAGTCCAGTTTTTCCTGATCCTTGGCAGTCAGAACTTCATGCAGAAATCTTGAAAACAGCTTTTCGCCTTCAATCCGGGCATTTGCCTTGAGCTCCGATTTTTCTTCTTTGCTCATTTTGTCATCGCGCAAAGGTCGGTTGGCAATGTAGTAATCGGCAATGTCAATAGCAGATGACTTTTCAAAATCCGCGTCGGCATTCAGCGTAAACAGCCATTTGACAAATACGTCCTGCAGGCTGTATCGGGTTTCGCTATCAAACTTAAGATTGATTTTCTCCTTGTCTTTTTTACGTTCGACCTTTCCATTCACTTTCTTCAACTCTTCGGCATTTTCCACATCCATGAATTCTTCGCGCACTTCGCTAACTGAGAAAAGATTGGTGTCAGCGGCGAAGTCCGAGATGGCAGTGATGATTGGGCGTTCCTTTTCATCAGGGTTGGTCACACTCAAAAGACCAGGCTTCGATTTATCAATGGCCTCTTTGTGCTTCAGATAAACAGCTTCTCCCCATTCCGATTGAATGAACTCCTTGTCAGCTTCCAGTTGTAACTCGCGGTCATACATGTTGCCAAAACTGTAGATCGGAAACGGAACAACTTCGCCGCCCATGTAGTACAGCGCTCCTTTTTTTACCAGTGCGGAAAGCTCGTTTTCATTCGCTGCAATCGAAGTTTTTTCCAGCTTGCATGTTCTTGCCGACACATAATACAATCCATCATCACTGCGGAAAATGAAATAATTTTCGCCTTCGGCATATTGGTGAGTCTTGATGTATTTACCAAGAACAGCGCCTTTATTCGCATTCCGGATGTCGCGAAAATGATTGTCTTTGATGGTTGTGTTTTCAGTCGCAACAACATTTTCAACCACATTGCCACCCTTGATGTAATATCGTTCCCATCCTTTCATGGCAATCCCCAGCGAACGTTTATACCAGACCCAGGCTTTGATTTCTTCGAAAGTAAGCCCTTTGTTGTATTTGCTGATGACCTCATCAAAGCTCATGGTCTTTGATGTTTCGCCCAGCCCGTGCAATCCTTTTGCCTCTCCTATAATCTTGAGGATTTTGTCACTGTTGGCCAGGATTATGCTCAGCATTGCCGGGCTGATATATCCCAGGCTGTTGGCCGTTGTTATTCCACTTAGATAGCCCATGTCTGTACTGTTTTGATCGTTTAATAACTGCATTTCGGTTTCAAGGGCGAGCGCTTCAAGCTCCAGATTGGATGCGCCATTGCCTCTGATTGTACTGATGATTTCTTCTTTGTTTCCCTTGACTGTAACCGGAAAATCGCGGGACGTTGAAATGATTTCCTTTCCGCATATTTTCTCCGGATGCAGGGCAAACCAGGTGTTGAATGAGGTGATTTCTTTGAATGAAAGAGGCTCGTTCAGCGCAAAGGTCAGTTTGTATTCATAGTCATGAAGCGCTTTGAATCTGCTTTCCAATTTCAGCGGAATCACTCCGTTTCTCACCAGGCTGCGATCAATGTTGTCCGCAGGAAGTTCGTCCAGCAGTTTTTGTATTGCTGATATCCTTGCTCTGAGCCAGGCTGGATTACTATTTTCACTATTCGAAACCATCATTCCATGTTGAATTCTGTTTCCATCTGTGGGATCACTGCCGCCGGAACCATGTGATTATTTATCACTCTCATGATAATTTGTTCTTCGAGTTTGGCATATCCGTTTTTTGACTGAATCCGCTCCCAGACATTTGGGCTGTTGGCTTTCGTAACTCTTTTTAACTGATGAAGAATCTCTTCGCGTAATTCTTTTTCAGCTTTTGAAACAGTTTTGTCCAGAGTGCCGGAAAGTGAGCTGTCGCCATTGTCCATAAATGAATAGTAATCGTTTTTGGTAGCGATGATGTGGTCAAGCACATGAATATCGAAGTATTTGAAAGCTTGTTTTATTTTCTTTGTTAGCTCTCTGTCCTGCGGGCTGGGCTCTGTGTTCCCTGAAGGATGGTTGTGTGACAGAATGACTCCTTTGGCAAGGATTTTCAAACCGACGGCCACAATCATTTCAATATCGACCTGGGTTGAATTAATGGTTCCTTTTGTGTGCCGGTAGTAGCCAATGACCTTGTTGGAGTGGTTCATATAAAGCACCACGAAATGCTCCTGAATTTCCACACCGTCAAAAATGACCTCCTTGATGAATTGATATGCATCGCGCGACGAAACGAGCCGGGAAAAGATCAGACGCTCTTCTTTGAAAGTCAGGTCAACTTCCTTTACGCGGAATTCTTTTTCAATGTCCTTGATCTGTTTGTCCAGGTCCTGCATTTCGGTTCCGTTTAACACGAACATTGGGGTTGACTGTGGAATTTTATACTCTTTCATGTCACTTGCGTTTTAAAACAATTATATCGGTCGGGACTTCCGAAAAGCGGAACACAGCAGGCAAACGATATGCGTCCATCAGCTCTGCCAGTTGCCCGATGCTGTCTTTCTCATGGTTATATGAAATGCCGTTTCGTAAAAAATTGCTCGAAGTGATGTAGATAAGCAGCCCGCCGGGTTTCAGCAATTTTAGCCCGTAGTACAAAAAAAACAGCTCTATCTGTTGCATTTTGGGCGCAGCGAAATAGGAGCTGTATTTGTTTTTATGCTTTCCGTAGGGCGGATTGCCTATAACCAGAGAGAACGGATAATCTTCGAGCCAGGTCAACTGATTTCCTTTGAGTTTGCTTGTGAAACGGGGCGGTTGCAAAAAGGCTGTTTCAAAGTAACCTGTATGTATTTTCGCTTTGGGGTAAGTGATCTGACAGATCCTTGCCGACACAGGATTGATTTCAATGCCCGTGACGCGCGATTTGTCCGGCGCCGGGGCAATCACTCGCCCGGTGGCAATTCCTGGCTCCAGAATGCTTCCTTTTGCATCATGGCCATATCGATATGCCAGCTCCCACATGAGCTCAACAATGTAATCGGGAGTAAAAAACTCATAAAGAACACCTTCGCCGCTGGCTCCCTTGCTTCCCTGACCGCCAGAACCTTCGTATTGCTGAATAAAAGAAATGTCATCAGAGGAATACGATTCTCCCATAAGATCCTTCCCTCGAATGAAATCTTCAATCTGCTTGTTAAGCTCATATTGGTTTTCAGATCTGGACATAGATTTGTTTTAATGCAAATCTATGGGGGTGGAGAGGTGGGGTTGGGCGAAGATGGGCGAAAATGGGCTTTGTTTTTGAAATTTGAACTAGGTTAAAATAATTATTATCAATAATTTTAATTTTAATAACTTTGGTGAGTTAAACCTAATGAAAAACACGCATACATGGCAAAAATTCATTCACTCAAGATTCATAATTATAGGGGTATTGAAAAATTTGAGCACACTTTTGGAAGTACTAATTTTGTTTGCCTTATTGGACGAGGTGACTCTGGTAAAACAACAATATTAAATGCAATTTCTGCTGTATTATCACCAAATTGGAATTATACTTTTTTCGACACAGATTTTTATAACGGTGATATTAGTAATAATATAGTAATTGAAGCTAACATTATTGAAGTTCCAAGTGAATTGTTGACTGAATCTAAATTCGGATTGTATAAGCGCTTATTAAATTCATCAAATGAAATAATTGATGATATTACATTGGAAACTGATGATTGTGCTGATATATTATCAATCAAGTTGGTCGTAAAAAATGATCTTGAACCAAAATGGTATATCTTTAATGGCAGAATTCAGCAAGAGGATATTGAAATTTCATCATATGATAGAGCAAAACTCAATGTATTCTTAGTTTCAGATTATCTTGACAAACACTTTTCTTGGAGTAAAGGAACACCATTGTTTTCATTGCGCAAACAATCAGATTTGAAGAGTGAAACGAATAAACTGCTATTAGACGCAAATAGAAAGGCTAAAGAAGTTTTTTTAAAAACAAAACCATTAGACTCTTTAGATTCAGTTGTCTCTTTAATTAAGGATTCTGCAGCAACGATCGGTCTTTCTTTGGATGATTTATCTGCATTGATTGATAATAAAGATTCAATGTTGAATGAAGGAAATATATCTCTACATGTAGATAGTATACCTTGCAGGTTGAAAGGTAAAGGATCAAAAAGACTTTTGTCTATTGCAATTCAACTTGAATTAGCTAAAAAAGGAGGAATTGTACTTATTGACGAGGTTGAACAAGGATTAGAACCTGATAGAGTGAAATTTTTAGTTAATCGGCTTTTTAATAACAAACAAGGGCAAGTGTTTATAACGACTCATTCAAACAATGTTCTTGTTGAGATTGATGCGAAAGGAATATTTTTAAAAAAAGCTGAACAACATAGCCTAGTTACATTTGATGAGTGTTTTCAGGGTTGTATTCGAAATAATCCCGAAGCTTTTTTTTCAAAAAGAATTATTGTATGCGAGGGAGCAACAGAAGTAGGCATATGTAGGGCCTTAAATGAATTTAGGATAGAATCTGGAGAAAGCAACTTTGAAATGTTAGGTATTTCCTTAGTGGATGGAACAGGTGCGAACTTTATTAAGTATTGTTTTGATTTTTTTGCAGCGGGAATAGATGTTTGTGCTTTTTGTGATTCAGATGATCCTGCGATAAATGAAAAGAAGAAAGAACTTATTAATATTGGAATTCAAGTCGTTGATTGTTCAGCTGGTTGTTCTATAGAACAGCAATTATTTAATGACTTGCCATGGGAAAAAGTTACAAGATTAGTTAAATATGCAGAAATTGAAAGATCTGAGCAAGGGATATTGGCTAATACAGGGAAATTGTCAAAAAGCGAGTTGACTGACCAAGATTTACCTGGAATACGAATATTATTAGGAAATGCAGCAAAACAACACGATTGGTTTAAAAGAATCGAACTTGGGAAAAAGCTAGGGAGAGTGTGGTTTAATTCACTTTCAGAGATAACGTCAAAACACCTGCATACTCAATATTGTCACCTTTCAAGTTGGATAAATAAATGAATCTAAAGGAATTTATATCAACCCGTAGAAGCATAATAATTGCACCTGCTGGTTATGGTAAAACATATGCATTGGCAAAATGTTTGACAATTACAGATAGCGATAAAAAACAATTGATAATAACACATACACATGCTGGAATAGCTGCAATTAAAGAAAAAATTGCAAAGTTAAACATACCAAACTCAACATTTTGCATTGAAACCATCAATGGGTTTGCTCAAAAATACATGCTTTCATTTTACAGTAACGCAATAATTCCTGAGCAAGAAAGTAAAAATTATTTTCTTTTTATCATTCAAAATGCTACTGAACTTTTTAAAACAAAGGCTGTAAAAAGAGTTCTTCAATCAACATATCAAAATATTTTTGTTGATGAATATCAAGACTGCACACTATCACAGCACAAAATGATTATGGCTATTTCGGAGTATTTGCCAACACATATAATGGGAGATCCGATGCAGGGTATTTTTGGTTTTAATGAGCCACTAGTTAATTTTGAAAACGATCTAGATTCATTCAAAATCGTGAATCAACTAGATACTCCATGGAGGTGGAATACGACAGGTAATACGCAATTAGGATTGATTCTAAAAGAAATCAGATCGATTTTATGTTCGAATAGGAAGGTGATAAACTTTAAATCATTCAGCCCAACAATTGAGAATATATTAATCAATGAATCGGATATTTTTAATCAAAAGAGTATTTATAGAAGACAATTGAACACAATAATAAACAACAATAATCAATCTAAAGAGTTAGAGAGTTTGTTATTAATTGTTCCTGAATATATTGAAAATGGAGTGAATCGAGGGGGAATTAATTCAAGAGCAAAACTTAAAGCATTAATAGATTATTCACATCAGTTGACTCTTTTAGAAGCAATTGATAATAAAGACTTTTATTCAATTTCTAAGTCAATTGATAAACTAGTGAATGGCATTCATCGTAGAAATAAAAAGCTGAAAGCTATTTCAGAAGATCTTTTGCAAAAAGTATTTTACAAAGGAAGTATTGATGCTTGGATTACAGAAGATAGACTAATAAATAAAAGAGGGAAAGACGCAAAAACAAAACAGAAAC
Organism: Prolixibacteraceae bacterium; assembly: GCA_003537645.1. GTDB lineage: Bacteria > Bacteroidota > Bacteroidia > Bacteroidales > Prolixibacteraceae > Aquipluma. The sequence goes on from DPRM01000095.1 coordinate 37,608, forward strand.
TAGAAGATTTGATTAATTCGTTTATAGATGAGTCTTCAATGTCGTCCTTGTTAGAGCTTCTTTTGTTCTTAAAAAATGAAATGAAATTTAAATCAAAGAGAGTAGATCTTATAACTAGTATAATTAAATCCATGAGAATTGCAATTGTAGAAAATAAGAGTGTTTATGACTCAATGGTGAGTTACAAAAATATAATTAGGAGAGTGGGTAGAAAAGTTCAAGGGAAATGCATAGGTACTACTTTATTAACTAAAGGACTTGAATTTGATACTGTTGTAATTTTGAACGCACATAGAATTTCTGATCACAAACATTTTTATGTTGCAGTTACAAGAGCATGTAAAAGACTTATTGTTTTTTCAAATAGTTCTATTTTACAATTCACAAATTAAAGTTTCTTCAAATCCATCATCTTTCCCGGGCACTCTGTTGCAGCCAGATCCCGGTGGCCTTTTAAAACGAGGTCTTTTCCAACAACAGATTTCACATGCTTGATTACTCCTCGTAACGAGTCCATCTGCTGCGGTGTTGGCGGGTGCTTTGAGAGGTGTCCGATCAGGCAAATACCAACATAAGTGGTGTTATAATATCCCACATGGTAGCTGATGGATTCCAGATCGTTGGTCTGGTTGACTGTTCCATCATGTGAAATGACGAAATGATATCCGATGCCCGGCCAGCCGCGCGAAATGTGATAATTGGCAATAGCTGTTGGAGTTCCTGAATCTGCTGCGCTGTGATGGACCACAATACCCGTGATTGAACTCAGCGTTCTTCTTTTGTACGCACCTTTCCCCTTCGGGAGAGATGCAACGATGTTGTCGATTTTGATTGTTGTCATAGTTCCTCCTATTGCAAGGGCTGTCAGAGCTGCTACTATCCACCAGACCCTTTTCATTTTACAATTTTTATGGTTTTTGAATACTCGATTTTACAATTTGGGTTTTTACAAGTGATGGCCTGCTGCAATTTTCGGCGTGAGAAAATCCATAGCCAGGGCTTAATGCGTTCGCCTTTGTAAATGACCTGGATCAGGCTGTCGCGGCTTTCAATATGTACCCGCTGTGTGTCTGCTATTGCAATGCCGGACACAGTATAAAACGCATCACTGTAATTGAAAACCCTTACCGGAATGGTGTCGTATATCAGGCTGTCGCGAAGAGTAGTCACGATGTCTTTCTGTTCATGAATGACTGTTTCGGAATACTGGTCAACGCGACCAGGCTTGATTTTCAGATTGCGGATTTCTGCTAAAATTTCCGGATAAATTTCTTTCAGCTCATCGTATTTCAGTTGAATAACATCCACTTTTGCAACCAGTTCACCGTTGCGGGATTTGTAATACTGTACCTCCTGATTTGCGGCAACAAATGATTGTTCCAGCCGAATGCGATTACTACGTTCGCTCTTGTACATTCTGCCCGTTATAAACGAAATAAAGGCAAACAGAAGTACTATGCAGAGCCATGTCAGATTATTGCGGTTTCGTTTCATTGTCGTTGTTGTTACTTGGGCGTTTTGTTTCACTCCAGATGTAAGAGGTGAGAATGGTCATGATTCCTGCAACACAGGCCGACGCAAGAACTTCCATGCCGTTGAAGATTGACAGAATGGCCAACACCGCCAGCAGAATCCCGGCGATGATGGTGATCAGATATCTTTTCGAGTGTTTCATTTTATTTCGTCTTTGTTTTATTCTTGTTTCTTTTTCGTATGCTCCGCCACAGAAACAGGCCTCCAATGCCAAGTATCAGAAAACCTAAGAGCCCGAGCTTTTTTTTTCATCGTCGGACAGAACATCATTGAGAAATTCAACAGGGATGGCTTTCAGCATGATCTGTTTTGCTTCGCCTACCGTAATTTTACCATCCCTGTTGATATCAAGCGAAGGGTTTCGCTCTGCAACTACCGATGCCGGGATCGTGGAAGACTGAATGACGTAGTTGTCGGGTTTGCCAATGGCGGCGGGCCAAAAGGTGATCATGTAAAGATCGTAGTAGCTTTTAATTCGTCCTGAATAGGGTTTGAAATATTTGTACACGTAATCCAATTGCTGCAGATTATTCATTTTATACAATGCCTGTGTGCTTGTCCCCAGCCACATGGCCGTGGTGGGCATGAACTGAATGAGGCCGGTTGCACGATAATAGGAGCGGGTACAAGCATCGGAGTGATCGCCTTTCTGCTTGTTTACAGCCTGAGCGTTGATGCCACTTTCATGCAGCATGACCACCATCAGCCAGTTTGGATTAATGGCCAGCTTTTCGCAAATGCTTTTGACTTTCTCTGCAAATGCACTTCGGCTCTCGCCTTTGTTACAGACTATGCGGTTAGTGAGAATCATTGTGCAATAATTTTTACGGTTCTTGAATCCACCCATCGTTCCGTGTTGTCTACAGTCAGAAACTTGATGTAATTCGTTTTGCCCTGTACAAGCGATCCCAGGAACTCTCCCAGTAAAACAAACCTTTCCACCGTGCAATACGGCTGCATTTTTTCGTTCAGGATTTTTGTGTCCGATGTACTAACCACCATTTTTGTTGTAAACCCTTTCACAGTGGTATCGTAGTAATCAAGCGGCTTTTTGAAAGTGACGACCGTTTTTGTGTTTGGATATTGCAGAAACATCTGTTTGAAATAGTCGAAAACATCCACATAGTCTTTACTCGAAGCAATCCACATGGTGTATGATTTTCCGGCGTATGCTTTGAAAGCGGCAGGCAGTCCCTCTTTCTTAACAATGTATCCAACCTGGATAAACTTGACATTGTTTTTCAGATCGAGTTCCTGCTTGCCGGTGGCATAACCAATGAAATCGCCCGGCTTTGCCTGAAACAAAATGTTGTTTCCCTTGGAGCTTTCATACCATGCTTCGTGATAACTGGCATCCGGAGTTTTTCGCACATACACTTCTTTTTTGGCAACCACCATCTGATTCTTTTTGGCGAAAGTCACAGCCGGTGCGCCGGATTTACCAGGGATCGTTGAAATCAGCGTCATGAGTTTCTGGTATTCATCGGCACTGAGTTCATTCTGCAACTCTGCAATCAGATCTCCGCCATACATCTTGTTGTACGATTTTACGACCTCGTCAAAATTGGTCATGTTCTTAGCGGCGTCATAAATTTTGTCGGTATTGGTGCTGTCAAAGCTTTTCAGAATGGAAATTCCTGACGGATTCAGCGCATCATGAATAACCGCGGCTTGCCTCACTTCCGGACTGTCGTCCAGTTTCATTTCGGTGTTCTTTTGCTGCGCTTTGGCAATCATGTTTTTGCCAATTTTGTACAGGATTAATCCGCTGAGTCCAATCACAGCGCCACCCACCAGTACCCGCCCGGGATGTTGCATAACATAGTCGAGTGCTTGTTCGGCCCGGGTTTCACCGGGAGCTTTTTTTGTATTTTCTTTTTTTGCTGCCATCAGATGAACATTTTGGCCTTGCGCACAAGACTGGGTTTAGCTTTGATTTTCTTTGAGAAATCGATGAAGTCTTTTGTGGAAAGTTCCTGGCGTGTAGTCTTCATCAGATCAAACATAGCCTGAAGGATTTCCTTTGCTTCATCAGCGCTTTGCGCTTCAATCTTAACTTTGAATTCGAAGGTTGTCATGATGAAAATTCTTTTTTCTTTTCAATGTATTCGAGCAATTCGGGAGCAAGGCTTTTGTTGGCCTCAATTTCGGAGAAGATGGAAAAGAGTTCGCCCAACAGTTGATTGTCGATGCTGTTGAGAAACTGACTGATCAGCGAGATCACTTCGAAGCGTTTTTGTTCATCGGACGACATCGGCACAGAGCTGTTTTGCGGTGCGGCAGTGGATTCGTAAACGATTCCGGATTTGTCATCTTTTGCCGGGAGCATTTTCTGTTCTTCTTTTTCATCAATTCCCATGAGCTCGGCAATGGGCTTACTGAGCTTCTCTTTTCTGATGCCGATGCTTTCCAGAATATCGCCCAGCATACCAGCGTAATACCGGATCTGGTTCTTTTGCTCCAGATTTGTTTCCAGTTCCTGGTTATGCGCTTCCAGTTCCTCAACCTTTGCTTTCAGTTCATCGTTTTCATCAGCAAGTTCTTTGACGATTTCTTTCATTTCGAAAAAGTCATTTTCGCGGCGTTTCTCTTCAAACCGGCGTTCAACAATTGCATTGATTTCGACTTCACCGAGCCCCGGAACAGTATGAGCAGGTTGAACATCGTTGTGGGTGCGCAGATCGCACACATTGCCATCAATTAATTTTCCTCCTTCCGTGATGAGATCAATTTTCAAAATCTCCGGTTGTTCCGTTTTCAGGAAGTTGTTGATCTGCCTGTTCATGAGTTCAACAGGTTCCATTTCTATCACCTTGTTGCTTCTATTATCGGTAAAAACAGTGGCGTTGAAAAAGACTTTAAACCCTTTTTCACTCTCCTTTTTCGCTCTCGCGTTAAGGCTTTTCAGAAAATATGAAACACTATTTGCTGCCATTTTATTTTGGTATTACTCGGATGAATTCAATCAACTGTACTGTGTTAGCCGGATTGGTGATTTTGATCTGTCCGGTGAATTCCCTGATCTGTGCAAAGACCTGGAGCTTGTAATGCTGATTAACTGTATAAACATTATTGTCGGCGCAGATCACGGTGTTGTTTGCGAGCTCTTTTGAAACCAGAAACAGATACTCATTGTAGGCGGGGTACAGATATTCAACCTCGTCGTCTTTTGTAAGAATGCTGAGCGATTCGAAGCGGTATTTTTTATACCCGCGTTCAAGCATCTGCTGGTTGATATATGAAAGAAGATACTGGTCCATTTTATTTTGTGGCTTTACAATACAGATAAACATTAACCTGATAGGGGAGGAAAGTTCCTTTGTCGTCTTTTGCAGTTGCGGCGTCCTGATAGTAGCCGCTGATCCGCATGTCGGGTGTGATCTGTTCTTCAATTTGCATAAAGTGATTGCATTTCAGCAAGGGTTTGTCAGCATATCCGACTGAATGATGCAACGGATGAACTTCGCCTGAATTAATCTGGATGCTGATTTCGCCTATGTGCTGAATTTCGTGACCGGTTTGAATAAATCCTTTCACCGTTGCCAGAATGCCTCTGCAACTAATAATGTGGGCAGGTATATTTTGATCAATCGGTATGACCTGGCCAGCTTTGCGGACGATAATCGGCAATATGAAATACCTGCGGATTTCCATTTTACTGTACGTTTTTCAGTTTCAGATAAATATTCAAAGAGTAGGGGAACGTTATTCCATCGCTGAACCCGCCATCTGTAAAACGGCCCTCAATGATGCTTCCACCAGCTTCCACCACTTCGTCATTGTCAAAAATCACAAACCGTTCGTTGGGTGTTGAGCTCTGATCAGTGGCCAGCAGTTTGGTTTCGAAGCCTTCGGGAAAGATTTCCTGTTCTGCAATGCGTAGTTCCATTGTGCTGCCGTAGTGCGATTCGTCTTTGGGAAGCGACACATAAATTCCCTCAACTTTTGAGTACAATTTATCCGTTGCAGCGGAGAACCGCACTGTTTGTCCCGGCGTTTCCACCTTGACTTTGATCATTTGATATTTGGTCAGTTTCATGATTTTGATTTTTATACAGGAATGGAAAGGGCTACCAGAGCGGATCACCCTAACCAGGCCTGTAGAACGTTTTAGTACTTGGTCACAGATGTTCCGATCAGGATTGCCTTCATGTACATGTTGGCCGGCGCGTTGGCGCCCCATTCAATGTTCAGTTCCATGGCTTGCTGATCAAGAATTACTTTCGGGTTGTCCATCACGAACAGTCCTTTGCGGATGTTCATGCCGGTAGTGTTGAATACATCGCACGATGTTGAAGGGATGAGGGTTGTGCCGTTTGCTTTGAATTCAAATTCACCGTTGCGGATAAAATCCGGCAGGATGTCGTAATTCACTTCGGCAGCACCTCTGTCTACTCCGGAAATACCTGCAAGAAGAATAATTCCGGCCAGCAGCATGATGTTTCCTTTTTCCAGCTTGGCGGAGCTGATGTTGCACTGACCCACAATTTTATTGTCGTCATCTTTCAGCATCTTAACGATTTTACTTGTTGCAATGCTTTTTGTGGTGTAGTAGGCAGCATCAACGGCCTGCAGCGTTTTGCCCGCAAGTCCCTGCTGGATTTCCTTTGGCAGCCAGTGGAGACGTTTCTCAAATTCTCCACGGCTGTTCTGCGTTCCGGTGCCAGCGGCAACGGTCTGTTTGGTCTGGGCCTGAATCTTACGAACAAACTGTTTACGTTCGTTCAGAGAGGCGCGTTCGATTGCTCCGAGAAGCTCTTCTTCTGAAATAGCTCCGAGCAGGTTGTAGTCGCTTGTAGCGATCTGTCCTAAGTTTAACATGATTGCACTTTTTATTGGTTATTTGATTTTGTTACAGGATTTGTACTTCCTGGATCTCTTCGTAATCAGCCAGCTCTCCCATGTCGTCTGGTGCAGATTCTATATCAATGGTTCTGAGATCCGGATTGTTTTCATTCAGAACTGGAAGTTCCGGGTTGTAGGGTGCAATGGCCAGATTGATCGGATCGCGGAAAACTCTTTTCAGAGGATCAGCAATGTTGAAGTCTCCGAGACCACTCAGAATGTCCTTTTTCAGGAACACTTTCACAGTTGAAGCAATACCGCTTGCAGCGACGCCACCGGCGATAAGCTTCAGATTTTTGTCTTTCAGAAAAATGGCTCCGCCAATTCCGGCAGAGATCTGAACGATGGGTTTGATAAGTGCTTTTGCCTGGAAACCGGTTGCGGTCTCGTCGATCGGCAATGCTTTATCAATGAGTTTTCCGGCGAGGTTGCCGCCAATCATTCCAATGATGATCAGTCCGGGCGTTTTGAGTTCTTCAAAAACTGTCTTTGCGTCCAGTTTAGGCTTTGTTGTTTTTGCATTTGCTGCCATGACAATTGATTTTTATAGGTTTTACTTAGTTTACTTATGAAAGCCGAATGGCCTTTACTTTGGCTTTGCGCGCGCTGGTCTTTGCTTTCGATTTCTTTTTGGGCCCCGGCTTTTTCTTTGCAGGTGCTGGCGTCCCGGATAAATTCTGAGTACCCGGAGCTTTTTTCTTTCCGCCGAACATTTTACTCACGCCCCAAATGGCCAGTCCTGCGCCGCCGATAGCAATCAGCGGATTTCGGGTTACCCAGCCAAAGAAGCCTCCTTCGCCTGATGAATCATCACCTGAATCGCCCGATCCATCATCGGTTGTATCCGATTTAAAATCTTCATCGGTGGCCATGATGTTATCGCCCTCGGCAACACTGGCATCTATTTCCATCTGCAGATTGCCGGCTTCATCCTGGGACATTACGCCGCTGTCCACCATGATTTTGAGACAAGATGCAATTACAGGAACTGCGGCAGCCAGAGCGGCGGCGGCAGGGGCGGCTCCCAATCCGGAAAGAAGAAATTCCGATTCAGCAGTACCGCTCAGCCCACCAGCTTTTCCTTTCAGAATGGCGCTTTTCAGTTTGTCGCGTTTGCCTTGCAGTTTATCGGCAAACATTTTTTCGACCTTCGCCAAAGCGTTTTTGCTCTTTTCCCATTTGTCTGCGGTGATGCCTTTGGTTGCTGCCTGTTCCTTTGTAGCATAACCCCATTTGAGTTTGCTTGCCATCTTTTTGATGTTCAGTTTGAGTGCAAGCAGAAATCCGTTCCTGGCCGAAATGGTCACCGGATTATAGCGGATAAAGGCTTTACCGCCTTTCTTTACTGCTTCTCCGACTTTTTTGAAAAAGCCTTTTTTTGTCGGATCAGCTTTTTTCTGTTCCTTTTTTGCCTGCTTTTTTGCTTTGCTCTTTTTACCACTGAGTTCGCCCAGCAACTCTTCATCGCTCAGATTGTCGAGCTCCGACCAGTCGTTGTCCAGTCCTTCCAGATCTGAATTCTCAGGAATGATGTCCAGCTGATAATGCTTGTTCAAAGCATCTTCGTTCTGAGCCAAAATGGTCAGGGCTTTGTCGCGATTGGGTGTGTTCCAGTTCTCAATAGCGTAATCGAGCATTTTAAGAAATGCAGGAGGATAGTCCACGTTCTGGACAAGTTGCGGTTTACCGGCAATGATATTGCGGGTTTTTACAAGGTGGTCATAGATGGCCTGCAGTCGTTCCTGCTGGCTGTCTGCACCGAGATTTTCAAATCCTTCCAGATCGTTCACCAGATCCATTACATTGGTCGTGGTGCCGGAAAGGACGGCTACAT